>JAEXZS010000084.1 GCA_023451375.1 Pseudomonadota bacterium
GCGCAGGCGCGCGCGGAGCTCGCGCGCTCGCGCCACGACGTGACGGTCGCGACGGGCGACGTCGGCGGCCGCGGCAAGTTCGAGAACCTCAACGCGCTGATCGCCGCGCAGGGCGGCGCCGGCGGCTTCGACTGGCTGCTCGCGCTCGACGACGACGTCGAGCTGCCGCGCGGCTTCCTCGACCGCTTCCTCTTCCTCGCCGAGCGGTTCGGCCTCAGACTCGCCCAGCCGGCCCACCGTCGCCGCTCGCACGCGGCCTGGCGCGTCACCCGCCGCAGAGCGACGACGGTCGTGCGCGAGACCGGCTTCGTCGAGATCGGGCCGATCAGCGCCTTCCACGCCGACACGTTCTCGACGCTGCTGCCGTTCCCCGACCTCAGAGCGGGCTGGGGCCTCGACGCGCACTGGGCGGCGCTCGCGCGCGAGCGGCGCTGGCCGATCGGCGTCGTCGACGCGACCCCGATCCGGCACGCGCTGCGGCCGATCGCCGACGACTATCGCCACGCCGACGCGACCGCCGAGGCGCGCGCCTTCCTCGCGGATCGCCCGCACGTCACCGCCGCCGAGGCGCAGCGAACGCTCGTCGCGCACCGTCGCTGGTAGGCGCGCGGACCTGCCGGCACGCCGCGCGATGACCGCGGTGTTTTCGCCTCCGGACGCCGGGGTAGCAGGCCAAGCAAGGTGCTTCCCGGCCCGGCGCGCCTCGGGCTGGGAGGCGCCTCACGCCGCGCTGGTCCTGGTCGACGGAGGCCGCCCCCGGTCCCGGGCTTCCGTCGCCAGCGCGGCACCCCTTCGGCGCATTCGGGGAGGAGCGCCGGCCGCCAACCGGCGGGTGCTCCTCCCCGGCGCCGAGGGCAGCGCGCCGGCCGGCGCAGGCGGCGAAGGCGCAACTTCGGCCGCATTCCGCCGTTCGAGCCACGAGATCCCCGCTGCGGCCCGCCGGTCTCGGACATCTCCCCTTGGTAGCGTTGACGACTCCGGGGGCCGCCTGCAACGGCCCCCGTTCCCTGTGAGGCACGTCCCCATGAGCAAGCCGATCACCCTCATCGTCCTTCTCGCGCTCGCCGTCGGCGCCTTCGTCGCCGCGCCCGCGAGCGCGAACAAGGTGCTCGACGACTGCAGCAACTCCGACACCGGCCTGCTGAAGGGCAGATACACGAGAAGACAGCTGACCGGCGCGCTGGGCGAGCTGGACGGCGACGCCTCCGACTACTCCAACTGCTACGACGCGATCAGAGTCGCGCTCAGCGACCTCAGAAACAGCGGTGGCGGCGGGAACGGCAACGGGAACGACGGCGGCGGGGGCTCGGGCGACAACGGCGGCGGAGGCGGCGGCGGCGGAGGCGGCGGGGCCTCGTCCGCGCCGAAGCTGTAGCGCAGGCCCAGGGTCACGGTATGCGACTGATCGTAGTCGCCGTCCCACTCGCCGAAGCCGGTGCCGCCGACCGTGGTGGATTCCCACGAGCTGTCGCCGGTCAGGTAGCGGTAGGTCAGGTCGATGTTGGCGCGGTCGCCCACGGCCCAGGCAAGACCCGCGATCGCCTGAGCGGCGAACTCGACGGAGTCGTCGTCGGCGGTGAAGGTGGCGCCGCGGTTGTCGCGCAGGTTGCCGACGGTGTCGATCGAGACCTGATTCACGCCCGCGCCGAGGCCGACGAAGGGACGGATGCCCCAGGCTTCGAAGCCGAAGTCATAGATGACGTTCGCCATCAGCGTGGCCGATTCAATATCGCCTTCCGGCGAGAAGCAGCCGCCCGTGGCCGGGGTCAGGTTGCAGAGGCCGCCGGGGCCGGACACAGCGCGGACCGTGCCGATGTCGCCGGAGCGGTAGCCGCCTTCCAGCTCGACACGCCAGTTCGGATTGAACCGGTAGCCGAGGCGGGCGAACGCCGCCCAGCCCTGTTCGGCTTCATAGTTCCAGTTCACGCCCGTCGTCGACGATTCCGCGTTGATGTCGTCCATCACGCGGTAACCGGCGTCGATCGCGCCATACCAGCCGTTCGGTTCGGCAGCAGCGGCGCCGGCGGAAACCAGGCTGACTGCAGCGACCGACGCGAGAAGTTTCAGTTTCATCTGCGTCCCCTTGTTGAATTCATATCTGAAGCCGAGTTCAAGCGGCGTCCCGAGCCGAACGGGACGACTAAGTAGCGGTTCCGCACCTGAGATACGAATGTGTCGACTGTGGCGCCGTTCCAACACATTGGTCCCACCTTGGGACAGATTCGGCCCCTGCGGCCCTAAGCGTCGGGCGCAGACGACCGTTCGACAATCGCCTGAAGACGGGCCTCGACCGCGCGGGCCTGAGCCTGCGCCGTCTCGCGGGCCAACTGATCCGCCCGCGCGTTGAGCTGCGCCAGCGGGGTGAGGACGGCCGGAAGGACGCCTCCATGTTCGCCGTTGAGGTAGACGTCGAACACGGCCGGGTCGGAAACATCGATCGTCGCGGGGACGCCGATAGGCGCTCGCCACGCTTCGCCGGCGGCCATCTGACGCGCGAACAGAACCTGGCCCTCGCCGATCCGAACGACCAGGGCTCCCGGCTTGCGGGCCTGGAGGGTGACGTGAGACGCGTTGGCGGGAACGCCATACACGGGACCCCTGGGGTTGAAGGCGCGCTGGACCGGCGGCGCAGCCTCCGGCGGCGGGCCGTCGGGATCGTCGGGATCGATGCCGGTGAGTTCCGCCTCTAGCCCCCGCGTGACGTAGAGCTCGGGAACCGTCTGGTCCGGCGGCGCCGGCAGGGGCGCGCCCAGCGCCATGGCCTTGTCGCCGACGGACGGGTCCATCCAATTGGGCGGCGTCCGCGCTATGTCGGAGGGATGAGGAGCCTGCATCAGGCTGATGCGCTGGAACACGTTCCAACCCACCACCGCCACGGCCAGCAGGGCGACGGCGGCGATGACGCGCGGCGAGTGGCGGCGCACGTCCTCGAAGGCGATGCCCACCGGAGGCTTCAGCGGCGTGGAGGTGTCGGGGCTCTCGCGCTTGAACCGTTCGACCGCCGACTGCTCGTCCAGACCCAGCGCCGCCGCATAGGACCGGACATAGCCCAGGGCGAACACCCGCGACGGCAGCGAGGACCAGTCGTTCTGCTCCAGCGCGTTCAGGAAGCGCATGTGCACCTTGGTCTCGGCCACCAGCTCGGCCATCGACTTCCCCGACAGCGCGCGCGCCTGGCGCAGACCGTCGCCCAAGGTGTCGGCCGCGAGGAAGGCCGGGCCGGGATCGGCCGGAAACTCATTCATTGCGGGCGTCGCGTCGATGGTGTGCGCCATGCGCCTGGGCGATCCTGGATCAGGGCTTGTCCGCTCCTAGCATGATCCGCCGTGACCCTCCCACTGGCTTTTGCGGTCAAGCTAGACGGCGACGTTCAGCTTGCGCGCCAGGGATTCGATTTCGTTGCGGATCGAGCCGGACGACGAGCCCAGCAGATTGGCCAGGCCGCGCCGCGCCGCCGTGAGATCAGCCGACAGGATCATCCGCTTGACGGGCCCCACCCCCCCGGCCGGCGCCGACAGGCGGGTGAAGCCCAGGGTGATCAGGGCGAAGGCCTCCAACGGCCGGCCCGCCAGCTCCCCGCAGATCGACACGGGCGTACCGGTGTCCGCGCAGGCCTTCTGAATGGTCTGCAGCGCCCGCAACGCCGGCGGCGACAGCGGATCATAGCGGTCCGACACCAGCGGATTGGTGCGGTCGGCGGCGTACATGTACTGGAACAGGTCGTTGGTGCCGATCGAGACGAAGTCGGTCAGGGGCAGCAAGGCGTCCAAGTGCCACAGCAGCGACGGGCATTCGACCATCGCCCCGACCCGCAGCAGGTCGGGCAGAGGTCGGCCCCGGCGCCGTGCCCAGGCGCATTCGATGTCGACCAGTTCGCGGGCGGCGCGGAACTCGTCCACCGTGGCGATCATCGGGAACATGACGCGCAGCTCGCGCCCCGCCGCCGCCGTCAGCAGGGCGCGCAGCTGCATCCGCAACAATGACGGCCGGTCCAGCCCCAGGCGGATGGCGCGTCGACCCAGGGCGGGGTTCTCCTCCCGCTCCGCCTCCAGATAGGGCAGCACCTTGTCGCCGCCGATGTCCAGCGTGCGGAAGGTGACGGGCCGATCACCGGCCGCGTCCAACACCAGGCGATAGAGCGCCGTCTGGGCGGTCAGCCGGGGCAGTTCGTCCGACACCATGAACTGGAACTCGGTGCGGAACAGGCCGATGCCTTCCGCCCCGGTCTCGGCCAGATTCTCCAGGTCCACCGCAAGCCCCGCGTTCGTCAGCAGGGTGATGCGTTGCCCGTCCAGGGTGACGGCGGGCGTGCCGCGCAGCTGGGCGAACTCGGCCTGGCGCTGCTCGCGCACGGCCATGCGTGACCGCACCGCTTCCAGCATGTCCGCCCGGGGCCTCAGATAGGTCTCGCCGGTCTCGCCGTCGGCGATGACCAGGTCGCCCTCGGACAGCCGGTCGCGCAGGCCCTGGAGGCGACCGACGCAGGGAATCTGCAGCGCCCGCGCCACGATGGCGGCATGGCTGGCGGCGGATCCCTCCTCGAGCAGCAGCCCCCTCAGCTTGTCGCGCGGATATTCCAGCAGGTCGGCCGGACCGAGATTACGGGCCACCAGAATGGCGTCGTCAGGCAGCTCCCGCTCGCCCGGCCGGTCGCCCGCCAGCACCCGCAGCAGGCGGTTGGCCAGGTCCTCGAAATCGTGAAGACGCTCGCGGATATAGGGGTCGCGGGCCTGGGCGAAGCGGGCGCGGTGTTCGTTGCGCACCCGGTCGACCGCCGCCTCTGCGGTAAGGCCGTTGCGCACCGCTTCCTCCAGCGACCGGTTCCAGCCCCGGTCATCGGCGAACATGCGGTAGGTCTCCAGCACCTCGAACGAGGGGCCGGCCAGCCCCTGCCCCCCCTCCAGCATGGCGTCGAGCCCGGACTTCAAGGTGGCCAGCGCCAGCTTCAGCCGCGCCTCCTCCATGGCCGGATCGTCGCTGAGCAGCTTCTCGGGCGCCAGCGGCGCCTCGTGCAGCACCACATGGCCGAACGCCAGGCCTTCCGCGAAGCGCTGCCCCTTCAGCCGTTCGGGCCGGTGGGGCGCCACCTCGACATCGCGCAGCTCGTCCTGGTCCAGCAACTCGCCCGAGGCGACCGTTTCGGCCAGGACCATGGCGATGGTCTGGATGTCCTCGATCTCGTCCTCGTCGTAGCGCCGCTCTGTGCGGTTCTGGACCACCAGCACGCCGATGGCCCGGCCGCCGCGCAGGAGGGGGGCGCCGAGGAAGGCGTGGTATGGATCCTCGCCCGTCTCGGGACGATAGGAGAAGCTGGGATGCGCCGGCGCGTCCGACAGGCTGACGGGTTGGGCCAGGCGCGCGACCTCGCCGACCAGGCCTTCGCCGGGCCGCAGGCGGGTGTTGTGGACGGCCTCGGGGTTCAGGCCCTCGGTGGCGAACAGCTCCAGCTCGCCCGAGGCGCGACGCAGATAGATGGAGCAGACCTCGGCGACCATGGACCGGGCGATGATCCGCACGACCATGTTCAGCCGGTCCTGCGCGGGCAGGGCGCCGGCGCCCAGAGCCTCTCGGATCTGGCGAAGGAGGTTTCTCGGCCCCCGGGTCATCGCGCCGCCTGCCGGCATCATGGCTCCCGCGCCTCAAGGCGCCCTGTTCAGACCACCTATACCGCGTCCAGCCCGTAAGCCGAATGCAGCGCCCGCACCGCCAGCTCCGCATAGGCGGCGTCGATCAGCACGCTGATCTTGATCTCGGAGGTAGAGATGGCCTGGAACTTGACGCCCTTGTCGGCCAGGGCCTTGAACATCTGCTGGGCGACGCCCGCGTGGCTGCGCATGCCGACGCCGACCACCGAGACCTTGGCCACGTCCTCGTCGACGCGGATCTCCTCGATGCCGATCTGGCCCTGGGCGGCCCTCATGATCTCGGCGGCGCGCGCGGCGTCGCGGCGTCCCGTGGTGAAGGTCAGGTTGACCGTACCGGCCGTTCGCGACTGGCTCTGGACGATCATGTCCACATTGACGCTGGCCTCGGCCAGGCGGGTGAAGACGTCGGCGGGGGCGTCCACGCGGTCGGACAGGCCCAGCAGGGTGATCCGAGCCTCGTCGCGGCTCATGGTCACGCCGGACACGATGCGTTTTTCCACGATCTCCTCCTCGTCGCAGATCAGGGTTCCGCCCTTGTCGGGCATGACGCCGTCAGCGTCGGGTTCGATAAAGCTGGACAGCACGCGGACCGGCACCTGCTTGGCCATGGCCAGTTCGACCGAGCGCGTCTGCAGCACCTTGGCGCCCAGCGACGCCATTTCCAGCATCTCCTCGTAGGAGACCTTGTTCAGGCGCCGCGCGCGGCTCTCGATGCGAGGATCGGTCGTATAGACGCCGTCCACGTCCGTATAGATGTCGCAGGGGCATTGCAGCGCCGCCGCCACGGCCACCGCCGAGGTGTCGGAGCCGCCCCGGCCCAGGGTGGTGATCTTGCCGCCCGGGGTGACGCCCTGGAAGCCGGGCACGACGGCGATCTCGCCCCCATCGACAGCGGCGCCCAGCCTCTCGCCGGGAATATCGACGATGCGGGCGCGGCCGTGGGCGTCGTCGGTGACGATCGGCACCTGCCATCCCATCCACGAGCGGGCGTTCAGCCCCATGTTGCGCAGGGTCATGGCCAGGAGACCCGAGGTCACCTGCTCGCCCGAGGCGACCACCACGTCATATTCATCGTCCGACAGCGGCAGGCCCGGGGCGGCGGCGCCGGCCCCGTCGGTCCAGGCCACCAGCTCATTGGTCTTGCCGGCCATGGCGGAGACGACGACGGCGACCTTACGGCCCTGTTTGACCTCGGCGGCCACGATGCGGGCGGCGCGGCGGATGCGCTCGAGGTCGCCCATCGAGGTGCCGCCGAACTTCATCACCAGTCGCGTGGTATCGGGCCGCGTCATCGTGGCGTTTCGCCCCCTGCTTGCGTGGAACCGCCGAAGGGTTCATCCCTCGGCGCATGATCGCTTCTAACGGCGAGCCTTCGCCGCGCATACCCCGTCCGGGGCAGGGTTTTTCACAAAATTCGCCGGAGCGGGCCTCCGGCGCATCGATCGACCCCGCCGACGTCGCCCGCTTCTCGGCCCAGGCCGCCGAATGGTGGGACGCGCACGGTCCGTTCGCGCCGCTACACCGCTTCAATCCCGCGCGGCTGAAGCTGATCCGCGAGCAGCTGTGCGCCCGCCTGGACCGCGATCCCAAGGCGCTGCGCCCGTTCGAGGGGCTGACCCTGCTCGATGTCGGCTGCGGCGGCGGCCTGATCGCCGAGCCGATGCGGCGCATGGGCTTCGCGGTCACCGCCGTGGACGCCTCCTCCGAGAACATCGGCACGGCGCGGGCCCATGCGGAGATGGTGGGCCTGGACATCGCGTATCGCGCGGCCACCGTGGAGCAGCTGGAGGCGGAAGGGGCCGGCCCGTTCGACGCGGTGCTGACGATGGAGGTGATCGAGCACGTCGCCGACCCTGAGGCCTTCGTCCGCGCCTGCGCGCGCCTGGTCCGGCCCGGCGGGGTGATGATGGTGGCGACCCTGAACCGAACCTTGAAGTCGCTGGCGCTCGGCAAGATCGCCGCCGAATACATCCTGCGCTGGGTCCCGGCCGGCACCCACGACTGGCGCCAGTTCCTGAAGCCGGCCGAGATCCGCGCCATGCTGTCCCAGGAACCGGTCACGGTCGAGGGCCCCTACGGCCTGGCCTACGATCCGCTGAACGACCGCTGGAGCCAAACCGCCGACGCGGACATCAACTACATGATGGTAGCCACACGCGCCGGGTGATCGGCTAGGCTCCCGCCTTCTTCGCGAAGGCCCACGCCGCGTCGCTGAGGGGAGCGACCTGGGCGGCCATGGTGCGGGCGTGGGCGCTGGCGGCGGTGCCGTCGCGGACGCGGCCGGCGATGCCCTGGCAGATGGCCGCCAGCCGAAACAGGTTGTAGGCGTAGAGCCAGTCGAGATTGGAAGGCCTCAGGCCGGTCAGGGCGGCGTAGCGGTCGACCGTCTCCTCGACCGAGGGGATGCCCAGCGCCTCCAGGTCCGCACCGGCTAGGCCGTTGCGCATCGTGGCGGGAATGGCCCAGCCGATTAGCAGGTAGGAAAAATCCGCCATCGGATCCCCCAGGGTCGACAGCTCCCAGTCCAGCACGGCACGGACCTCGGCCCGGTCCGGCGCGAGGATCATGTTGTCGAGGCGGAAGTCGCCGTGGACGATGCGGCTGGGGCCCTCCGGCGGCAGGCTGTCGGGCAGGAAGGCGATCAGCCGGTCCATGGCCGGAACCGGCTCTGTCTCCGACGCGCGGTATTGCTTGGTCCAACGGCCCACCTGGCGCGCGAAGTAATTGCCGGCCTTGCCGTAGTCCGAGAGGCCGATCGCGTCGGGTTCGAAGGCGTGCAGCCGCGCCAGCGTATCGGTCTGCGCCTCATAGATGGCCCGCCGCTCGGGCGGGGTCAGGCCGGGCAGCTTCAGGTCCCAGAAGATGCGGCCGTCCACCTTGTCCATCACATAGAAGATAGAGCCGACGACGCCCTCGTCCATGCACAGGGCGTGCGGGCGCGCGACCGGGAAACCCTGGGCGCTGAGGGCGGAGATGACCTGGAACTCGCGGTCCACGGCATGGGCGCTGGGCAGCAGCACGCCGGGCGGCTTGCGGCGCAGCACATAGGCGGCGGTCGGCGTGACCAGCTCATAGGTCGGGTTGGACTGGCCGCCCTTGAACTGGCGCACCGTCAGGGGGCCGGCGTAGTCCGCGACGTTGGCGGCCATCCAGCGGTCCAGCGCCGCCTCGTCCAGGCGATAGCGCGGATCGACCTCCCGGGTGCCGGAGAAGGCGGTCTGGGCGTCCAGGGCGTGGGCGTCGAGCGTTTCGGTCATTCCTTCCCTCCGCCGGCCGCGTCTTCAGCGCGTTCCGGGGCGGCGATGATGGCGGCCTTCACCGCCCGGCGCCAGCCGGAAAGCAGCCGTTCCCGCTCATCGGAGGCCATTCGCGGCGTCCAGCAGGCGGGCGCCTCGACCGGACGCGCCTCTAGGTCGTCGATCAGCCCGGCGCCGAAGGCCGCCAGGCGCGCGGCGCCCAATGCGGTCATTTCCTGGAAGGCCGGCCGCTCGACCTCCACCTGGCAGATGTCGGCGACGAACTGCATGGCGAAGCTGTTGGCGGTGACGCCGCCGTCGACCTTCAGCGTCTTCAGCGGCGGGGCGCCGTCCTCAGCCAGGGCGTCCAGCAGGTCGCGGGTCTGATAGGCCAGGGCCTCCAGCGCGGCGCGGACGAAATGGGCCGGTCCGGAATCGCGCGTCAGGCCGACGACCGTCCCCCTCGCCTCCGGCTCCCACCAGGGGGCGCCCAGGCCGGTGAAGCCGGGCACCAGATAGACGCCGCCGTTGTCGGGCAACCCTTGCGCCATCGCCTCGGACTGGCGCGACTCCGAGATCATCCTCGCCCCGTCGCGCAGCCACTGGATCGCCGAACCGGCCGAGAAAATCGAGCCTTCCAGCGCATAGGCGGTGGCCCCGCCCGCCGTATAACCCAGCGTGCCCAGCAGGCGTCGCGTCGAGGCGACGGGCCGGTCGCCGACATTGGCCACCAGGAAGGCGCCGGTGCCGTAGGTGATCTTGGCGTCGCCGGCCTTCAGCGCCCCATGGCCGACCAGGGCCGCCTGCTGGTCGCCGGCCGATCCCGCGATCGGCAGGGCGCGGCCGAACAGCGCCGGGTCGCTCTCGCCGACCACCTCCGCGCAGCCGGCGATGCGCGGCAGGGCGGCGCGGGGCACGTCGAACAGGGCGCACAGGTCGTCGCGCCATTCCAGCGTCGCCAGGTCCGCCAGCGCGGTGCGCGAGGCGTTGGACGCATCCGTGGAATGGACCCGGCCGCCGCTCAGCTTCCAGATCAGCCAGGCGTCGATCGTGCCCAGCTTCACCTCTCCCTTCTCCGCCCGTTCGCGCGCGCCCGGCGCGGCGTCCAGCAGCCAGGCGAACTTGGTGGCCGAGAAATAGGGGTCGAGGATCAGGCCCGTCGCCTGCTGCACCATGGGCTCATGGCCCTCCGCCGCCAGTCGAGCCGTGACGGCGGCGGTGCGGCGGTCCTGCCAGACGATGGCCCGGTGCAGCGGCTCGCCCGTAGCGGCGTCCCAGATCACCGCCGTCTCGCGCTGGTTGGTGATGCCGATGGCGGCGAAACGGGCTACGCCGCCGGCCTGACGCACCACCTCGCGACAGGTCTGCAGCGTGGCGGTCCAGATCTCGGCCGCGTCATGCTCGACCCAGCCGGAGCGGGGAAAATGCTGCGCCAGCTCGATCTGGCTGACGGCCACGGGCCGTAGGTCGCCGTCGCGCAACTCGAAAGCGATGGCCCGAGTCGAGGTCGTGCCCTGGTCGATGGCGAGGATCAGGCTCAAGTCGTTTCTCTCCCGATAGGCTTGAGATAAGGGGAGCACATGACGAACCGCCTGCCCAGCTATGAAGGCGTCCTCGACGCGGCTCGCCGGATCGACGGCGTCGCCGTGCGCACCCCGCTGGTCGAAAACCCGGCGCTGAATGAGCGGATCGGCGGCCGGGTGCTGATGAAGGCCGAGAACCTTCAGCGCGCCGGGGCCTTCAAGTTTCGCGGCGCCTACAACCGCATCAGCCGGCTGAGCGAGGACGAGCGCCGCCGCGGCGTGGTCGCCTTCTCCTCCGGCAATCACGCCCAGGGCGTGGCGGCGGCGGCGCGGCTGGCGGGAACGCCGGCGATCATCGTCATGCCGTCGGACTCGCCGCGGGTGAAGGTGGAGGGCGTCCTCGCCTTGGGCGGAGAGGTGCGCGAATACGACCGCTGGACCGAGAGCCGCGAGGCGATCGGCGCCGCCATCGCCGCCGAACGCGGCGCCGTCCTGGTGCCGCCGTTCGACGACCCCTTCATCATCGAGGGCCAGGGCACGACGTCGCTGGAGCTGCTGGACCAGACCGACGCGCCGATCGACCAGCTGCTGTGCGGCGCCTCGGGCGGCGGCCTGCTCGCCGGGATCAACCTGGTCATGGCCGAGCGCAGCCCTAACACCCGCGTGTTCGTGGTCGAGCCCGAGGCCTCCGACGACACCGCCCGCTCCCTGGCCGCCGGCGAGCGCGTCGGTCATCCGCAGGGCGCGCCCTCGATCTGCGACGCCCTGATGGCGCCGATGCCGGGCGAACTGACCTTCCCGATCAACCGTCGCCTGGCCGGCGCCATCACCGTCTCCGACGCCGAGGTCGCCGAGGCGATGGCCTTCGCCTTCCGTCAACTGAAGCTGGTCGTGGAGCCCGGCGGCGCGGTGTCCCTGGCGGCGCTGCTGTGCGGAAGGATCGAGACGAAGGACCGCACGACCGCCGTCGTCCTGTCCGGCGGCAATGTCGATCCCGAGCTGTTCGCCACCATCATCGAGGGCCGGTTCGGAAGCTGACGCTTCCCTTCCTCCGCGCCTTTCGCCAACCTCTCGACAACAAAGGGAGGGAAGCCATGCCGCAACCGTCGGAACTGCAGGGCCTGATCGGCCGGGAGGTCGGGGTCTCCCGCTGGTTCGAAGTGACCCAGGCGCGCATCGACGCCTTCGCCGACTGCACCGAGGACTGGCAGTTCATCCACGTCGATCCGGACAAGGCCGCGGCCACCCCCTTCGGCGGGACCATCGCCCACGGGTTCCTGACCCTCAGCCTGGCCTCGGCCATGAGCTACGACGCCGTCGCGCCGCTGGAGGGCGTGGCGATGGGGGTCAACTATGGATTCGACAAGCTGCGCTTCCTCGCCCCCGTCCCCGCCGGCTCGCGCGTGCGCGGTCGCTTCAAACTGTTATCCGCCGAGGACAAGGGCGGCGGCCGCTGGCTGCTGAAGCACGAACTGACCGTCGAGATCGAAGGCGGCGACAAGCCCGCCCTGATCGCCGAGTGGCTGGGGATGCAGATGGTCGGCGGCTAGCCGGCGCCTGCCTACCAACGCTTTAGAATGTCTTTGAAAAGAATGGTGGACGCGACAGGGATTGAACCTGTGACCCCTACGATGTCAACGTAGTGCTCTCCCGCTGAGCTACGCGTCCGCCTGGGCGGCCCTCGGTGCGACCGGGGGTCGGGAGGGCGGTCCTATAGCGGGGGACGGGGGCGGCTTCAACCCCCTTGAGCGGATCGTCTTCGATCGCTTAGGCGGCGACCATCCGCTCTACCTCATTGACCAGGTCGCGCAGGTGCACGGGCTTGGACAGCACCTTGGCCTGGGGCGTCGCCTGGGCGGCGGTGAGGGCCACGGCGGCGAAGCCGGTGATGAACATGATGCGCAGGTTGGGCTGGCGGGCGGCGGCGACGCGCGCGACCTCTATGCCGTCGGCGCCGGGCATCACGATGTCGGTCAGCAACAGGTCGTAGGGGCCGTGCTCCAGCGCGTCGATGGCGTCGTCGCCATTCTCACAATCGATGACCTGGTGACCCGCCCGCTCCAGCGCGCGGGTGAGAAAGCCGCGCAACGAACTGTCGTCTTCGGCCAGGAGTATGCGCGCCATGCGAGGGTAAGCCTTGTGAAACTCGGCGGAATCCTAGGCGGCAACGGTAAACCGCCGGTGAAATTCCGCGCTCCCCCGGCTTTCGTCCACAGCGAAACCGGCTATGCCGTGGGCATGACCTTCGGCGCCGCCAGCTATTCGATCACCCGCCCGCCGGCGGGGGCGCCGGCGACGCCGCTGGTCTTCGCCTCCCCGCATTCGGGGGACATCTATCCCGACGATCTCGGCGCCGCGCCCGGGCTGGCCGCGTCCAGCCTGAGGAGCGCGGAGGACGTGCTGGTCGCCCGGTTGGTCGAGGACGGGCCGGCGCACGGCGCGCCGCTGATCGAGGGCTGCATCGGGCGCGCCTATGTCGACCTGAACCGCGACCCCGCGGATCTCGACCCCGTGCTGGTGGAGGGCGCCGGCGAGGCGTCGGGACCGAAGACGGCGGCGGGCTATGGAGTGCTGCCGCGCCTCACCGGGGACGGCGTGGCGCTGTACGACCGACGGCTGGGCCTGGAGGCGGCGCAGGCGCGCATCGCGACCGTGCATGCGCCTTATCACGCGGCCCTGGCGGGGCTGATGCAGGCGGCGCGGGACCGTCACGGGCGCGCCCTGCTGATCGACTGGCACTCCATGCCGTCGCGGGCGGCGGGGGTGGAGGTGGTGCTGGGCGATCGGCATGGCGCATCCTGCGGCGCGCGCCTGACGCGGCGCCTCAGGGCCGAGTTCGAACGGCTGGGGTGGCGCGTGGCCCTGAACCATCCCTACGCGGGCGGTTGGTCGACGCAACGTTGGGGACAACCGGAGGAGGGTTTCGAGGCGATCCAGATCGAACTGAGCCGACGGCTTTATCTGGATGAGGCGACCCTGGCGCCCAATGCGGGCTGGTCTAGGACCCGAAGCGCCCTCGGGCGCGTGATCGACGCCTTGTGCGCCGATAATTGGTCGGCCTGAACCGGACAGAAAAAAAGCCGCGCCCGAGGGCGCGGCATGAAAGTCTATAGGGAGGAAACGCCCAGGAAGGGCAAGACGCCCGAAGGCGTCGAAAGGCAATCTAGGTTGCGATGCACAATAGGTCAACCCCGACATGCGGATCGGCGGTCACGCTGTGTAACGAAATTGCGGCTGTGATAGCGTTAGCACGACCCTTTTTGGGCAAGTTTTGGCCGCACATGCTCTCGCATTTGCGAAATGATCATTGATCACTCAGCCAGCAGACGCCGCGCGTTCCGGATGGCCCGGGCGGCCGGCGAGGCCGCTTGGCGATAGATCAGCAGCCCGAAGGACGAGGCGACGCCCAGCGCCAGCCAGGCAGGGCCGAAGAGCCAGGCCGCCGCCGCCAAGGCGAAGTAATAGCCGCGCACACCTTGGCTGAAGGCCCCCAGCGCCGGGTTCAGCAGCTGGCCCGCCGCTTCGGCGAACGCCTTGCGGTCGGTCTTGTGATGAAGCTCCGGCGCCGCGCCGATCAGCGCCAGCGTGTAGTTCATCTGACGCAGGGCCCAGATGAAGTCGAGGAAACCCCGGGTCAGGCACACCAGCACCAGGGCCAGCTTGGCTTCAAGCATCTTCAGCGGCACGTTCTCGGCGCCCACGGCCGCGAAGCCGCGCAAGGCGGTTTCGCCCCCGAACAATATGCCCGCCACCGCCGCGATCAGCAGCAGGTTGGTCGAGGCGAAGAAGGAGGCCGAGTTGATCGAGTGGCCCATCAACTGGCTGTCGACCAGCTTGATCTCGCGCTGGGTCATGGACGCCATCCACACGGTGCGGACGTGCACCATGTCATCGTTCAGCGAGCCGCCGCGCCGGCTGATCGCCCGAAGGATGGGGCCGTAGCCGAGCCAGCAGATGAAGAAGAGGGCCAGCGCCCCCCAGTCGAGCCACGTCATGACGCCACCCTGACGCCAGGCGCCGCTCCCGGCAAGGGCTCCGGGTTCCGGCATGGACACAGGTCACGCTTGCCGTGAAGCCCCGACGGGCCTATCACCCTTCGCCCTTCGATTTTTGCATCGCAACAAGAACAGACGCCATGAACCTGGACGCCATTCCCGTCGGTCCGAACGCCCCCTGGGACGTCAACGTCGTCATTGAGATTCCGCAGGGCGGCCTGCCGGTGAAGTACGAGATGGACAAGGCCTCGGGCGCCCTGTTCGTGGACCGCTTCCTGCACACGGCCATGTACTATCCGGGCAACTACGGCTTCATCCCGCACACCCTGTCGGACGACGGCGATCCCTGCGACGTCATCGTGCTGAACCCGACGCCGGTCGTGCCGGGCTGCGTCATCCGCTCGCGCCCGATCGGCGTGCTGAAGATGGTGGACGAGGCCGGCGGCGACGAGAAGATCCTCGCCGTGCCCGTCGACAAGCTGAACCCCTATTATACCGAGGTCGCCAGCTATCGTCAGTTGCCGGCCATCCTGGTCGAGCAGATCGAGCACTTCTTCACCCGCTACAAGGATCTGGAGAAAGGCAAGTCGGTCACCGTCAAGGGCTGGGGGGACGCCGGGGAGGCCGCCGAGCTGATCGCCAAGGGGATGCAGGCCCATCAGGACAAGCTTGCCGCGAAAGCCGCCAACGCCGCCTGATCCGGCCGCGATCGCCGACACGCATCAGGGCGCCGCTCCGGCCGGAGCGGCGTCTTTTTGCTGCGCGACGCCATGTCCGCGCGGCCCCTCTCCCGCTCGGCTCCCGGACGCCCTATCTCAGCGCCATGACCGACCTGTCTCCCCGCGAAATCGTCTCCGAACTCGACCGCTTCATCGTCGGCCAGCAGGACGCAAAGCGCGCCGTGGCCGTGGCCCTGAGGAACCGCTGGCGCCGCAAGCGCGTGCCCGAGGACCTGCGCGACGAAGTGACGCCCAAGAACATCCTGATGATCGGCCCGACGGGCGTCGGCAAGACCGAGATCGCCCGGCGCCTGGCCCGATTGGCCGGCTCGCCCTTCCTCAAGGTCGAGGCGACCAAGTTCACCGAGGTCGGCTACGTCGGTCGTGACGTCGACCAGATCATGCGCGACCTGGTCGAGAGCGCCCTAGTCATGGTGCGTGAACGCCGGCGCGGCGACGTGCGGGCCCGGGCCGAGGGCGCCGCCGAGGACCGCATCCTGGACGCCCTGGTCGGACCGGGCGCGGGGCCGGCGACGCGCGACAGCTTCAGGAAGAAGCTCCGCGCCGGCGAGCTGGACGACAAGGAGATCGAAGTCGCCCTGGCCGACACCGCCTCGCCGATCCAGGGACTGGACCTGACGGGCGGCGGCAACGTCGGCCTGCTGAACCTGTCGGAAATGCTGGGCAAGATGGGCGGCGGCCGCACCAAGACCGTCAAGCTGACCGTGCGCGACGCCGTCGCGCCCCTGATCGCCGAGGAAGGCGACAAGCTGTTGGACCAGGAGAGCCTGACCAAGGAAGCCCTGCTTCTGGCCGAGAACGAGGGCATCGTCTTCCTGGACGAGATCGACAAGGTCGCCGCCCGTTCCGAGGCGCGCGGCGCGGACGTGTCGCGCGAGGGGGTCCAGCGCGACCTGCTGCCCCTGATCGAGGGCACCACCGTCTCCACCAAGTACGGCCCGGTGAAGACCGACCATGTCCTATTCATCGCCTCGGGCGCCTTCCACGTGGCCAAGCCCAGCGACCTGCTGCCCGAGCTGCAGGGGCGGCTGCCGATCCGGGTCGAGCTGAAGGCGCTGACCCGCGACGACTTCAAGCGCATCCTGACCGAGCCCGAGGCCAATCTGATCCGCCAGAACCAGGCGCTGCTGGCGACCGAGGACGTGACCCTGACCTTCACCGAAGACGCCATCGAGGCCCTGGCCGACGCCGCCGTCGCCGCCAACACCGCCGTCGAGAACATCGGCGCTCGCCGACTTCAGACGGTGCTGGAGCGGGTGCTGGAGGAGACGAGCTTCAAGGCCTCCGACCTGTCGGGCCAGACCGTCGCCTTCGACGGCGATGCGGTGCGCGAGAAGATCGGTGACCTGGCGAAGAACGCCGACCTGAGCCGTTTCATCCTGTAGGGCCGGCGGCGGCCTATTGAGGGCAAGGCCGCGCCGGGCGGGGGAGGCGTTCTGGAGCGGGACGCGGCCGATCCGCCAGCGCCGTCAGCACGACGCCGATCCAGCCCCACGCGGGTTCCTTATGAGGGCGGTGCATTTCTTCCATCGCTTGGCCTCCTTTCATGCCCGGAATATCGGCTTGACGGGCGCGGTGCACAAACGAGACGATGGCGCCATTACATAAGGGGGCTTTATGTCAGACCTGTTCGCTCGCATCCCCGTGGACGCCCTCAGGGTGTTCGAGGCGGCGGCGCGTCTGCTCAGCTTCACACGCGCGGCCGAGGCGCTGGGCATGACCCAGGCGGCTGTCAGTTGGCGCATCCGCGACCTGGAGCAGCGCCTGGGCCGGCCGCTGTTCGTGCGCGGCGCGCGGCAGGTGGCGCTGACGCCGGAAGGGGAGCGGCTGGGCTCCGCCGCGACCGAGGCCATGGTCCTGCTGCGCCGGGCGGTGGCGGAGGTGACCGAGGCGGACCAGGGTGTCCTGGCCATCACCACCCTGCAGACGATGGCGACACAGTGGCTGGCGACGCGGCTGGGCGCCTTCCAGCTCGCCAATCCGGACTTGGCGGTGCGGATCGAGACGGGCGCGGCCATGGCGGGGCTGGGCGCCGACGGGCTGGACGTGGCCCTGCGGTTCGGCTCGGGCGCCTGGCCGGGCCTGGAGAGCCGCTATTTGATGCCTGGCGTCTTCACCCCGCTGTGCACCCCGGCCATGCGCGAGCGCATGGACCTGCGGACGCCGGCCGACCTGAAGCGGGCCCCGCTGATTGGGGACCCGGGAGAATGGCGCGCCTGGTTCGCCGCCGCCGGTGTGGCGCCCGCCGACGCCGCCGCGCCGCCGCGCCTGACCGGCGACAACCAGGCCATGGAGGTCGCCGCCGCCCTGGGCGATCAGGGCGTCGCGCTGGGCTCGCCCATCCTCTACGGCGGCGAGATCGCGCGGGGCCTGTTGGCGCGTCCGTTCGAACAGACCGTCCTGCTGGCCGAGGGATACTGGCTCTGCTACCCGCCCGGCCGCCGCCACATCTCCAAGATCGCCCGCTTCCGCGACTGGATCCTGGAGGTCGCCCGCGCCGACCACTGCGTGCTGGAGAACGCGCGCATCGCCGGGCGCGAGGTGGGAGAGGTCGGCGCGGTCGGCCGCTGAGAGGTGCAAACGAAAAGGGCGGGCCATCGCTGGCCCGCCCTTCCGCATTCGACGTCAGGTGACTTGGACTTAGAAGTCCATGCCGCCCATGCCGCCCATGCCGCCCATGTCGGGGGCGCCGGCGCCGCCCGAGGCCTTCTTGGGGGCGTCGGCGACGGCGGCTTCCGTGGTGATCAGGATGCCGGCTACCGAAGCGGCGTCTTGCAGGGCCGTGCGAACGACCTTGGCGGGGTCGATGACGCCCATCTTGACCAGGTCGCCGTACTCTTCCGTCTGGGCGTTGAAGCCGAACGAGGCGTCGTCGTTCTCCAGCACCTTGCCGACCACGATCGAGCCTTCGACGCCGGAGTTTTCGGCGATTTGGCGGATCGGCGCCTGCAGGGCGCGGCGGATGATCGCGATGCCGGCGTTCTGGTCGGCGTTGTCGCCCTTGACGTCGGCGAGGATCTTGGAGGCCTTCAGCAGGGCGATGCCGCCGCCCGGAACGATGCCTTCGTCAGCCGCGGCGCGCGTGGCGTTGAGGGCGTCGTCGACGCGGTCCTTCTTTTCCTTCACTTCGACTTCGGTCGAGCCGCCGACGCGGAGAACCGCGACGCCGCCGGCCAGCTTGG
>JAEXZS010000025.1 GCA_023451375.1 Pseudomonadota bacterium
GGCCTGACGCGTCAGGCTGTCGGCCAGCCGCAGCCGCTCGGCCTCGGTCGCCACGCCGCCCAGCTTGCGCGCGGCGCAGGCCAGGTGGACGACACGCCGCGCCAGGATGCTGGGTCCCCACGCGAAGGGGGACCAGCGGGCGAAGGCGTCCTGCCAGCCCAAGGCCAGCCGCAGCCCCTCGCGCGCGCCGCGCTCGCCCTGGGTCATCAGCGGCGGCAGCCAGTCGAAGGCGTGAAGGTCGACGGCGAAGGCCCGCGACGGACTTGGCCGGTTCCACGGGTCGGCCGGGGGCTCCACCTCCATCGACGCGCCGCCCAGGACGAAACGGCCGCCCAGGATCGCCTTGCCCTGCGCCGCCGCCTGTTCGGGATCCAGCGGGCGGAAGTCGCGCGGCGTGGCGGCGAATCCCGCCGCCTTGCGCCCGCCCAGGGTCAGGCCGTAGCCCGGCAGGCCGTAGAGCTCGATCCACAGCTGCCGCGTCGCCAGCCTGCCCGCCAAGGCAGGCCACAGGCCAGGGCCGGCCTTCGCCTCTCCGGCGCGGACGGGCGTGCGCACCGGGGCCCCAGGCAGGCCGGGGATATGGCTGGGGGCGACCTCGGGGCCGCCCTCCGAGCCACGCGGGGCGAAGGGGCCGAGCGGGCTCACGCCGCTTCCGGCAGGGCCTTCAGGGCGGCGATGTTGGTCGCATAGTCGCCCTTGAAAACGAAGGAGCCGGCCACCAGCGCATCGGCCCCGGCGGCGACGCAGGCGGCGGCGTTGGCCGAGGTGACCCCGCCGTCGACCTGCAGATGCGCGGCCGAGCCGGCGCGGTCTAGGATGCCGCGCGCGCGTTCGATCTTGGCCAGGGCGCTGTCGATGAACGTCTGGCCGCCGAAGCCGGGATTGACCGACATGATCAGCACCAGGTCGACCAGCTCGACGACCTCTTCCAGGATCGACAGCGGCGTGGCGGGATTGAAGACGATCCCCGCCTTGGCGCCCAGCTGGCGGATGCGTCCCAGGGTGCGGTGCAGGTGCGCGCCGCTCTCGGGATGGACGCTCAGGATATCGGCGCCGGCGTCGCGATAGGCCTCCAGCCAGTTGTCGACCGGCGCGACCATCAGATGGACGTCGAACGGCAGTTTGGTGTGGGGCCGGATGGCCTTCACGATGTCGGGCCCCATGGTCAGGTTCGGCACGAAGTGGCCGTCCATCACATCGACGTGGATCCAGTCGGCGCCCGCGGCTTCCAGCGCACGGACCTCTTCACCCAGGCGCGAGAAGTCACTGGCGAGGATGGACGGGCAGATCAGGGGGGATGCGGCCATGCCTTCCGGATAGGACGGGATGGCGGCGGGGGCAAGGCGGCCCCGCTGAAGGCTAGGTGATCCGTTCCAGCTTCGCGGCGAAGAAGCCGTCGACGCCGCCGCGTTCGGCCCACATCGAGGGCAGGATGCGCAGCCAGCCTTCGGGCGTGAGCGCCTCGTCCGGCGCGCCGAGCGCCACCGGATCGGCCGGGACGGTGCGGAAGGCGGGGTTGCGGCGCAGGAAGGCGATGACCTGGGTTTCGCCCTCCTCGCGCTCCAGCGAACAGGTACAATAGACCAGGCGTCCGCCGGGCTTCACCCGTTCGGCGGCGGCGTCCAGCAGGCGGTGCTGCACGTCGGCCAGCTTGGCGACCTCGGCGGGTCGCGTCGCGCGCAACACTTCCGGATTGCGGCGGAAGGTGCCGGTGGCGGTGCAAGGCGCATCCAGCAGCACGGCGTCAAAGGCGCGGGCGTCGTCCCAGTCCTCGGCCGGGACGGCGACGACCTCGGCGGTCAGGCCGGTCCGCTCCAGGTTCTGCGTCAGGCGCTTCAGGCGCGGGGCCGAACGATCAAGCGCGACCACGGAAGCGCCGGCGGCGGCCAATTGCAGCGTCTTGCCGCCCGGCGCGGCGCACATGTCCAGCGCGGTGTCGCCGGGTTTCACGTGAAGCAGGCGGCCGGGAACGGCGGCGGCGGCGTCCTGCACCCACCAGTCGCCGTCCTCGAAGGTCGGCCACCCGGCGACGTCGCCGCGACGACCGGTGCGAACCGTGCCGCCGGGCAGCACCTCGCCGTCCACGGCGGCGGCGATGACGGCCGGATCGACGCCGGGCTTGAGGCTGAGATCGGTCGGCGGCTCCTCACGCGCGGCCAGGGCGAGGCCGGCTAGCGCCGCCTCGCCATAGGTGACCCGCCACCGGGCGGCGATCCAGTCAGGCAGGTTGGACTCGGCTGTCGTCAGACCCGGACCGTCGCGGCCGATGCCGCGCAGCACCGCATTGACCAGGTTCTTGTAGGGTCGGGTCTTCGGATCACGCTCGGCCAGCTTCACGGCGGTCGAGACGGCGGCGAAGGCGGGGGTTTCCAGCACCAGGGTCTGGGCCAGGGCGATGCGCAGCAGGGTGCGCACGGCCTCGGGCGGGGCCTTCTTCAGGCGTCGATCCAGGATCTGGTCGATCTCGCCCAGTCGGCGCAGGGCGGCCATGGCCACGGCGCGGGCGAAGGCGCGGTCAACCGCCTCCAGCGCGCGGGCCGGCGGCTGGGACAGGGCCTCGTCCAGGCCGTTGCGCTTCTCCAGCGCCGCGTTCAGCAGGATGCCGGCGACGACGCGAGCCTCCACGCCGATATCGTCCGGCGCCGGGGCGACGGCATCGGCCGCGGCCGGGCGCGGCTTGCCCCGGGTCGCGATGCGACGCCCTCGCGCGTCGGAGTTTCGACCGGCGGTCAAACCGCCACCTGCGCGCCCAACTCGACCACGCGGCCGGGCGGGATATGGAAGAAGTCGGTGGGATTGGCGGCGTTGCGCATCAGGAATATGAACAGCTTGTCCTGCCACAGCGGCATGCCCTGCCGGGCCGACGGGACCAACGAACGCCGGCCCAGGAAGAAGCTGGTCGACATGATGTCGAACTTCAGCCCCTGCTTGCGGCACAGGCCCAGGGCGCGCGGCACGTTGGGCGTCTCCATGAAACCGTAGGAGATGGTCAGCCGCTTGAAGTCGTCGTTGATGGGCTCCATCCGGACTCTTTCCTTTTCCGGCACGCGCGGCCGTTCGGCGGTGCGCACGGTCAGGATAACGTTCTTCTCGTGCAGCACCTTGTTGTGCTTGAGATTGTGCATCAGGGCGACCGGCGCGACATCGGGATCGCTGGTCAGGAAGATGGCCGTGCCCGGCGCCCGGTGCGGGGGCCGCGCCTGCAGCATCTCGATCAGGTCCGTCAGCGGCAGGCTGTCCTTGCGGGTCTTGGCGGTCAGGATCTGGGTGCCGCGCACCCAGGTCCACATCACCACCACCAGGGCGGCGCCGAGCACCAGCGGCATCCAGGCGCCGTCCGGTATCTTCAGCAGGTTCGACGTCAGGAAGACGCTGTCGATGAAGGCGAACGGGATCAGGGTCCCGGCCACCGCCCACATCGGCCACTTCCAGCCCTTGGTGATGACGAAATAGGCCATCAGGGTGTTGACCAGCATGGTGCCGGTCACGGCCACGCCGTAGGCGGCGGTGAGATTGTGCGAGCTCTGGAACACCACCAGCAGCACCAGCACGCCGACCATCAGGAAGCTGTTGACCGCCGGCACGAAGATCTGACCGGCCTGGGTCTCCGACGTATTGCGGATGTCGATGCGGGGCAGCAGGCCCAGCTGCACCGCCTGCTGGGTGACCGAGAAGGCGCCGGTGATGACGGCCTGGGAGGCGACCACGGTGGCGATCGTCGCCAGGATCAGCATGGGCCAGTAGGCGAACTGCGGCACCATGTTCCAGAAAGGATTCTCCGACGCGCCCGGATTGTCGAGGATCAGGGCGCCCTGCCCCAGATAGTTCAGCGTCAGGCACGGCAGGACGAAGACGAGCCAGCCCATGCGGATCGGCGCCTTTCCGAAGTGGCCCATGTCGGCATACAGCGCCTCGGCCCCGGTCACGGCCAGGAAGACGCTGCCCAGGATGACGAAGCCCAGGAAGCCGTCGTTGATCAGCAGCGTCACGCCGTAGTGCGGCGACAGGGCGCGCAGGATCGAGATGTCGTCGAAGATGTGGAACAGGCCCAAGCCGCCCAGGCTCAGAAACCAGACGGCCGTGATCGGGCCGAAATACTTCGCCAGGCCGGCCGTGCCGCGCGACTGCACCAAGAACAGGGCGATCAGGATGCCGGCCGAGATCGGCACGATGAAGGGGTCCAGCCTGCCGCCGACGCCCGGCGCGTCCTGCAGGCCCTCGACCGCCGACAGCACCGAAATGGCGGGCGTGATGATGCCGTCGCCGTAGAACAAGGCCGCGCCGCAGACGCCCAGTATGAAGATCCATGCGCTGCGCCGGCCGACCGCATGCTGCGCCAGGGCCATCAGCGACAGGGTGCCGCCCTCGCCCTTGTTGTCGGCGCGCATCAGGAAAAAGACGTATTTGAACGTCACCACCACCATCAGGGCCCAGAAGGCCAGCGACACCACGCCGACCACGGCCAGGTCGCCGCCCACCCCGTCGCGCGCATGGTCGATCGCCTCGCGCAGGGCGTAGAGGGGGCTGGTGCCGATGTCGCCGAACACGACGCCGACGGCGCCCAGGGTCAGCGCCCACATGCCGCCCTTTGCGGCGGCGGCGCCGCCGGGGGCATGGGACCCGGGTCCCGTGGCGTGAGTGGGTTTTTCCGGCGTGTGCGACGCTGGCGGGGGAGCGCCCGCGTCGTGGGGAGTATCCCCGGCCATGCGTATCCTCCGGGTCGCCGACGATGCGCCGGTCCCTTCAAAGCGGCGAGCCTTTAGGCTCATTCCACGCGGTCTTCAATCGCGGGCGGCGGGATTCGTTTCGGCGTTCTCCGGACGGATTTGTGATTCCACGCAGTAATGCCTATTTTCGACGCTGGAACACGATCATGTCAGACAGCCAGCGCTTTCCCGTCGCCGCCCACGCCCTGGCCTATATGGCTCACAAGGGCGCGTTCGGCCCCGCCCAGGCGGCGCCCAGCGCCCTGCTGGCCTCGTCCATCCCGACCAATCCGGTGGTGGTGCGTCGCGTCACGGCCCTGTTGGCCAAGGCGGGGCTGATCGCCACCCGGCCCGGCGCGACCGGCGGCTCCTGGCTGCTGCGCCAGCCCGAGGAGATCACCCTGGACGAGGTGCTGAAGGCGGTGAACGGCTGTGCGCACCTGGGCTCCACCCCCGCGGGCGCCAAGGGCTGTCCTGTCGGCGAGCACATCCCGCGCCAGGTCGCCAAGGCCCTGACGGCGGCGGACGAAGCCGCCAGCGCCGCCCTAGGCAAGATCACCATCGCCGATCTTCTGGCCAAGAATCCCGCGTCCCTGGCCGGTTTCGCGCCGCACGCATCCTGCCCGGTCGCGGCCTGAGGTGAGCCGGCGCACCGTCCTGGTCACGGGCGCCTCGGCGGGCATCGGCGCCGCCTGCGCCCGCGTCTATGCGCAACGCGGCTGGAACGTGATCCTGACGGCCCGTCGCGAGGGTCCGCTGCGGGTTCTGGCCGACGAGATCGCCGCCAGGCACGACGTGGCCGCCACGGTCCTGACCCAGGACCTGTCGGACCCCGCCGCGCCCGAACGGCTGGTCGGCGCCATCGCGGCGAACGGCCTGGTGGTCGACGGCCTAGTCAACAACGCCGGTTTCAGCCGCGTGACCGGCTTCCTGCAGACCTCGCCGGCCGACCACCGCGCCATGCTGCAGGTCATGCTGGTCGCCCCGGCGGAGCTGTCGCGCCTGCTTTTGCCGGGCATGATCGAGCGCGGCTTCGGCCGCGTGCTGAACGTGGCCTCGGTGGCGGGCCACCTGCCGGCCACCGGGGGCGACACCCTGTATGGGCCGATCAAGAGCTTCCTGATCAAGGCCAGTCAGGGCCTGCACCTGGAGGTGGCGGGCACGGGCGTGCATGTGACCGTGGTTAATCCCGGCTACACCCTGACCGAGTTCCACGACGTCAACGGCTCCCGGGCTCAGGTGTCAAAGGCCTATCCGCGGTGGATGTGGATGGACGCGGACCGCGTCGCCCGCGTCGGCCATGACGCCTGCGAGGCCAACCGCCCCAGCGTCACGCCCGGCGCCATGAACAGCGTCCTGGTCGCCCTGGCTCGCTACCTGCCGCAGGGCCTGGCCTTGAGCATGGCGTCGAACCACGCCCGGCGGCTGGAACGCATCTAGGCTTCCCTCCACGGTCGCTCGTCTTCGTGTCGGGAACCAAACCCAGATTTTCGCACTGAAGGCGGCAAGCGACGCGGGGGCGCGTCCGGGTAAGGATGACTTGGTGCGGACCAGCGGGGATCTCGCCTTTCTAGCGGGCGGCGGCGACATGGCCCGGGCGATCTCGGCGCGAGACTGGTCCGACAGTCCGCTGGGCCCGCCCGTGGGCTGGTCCGACAGCCTGAAGACCACCGTCGGATTGATGCTGTCGGCCCAGGCGGAGATCGTCCTGTTCTGGGGTCCGGACTTCTGCGCTCTTTACAACGACGCCTACGCCCCGACCATCGGCGCCAAGCATCCGCGCGCGCTGGGGCGCCCGGCGCGTGAGGGCTGGGCCGAGCTTTGGGACGACCTCGGCCCTTTGCTGCGGGGCGTGCGCGACAGCGGCCGCACCTTCGCCGCCCGAGATCGCCCGTTCCACATCGAGCGCCACGGCTATCCCGAGGCCGTCTGGTTCGATGTCTCCTATTCCGCCGTGCCGGAGGCCGACGGATCGGTCGGCGGGGTGCTGTGCATCGTGTCGGAGACCACGCCGCGCGTTCTGGCCGAGCAGAGAAACGCCGTCCTCCTGGAAGTGGCCGATCTGATGGCGCGGGCGAAGGACGCCGAAGAGGCCAAGGCCGCGGCCGCCGCCCTGATCGGCCGCACCCTGGGGGTCTCCCGCGTCGGCTACGGCGAGATCACCGCCGACGGGCGGGAGGTGGCGGTCGCCGCCGACTGGACCGCGCCGGGCGCCTTCAGCCTGGCGGGCGAGGCGCGGCCGCTGGACAGCTTCGGGCCCGGGATCGTCGCGGCCCTGCGATCGGGGGAGACCCTTCGGCTGGACGAATTGTCCGCCGATCCGCGCGCGGCGCCCTACGCCGCCGGCTACGCCTCTATCGGCGTGCGGTCGATGATCGGGGTGCCGCTGGTGCGGGACGGACGCTTCAGCGCCATCTTCTATCTGCATGAGCCCGAATCCCGCCGGTGGAGCGATCACGAGGTCGCCCTGGCCGAGGCGGTCGCCGCACGCACCTGGGATGCGGTCGAGCGCGCCCGCGCCGAGCAGGCCCTGCAAAGACTGAACGAGACGTTGGAAGCCCGCGTCATCGCCCGCACCGCCGAGCTGCAGGAAGCCCAGGAGGCCCTGCGCCAGGCGCAGAAGCTGGAGGCCATGGGCCAACTGACCGGCGGCGTGGCCCACGACTTCAACAATCTGCTGACCCCGATCTTCGGCACCCTGGACCTGCTGAAGCGCCGCGCCATCGGCGGAGAGCGCGAGCAGCGGCTGATCGACGGCGCCTTGGAATCGGCCGAGCGCGCGCGCGTCCTGGTGCAGCGCCTGCTGGCCTTCGCCCGGCGCCAGCCGCTGCAGCCGGTCGCCGTCGACATGGCCGCCCTTGCGAGCGAGGTGGGCGAGCTGCTGGACAGCATCACCGGCCCGCAGATCCGCGTCGTCGTCGAGAGCTCGCCGGGCCTGTCCGCCGCGCGGGCGGACCGGAACCAGCTGGAAATGGCGCTGCTGAACCTGGGGGTGAACGCCCGAGACGCCATGCCCAGGGGCGGGGTGCTGCGCCTGTCGGTCGCCGCGGTCACTGCCGGGTCGGAACGCCCGCTGGGATTGTCGCCGGGCGCCTACATCCGCCTGTCGGTCGCCGACACCGGGGAAGGCATGGACGAGGCCACGCGGCGCCGCGCGGTGGAGCCGTTCTTCTCCACCAAGGGCGTGGGCAAGGGCGCGGGCCTGGGCTTATCGATGGCGCACGGCCTGGCGGCCCAGCTCGGCGGCGTCCTGACCATCGCCAGCGCGCCGGGCGCCGGCACCAACATCGAGCTGTGGCTGCCCGCCTCGGACCAGACCGCCATCGACGAGCCCGACATTTGCGACGCCCCCCGCCCCGGCGCCGGCCTGGCCCTGGTTGTTGACGATGAGCCGCTGGTGCGCGCCTCGACCGCCGCCTGCCTCGCCGAGCTGGGCTATGGCGTGATGGAGGCCGACAGCGCCGAGGCCGCCCTGGCCCTGATGGACACCGGCCTCCGCCCCGACGTGCTGGTGACCGACCACCTGATGCCGGGGCTTTCGGGGGTCGAACTGGCGCGCCGGGTCCGCGCGCGCCAGCCCGCCGCCGCCGTGTTGATCGTCTCCGGCTTCGCCGAGGTCGAGGACCTGGCGCCCGACCTCCCTCGCCTGGTCAAGCCGTTCCGCCACGACGACCTGGCGGCGGCGCTGGCGGGCGCGCGCGGCTAGGCTTGGCGCGGTGGACGGCCGCGGCCTCGCAACCCTATCCTGGTCGGGCTGGAAAGGACCGACCAATGAACGACAAGTCCCAGGAGCCGGTGCTGCTGTCCGGCGGCAATCCCCAGATCGCCAAGGGCTACGGCGATGCGCCGGTTCAGGCCTATATCGCCGCCATGCCCGCATGGAAGCACGACATCGGTCGCCGCATCGACGCCGTGATCGAGCAAGCTGTCCCCGGCGTGCGCAAGGCCGTCAAGTGGAACTCGCCCCTCTACGGCCTGGAGGACGACGGCTGGTTCCTCAGCCTCCATTGCTTCACGAGGTACGTGAAGGTGACCTTCTTCCGCGGCGCGTCCCTGGAGCCGCCGCCCGACGGCCGGTCCAAATACCCCGCCGTCCGCTACCTCGACATCCACGAGGGCGCCTTCGACGAGGACCAGTTCGCCGATTGGGTCAAACAGGCCAGCCGCCTGCCGGGCGAGCGGATGTAAGGGTTTGGTCTGTCCATGCGATCGCCGGACTAGCGGCGGCGGCGATCCGGCTCGCCAGGCGTGAGCGCGACGAGAACGCTCGTCAGCGGCGATGTCGAACTGGAGAAGAAGAATGGCGCACCCGAAGAGATTCGAACTCCTGACCCCCAGATTCGTAGTCTGGGTGAAAGGAGAGGCACGCCATACGCTTAGCTTGAAATCGCCGTAACACCCCTCGACCCTAGGCATAGGAGCATGCATCACTCTGGCATGCACCCTGCCCTACTCCTGGTGAGCCTCGCCCTTCAGGCCGATCCGCTTGTTGGCCGGGCCACGGTCATCGACGGCGACACCCTGGAGATGAGGGGTCAGAGGATCCGTCTCTGGGGGATAGACGCCCCGGAGGGCCGGCAGACCTGCACGCGATCCGGTGAGACCTATCGGTGCGGCACGGATGCCGCAAACTACCTGGACACCCTGATCGCAGATCGACCAGTGAACTGTCGTTCGAAAGGGCGACCTGATCGCTACGCCCGGGTCGTCGCCACCTGCCAGGTTTTCGAAACAGGCTGCGAAAGGGGCGCCGACGTCTGCGTCGTCTCGACCGACCTGAACGCGTCCATGGTGCTGGGAGGCCATGCCCTCGACTACGAGCAGTTTAGCCGTGGCGCATACGCTGAGCAGCAGGCCGATGCGCGCACTCGGCGGCGCGGCGTCTGGGCCGGCGAGTTTCAAATGCCTTGGGACTGGCGCCGTGGTCGGCGCTGACACCCGTCTATTTCTGGGAGGGGGGGGGGGCGATGACGAACCACGATGCAATGCCGAGAGCATTGGGCGTACTGGCGCTCCTGCTCTCGTTAGCCGGCGTCATCGCATGGCTGGGCTTTGGATATGGGCGCGCAGGTGGCGCTCTGCTGCTTCTTAGCAATGGAGCGCTGATCGCCTCATACGTGATCAAGCGGTCTCGTGTAGGCTGACAGCCGTCTAGTTCTGGGAGGGACGAATGACCGAGGCGCTATTCTGGGAGGTCATCCCTCAGCCGGTGATCGCCGCAATCACGATGCTGGCCTTTGTGCCCGGGTCGTGGAAGGTTCGGATCAGCGGGGCTGTCATAGCCTTCGTCGTCGGCCTCGGCCTCGGCCTCTTCGTCGAATGGCTCAAGTCTCAGGGCGTGCCAGGGTGGGTCGGCTGGTTCATCGCCCTTCCGCTCGCCGGCTACGTGCTGTGGCACTGGTGGCGGGCTCAGAAGAAGCGGCCAGTCTAGTTCCGGGAGGGGCGCGATTGTGAATATGGCATCAACCGTTCCCGATGTAGGATCAGGCGTGAACGCGCCGCTGAAATGGTCTGACATCCTCATGGAGGGAGGCTTTACGACCCGCGAGGTCGCAAGGCTGCTCGGTCGCGGCACATCCGAAGTTCGAAGCTGGTTAAGCGGCAAGAACCCCATAATCGCGCGCGACTACGATGATCTGAATGGACATCACGTGATGTCATTTCAGGCCTTGGTTGAAGCACGCGCGGTGTCCTATTTCCTGGAGAACGGCGTTTCTCGCCAAGCCCTCCGTGAGACGATGAAGGGCTTGAGGGGCAAGGGCGAACGTCATCCCCTCGCGCGCGACAAGAGTTTTGTAACCGACGGCTTTCGTATGATCGAGGTCGAGGGCGACAAACTCATAAACCTCGCGAATGACGTTTACGCCCACGTGGACCTAATGCGGCCGGCACTGGCCGGGCGCGTGATCTTCGAGCACGGCCGCGCCGCCACGTTCTTCCCAGATCCCACCACGCCTCTGGTGAGGATCGATCCGCGCCATGCTGTAGGGAAGCCGGTTGTGATAGATCAAGGGCGGGTGGTCGCAACGTCCGCTCTGGCTGTAACGGCGGAGGACGAGGGCGTTCATGAGGCCGCGGACTGGTATGGGGTAACCAGTGAGGCGGCAGAGCAGGCCCTTAAATTTGAGCAGGCGCACGCTGTCCGGTGATCTTCCTTCGCCTTGACGAGTGCGTTTCATACCGCATCGCCGATGCCGCGAAGACCATCGGGATTCCAGCCGGGGTTGTCTTTGAAACACCCCAAGAGCGGCAAGAGACAGGCATGGACGATGTCTCTTGGATTGCGAGCTATGCGAAGCGCGGCAAGCCGTCAGATCGGCGCGTTGTGTTTTCATGCGACGGACGACTGCGCCTGAATGAGGTCGAACGAGCGGCGGATGAGAGTGCCGGTCTGATCGTCTTCTACGCACCGAAGTTCGACTTTTGGAGACATCTGCATCGACGCGGCCAGGCCGCGTACATCATCCGATGGCTAGACCGGATGGCCGCTATCGCGGCGGCCGCCCCTCATGGCTCACAGTTCCAACTACCGTCCAACTTCAACACCAAAACCATCGTGAGGGCGCTTCCATCTCTGCTCGACGAAAAGCCGAAGAAGCCGCGCGGCAAGAGGAGGAAGGCTTCCGGGAGCGGGCGCTCGCTGCTCTAAACGACCATTAGAAGACGGCGGCCCCTGATGGAGCCGCCGTTGGTCGTTCTGGTTGGTCGTGGCTCTAGGGCCAGAAGTCGCTGTAGGAGCGCTTGATGTTCTCGACACGACCACCCCGCACCTCCACATTGTATTGCCACCGGCTGTCTCGATAGATCGCGGTCAGGTCGGCCAACCCGATGCAATCGAGAGGGCGAGCTTCGCGTGAGCCGGCCATCGTCCTGCCGCGGCAGTTCCAGCCGACAATGCGTTTCCCCTCGATCGGAGGCGCGGCCCCGCTCGGGAAGGAGCCGCCGACTTCTAGCGGACCGAGGCGATCAACCGTTCCGCCACCGCATGCAGCAGCAGTCAATGCCAGCGTCACCCAGAAGAGAGTCCGCGCTATTCGCATCCGACGCCGTCTCCATCTCGGTCAAGGTGGCGTCCGTAGCCTGGATCGCCCTGCATGACCGGTGCGGCGCCGGCGGCTCTAGCCTCTGAGCAATTGGCATAGGCCCGACCCGAGGATGGCGCCTGTGACCGCAACCCCTGCGGCCGATCTGGATGGCGTGAGTTGCTGTTCCCACGATGGCAGTGATAGCCGCCGCGCTTCCGATCATTATGGCAGCCTTCGGCGTTCAATCCGCCGGGGTGAGCCATCACCGCCGCAGGCGATAGCGCAGACATGGCGGCGGCGATGATCCAAGCCTTCATCTGCTATTTCTTGGGCGGCGCAGGGACCACTGGCTGCCCTTCGACCAACACGGCGATAGCACGGCCCCGACGGTTCGATCCGACGCCAAAGATCGCACCCGCAACTTGAGCGGCGGCGCTGGGTTCGGTTGTCGAATCTAGGATGATGCCGTTCGCGCCGATCTTACCGGCCTCACGACGCATCGAGTTATACATCTGCGTCTGATTGGTCGCATTAGCGTCGCCGACGGAGTCCAGAAGCGCTAGCTCACGATACGGGCCTTGGATTTGAGCGGCCGTGCGGTAGATCACGATGCTATCCGGCAGTGTCGCTGGGCCAGCAGTTCCGGCAGCCAGCATTGTGGTGGACGTGCTGACGCAGCCGCCAAGCAGCAGCGCGCCGATCGCGGACGCGACGATCCAAGGTTTCATTCTGCCCCTCCCCAGGGATTTTTGCCGCAACCCCCGTCGCGGCGTAACAGTGATCTACCACAGCCGGGGCGGGTGTCTAGGTCGCTTCACGGTGGGGGCTGCGCGGTCACCCACAGGCGACCGGCGATTAGAGCTCCAAAGAGCCATCGCAAATGTTCTCCTTCTGTTCTCAGTAGTGTAGGGACTCGGCGCGGTCGGTGGTGCGACGGAGGACAGAATGTCGAACCCTCTCCCTGCATCAGAGCTGGACGCCCTAGCTGACGAACTGACGCCCAAACCGCATCCGGATCTGCCGGATCGGCCGGCCCCCAGATCGAACGTCGCCTACCTGCCGGAGGCGGAGCACGAACAGATCATGGCCATCGCGCGGGGCCTAGGCTGGTTCGCCCGGCCGTCGGAGCATGAGCACCGCCTGCGGCTGGAGCGCGGTCGGCCGCGATGATCCCGCATTACACCGATGACACCACGCCGGATGACGTCAAGACCGGCGACCAATGCGCCCTGGTTTGCTCTTGCGGCAGCACGGTTATCCCCGCGTGGCGACGGCTCCCGAAGGAACAGCAGTTCACGCCCCTGCGCGATCTCCGCCGAAAGATGGTCTGCAAGAAGTGCGGGGACCGGTCGCCCACGGTCGTGATCTCGGGCCACTACGGCACGGGTGGCAGGCTGCAGGAGTTCTGGCGATGGCCGAAGCGGTGACGCTGGAGGAGGTCGACGCCTGCATAGACGCGGCGGAGGATCGGGGCGCCCTATTGGTCGGGCATTGGGATTGGTTCGTCGTGCGCGAGGCCCAGCGCGACCTGAAGATCAGGAACAACGGCGGGCTGAACTATCGCGACCTCAACGTCTGGATCGCCGATCGTCTGCGGGTCATCAGCCGGAAAGAAGCGGCTGAGTTGGACGATCTCTAGCGGCGCCGCCGCCGCAACATCGGCAAGCCGGCGGACGGACAGGCGTCCTCATGCGCCAGCACCTGATCCAGACTGCGCATGTCGAGCACCCAGCCGCAGGTGGGACAGCGGATGGCGTGCTCCTTCGGCATCCCGCGCGGGCCATCGCCGACCACCACACGCTCCCCTCGGATTGGCTCAGCCCTCACGGCGGACTTCCTCCGGCGCCTTATCTTCGCGGAGGCCCTTGAAGCTGGCCTGTCGCAGCCGGCCGCTGCCGGTCCACTCGGCGATCTCCGCCTGCGCGACCAGGCGCGGCTCCAGGAAGTGGAGTTTCTCGCCGCCAGTTGCCCGGGGTTGCTCCCCCGCGAACGGCGTGCGCGTGCTGGCCAGCGCCTTCAGTCGGGGTCGCAGATCCTTCAGCTCACGCTCGCCGAAGCCGTTCTTGACCGATCCGGCATAGCGCAGCTCGCCGCGCTCATAGACGCCGGTCAGTAGCCCCTTGAAGCGGCCGTCGGGACCCGCTTTCCAGCCGCCCACGACGACCTCCTGCCCCGGCCGGCACTTCGACTTCATCCAGGCCGTGTTGCGACCGGCCTTGTAGTTCTCGCCCAGCTTCTTTGAGACTATTCCTTCAAGGCGCATAGCGCAGGCGGCCTTCACCAGTTGGTCCGACGACACACCCTCGAAGTGGTCAACGTAGCGGAAGCGCTTCTCGATCGACGGCCCCGCCGCATCGAGCACCTCGCGCAAGATCTTCTTCCGCGTGGATAGGGCGTAGGGCCGAAGATCGCTCTCGCCACGATAGAGGATGTCGAAGACGAAATAGACCAGACGTCCGCTGGTGCGCCGGTTCAGGTCGCTGCGCAGGGCGGAGAAGTTCGGCTTGCCCTCCGCGTCGACGGCGCACAACTCACCGTCAAGGATGCAGTCCTCCAGCGCCTCGGCGTCCCTGGAATGGCTGGCCAGCTTCTCGGCCCAGTCGAGCCCATTGCGCGTGAACCACTTCGCCGCGCCCCCGGCGACGTTCAGCTGGAAACGGAACCCGTCATATTTGATCTCATGAATCCAATCGCCGCCTGCGGGCGGCTTGCCCACGAGGGTTGGATGCGACAACGCCAGGAACTCAGACGGCATCCCTGGCGTCCGCTCGATGTCCTGCTTTCTGCGGGCCATGGCGGCGAGTCGAACCCCAAGCTGGGCGATTCGATCCCGGCAACGGCATCTGCGTCGAGACGTTGCCCTAGCGCTGCCGACCACCCGGCGCGAACAAGGAGCCGATCATGAGCGACGACAAGACCAACACCGGGAACCCCGACCGTCAGCGCATCAGCCTCTCAGAGGACTACGAGGTCCGCGACTGGGCCAAGAAGTTCAGCGTCAGCGAAGATCGGCTCCGGGCTGCGGTGCAGAAGGTCGGCAACCAGGCCGATGACGTGGAGCGGGAACTGCGGGGCTCCTGATGCGCCCGCTGACGATGCTGATAGTGGCCGCCGCGGCCGTCGCGATCAGCGTGGCCATCTGGTACGCCACTGGCGGACACTTCGTCTTCTTCGCCCTGCCGCTTCTGTTCGGCCTGCCGCTGCTGGGGCGGCGCCGGCGGTAGCCGACTCCACAAACCGGGTTCGCCGTGCGAGCGTCGGGACATGTGCAATCTCTACCGCCAGCGCAGCGGGCCCCAAGCCATCATGGACCTGGCCAACGCCATGCGCTCGACCGTCGGCAACCTGGCGCCGGGCGACATCTACCCCGACTACGCCGCGCCGATCGTCCGCCTCGGTGATGATGGTGACCGGGAACTGGCGCTGGCCCGCTGGGGTATGCCGTCGTCCAAGAAGGCGCTGCTTGACGCCGCCACCAAGCGGGCGGACAAGCTGAGGGCCAAGGGGAAGGAGGTCGATTTCCCCAAGCTGCTGGAGCTGGAGCCCGACAGCGGCACGACCAACGTCCGCAACACGACCTCCGCCCACTGGCGATCCTGGCTTCAGCCGGCGCACCGCTGCCTCGTTCCCTTCACCGCCTTCAGCGAGCCCGGCCGGGACGCCGAGGGCAAGTACCGGCCAATCTGGTTCAAGCTGGCCGTCGACGATCCGGAGCCGCTGGCCTTCTTCGCCGGCATCCACGTCCGCGACTACTCCTGCGTCCGGAAGATTAAGACCGGACTGGAGACGTGTGACCTGTTCGCCTTCCTCACCACGGAGCCGAGCGAACCGGTGAAGTCAGTCCATCCCAAGGCCATGCCGGTGATCCTGACGGAGCCGGAGGAGATCGAGACCTGGATGCGGGCGCCACGGGATGAGGCGAAGGCCCTTCAGCGGGCGCTGCCGGATGGTGCGCTGGAGATCATTTCGTGAAAGCTTACTGCTGGACAGTCGCGCTATTCGTGATGGTGATGGGCCTGGGCTTTCTCGCGATGCTTGCGGCCTCAGTGCTGCTGAACTGTGTTCTCATGGACCAGTGCGGCACCTCGGAATGGCGCTTCTTAGCCATGGCCGCGCCCATGGGAGCTGGTTTCGCCGTCTTGGGCTTCGGGCTGATGAAGCTGATCGGGAGACCGTCATGACTTGGGACCGACGCGATGACGGCGAACTGCAGCTGGTCGTGCTGAAGGGCTTCGAGATGGCTGTCGCCGAGGGCGAGGCGCTGGCCCTGCGGGTGGAGTTCGCCGAGGTGCAGGAACAGCTGCGCGACGAGATGGCGCCGTCGGCCAAGCAGCTGGTCATGTCGCTGGATGTGGCTGAGGCGCTGGGCCACCAGCTGGTCGAACAGGCGCGGATAGCACGTGCCGCTGAGGGTCAGGCGTAGTGACTGGGCCAACATCAGAAGACCCACCCGACAAGCCCTACCGCGCCGAAGACTTCAGGAGCGTTCAGTACAAGCCTCTCACCTACATGCAGCGAGAGGGCCGTAGGCTGATAATTGTCGGCATTGTTGCTGTTCTAATCCGGGAACTGGTCGGGAGATGAAACGACGAAAGGCCCGCCTCCCGAAGGAAGCGGGCCTCTTCACCATCAGCGTCAGAGGTCGATGGGGCTTGCTGTCGGGTGGGCCACGAGCCACAAGCCGCGCTTGGACTCGTCGCGCGTCAGATGTTCGGCTCCGACGGCTCGGTCCGCCGCGACCATCGTCATGCTGCGAAAGTTTGGGTCGAACTCGGTGATCGGAGGAACGAGCCGGAAGTAGGTCGTTCGGCCGTCAACGATGAAGGCGTACGTATGCATGGTCTTATCTCCAGCGCCATCACGGCGTGCACGAACGATAGTGGCATATTCTCCGGATAAGCGCACACCCTTCAACGACGAAGACCCGCCACCCCGAAGGATGACGGGCCTCGATAGCGGAGCTTGTTCGGCTCAACGCTGGATCAGTCCTCTCCCGACCGATCACCAGACTGCTGAACGGCAGTTGGTCGGGAGGGTTGCGCTAGCTGGGCCAAGTCGTCGCCACCACGTGCGTCCAAGGAGGGCGTCATGCCGATCAGAGCCGCTCAATATCTCCGCATGTCGACCGAGAGCCAGCGGTACTCGCTGGTCAATCAGGCTGCCGCCATTTCCGCCTTCGCCCTTCATGAAGGCTACGAGGTCGTCGCAACCTACGAGGACGCAGGCAGGAGCGGAGTGACCTTTGAGAAGCGTGAGGGGCTGAAAGCGCTCTTATCAGACGTGGTGAAGGGGGCCGGCGACTACACCGCTGTCCTCGTCCTCGACGTCAGCCGGTGGGGGCGGTTTCAGGACCCAGATCAGGCTGCCTTCCACGAGTTCACGTGCCGGGCTGCGGGCGTGGACGTGAAGTACGTTGGCGAGCAGTTCGACTATGGCCCGACCGGGTCGATCATGAAGCAGCTCAAACGGGTCATGGCGGGCGAGTATAGCCGGGAACTTTCGGCGAAGGTGAAGCATGCCAAGAGGCGCATCTCATCCCTAGGACTGCATCAGGGCGGCCGCTGCCCGTTAGGCGTCGCCCGCTTGGAGGAGCGGCCCGATGGATCGCCGGTCCGTGTGCTCGCGCGCGGAGAGCGAAAAAGCCGCCCGGAAAACGGGCTGCGTTACGTCCACGGCGACCCTCACGAGATCGCCATTGTTAAGCGGATTTTCGCGCTCTACCTCACACGGAAGAAGCGGCCTGCGGAGATCGGGCGTCAGCTGACCGAGGAGGGCCTGACCTGGCTGGACAGCCAGGCCATAACCTTCCAACACGTCCGCAGAGTGCTGTCGTGCGACCTTCTTACGGGTCGGCTGATTTCCGGAAAGGTGGAACACTTTCTCGGTGGGCGCCGCGAAGAGCGCCAGCGAAGCGAGTGGCGATTCATCAAGGTCTTCGAACCGATCATCTCGCCGGCACGATTCAGGGCGGCGGAACAGCGACGTCTCGCTCTAGGCGGCGTCACGCGGCGCCCGAGCGATGGGCAGCTACTCAAGGCTCTCCGCAAAGCGCTTGAGCAGCATGGCCAACTAACCCTTCGGATTGTGGATGCCTCGAAGCACTGTCCGAGCGCGTCGACCTACGAAAAAGCATTCGGTTCTCTCGGTCGGGCCCTAGAGCTCATCGGAGAAACACCAAGGCGCAATCATCTGGGCGGCAAACTCGGGCACGAGATACCTAGGACTGATCTGATTGCGGCCATGAGGCGGATTGAGGCCATGCATGGTTATGTCTCGGCGGGCCTTCTTCGATCCGACCCCAACGCCCCTACCGCGGAAACTTACATTCAGAGGTTCGGCTCGTTGACCGCAGCCTATCGGGAGGCAGGTGTCGCGAGACGCGACACACGCAAGCGTATCATTCCAGCCGCTATGCCTTGGCGGAGCCGTTCTGCCCGACAAAGCAAAACTGCCGAGGCAGGCTAGACGGCCGTAATCCCAGTGGAACCGGATGACGCTCTCGACGCCATGCGGAGATGAAGCAACGGAAGCAGCTGGAGGATGAGAATGGCCGGCTGCGCAAGCTCGTGGCGGACTTGCCGCTGGACCGGGAGATGTTGCAGGACGTGATCCGCCGAAGGCTCTGAGGCCTGGTCGCAAGCGCGAGCTGGTGGACGGGTGTCGGAGTGACTGGGGCGTGTCGAATCCGGCGGGCGTGCCGGGTGCTGAAAATGGACACGTCGAGCTACCACTGCCGATCCCGCCACCCCGACCAGGCCGGCCTCGAAGCCCGGATTAAGGCGACTTGCCAGACGCGCGTGCGCTACGGCTATCGCCGGGTGCATGTCCTGTTGCAGCACGAAGGCAAGCTGACGTGATGGTGTGGACGACCTCCGCCTAACCGGCTGTTCTGGCGGTGTCGTCATCAGGGACGTCACGTCTAGGAGCGGTATCATGCAGACCATCGCTGTCGTCGGGCTCGATCTGGCGAAGACT
>JAEXZS010000067.1 GCA_023451375.1 Pseudomonadota bacterium
CACGCCGCGAACGGGTTGCCCCTGAACCCTTCCTTCACATCGTCCGGGCCACAGGGTCGAGGTGGATAAGCTTGAGCGTGAGGGACAACGGCGTGGCGAAGATGAAGGTGACCGTGCTCACCGGGCCGCAGGGCAGCGGCAAGAGCACGGTGATGCGGGAGCAGGCCATCGCCCAGCCCGGCCTCTACCTGTTCGCCGCCCCGACCCACGAACTGATCGACGAGCAGACTGCCGCCTTCAAGGCAGAAAAGCGCGGCCTGAAGCTGTGGCCCGTCCATTCCAAAACAGGCGGCAAGGGCAAGGTCGAGGAGCGGCTTGAACACGCGCGTTCGGAGATCGTCCGCGAAGGCCACCGTCACGCCGTGATCCTGACGACGCACGACGCGATGATGGGCAGCGATCTGTCCCTCTTCGCAGGATGGCATGCTCGGATCGACGAGGCGCCCGCTGCGGTTCAGGCTGGCTCGTTTAACATCAGCGAGGTTCGTGCGGCTTTGAAGGAGCGGTTCGCTCTGCACACCAAGCCCGGCCACGACTGGGCATCACTGACCCTGAACGGGAACAAGCCAAGCTGGAAGCGGCTTCAGGGGAGCCTCGCCGCAAGCGATCTCGTCGAGTTCTACAAACAGGCCGCCAACCCGGCACGGGTCTTTGTGCGAACCCCGAACTGGGATGCGCTCGACGACATCGACTGGTTCTCGATGTGGACGCCGCTGGAACTCGCCGGTTTCGCTTCTGTGCATATCGCCGGGTCCAGCTACACCCGCAGTGTGGGCTACCTCGGAGCACAGGCTCTCTATGAAGACCTGTTGGAATTCGATGAGCGCGAGGTGCCGGTCGTCCGCAAAGGTCAGCCGTCGATCAGCATCCATTACTTCACCGAAGGGCATCGCGGCTCGACGGCCTTCTGGGGGAAGTCCGAAGGGCGGCTTCAGATCAAACACGTCTGCGACTATCTGGCGAAGACGTTGCCCAAGGCGTCGTTCTGGTCGGGCAACACAGTGGTCCAGCATCTCATGGAGCACCGGATCAAAGGCGAACTCATCGCGGCGAGCGCGGCCGGTCTGAACAAGCACCGCAGGAAACAGCAATGCGCCATCATCTTCAGCGGCAAGGCGACGAAGGCCGACCGGGGCATGATGAAGGTCTTTGGCCTGACCGACGACCACATCGAGCGCGCCCGCGAGGACGAATTAATCCGACAGTTCGCCATGCGCGGCGCCATCCGCGATCCGACCTTCGACGACGCCTATGACATCTACGTCTACGAGAAGGTTCAGGCCGAACGGCTGAAGGAGCACTTCGAGGAATTGCACTTCGACACCGTTGAACTGATCCCGGTAACGGACGCGGGGCTGATGACGGTGCGCCGGAAGTCAGATGGTCCTACGGAACAGGAAAAGGCGGCGAAGAAGGCCGACGTGAACAAGAAGGCGGCGGATCGACAGCGCGCGAAACGTGCAGCGGATGCGAAGGCCGCCGGGCGTGAGGTCGGTCAGCCGGGTAACCCAAATCTGAGGGCTAAGTCCAAGGATCGCACCAAATGAACAAGCCGCGCTCCATGCGCTCGCCGGATGTTCGGGCGGCCAGACGCGCCATGCTCGACCTGCCCCATATCAAACCGCTGTCTGACTTCGCGGCTGATCTGCGTGTCCGACACGGCGTCGAAGTGCCCGAGTTCGATCCACTCGACGGGGGGGTCAACGCACGCGTCCTGTTCCTGTTCGAAAAGCCGGGGCCGATGACTTCCGATCTCAAAGCAGGACGGGTCGGATCGGGATTCATCAGCCGGGACAATGACGATCCCTCCGCTGAAGCCACGTTCAACTTCATGGCCGACGCTGGAATCCCACGGGAGGATACCGTGACGTGGAATGTCATTCCCGGCTGGAACGGCACCCGGAAGATCACCGGGACGGAACTTCGCCAAGGCGTAGCGGAGGCTCGCAATCTGCTCGCTCTTCTGCCTCGCGCCCGAACGGTCGTGCTCGTAGGAAGGAAGGCGGCAAGGGCTTACGCATTGTTTGAAGATGCGGGGTTTTCCGTCTTCGAGTCGCGCCATCCTTCGCCGCTCGTTAGGGCACGGCGGCCAGATGAGTGGGCAGGTATCCCTCAACGATGGGCTGAAGCCTACGCCTCCGTCATCGCCCAATCTGGTTGACGGGTTCGGCTTCCATGAGACGCTCGAACCTCCACAGCAAATGGAGGTCGCTTGTCGCCGCACGAACAATCGTTGCGATGCCTCGCCGTCCGCGTCGTTCTCGACGCGGGCGAGATCGACGGCATCGAACTGGAAACTTTCCTGAATGAGGTCGCTGGACCACATCAGTGGCTGAGCACGACCGAATGGCTGTTCGTCGATCCGCCCTCAGAGGCGGGCGACTGGCCGACCGTGCCGGTCGTAATGCCCGAAGAGGTCGCGGTTCGTGCGATCCTCGAAGACCTTACCGGTGATCCGCCACGCATCCTGTTCGACCATCAGACCACGCCCGCCGAGCGGCGGAAATGGCGCTGGGTTGCGTTTCAGGTTGCTCCCAATCAGCAAGGACAAGGCCGCTTCCCTTGGGAGCGTCTTGATGCGTGAGGGAGGACTGCTCGGCTGGGCGACGGACGCGCTGGTGAGGCTCGACGATGAGACGCCCGGCGTGCTGTCTCGCGTCCTCACAGCAAGCCCGCCGCGACGACAGGCGATCTTTGCTGCGCTGGCTGCGCGGGGGGAAAAGGCGGGTGTTTTCGGCGTCGAGGACGAAAGCCTGATCCCGATCACCTTCGCAGAGGTTATCCGCCACGGTCGCGCAGCGGACATCCTGCGCTGTGCCTTCGGCGATGTTCCGCAGGGCTTCCCCGGCCTCTTGGCTCAGATCGGTGAACGGCCGCTGCCTCGGGTCAAAGACTATTTGGTCCTCCACGGGCTGCTGATCAGCGACGATCCGCGCGGCGCCGACGCCCTGCGGACTTCCGGGCGGATCACCTGCCGGAAGCTGGAGGTGCTGACTGCGCTGGACCCTCGCTGGCGTCATGCCAACACGTTGGATCGCATCGATACGCATTCGGAGGCCATGGCGTTTAACTCCGCTGTGGCCTTCATTCAGTCGGTGAACTCCAAAGCGACCAACGAGGTGGTAGCCAACGCTATCGCCCTCATGCGGCCGACGTCATCGCTGCCCAAGCTCCTCGACCGCCTGTTGCGCCGAGCCGACCGTCTGCCACCTCACCCCTTGTCCGATGGTGACAACGAACTCCGACCACTCGCCTCGATGCGCGACCTGCTGGAAGCTGGCCGGAAATACCGGAACTGCCTCGCTCACCGTCTGGCCGACGTGGCGGCGGGAAAGATGGCCATAGGTGAGTTTCGCGGAGAATGCCTCGTGGAGTTCCGGCCCCTGACCCAAGGGACGGGCTGGCTGCTGCGCGACGTCCACATCGAGCGCAATAGTCCTGTCCCGCTGGCCTTAATCGGAGAGGTGGAGGCCAAGTGCGACGCTCTCGGCATTCCCCGCATCGAGGAGACGGGCGGCGGCGACGGTTGGAAGAGCTACCGCCGGTTCACGCACGAGTTGGAGTGGGGGTGATTGGGGGTAGCTGAAGTCGGTTCCCTTTTCGGCGCCCCCTCGGCATGGTGCTCACGACATGCCTTCGTCGATTCACACAAACCGGTCAGCACTTCAGGCCGTTCAAGCCGTGAACTCGGCGGGCCGCGACCTCAAGGCCGCGCACAACCGAATTTCTACCGGCTTCAAAGTCGGCGGCGCGAAGGACAACGGCGCAATTTTCGCCGTTGCTTCCGCGATGCGGGCTGAGTCTGGCGGTTGGGGCGTTGTGGCGACGGGACTGAATCGCGTCCAATCCATTACCGACGTCGCCCTGATGGGCGCAGAGCGCATCAGCGAACTGCTTGGAGAACTCCAGCAGCACGCCGTAGCCCTCAACGACTCGCTTTCCGCCACCGCCCGGCAAACGGTGATCGATCAGATGACCGGGATGATCGCTGAGATCGACAGGATCGCTCGCTCGACCGAGTTCGACGGGATCAACCTCTTAACCGGCAGGCCGACCACGGTCACGACCACGACCACCACCTATGGGTTGCCCCCGTCCACGCTTTCACAGCCCGCCTTTCCGCAAATGGCCGCTCTGCCGCCGGGGTCATTCTCCTCGACGACAAGCTCCGTGACATACTCGCTCCCGGTTTCACCACTCACACCGCCAACCTTCGACGCGGCGGTCGCATCGATCTCTGGCTCGAACAGTCAAACGGTCGTCGCGGATGCCGGAGCTACGGCCGGGCGCGTGAGTCTGCTGCTCGATGCTTATGGTGCGCCTGACGTCGTGGAGATTTGGCAGAATGGCGTGCGGGTCGCAGCCTCCGGCCAGCCTTCCGCACCAAACGGCGATCCCGTCGCGGCCGGAACGGCGGTGACGGGGCCAAACATCCTAAGCTTCGACTATGATCCGGCGAAGGGGCAGGCCCTCGAATTCCGGTTCAATGAAGGACTGGGCGTCACTGGCACCGCATGGACGGTGGGAGGTCTAATCCTTCAAGACCCCAGCGAACCGCCCCCAACGGCGGTCCAGACGTCCACCCCGACCGGAACTCTGCAAACGACAGCAGCTTTCGATCCGCCGTTGGCGTCCGCAAACCCCGAGCAGGTCGCCGTCGCCTTGGATGAGAAGCCGAGCGGCGTAGCGACTTCTTATGGCTTTTCGGCTGGCGCCGTAGCCGGTCGCATCGACATGGTGTTCGACGCCTTCGACATCCCTGACACAGTTGAAGTCTGGCAGGGCGGCGCCCGTATCGCCGCTTCAGGACGGACCTACACTCCCGGCGGCGCGGCCGTTGGTTCGGGCGTGCCGGTCACGGGTCAGAACGTCATCTCGTTCGACTACGATCCAGCCAAGGGAGCGTTAGATGTGCGCTTCAACGACGCTGGCGCCGACAGCGACAGCGGGTGGGTCGTAGGAGCCATATCGCTCAGTCCGCTCGGCTCGCCCGTGACGACGGCGAGCGCGGTTGTCTCGTCCTTCCAATCGGCGGGATTCGGTCCGCTCAATCTTGATGTGTTCACCACGCCTTCTGGGGAGACCATGCGGGTGTCCTCGCGTGATCTCACAGCCAGCGGTCTGGGTCTCGATCCAATGGACTTCACTGACCCGAAAGTGACGCTCGGCCGAGTTAAGACCGCTCTCAATCGGGCCACGGACTCATCCGCCTACTTCGGCAATCGCAACGTCTCCCTTGGTCGTGCTGCGCTTTTCGCCGTGAAGTCCCGTGATGCGCTGGACGCGGGCATCGGGAACCTCGTGGACGCCGACCTCGCGAAGGAATCCGCAAAACTCCGAGCGGCGCAGATCAGACAGGAGTTGGCGACACAAACGCTCTCTATCGCCAATGGCCAACCACAGTGGCTTCTCAGCCTGTTCAGGCAGGATTGAGCTACGGTCGCATTCGGAGTTCGTGTTTGGTGGCTGTCTGCTCAAGTAGCAGCATCATCGGGGAAGCCTCCAGTGCGTCGGCCAATGCCGACACCGTTTTCAGCCGAGGATTGGCACGACCCTGCTCGATCAGGCTGACGTAGCCAGTGCTGAGACCAGCACGCTGGGCCAGCGCAGCTTGGGTCAGCCCCTGCGCCCGTCTCATACGCCGAATGTTGGCTCCGACATGGCGGCGCCATGCGACGGCATCCTCGGAAGCAACGCGAACGGACATGAACCCCAGCGGTGAAAGCGAACCGTCATCGATGCTCTCACGGTTCTCCGACCCGTCAACCAAATCGGCCGCTGCACGGGTCAGTCGGTCTCGTCGTCGGGCGTAATCAGATCGACGGGCGTCGTTCCGAGTGCCTGCGCCAACTCCCATAGGGTGACGAGAGTTGGGTTTCGACGGCCCCGCTCCAGATCGCTGAGATACTGCTGCGAGAAGCCAGACCTCTCGGCGAGTTCCTCCTGCGTCAGCCCGCGCGCGATCCTGATCCGCTTGGCGTTTCGACCGACGAGCAACCGCATGTCCATAACGGCCAGCGTGGCGATCCGGCATAGCCCGGTTTATCAACTATTGTATGTATTTTAACTCTCGGCGCCTAACGCTCGGGTCATCGCAGAACAGCGGAGGCGAGCGATATGAAGACGTTTAAGGCGCAGGTCCGGGTCAATGGGTTCCCGAGGGAGGTCAGGATTCAGGCGCAGCACTTCGTGGCGGCGCGGGAACTGCTCGAAGCTCAGTATGGCAAGGGGAGCGTGGTGACCGGTCCCACGGAGGCTCGCTAATGGGCTTCCTCGACAGAGTCATGCAGCGCGCTGGCGACCGGATCATGTATGCGCTCGGCAGCGATGAAGCCGAGGGGCGGCTCCGCGCTGGCGTCGTCGCCGACAAGCTGCACAAGGACTGGGCGGTCCATCGCGGCGCGACCAATGGCCGGAAGGACTGGGCGGGCTTCGTCCGCTTCATGGACCGCCAATACGGCGTCGAACTGGACCCCGGCATCTTTGCTGCCAACACCTCCGGCGAAGACCTCGACCAGATCATCGCCCATGTTGCGGGGCAGATGCTTGCGAACGGTCAGGCTGAGTTCGCCTAACTGCGGCAGGCTGAACATGCAGGCCCAAACTGCATGTTCAGTCGCCCTCGCTCCATCTCATCGCCTTGCGCGCGGGCGCCCAACATCCGCTGCGTAGTGGATGGTTTTGGTTCATCAGTGGACAGGTGGCGGCACCCGCTTGCGGCGAGAACATAACAGGAACATTTGTTCCGTCATGCGCGCGAGACCGCAAGCTGAATGGACGCCGGAGACCCTCACGGCCCGAGACCTTGCCGTCGATTCCAGCTTCACCGTCAGCTTCCACTGCGAAGGCTGTCGTCAAGGACGCGAGTTCAATGTCTGGCGTGTCGGCATGGTCTTGGCCGACACGCCGCTACGACGCCTTCGGTTTCGATGTAGCCGGTGCGGCCTGTATCCCAGCCAACTGGAAATCGGCCGCAGGACGTCGGGCATTGGCGAGAAGCTGTGCACGATCACCCTCAGCCCTGCGGCGTGGGACGAGGGGCACGACGAAAACCAGAAGCGGGCGCGAGCCAGAATCGAGGCGAGGTGGGCACGACAAACCCGCTAAGGCTTCAGGAACTCACGCACCATGGCGATGACGGCATCCTGCTGGGCGGGACGTAGCTGCTGCCAAAGCTTCAAGATCGCGCGGTCGGAAGGGCTTTTCCCCTCCGGGTCGGGATCGCCGTAAAGGTCGGCGACGCCGCATTCGAGCGCATCCGCAATCTTCAGCATGGTGGCGGCGGCGACCCGATTGTGGCCCCGCTCATATTTCTGCACCTGCTGAAACGTCACCCCGATGGCCCTCCCGAGTTCGCCTTGGGTGACCTTGCGAGCCTCTCTTCGGGCGCGAATGATCGCACCGATTTTTACGTCTGCTTCCGTCGCGGTATGAGCAACCATATCCCATTGCTACTTGAACGGCGTAAGCTTGGCGATAGGGCTGGCTATCGGCAGATGGGCCTCTGGCGGTCGAAACGGTCCCAGATCAAGGCCGCACCGCTCTCAACCATGGCGCAGTTGATCTCGATCCCCGCCTCGTTGTCACAGATCGCGGTGACCCGATTGTAGCTGGTCCCTGTTTTGACGCATCTCAGCGTCTGACCTGCCGCAAGGTCGCGTAGGGTATCCCGCGCGCGTTCGGCTGAGGCCGCCGGGCAGGGGTGCCCCGGCGAGCAAGTGCCGTCGCTTTCGCGCGCGGCGACAGCGTGGAGCCGAACGCGCGTGCCGTCCGCGCAGCGAAGCGTGTCTCCATCGGTGATGCTCGCGACGCGGCAGGAGAGGTCGTAGAGCGACGCTTCACGAGGGATAGCCAAGGATGCCGGGATCGAACCCCGAGGGCCTTCTGACACCCACAACGTCGCAGCAAACGCGAGGACGAAGACGGCCGCCACGGTCAAGGTGAACCGTCTGCCGCCCGTAATGGTGGACGGGCTGACGTGCCCCCTTCCTGATCCCTCGATTTGAGTGAGAGTCCGTTTCATCAAGGAGACGGACGTGAAGAAGAGCAGGTTCAACGAGGCGCAGATCATCGGCGTGCTGCGCGAGCAGGAGGCCGGG
>JAEXZS010000038.1 GCA_023451375.1 Pseudomonadota bacterium
CTATCGGCGTGCGCCGGACGCGGCCCAGACCAAGGCGGAGCTGGCGGCCACGCGCGCGCTGAACGCCGAGATCGTGGCCCAGAACGAGCTGGCGGCCCGGCAGGAGGCGGCGGACCGCCTGGCGCACGACGCCGCCCTGGCGCGCCATCAGATCGAGGTGCAGCAGACCGAGGAGCGCGCCCGCGCCGCGGCCGAGGCGGCGCGGGCGGCCCAGGAGCAGTACGATCGCGACTACGCCGCCTGGCTCGAACAGGTGCGGGCCTGCCAGGCGGGCGTCCGCGCCGCCTGCGCCGCACCGGCGCCGCGCGCCCGATAGGTCATCGTCAGAGGGGCTGTTCCGCCCGCCGCCGGGCGCTGATCATCCCGGCCTCCAGCACCTCCATCACCGCGACGGCCTGGTCCGGCGGAACCGGGTTTACCCCCTGGGCGCGCACGGCGAGCGCGATCTGGTCGTAGTAGCGGCGGTAGTCGCCGTTCGGTCCCTCGACAGCCGTGCGCGCGTCCGTCTCGCCGTCGACCAGCAGGCCCGGGCGTGGATCAAGGCCCCAGCCGTCCCCGCCGGCTCGCCCGGTCGCCTTCAGCTGGTCCTCCTGGATGTCGAGGCCGGACTTGACCCAGGCGGCGCGGTCGCCCTGGACCGAGAAGCGCAGGTCCGGCGCCGCGCTCAGCATGTCGGCGTGCAGGATGGCGCGGAAACCGTCGTAGCGCAGCACGGCGTGGGCGTAATCGGTCGCCCGGCCGCCGGCGCGGACCACGGCCAGGTCGGCGGTGATCCCCAGCGGGCGGCCGAACAGGACCAGGGCCTGGTCGATCAGGTGCGGGCCCAGGTCGTACCAGACCCCGGCGCCGGGCGTGTCGGCCTCTCTCCAGCGGTCGCGCACCTGAGGGCGGTAGCGGTCGAAATGGCTCTCGAAGCGGACGATACGGCCCAGCCGCCCCTCGGCGATCAGGGCCTGGAGGGTCAGGAAGTCCGCATCCCAGCGGCGGTTGTGGAAGACCGACAGCAGCAGATCCCGCGCCTCGGCCACGGCCGCCAGGTCGCGCGCCTCGGCGGCGGTCAGGGTGAAGGGCTTGTCGACGACCACGGCGCGGCCCGCCTCCAGCGCCTGGCGGGCCAGCGGCGCATGCAGGGCGTTCGGCGCGGCGATGACGACCAGGTCGACCTCGGGATCGGCCAGGGCGGCGTCGAGGTCGGCCGCGACCTTCGCCTCCGGCCAGTCGGCGCTCACGCTCGCGCCCTGGCTGGACACCACCGTGTGCAGCCGCAGGCCCCCCGCCGCCGCGATCAGGGGGGCGTGGAAGGTCTTTCCGGCGTAGCCGTAGCCGACCAGCGCGACGCCGACGGGGCTCATCCGCCGGCCTTCATCTCGGCGATCAGGGCGTCGTCGATCTCGCGGGCGCGGATCGCGGCCGGGCGGCTCATCAGCCGGCCGGCGTAGGCCTGGAAGGCGGGGCGCTCGGGCAGGGTCTTGAACATCAGGCCCCAGGCGACCTGGCTGCCGACATAGATGTCGGCGGCGGTGAACTGCTCGCCCAGCAGCCACGGGCCGCCCTGCTCGACGGCGTATTCCAGCGCGTCGACCGTCTGCCCGAACGAGCCGTAGCCGACCATGGCCGACTTGTCGGACGGGGCCAGCAGACCCAGGGCGTTGGCCGTGACCGCCGCCTCCAGCGGGCCGGCGGCGAAGAACATCCAGCGATAGTAGAGGCCGCGCCTGGGGTCATCGACCCGCGGCCCCAGGTTCGCCTCCGGGAAGGCGTCGGCCAGATAGGCGCAGATGGCGGCGCCTTCGGTCACCGTCACGCCGCCGTGGACGACGGCCGGGACCTTGCCCATCGGATTGATCGCCAGATAGTCGGCCGACTTCATCGTCGCGCCGTAGTCCAGCACCTCGGTCCGGTACGGCCGGCCCAGCTCTTCCAGCATCCAGCGGACGATGCGCCCGCGCGACATGGGGTTGGTGTAGAAGACGATCTCGTCGCTTGCAGCAGGGGGCATGGCCGGTCCTCCGTGGGGAGGACCAGCCTAGTCCGATCCCGGCCTCGCGTCAGCCCGCGACCAGGCTCATGTCGCGCCGGGCCATCATGCGGTCGAACTCGGTCCAGACGCCGTCTACGCCGTGCCAGTTCCCCTGCGTCGCCGCCTTGGAATACTCCGTGGCGCGCGCCTCGAAGAAGTTGGCGTGCTCGACGCCCGAGAGCAGCGACTGCAGCCAGGGCAGGGGGTTTTCCTTCACGCCGTAGACTTCCGGCAGCTTCAGCTGGCGCAGGCGCCAGTCGGCGATGAAGCGGATGTACTGCTTGATGTCGTCCGGCGTCATGCCCTGGACCGAGCCCATCTCGAAGGCCAGGTCGATGAACTTGTCCTCCATGGTCACCACGGTCTTGCAGCAGTCGACGATGTCGTCCGCCACGGTCTTGGTGACGGCGCCCGTCTCCTTGTTGAAGGCATGGTACAGCTTGATGATGCCCTCGCAGTGCAGGCTCTCGTCGCGCACCGACCAGCTGACGATCTGGCCCATGCCCTTCATCTTGTTCTGGCGCGGGAAGTTCATCAGCATGGCGAACGACGCGAACAGCTGAACGCCTTCCGAGAAGCCGCCGAACATCGCCAGGGTCCGGCAGATGTCGGCGTCGCTGTCGACCCCGAACTGGCCCATGTAGTCGTGCTTGTCCCGCATGGCCTCGTATTCCATGAAGGCGCCGAACTCGCTCTCGGGCATGCCGATGGTCTCGAGCAGCAGGGCGTAGGCCGCGATATGGATGGTCTCCATATTGCCGAAGGCGGCCAGCATCATCTTCACCTCGGTCGGTTTGAAGACCCGGCCGTAGCGCTCCATGTAGTTGTCCTGCACCTCGATGTCCGCCTGGGTGAAGAAGCGGAAGATCTGGGTCAGCAGGTTGCGTTCGTTGTCGTTCAGGGTCGAGGCCCAGTCCTTGACGTCCTCGCCCAGCGGCACCTCTTCGGGCATCCAGTGGACCTGCTGCTGCTTCTTCCACATGTCGAACGCCCACGGATAGCGGAACGGCTTGTAGGCGGCGGAGGGGGTCAGGAGGCCGGGCGCGTCGGCGCGGATGATCGGGGCATGGGCGTTCATCGGGCGAGGACCTTTGGCGGGAAAGCGAATCCGAACAGGCGTTCACCATGCGACTCGACGCCTTCGGCGCCAAGGGGGATTTCCCCTATTTAGCGATCACATTTTCCACGACCGCTATATCTGGTGGGTGCAGCGGATTTTGTTGGGGACGGCGCTGGGGACGGTTCGACGGGCTTGCCTTGACGCGGCGTGAGGCGCCTACAGTCCCGGAGCCTAAAGGACGCGACGCGCCGTCGCGCCGGCCCGGAAGGACACCCATGCGCGAAGCCGTCATCGTCTCCACCGCCCGCACGCCGATCGGCCGCGCCTATCGCGGCGCCTTCAACGACACCCAGGCCCAACAGCTGGGCGCCCATGCGGTGAGGCACGCCGTCCAGCGCGCCGGCGTCGATCCGGCCGAGATCGAGGACGTGATCATGGGCGCGGCCCTGCAGCAGGGATCGAGCGGCACGAACGTGGCGCGCCAGGTCGCGCTGGCGGCGGGCCTGCCGTCGTCGGTTCCGGGCATGAGCCTGGACCGCCAGTGCGCCTCGGGCCTGATGGGGATCGCCACCGCGGCGAAACAGGTGATCTTCGACCAGCAGAAGGTGGCGGTCGGCGGCGGGCTGGAGAGCATCTCCCTGGTTCAGAACCAGCACATGAACCTGTACCGCGCCAAGGACGAGGCCCTGCTGAACCTGGCGCCGCACATCTATATGTCGATGCTGGAGACGGCCGAGGTCGTCGCCCGCCGCTACGGCATCGACCGGGACCGCCAGGACGAATACGCCCTGCAGTCCCAGCAGCGCACGGCCCAGGCCCAGGCCGAGGGCCGGCTGGACGCCGAGATCGCGCCGATGGCCGCCACCATGCTGGTGACGGACAAGGCGACGGGCGAGACCTCCTCGAAGGAAGTCACCCTGTCGAAGGACGAGGGCAACCGGCCGGAGACGACGCTGGAGGGGCTGAAGGCGCTGAAGCCGGTGTTCGGCGCCGGCGAGGCGATCCAGCAGGGCGAATACATCACCGCCGGCAATGCGTCGCAGCTGTCGGACGGCGCCTCGGCCTGCGTCATCATGGAGGCCGGCGAGGCGGTGAAGCGCAATCTGCAACCGCTGGGCGCCTATCGCGGCATGGTCGTGGCGGGCTGCGAGCCGGACGAGATGGGCATCGGCCCGGTCTATGCGGTGCCGAAACTGCTGAAGCGCCACGGCCTGACGGTCGACGACATCGGCATCTGGGAGCTGAACGAGGCCTTCGCGGTGCAGGTGCTGTACTGCCGCGACCAACTGGGCATTCCCAACGAGCTTCTGAACGTCTCGGGCGGCGCCATCTCGATCGGGCATCCCTACGGCATGTCGGGCGCGCGGATGACCGGCCATGTGCTGATCGAGGGCAAGCGGCGCGGGGCGAAATACGGCGTCGTCACCATGTGCGTCGGCGGCGGCATGGGCGCGGCGGGCCTGTTCGAGATCTATTGAGGCTCCCGTTCCGTCTCCTCCCCCAGGCCAGCGGGTAGGGGGGCGCGACGCGGTGGGGGGGGTTCTTGAAGCGGCTCCGGCGCCTGGGCGGCGGCAAAGAACCCCCTCCATCTCTTCGCTTCGCTTCGAGCCACCTCCTCACGGTCGTGCGGACGAGACGGGGCGCTCTAGACCTTCTCGCTGATCTTGATCGCGGCCCGGCACCCCGCCTTGATCACGCCGCTGAGCAGGCGGTAGGCCGGGGCCTCGCGGCTGCCGTGCTCGACGGCGTGGTCGTGGTGGGCCAGCTCCTCCTCGCGAAACTGCTTCAGTTCGGCGGCCAGGGCCGGGTCGCGGTCGCCGATCTCCGCGATCTGATCGGCGTAGTGCTGCTCGATCACGCTCTCGACCGCCTCGGTGCAGGCATGCGCCGCCTTCTCGCCGATCAGGGCCGTGCCGGCGCCGAGCGCCGAGGCCGCCAGCCGCCACACCGGGGTCATGGCCGTCGGCCGCACCCGCCGCTCGTTCAGCAGCTTCTCGAACCGGGCCAGGTGGACCGCCTCCTGGTCCTGCATCTCGGCCAGGTCATGGGTGATCGCCTCACGGCCCCTGCGCGCCTCGAACACGGCCCGCTGGGCGCGGTAGATCAGGACGGCGGCGTACTCCCCGGCGTGGTCGACGCGCAGGATCTCGTCCATGCGGGCCTTGTCGGCCCCCTGTCCGGGTCGAGGCAGCGGTATGCGGTCGGTCATGGTCAGGCCTTCTCGATGCGCGGGGCGCGGGCGTCCTTGGGACGCTTCGCCGCCAGCAGGCTGAACGTGGCAAGCGCCAGCGAGGCCAGGACGTTCCATCCGGCCATCGACAGGCCCAGCCAGCTCCAGGCCACGTCGCCGCACGACGGCAGGGGGCCGGCCGGCGCCGTCCCGGCCGCCAGGGCCGCCAGGGCGTCGACGTCGACCGAGGCGCCGCCCATGCAGGTCGCCGGCAGCGCCCACCAGCCCTGCTCGCCGCCCACGTGGAACAGGGCCGTGATCGCGCCGGTGGCGAAGACGGCGGCCAGCAGGAAGGAGGCGATGCGCGGCGTGCCGCGCCGGCCGCCGCTGAACAGGGTCCAGCCGGTGGCCAGGACGGCGATGGCGACCGCGCCCCAATAGACTTCGCGCTGCTTCAGACAAAGGTTGCACGGCGCCAGGCCGCCGAACCGCTCGAAGGCGTGGGCGGCGCCCAGCATGGCCAGCGAGGCCGCCAGGGCGAAGGCGGTCCACCAGCGGGTCAGGAGGCGATAGGCGGCTCTCATCGACCGGCTGTTTACCGCGCCCCAACGTCGCCGTCGATGGAGGTTCCGCTTCGCCGACGCGCCGGACGTGCTAAGGCTCCCGCCTTCCTCCTCCCCGCCTTAAGAGCCCATGTCCGCCGAAGATCTCCATCAGGACGACGTCAGTCACAACGTCACCCGCCTGCTGCGCCGCCTGGCCGACGACGGCGGCGAGCAGGGGCTGACCTTGCACGAGATCCGCGACCGGATGGACGAGCGAGCGTACGGCCTGCTGATCCTGCTGCTGTCAATTCCGTGCCTGGTGCCGGGTCTCTACGGCGTGCCGCAGGTGGTCGGCGTGATTGTCATCCTGGTCGCCGCCCAGCTGCTCGTGGGTCGCGAGGAGCCGTGGCTGCCGCGCTGGATGCTGGACCTGCGGGCCAAGGGCTCGTGGCTGAAGGCGATGGCGGACTTCGCGGAATCGAAACTGGCCTGGGTCGACCGCCTTTCGCGCCCGCGCCTGCGCCGTTTCGCGAGCGGGGCCGGCGAGAAGCTGGCGGCGGTCTTCATGATCCTGGCCACCCTGACCATCATCCTGCCGATGACCAACACCATTCCCTCGGTCGCCCTGGCGCTGCTGTCGGTCGGCCTGATCCAGCGGGACGGGCTGTTCGTCATCGGCGGGGCGGTCGTCGCCACGGGCTGGCTGACCCTGCTGGGGGCGTTGGCGACGGGCCTGTTGTTCGGCGCGGAATGGGCGACGCGGCTGTTGCCGGGGTAGGGGCGGTCAGGCCGCCTTCGCCCGCTGCGCCAGGCAGTAGCCGATCGTCACCGCCATTCCCGCCGCGATCACGCCGCAGCCGGCCACGACCGCGACGTCGATCGGGGCGAAGGCCCACAGCCCGGCGTAGATCAGGCCGCTCAGCGCCATGGACCAGCCCCCGACCCGGGTGACGCGGCGCGCCGCTGCGCTGGGCGAGAACTGCTTGGGCATGCGATTGCCGAACCAGGCGACCATCAGGCCGGTGGCGCAGATCACGATGCGGGTGGTGGTTTCGTGGTCGATATAGCCCTGGCCGCGCGCGAAGGTCGCCCCCAGGGCCAGGACGACGATGCCCCCGCCCCAGGCCAGGCTGCCGATCAGATCCCTGTTCATTTCGCAATCTCCTCGCTTTGCTCCGGCGTCTCCGCGCCGAGGCCGAATGAATGGACGAAGCCCAGCAGCGCCTCTTCGAGCACCGACAGCTTCAGGTGATAGATGACGGACTTTCCGGCCTTCTCCGCATGGACCAGGTCGGCCTCCCTCAGCACCGCGAAGTGCGCCGACATGGTCGGCTTGGAGACCTCGAACCGGTCGCTGATCTCGCCGGCGCTCATCGGCCCCTTGCGCAGGAGCTGCAGCACGCGACGACGGGTCGGATCGGAAAGGGCCTTGAACACCTGACTCATGGTGAGATGATTAGCTAATCATCGAAATGAGTCAAGCCTTGATTTCCATCGCCGTCGGTCGCGGCTCAGGCGTCTATTGCTCGCGCAGTTCCAGCGCCGTGAACGGCGACTGCCCGCGTTCGATGCGGACCAGGTCCAGCACGCCGACGATCTGGCGCGAGCGCCAGTGGGTCATCACGTAGTGCAGCGGCCCGAGCGCCGCCCCCGCGGCGATCGAGAACACGAGCTGCGGATGCTCGCGAATGAAGCTCAGCAGGCTGTCGCCCGCCACTTCGGCGGCCAGGGCCGCGATCGACAGGGGAACGGTCAGATAGGCGACGATCACCGCCCGCAGCATCTGGTCCTGGCGCCGGGTGTTCAGGTTGGCCAGCGCGGACAGGGCGTCGAAGGTCGCGTCGTCCACGTCCTTCAACATGTCGAAGACCTTGATCGTCGAGGGATTGCGGCGGAACCCGCTGAGGAAGTCCACGCCCGCATAGCCCCAGGCGCCCGGGGTGACGAAGCTGGACGGGATCAGGCTCCAGGCCGGAAACAGCGCCTTCAGCCGCCGCCACAGGTCCCACAGCTCGCCGCAAGGCTCGACGGCCGCGTCCCCTTCCCGCCTGTCCGCCATCGCCATCCCCTTCTCGCGTCCCTCGAAATCCTGTTCGGCCAGATCGTCGCGGGTGGCAAGGGTCTGCATCACGAGCCCGTGGCCCCGCCTTGGCGATCCGGCTCGAGGCGACTAGGTTCCGCCCCAATCGGCGGCCCCGACGGGGTAAGTCCGCCTCAACGACCTGCAGGAGACGCTCCATGCACGACCTTCCCACCGACGCGGCCGCCCAACTGGATCGCGACAACCCCCTCGGCGTCGACGGCTTCGAGTTCGTCGAGTTCACCGGCCCCGAGCCCCAGGCCATGATCACGCGGCTGGAGATGATGGGCTTCACCCAGACGCACGTGAACCCGAAGACCGACGTGGTGCGCCTGAAGCAGGGCGACATCTCCTTCCTGGTTCACCGTTCGCCCAAGGGCCAGGCCGCCGACTTCGCCAAGGACCACGGTCCGTCCGCCAACGGCATGGCCTTCCGCACCGCCGACGCCAAGTCGGCCTACGAGGGCGCGCTGGCCCGCGGCGCCGTTGCGGCCGAGAGCGCCGACGGCGGCGCGCTGGGCGACCACCCCTACATCCTGCAGGGCATCGGCGGCTCGCTGCTCTATGTCATCGACCAGTACGGCGACGCCGGCTCCGTCTATGACGCCTGGGACGAGATCGAGGGCTGGGAGGAGGCCGAGCGCAAGAACTCGGTCGGCCTGGAGGTGCTGGACCACCTGACCCACAACGTCCGTCGCGGACAGATGCGCACCTGGTCGGGCTTCTACAACTCGGTGTTCAACTTCGAGGAGCAGAAGTATTTCGACATCAAGGGCAAGGCGACCGGCCTGTTCTCCCAGGCCATGATCGCGCCCGACCGCGCCATCCGCATCCCGCTGAACGAGAGCCAGGACGAGAACTCCCAGATCGAGGAGTTCATCCGCCGCTACAACGGCGAGGGCATCCAGCACATCGCCCTCACGACCGAGAACATCTACGAGACGGTCGAGACCATGCGGGCGCGCGGCGTCGAGTTCCAGGACACGATCGAGACCTATTTCGAACTCATCGACAAGCGCCTGCCGGGCCATGGCGAGGACGTCGAGCGGATGCGCAAGAACCGCATCCTGATCGACGGTTCGGACGAGGAAGGGCTGCTGCTGCAGATCTTCACCCAGGACGCTTTCGGCCCGATCTTCTTCGAGATCATCCAGAGGAAGGGCAACGAAGGCTTCGGCAACGGCAACTTCCAGGCCCTGTTCGACTCCATCGAGCTGGACCAGATCCGTCGCGGCGTCATCAAGGTCGACGCCTAGGTGAGGGTGCGGCCGCCGCACTGGCTGCCCTGGCTCGGTCCGCTGCTGGCGGCCGGCGCCGGGGCGCTGGCGGGCGAATACTGGCTGGGCGGAGGTTTCTGGGTCGTGCTGGTCGCGGCCCTGGTCTGCGGCTTCGCGCCCATCGTCGCCTATCGCATCTGGAAGCGGATGCACCACCGGTCCTGAGGGCCGGACCTAAGGGGAAGATCATGAAGTCCGTCGCGCTCGCCGCCGCCCTGTCGCTCGTCGCCGCTCCGGTTCTGGCCCAGGAGGCGCCGCGCTGGTCGCTGGCCATTCACGGCGGGGCCGGGGTGATCGAGCGCGACAGCCTGAGCCCCGAACAGGACGCCGCCTATCGCGCGGCCCTGCAGAAGGCGCTGGACGCGGGCTCGGCCGTGCTCGAGCGCGGCGGGGCGGCCGTGGACGCGGTGCAGGCCGCGATCGAGGTCATGGAGGACGACCCGCTGTTCAACGCCGGGCGCGGGGCCGTCTTCACCGCCGAGGGCCGGAACGAGCTGGACGCCGCCGTCATGAGCGGACCGGACCTGACCGCCGGGGCGGTGGCGGGCCTGACCACCACCCGCCACCCCATCGCCGCCGCCCGCGCGGTGATGGAGAAGTCGCCGCACGTCATGCTGATCGGTCCCGGCGCCGACGCCTTCGCCGCGTCGACGGGGCTGGAGCAGGTCGACCCGTCCTGGTTCTTCACCGAGCGACGCTGGGACGGCTTGGTCAAGGCGCTGACGGAGGCGGGTCAGCCCGCGCCCGAACGCCCAGCCGGCGCGCCCGGCGCCCAGGCGGGCCTGCCCGCCCCTCCGCTCGACGAAAAGAAGTTCGGCACCGTCGGCGCCGTGGCGCTGGATGCGCAAGGGCGGCTGGCGGCCGGGACCTCGACCGGCGGCATGACCGCAAAGCGCTGGGGTCGGGTCGGCGACGTGCCGGTCATCGGCGCGGGCACCTACGCCTCCAACGCCGACGGCTGCGCGGTGTCGGCGACGGGCTCGGGCGAATATTTCATCCGCTCCACCGTGGCGCGCGACATTTGCCGCCGCACGGCCGACGGCGAGGCTGTCCAGGCCGCCGCCGAGGCCGAGATCGCCGAGGTGGGCGCGGTCGGCGGCGACGGGGGCGTCATCGTCATGGGCGTCGACGGCGCGGTCGGCTTCGCCATGAACACCTCGGGCATGTATCGCGGCGAGGCGGGATCCATGCGCGCCGACCGCGTGGCCATCTACGCCGACGAGGAACGCTAGAGCGAGCCGTCTGGGTTCCGGGTTCGTCCCGCGGACGCCCCGTGAGATGAAGGAACAAGGCGACGGCGAAACGCCCCGCCGGCGGACCGGCGGGGCGTTCGATCTTCACACCCTCGGTGACGATCAGGCGTTGGCGGCGACCGGCGTCTCGGCGGCGCGCAGCAGGGTCATGGCGATCAGGCGATCCCAGCCCAGCAGCGACACCAGGTGGGCGTAGATCTGGCCCAGGGCGCCGTTGTCGCGCAGCTCGGCCAGCTTCTCGGCCGGCAGGGCCTTCAGCTTCTCTTCCGAAACGGCGTAGTACTCGGCCAGCTTCTGCGGCGCGCCGGCCGTGCCGTCCGGGTTGCGCGGCGTGAAGCTGGCTTCCCGGATCTCCAGCAGGCCCAGGTCGTCGACCAGCTTGACGAAGCTTTCGGTGCGCTGGCGCTCCTGCTCGAAGTTGTTGCAGAACTCCATCGCCATCTTGGTGTAGTCGCTGGGCTGGCCGTCGACGAACAGCGGGTTCTGGCCGCCCTCGACGACGATCTCGGCGCCGCGATCGACGCACAGGATCAGGCGTTGGTTCGACTTGTCGTCGGCGAAGACGAACGGATAGCGGCGCACGAAGGCGGGGATGTAGGCGTCGGGGCGGAAGTCGCCCTGGGCCGAGACGTACAGGTTCTCGCCCGAGCGCAGGCCCATCACGGCGGCCGGCTGCTTCTGGGCGCCCATGAAGATGACCGGATAGGACAGTGCGGCGGCGGCGAACTCGGTCACCGTCAGCGGCACGAAGTTGGTCTGGCCGACGAAGGCGTAGGGCTTCTCGGCGGCGTTGACGCCCAGGGTCTGGTGCTGCGCCGGGTCCAGGGGCTCCGGCTGCTTGTAGAAGAGGACGGCGCCTTCGAGCGGCGATTGAGTGGTGTCGGTCATGGAGGCCAGGACGCTCTGGAATGGAATGAGGCGGGCCTTCTAGCCCATGCCCGGCTCACCGGCAAACCGACGCGCCAAGAAGACGCCGACGGCCTCCCCCGCGGCCGGGCGGGAGGTCGGGCGACGGCGGGGCGTGACCGGCGAGGCCCAGTCGGCGCGGGACATCCGGCCGGCGGCTGACCCGCATATTGAGCGAGAGACAAGCGTTGAAGGCGACGCTAGAGACATCGTCATGTCCGATGCTGATCGCCTGAGCCCGCGACAAGACGCCCGCGCCGCCCTGGCGGACGCGCGCCGCATCGTGGTCAAGATCGGCTCCAGCCTGCTGATCGACCCCGTCACCCGCCGGGTGGCGCGCGACTGGCTGGCGGCGCTGGCGTCCGACGTGGCGACGCTGCGAGACCAGGGCCGCGAAGTGATCGTCGTCTCCTCCGGATCGATCGCCCTGGGGCGGGGCCGCCTGGGTGAGGTCGGGACGCGGCTGCAGGACAAGCAGGCCGCCGCATCGGTCGGGCAGTCGCTGCTGATGGCCGCGTGGCAGGCGGCCTTCGCCCCGCACGGCCTGATCGTCGGCCAGGTGCTGCTGACGCGCGACGACACCGAGCGCCGGCGCCGCTGGCTGAACGCCCGGGCCACGGTCGAGGCCCTGCTGGCCCATGGCGTGGTCCCGGTGGTCAACGAGAACGACACGGTGGCGACCGAGGAGATCCGCTACGGCGACAACGACCGGCTGGCGGCGCGCACGGCCCAGCTGGCGCGCGCGGACCTGCTGGTTCTGCTGTCGGACGTGGACGGCCTCTACACCGGCGACCCGCGTCGCGATCCGTCCGCCGTCCACCTGCCGCTGGTCGACAGCCTGTCGCCCGAGGTGCTGGCCATGGCGGGCGGCGCCAACGCCGAGGCGGGGGTGGGCACCGGCGGCATGGCCGCCAAGCTGGCGGCGGCCCAGATCGCCCGCTCGGCCGGCTGCGCCACGGTGATCGCCTCGGGTCAGGCGACGGCGCCGCTTTCCGCCCTGCGGGACGGCGCGCGCGCGACCCTGATCGCGGCGCCCGACGGACCGATGGCCGCCTACAAGCAATGGATCGCCGGCAGCCTGGCGCCCGCGGGCGAACTGAGGCTGGACGACGGCGCGGTGGCGGCCCTGCGCGCCGGCAAGAGCCTGTTGCCCGCCGGGGTCACGGCCGTGGCGGGCGCTTTCGAGAAGGGCGACTGCGTGCGGCTGGCCGACGCCGCCGGCCGCGTCGTCGGGGTCGGCCTGGCCGCCTACCCCGCCGAGGAGGCCGCCCGCATCCGGGGCCGCCGCAGCGACGAGATCGAGGCGCTGCTGGGCTATCGCGGCGCGGCGGTCCTGATCCACCGCGACGACATGGTGCTGGACGACCGATGAGCGAACTCGAAACCTACATGCTGGACCTGGGCCGCCGCGCCCGCGCCGCCGCCCGGGCTCTGCGCGAGGCCCCGGCCGAGGCC
>JAEXZS010000061.1 GCA_023451375.1 Pseudomonadota bacterium
CGCCTCGGCCCCAAATGGCCAGCCCGTTCCCGAGCGAGGCGGCTCTATACGGAGACCCATTTTAGACCGCAACAGGATTCTGACAGAGCAAAGAAAAATGTGAGAGAACAAGAGTAGATGATACGGAGAGCGGCGGCGCGGCTCAGCCCGCGGCGATATAGGTCCTGAGGCTCTCGGCCTCCTGAGCGTGCTCGGCGATCTGCTGCTTCACCACGTCGCCGATCGAGATCACCCCCACCAGGCGCTGGTCGCTCATTACCGGCAGGTGACGGATCCGCCGATCGGTCATGCGCGTCATCAGCACGCCGATCTGCTCGCGCGGCTCGGCGAAGATGACCTTCTCGGTCATGTAGTCGCTGACCGGACGGTCCAGCGCCCGCGCGCCGTCGCCGGCCAGGGCCCGCACCACGTCGCGTTCGGAGAAGACGCCGGCCACCCGGTCCCCGTCGCAGACGACCAGCGCGCCGACCCGCCGGCTCTCCAGCTCGGCGCAGGCTTCCGCGACCGTCCGGTCCGGGGCGATGGAAAAGACGGCGTTTCCCTTGATCTTGAGGATTTCGGCGACGAACATCGCGGTTCCTTCTCCCTATAGAGGCGGAGACGACTGCGGGGCCATGTCGGCCGAGGGCCGCTCGGGAAGGATGATCGCTCAGACTCCGAAGGGAATCAAACCCGCGTTTCGGGAGCGTGCGCGAAGAGGCGCCCCAACGGCCCGATCGCCAGCAGGCCGACGACGAAACCCACCGCATGCGCCTCCCACGCGATCTGCGCGCCCTGGACGCCCGGGGCGTAGCCGATCAGCCCGACCACGAGGTTCACCGCCATCCACGCCAGAGAGGCGCCGACCACCCGTCGGTCGAACAGCGGCAGCACCCTTCCCTGCCCGCCCATCAGCCGCGTCGCCGCCCCGATCAGGCCGAACACCGCGCCGGACGCCCCCACCATGGGCTGCGGCGAGCCCCAGTGGATCAGGCCGTACCCCAGCGCCGCCAGCGCGCCGCACGCGACATAGAAGAGCAGGAACACCGTCGGTCCGATCCGGTCGCCCAGCAGCCGCGCCACCGGCGCTCCGAAAGCCAGCGCGCCCACCGCGTTCATGATCGCGTGGCTCCAGCCGCCGTGCAGCAGCATGACGGTGAACAGCCCGCTCCAGCGGCCCTGGGCCAGATCGGCCGGCGCGAAGGCCATGCTGGCGCCGCCGTCGGGCAATCGCAGCTGCAGGAGGAACAGCAACGGCATGGATGCGGCGATCAGCACCGGGGTCAGGGGAGCGTTGAACAGACGCTCGCGCGCGGGCGGCGGCGCGTCGAATCGGCCTTGCGGATCGGACATGACCCCAAATGCGCAGCGACCGCTGCAATCTCAAGCGCTTCTTAATAACCTTAATGCAGCCTGCGCATCGGGCCGGATTGCTGGTCCGCACCATCGTCGGCCCGCCAGGAGCGCCAGAACCATGCCCGCCAGGACGCTGATTCCCTCGGCCGTGGCCGCCTTGTCCCTGATCCTGCCCGCCGGGGCCTCCGCCCAGACGGCCGGTTCCTCCGGCGCCTCGCAGTTCCAGCAGGGCTATGGCGCCGCGCGATCCAGCACGGCGCGCGGCACGACCGGCTCGACCCGCGACGCCAACGGCAACCGGCTGATCGTGGACGGCATCATCCAGTCGGGCGCATCCTCCTATTCGCGCCAGACCGGCGGCGTGGCCAGCGCCTACAGCGGCGCAGGCCGCGGCTCGGGCTCCAGCGCCGCGATCGGCGGCTCCACCGCCATCGGCAACCAGCTCAACGTCGTGGTCCAGGGCAGCTGGAACACCGTCATCGTCAACTCGAACCAGACCAACAACGGCGATGTCACCGCCGGCACGGCCCTGAACGGAAACATCGACCTGCCATGAGCCGATTCCTGTCCCAGACCTCCGCCGTCCGATCGCGCGCCGTCGCCCTGACGGCCGTCACGGCCCTGGCGCTCGCCGGGTGCGTCAGCTCGACCGCCGGGCCCTCGGGCCTCTACGCCACGCCGATCGGCAACGCGCCGGTGACGTCGAACCCGACGCCCTATTCCGCCGCCCTCTACTGCCTGGCCGACTACGCCCGCCGCTATGATCTCCCCTCGCCGCGCATGGCGGTGGGCCGGATCAGCGACTACACCGGCACCGTGTCGGCCGACGGCGGGCGCCAGATCACCGGCGGCGCCTCGTTGATGGCGACTTCGGCCCTGGCGAAGTCCGGCGCCCGCATCGTCGAACGCTACGACACCTCGGTGTCGGAGCTGGAACTGCGCTACGCCAACAACAAGCTGATCGGCGATCAGGCCAGCGAGGCGCCGGAAGACACCCAGTACCGCCGCATCCTGGCCGGCCAGGTGCCGGGCTCGGACTTCTACCTGGTCGGCGGGGTCACCGAGGTGAACTATAACATCCGCTCGGGCGGCTTCGACATCGCGGGCGGAGAGGTGGACACGGACGTTCCCGGCTCCGGCATCATCACCGGCCGCGTCTTCGTGATGAACATCGCCATGGACCTGCGCCTGGTCCAGACCACGACGCTGGAGGTGGTCGACGTCGTCTCCTACCAGAAGCAGATCATCGGCCGCGAGATCTCGGCCGGCGTGTTCGACTTCCTGAACGGCAACGTCTTCGACGTCTCGGCCGGCACCGGCGGCTTCGAACCGGTCCAGCTGGCGGTGCGCGCCCTGGTGGAGCGCGCCACGGTCGAGTTCATGGCCAACCTGTACGGCGCGCCGGGGCCGGAAATCTGCCTCAACCCCGCCAACGACCCGCTGGGCGATTCCACGGTCGGCCCGACCGGCGGCTACTATCCCGCCTATCCCAACACGGACACGAACAATGGCCAGACACGCGCCGATCCGTCTCGCTGGCATGATCGCCGCGACGGCGACGTTCGCGGCAGCCGCTACTGAGGCGTCCGCCCAGCAGGCCGTGGTCTGCGACCCGCTGAACGGTTCCGCCTGCTCCAGCACCCAGGTCCAGGCCGGCGACGTGCTGTCGACGGTCAACCTCGACGTGGGCGTGGGCCAGCTCCATGTCTCGGTCGAGACCCACGGCAATGTGCTGCGCGGCGGCATCGAAGGGACCAGCGGGGCCATGACGGTGGTCCAGACCATGAGCGGCGCCGCCCGCGCCGGGGTCACGACCGCGCTCGCCGGCGCGGAGAACGGCGGCGCGATCGACACCCACGTCCGAGGCAATGGTTTCGAGGCCTACACCGGCGACGCGACCTTCTCCGTCGATGTGACCCAGTCGGCGACCAACGCTGCAGTCGAAGCGCGGACGAACGTTCCCGCCGGCGAATCGGAGATCACCGGCGGCGGCTACGTCGCCACCTCGGCCACGGCCAACAACGTCGCGGTCGGCGGTCCCATGTCCTCCGTCACCGGTTCGGTGGACCAGGGCGCCCAGGCCACCGTTATGGCCGAGACCACCGCGGACATCCGTTACATACCCGCGCGGGCCTCCTTCGACAGCCGCGCCACGGCCAACTCGGTCCAGGCCGGCACGACCGGCTCCTCGCATCAGGATCTGGCCATCCGGCAGCGGAACGCCCCCTCCACCGTCGAGGCGCGGACCGACGTCTATGTCGACAACGCCTGGGACGCGAGCGCCAGCGCGGCCGCCGGCGCCAACTTCGCCAACATGGCCAACGAAGGCGGCTCTATGATCGTCCACGCCGACCAGGCCAACGAGGGCCGCGTTCGCGCCGAATCCCGCCTGCGCGCGGACCAGTACGGCGCCGCCACCGTCTCCGCCCGCGCTGTCGCCAACGAGGTCATCGCCGGAAACGACGACATCTATCTGTCGCTGGACAACACCCAGCTGAACTCGGGCGGGGTGGAGGCGACCGCCACGTTCGAGGGAGCCGCCGGCTACGACGCCTATGTGGGCGCCGAGGCCATCGGCAACGCGGTCAGCGGCTATGTCTGCTCTCAGTGCGGCGGCGAGGCGAACGTGACCAACAACCAGGTCAACAACGGCGATGTCTCCGCAGTCGTCAACGTCGGTGTCGGCTCGGGTCGCGCCGTGGTCGCCGGAGCCAACGCCGCCGGCAACAGCGCCACCTTCTACGTCTCCCGACCCGGCGGCTGATCCGGCCGGCTCAGGCCGCCGCCGCTCGCGAGGGCAGGAACGGCGTGATCACGGCCAGCGCTCGTTCGACATAGGCCGCCTTCTCGCCCACCGGCGCGACATAGTGGACCGCCGCCTCGGCGTCCTCCAGGCCCGCGAGCCGGGCGATGATCCAGGCCGCCAGATACTGCGAGGCCAGGCAGCCGCCCGCCGTCGCAACCTCGCCATGGGCGACGAAGGGCGCGTCCAGCACCTCGACGCCCGCCTCCACGACCCAGGGCTTGGTGGTCAGGTCGGTGCAGGCCGGCAGGTCGCCGATCAGGCCCAGCTTCGCCAGCAGCAGCGTGCCCGAGCACTGCGCGCCGATCAGCTGCCGCGACGGGTCCAGCCGGATGCGCGACAGCATCGCCGCGTCGGCCGCGATCTCCCGCGTCCGAATCCCGCTGCCGATCAGCACCGCATCCGCCCGCTCCACGAAATCAAGCGGCTGCTGCCTCTGGATCGTCACGCCGTTCATCGAAGTCACCTCCGGCGTGGGCGAGGTGATATGCGCCTGCCAGCCCTTTGCCCTCATCCGATTCAGGATGCCGGCGGCGATGAACGAATCCAGCTCGTTGAAGCCGTCGAACGTCAGGATGGCGATCTGCATGGAAGCCTCGATCGGAACGGGGACGAGGGCGCGAGCCGCCCCCGCTTCACTCTGACATCCGGCGAAGCGCGCGCAAGTCCGCCTTCAGACAAGATCGTTCATTGGCTCGAGCAAGACAGGCTTCGGAACCCAGGCGGCCAGGTGCGACCAGTCTTCCCTTGCTCGCGCGCCGTCTCGCCCCTACTCCTGCGATAGCCGCGCCATCGGGGGTTGCGGATTTCCGGAGTGATCCATGCGTTCTGCGCGCCGCCTGCTGCTCGTCGCCGTCTCGGGCCTGGCCCTGACCACAGGGACCCTGGCCGCCGGGGTCCTGGTCGCCCCGGCGCCCGCCTTCGCCCAGACCCAGTCGGCCGCCGTGGCGACGGCTCAGCCCTCCGATCCCTGGGCCCAAGCCGCCAGCGACATCCCCGCGGACCCGGCGGTTCGCTTCGGCCAGCTGTCCAACGGCATGCGGTACGCCCTGATGAGCAACGACACGCCGCCCGGGCAGGCCTCGTTCCGCCTGCGCATCGACGCCGGCTCGCTGATGGAGCGCGACGACCAGCAGGGCCTGGCCCACTTCATGGAGCACATGGCCTTCAACGGCACGAAGACCATCCCCGAGAACGAGATGCTGCGCATTCTCGAAAGGCTCGGCCTGGCCTTCGGCGCCGACACCAACGCCTTCACCAGCTTCGACCAGACGGCCTATGTGCTGGAACTGCCGAACACCCAGGACGAGACCGTCGACACCTCCCTGCGCGTCATGCGCGAGATGATGGGCGACGCCCTGATGGCGCCCGAGGCCATCGAGGCCGAACGCGGCGTCATCGTCGGCGAGGAGCGCACCCGCAACTCGCCCCAGCTGCGCGTCCTCAAGACCCAGCTCGGCCTGCTCGCCCAGGGCCAGCGCCTGTCCGAACGTCTGCCGATCGGCGACCTGGACGTGATCCGCACCGCGCCGCGCGAACGCTTCGTCGACTTCTATGAAGCCTATTACCGTCCCTCGCGCGCCACCTTCATCGCCGTGGGCGACTTCGACGTCGACGCCATGGAGGCCAAGATTCGCGCGACCTTCGGCGACTGGGCTCCCAAGGCCGCCGACGGCCCCGAGCCCGATCTGGGCGTCGTGGCGCCCCGCCGGCCCGAGACCGCCATCATCGTCGAGCCAGGCATCCAGTCCTCGATCCAGATCAATTGGATCAAGGCGCCGGACCTTGATCCCGACACGGTCGCCGAACGCACCACCGACCTGCGCCGCGCCCTGGGCCTCGCCGTGCTGAACCGGCGCCTGGGCGAGATGGCCCGCGGCGACAATCCGCCGTTCCTCGCCGCCGGCGCGTCCTACCAGCAGCTGTTCGACAGCCTGGACGCGGGTACGATCGGCGTCACCTTCAATCCGGGCGAATGGAAGCGCGCGCTGGAGGCGGTGGAGCAGGAAGGTCGTCGTCTGGCCGAGTTCGGCGTGACCGAGGCCGAACTCCAGCGCGAGATCACGGATTATCGCACGGCGCTCCAGAACGCCGTCGCCACCGCCGCCACCAGGTCCACCCCGGCGCTGGCCAACGGGCTGCTGAGCGCCGTCAACGACGACCGTGTGTTCAACACCCCGCAGCAGAGCCTGGACATCTTCGAGGCGGCGGTGAAGGCCCTCAGCGTCCAGCAGGTCAACGCCGCCGTCGCCCCCGTCTTCGAGGGCGAAGGCCCGCTGGTGCTCTTCTCCACCCCGGTCGAGGTCGAGGGCGGAGAAGCCGTCGTCACCGCCGCCCTGGAGGCCTCGCGCCAGACCCCGGTCACGGCCCGCGCCCAACAGGCGTCGCTGGAATGGCCCTACACCAACTTCGGCGCGCCTGGCGTGCCGGTCGAGCGCGCCGAGGTGGCCGACCTGGGCGTCACCCTGGTGCGCTTCCCCAACGGGGTGCTGCTGAACATCAAGCCGACGGACTTCCGCGACGATCAGATCCTGGTCAGCGCCCGCACCGGCATCGGCGAGCTTGGCCTGCCGGCGGACCGCGTCACCGCCATGTCGCTGGCGGACACGGTGATGGCCCCGGGCGGCTTGGGCAAGCTCAGCCTGGACGAGCTGACCCGCGTCCTCAGCGGCCATGTCTATAGCGCCGCCGCCAGCCAGGGCTCCGACGCCTATGTCTTCAGCGGCGCGACCCGCCCCGAGGACCTTCAGCTGCAGATGCAGGTGCTGGCCGCCTATCTGACCGATCCGGGCCTGCGCGCCGCGCCGTTCGAGCAGATCAAGGCGCTGTTCCCGCAGTTGCTGCAGCAGTTGGCCGCCACGCCAGGCGGCGTATTCCAGCGCGACGGCACGGGCCTGCTGGCCTCGGGCGACCGGCGGGAGACCGCGCCCTCGGTCGAGGAGATCTCGGCCATGACCATCGAGGAGCTGCGCGCCGGCGTGCCCGCCGCCCTCGCCCAGGGGCCGATCGAGATCACCGTGGTCGGGGATGTGGAGGTCGAGGCGGTCATCGCCGCCGTGGCTTCGACCTTCGGCGCCCTGCCCCCGCGCGGCGACGCTCCCGACCCCGCGCCGGCCTCGGCGCAACGCCGCTTCCCCGCGCCGACCGAGACGCCCGTTCGCCTGACCCATACCGGACCCGCCGACCAGGCGATGGGCTTCATCGCCTGGCCGACCACTGACCAGATCGGCGATCGGACCACCGCGCGCCAGCTGTCGATCCTGGCCGAGGTCCTGCAGCTGCGCCTGAACGAGGAGATTCGCGAGAAGCTGGGCCTGGCCTATTCGCCGAACGCGGCGTCCAGCGCTTCGGACGTCTATCCCGGCTATGGCTATCTGGCCGCCAGCGCGCAGACCCCGCCAGACGCCCTGCCCGTGCTGTTCGAGACGATCGCCGCCATCGCCGCCGACCTGCGCGACAATCCCGTCAGCGAGGACGAACTGAACCGGGCCCGTCGGCCGGCCGTCGAGCGCACCCGCCGCAGCATGGCCGACAACGCGTACTGGCTGCAGCAGCTGTCGGAAGCCCAGTCCGAGCCCGCCTCGCTGGACCAGACCCGCAGCCAGATCGCGACGCTCGAGGCCGTCACCGCCGCCGACCTGCAGCGCCTGGCTCGAGAATACCTGCGGGCGGAGACCGCCTGGCGCCTGGAAATCGTCTCGGACAAGGCGCCGGCCGCCCAATGACGAAAAAGGCCCCGGTCCAAGGGCGGACCGGGGCCAGTCTTCAGGATCGTCGACGGAGCGCCGACGGTCTTATTCTCTCATTCCGCGCCTGATCCGGACCTGAACGCGCCCGGTCGGCTCCCGTTCAGAACACCCGGCCGCCGACGCCGCCGTCCAGGGTGATGCTGCCGGTCATCACGGCCGTGCCCTCGATGACCTCTTCGCGGTACTCGGTGTATTCCTCTTCCCGATACAGGGTCAGAATCTTGACGCCCGCGCCGTAGCGACGCAGCAACGACCGCTCGTTGCAATCGCGCGCGGCCTTCTCGGGCCGGCATTCCAGTCGCCCGTTCCCGCCGTACCACAGCGCCTCGTGCTTACGGCACGTCAGGGTCTCGCCGCCGTCGAAGCTGATGTCGCCTTCATAGTCGGCGATCGTCGCCTGCAGCCAGGTTCCGGCCAGGCAGCGATACAGTTCCCCCTCATAGCCCTCGACCACCTCGCGGTCGGGCCGGACCTGAGAGGCCGGGTGCGGCACCTGCCGGTCGTCGATGCAGACGGCCTGGATCACCACCCGCTTCATCATGCTGCGGAAGGCGGTGAAGGGCGTGCGCACCGTCTGCATGGCCATGCCCTCGACGGCCAGGCCCTGGATCGTCGTCGGCGCCGGCGATTCGACGCTCACATAGGCCGAGCCGCCGCCGTAGCCGTAGCCGTAGCCCGAGCCGAAGCCCCGGCTGCTGCTGAACCCGCCCGCCCGCGCGTTGACGTAGGAGTTCGCCCCTGCATTGGCGTTGGCGCTGGCCCCGGCGTTGACGTTGACGTTGACGTTGATGTTGCCTCCGCCCGGCGGATAGGGCGGCGGAGGCGGCGTGCAGCCGCCGGTGTGGCACGGCGGCGGAGGGGGCGGAGGCGGAGGGGGCGGCGGTTCGCAACACGGCGGAGGCGGCGGTTCGCAGCCCGAGCCGCATTGCGCCGCGGCTGCATCGGCGACGGCCATGACGGCGAACCCCGCCGTCAGCGCCAGCATCCAGTTCCTGATCCGCAGCCTCATGGGCGGGACTCCCGAGCGTGTTTCCAGTGTCGCCCAGGCGCTGCCCGGCCGATCATCCGCACAGCAGAACGCCAAAAGCCTTTCGTTTCCGTTGAGACGCCGGGGCTTTCCGGGATGGCGCAATGCCGCACGGGTCTGCTAGACCGGCCGCACAATGACCGTCCGCGTCTCCATTCGCCTGATTTCGATTAGCCGCCCGGCGTAGCGCCTCTGGGCCTTGTGGCCTCGTGCACGCCGGGATCGACACGCGAACGTAACTCTTGAAGACGCCGAGACGACCATGGCCGACGCCCCCGTGACCGAACAAGACACCCCCGCCCGCGACTACCGCGATACCGTCTTCCTGCCCGAGACGCCCTTCCCCATGCGCGGCGGCCTGCCCCAGAAGGAGCCGCTGATCCTGGAGCAGTGGGGCGACCTCTACGGAACCCTGCGCGCCGAGCGCCAGAAGCAGAACGCCCCCCTCTACGTCCTGCACGACGGCCCGCCCTACGCTAACGGCGACATCCACATCGGCCACGCCCTGAACAAGACGCTGAAGGACTTCGTGGTCCGCAGCCGTTTCCTCTTGGGCTACGACGTCGACTACGTCCCCGGCTGGGACTGCCACGGCCTGCCGATCGAGTGGAAGATCGAGGAACAGTTCCGCGCCAAGGGCCGGCGCAAGGACGAGGTCTCCAAGGACGAATTCCGCGCCGCCTGCCGTGAATACGCCGGCAGATACATCGATCTTCAGCGCGACCAGTTCAAACGCCTGGGCATCACCGGCGACTTCGCCAACCGCTACGCCACCATGGACTTCAGGTCCGAGGCGGCCATCGTCGCCGAGTTCCACAAGTTCAAGAATTCGGGCCAGCTCTATCGCGGCTCCAAGCCCGTCATGTGGTCGCCGGTCGAGCGCACCGCCCTGGCCGACGCCGAGATCGAATACCACGACCATGTGTCGCCCACGATCTGGGTCAAGTTCCCCGTCACCGGCGCGTCCGACGACCATCCCGACGACCTGCTCAGCTTCCGCAGCGGCACGCCCTCGATCGTCATCTGGACCACCACGCCGTGGACGATCCCCGCCAACCGCGCCATCAGCTACGGCCCCGAGATCGCCTACGGCCTCTATGAGGTCACGGCCATGGAGGAAGGCCTGGAGTTCGCCCCCTGGGCCAAGCCGGGCGACCGTCTGATCGTCGCCGACAAGCTGGCCGGGGAGGTGTTCAAGGCCGCCAGGATCGCTTCCTGGACCCGCGTCTATGACATCAATCCGTCGGGCCTGGAGACCGCCCACCCGCTGGCGCCGCTCGACAGCGGTTATGGCTATTCCGTGCCGCTTCTGGCCGGCGACCACGTCACCGACGACGCGGGCACGGGCTTCGTCCACACCGCCCCCGGCCACGGCGCCGACGACTTCGAGGTGTGGAAGGCCCACGGGCATCACGAGGTGCCGGACACGGTGGACCCCGACGGCGCCTACTATCCGCACGTCCCCCTGTTCGCCGGCCTGAAGGTGCTGGAGACGGAGGGCAAGAAGACCGGCAAGTTCGGCCCCGCCAACGGCGCGGTGATGGAGAAGCTGATCGAGGCCGGCGCCTTGCTGGCGCGCGGCCGGCTGGAACACTCCTATCCGCACAGCTGGCGCTCCAAGGCGCCCGTGATCTTCCGCAACACGCCCCAGTGGTTCATCCGCATGGACGAACCGCTCAAGAGCGGCGACACCCTGCGCGAGACGGCGCTGAAATCGATCGACGACACCGCCTTCCATCCCGCCGGCGGCAAGAACCGCATCCGGAGCATGGTGGAGGGTCGCCCCGACTGGCTGGTCAGCCGCCAGCGCGCCTGGGGCACGCCGCTGGCCATGTTCATCGACAAGCAGACCGGCCAACCCCTGCATGACGCCGAGGTCGACGCCCGCATCGTCGCCGCCGTCGCCGAACACGGCGCCGACATCTGGTTCACCGCTCCGGCCGGCGACTTCCTCGGCGCCCACGACCCGGCGCGCTACGAGAAGGTGGAGGACATCCTGGACGTCTGGTTCGACAGCGGCTCGACCCACGCCTTCACCCTGGATCCGCGCACGGCCGAGCACGGCTACAGCGGAAACCGCCCGACCCACTGGCCCGCCGACCTCTATCTGGAAGGCTCCGACCAGCACCGCGGCTGGTTCCAGTCGTCCCTGCTCGAGGGTTGCGGCACCCGCGGCCGCGCCCCGTTCAAGGCGGTCCTGACCCACGGCTTCACCCTGGACGAGAACGGGGAGAAGATGTCCAAGTCGCGGGGCAACACCACCGACCCCCTGACCATCATCAAGGAGTCCGGCGCCGACATCCTGCGCCTGTGGGTCGCCCTGGTTGACTATTCGGACGACCAGCGGATCGGCAAGCAGATCCTCCAGACCACGGTCGACGCCTATCGCAAACTGCGCAACACCGTCCGCTACCTGCTGGGCGCCCTGGCCGGCTTCGAAGAGGCCGAGCGCCTGACCGACTACGACCAGTTTCCGCCGCTGGAGAAGTTCATCCTCCACCGCCTGTGGGAGCTCGACGCCCAGGTCCGCACGGCCTACGCCGAATACCGCTTCCAGGACGTCGTGCGCCCGGTGCTGGAGTTCTGCTCCGGCGATTTGTCGGCGCTCTATTTCGACATCCGCAAGGACGCCCTCTACTGCGATCGCCCCGACAGCCTCCGCCGTCGCGCCGCCCGCACCGTGATGGACGAGGTCTTCGCCCGCCTGACCGCCTGGCTGGCCCCGCTGACCCCCTTCACCATGGAAGAGGCCTGGACCACCCGCTTCCCCGACGCCGGAACCAACTGCGCGCGAGTGATTCCAGATACCCCGGGCGAGTGGCGCAACACCGCCGAGGCGGAACGCTGGGCCGGCGTGGAGACCGTGCTTGAAGTCGTCAACGAAGCTCTCGAGGCGGCTCGCCGCGACAAGATCATCGGCGGCGCCCTCGACGCCTGGCCCACGGTGACCGCCCCGGCCGAACTTCTCGCGCCGTTCGACGGCCTCGACGCCGCCGAGGTTTTCCGCACCTCCGGCGCCGAACTGGTCACGGGCGGCGAAGCGGTCACCGTCGCGGTGGACCTGGCCGATCACCGCAAATGCGCCCGCTCCTGGCGCCGCGTCCCCGACGTCGGCTCCGACCCCGCCTACCCCGACCTCTCCGCCCGCGACGCCGACGCGGTGCGCTTCTGGGACCAGACGCACTAGCCGACGACCGCCCGTCTCCTCCCCATCGCTTGCGATGGGGAGGAGGACCGCCGCCGCAGGCGGTGGTGGAGGGGCTCTCGAAGCTCGCACGAGCCTGACCGCCTGAAGAACCCCTCCGTCTCGACGCTGCGCGTCGATCCCCCTCCCCATGGCTCCCGCCACAGGGAGGAGACGCCGCCCCCCTCAACCGCCGTGGCGCGAATCCCCGTCGCGCCCTATCTTGGCGGGCTCATGCCCATCCGCCGCCTCCCCCCCGAGACCGTCAACCGCATCGCCGCCGGCGAGGTGGTCGAGCGGCCGGCCAGCGCCATCAAGGAGCTGGTCGAGAACGCCCTGGACGCCGGCGCCGCCAACATCGAGATCCAGGCCGACGGCGGCGGCCTGTCGCGCATCCTGATCGCCGACGACGGCAAGGGCATTCCGCGCGACGAACTGCCCCTGGCGGTCGAACGCCACGCCACCTCCAAGCTCGAGCCCGATGACGCCGGCGACGTGGACCTGCTGCGGATCCACACCCTGGGTTTCCGGGGCGAGGCCCTGCCCTCGATTGGTTCAGTCGCCCGCCTGTCGATCACCACCCGCGCCCGTGACGAGGCGGACGCCTGGGCCATCCATGTCGAGGGCGGCGACCAACGCCCGCTCAGCCCCGCCGGCTTCCCCGGTCCGCACGGCGCGCGGGTCGAGGTGCGCGACCTGTTCTACGCCACTCCCGCCCGGCTGAAGTTCATGAAGTCCGAGCGGTCCGAGGCCATGGCCATCTCGGAAGAGATCAAGCGCCAGGCCATGGCGCACGAGGCCGTCGCCTTCACCCTGTCGCTGGACGGCAAGACCACCCTGCGCCTGCCCGCCGAACATCCGGGCGACGAGGGCCGCCTGCGCCGCCTGTCCGCCCTGCTGGGCCGCGACTTCGAAGCCAACGCCCTGCTGATCGACCAGGAACGAGACGGCGTGCGCCTGAGCGGATACGCGGGCCTGCCCACCTATTCGCGCGGCAACGCGGCGCACCAATATCTGTTCGTCAACGGCCGCCCGGTGAAGGACCGGCTGCTGCAGGGGGCTTTGCGCGGCGCCTACGCCGACTTCCTGGCGCGCGACCGCCACCCGGCCGCCGTCCTCTTCCTCGACATCGATCCGCTCTACGTCGACGTCAACGTGCACCCGGCCAAGGCCGAGGTGCGCTTCCGCGATCCCGCTCTGGTGCGGGGCCTGATCGTCGGGGCCCTGCGCCACGCCCTGCACGCCGCCGGCCACCGCGCCTCCACCACCGTCGCCGCCGACGCGCTGTCCGGGTTCCAGGCCCATACCGGCCTGGGCGCCTACAGCCCCTCATCGCCCTCGGCCCAGGGGTTCAGCGGCTGGACCGGCTGGTCCCAACCGGCCGCCGCCGCCCAGGTCCTGCCCGGCCTGAACGAGCGGTCAGGCCGGGTCGAGCCGACCTGGGACGCGCCGGCACGGGTTCCGTCCGCGGAGACCGCGCAGCCGGGCCCGACGTCTTCGCCTGTGATCGATCCCCTCGACTATCCGCTGGGCGCAGCGCGGGGCCAACTCCACGCCAACTACATCGTCGCCCAGACCCGCGACGGCCTGGTCATCGTCGATCAGCACGCGGCCCACGAGCGGCTGGTCTATGAGCGGATGAAGGCCCAGATGGCGCAAGGGTCCGTGACCCGCCAGGCCCTGCTGACGCCCGAGGTCGTCGATCTGGACCCCGCCGAGGCCGAGCGCGTCGCCTCACGCGCCGAGGAATTGGCCGAGATGGGCCTGATCGTCGAAGCCTTCGGGGCCGGCGCCGTCCTGGTGCGCGAAACCCCGGCCCTGCTGGGCGCCGCGGACGTGCAGGGCCTGATCCGCGACATCGCCGACGATCTGGCCGAACACGGCGCCGCCCTCTCCCTCAAGGAGCGCATGGCCGAGGTCTGCGGCACCATGGCCTGCCACGGCAGCGTCCGCTCCGGCCGCGTCCTCTCCGCCCCCGAAATGAACGCCCTCCTCCGCCAGATGGAAGCCACCCCCCACAGCGGCCAGTGCAACCACGGCCGGCCGACCTATGTGGAGCTGAAGCTGCACGATCTCGAAAAGCTGTTCGGTCGCCGGTGACCCCCTCCATCCTTTTCGTCTGTCTCGGCAACATCTGTCGCTCCCCGCTGGCCGAGGCCGCCCTGCGCGCCGAGGCTGAACGCCTCCGCCTCGACCTGATCGTTGATTCCGCCGGCACAGGGAACTGGCACGCGGGCGAACCGCCGGACCCTCGGGCGCAGGCGACCGCGCGGCGGCATGGGGTCGACATCTCGGGGCTGAGGGCGCGGCAGGTGAAGCCGGCGGACTTCCGCCGCTTCACCCACATCGTGGCGCTGGACCACGATAACCTGGCCGACCTGCGCCGACTCGCGCCCAAGAACGAGAGTGGGGACGCGACCGCCGAACTCAGCCTGCTGTTGGACCACGTCCCCGGACGCGAGGGCCAGTCGGTGGCGGATCCCTATTTCGGCGAGGATGACGGCTTCGACGTCACATGGACGGACGTCGCCGCCGGCGCGGCCGCGCTGGCGGAAAAGCTCAGGCGCCGCGACCGGTGATCCTGCGCCAGATGCGCTTGCGCGCCTCCACCACCGACACGCCCAGCAGCGCCGCCACGGTCCAGAACAGCGCCTCGGTCGCCAGCGCCGCCACGACGGCCAGCGTCAGGCGCGCGCCCCGCGACACATCCAGGTAGAGCCCGATCCCCAGAGAAATCCACGCGGCCACGGCGCCGACCAGCAGCAACACGGCCAGCACCTTCAGGAAGCCCTTGCTGCGCGTCAGCACGCCGGGCTTGGCGGCAGAGGCGGTCTCGGTCTCGATCGTCATGGCGAACTCCTTTGGTTTTTCGACGCCTGACGTGAAAGTCTCGCCGCTTCCTCGAGTCTTTCATCCCGACCGACGATTTTTCCGGAGCCGCCCCGCTGGGACGCGACCAGACCTTCGAAGCCCTGCTGGCCGAGCACGGCGCCATGCTGCGCCGGATCGCCTCGGCCTATGAGGCGGACCGCGAACGGCGGCGCGAGCTGGAGCAGGACATCCTCTTGGCCGTCTGGCGCGCCTTGCCCAGACACCGGGCCGAGGCGCCGCTGCGCCATTTCATCGCCCGCGTCGCCCACAACCGGGCCGTCACCCATGTGGCGCGAGAGGCCGCCGAACCCCGGCGCCAGCCTCTGGACGAGGCCGCGCCCTCCGACCACCCCACGCCGCAGGACGCCGCCGAGGCGCGCGACCTGCAGGAGCGCCTGGCCGTCGCCGTCCGCGCCCTGCCCCTGTCGCTGCGCCAGCCGGCCCTGCTGACCCTCGAGGGCTTCGCCCCCGCCGAGATCGCCGACATGCTGGGCCTGAACGCCAACGCCGTCTCCATCCGCCTGACGCGTGCGAAATCCGCGCTGCGCCAGGCGCTCAATCCGGAGAATCGTCCATGACCCCGCCGCCCGAGGCCGCGTCCGACGACTGGACCGAACTGTCCCAGGCCTGGGCTCAGCCCCGGGCCGACGAGCCGCCGCTCGACGCCGACTTCATCCGCGCCCTTAAGCGGCGCGATCGGCTGGCCAGGCTCAACTTCGCCGCGGAGATCGGCGGCGGTGTCATGGTCGTCGGCGCCATGGGCTGGGCCCTGTGGCGCGGCATGCCTCTGCCCGTCGCCGCCGCCGCCCTGGCCTTCGCGCTGTTCGCCATCGGCATGACCTTGTGGTCGAGGCGCGGCGATCCTGGCCTGCTGACCGAGACGCCCGAAGCCGTGCTGCGCTCGGCCCTGGGCCAGGCGCGCATGGGCTATCGCTGGGCTGTCGCTGGGGTGGCGATCAGCCTGGCCGCCGTGCTCTTCCTAGGCGCCATGGCGGCGTCGGGCGAACGGATCGAGCTCATCGGCCCCTATATCGCAGCGGGGGCGATCTTCATCCTGGCCTGCATTGGTTTCTACTGGCGCCACGCCCGCCGCTGTCGTCGCCGCATGGCCGCGCACCAGGCGGCGCTGGACGCCCTCGGCGAGCGCGAGGCTGCACAACCCGACATCCGATCCTGAGGCCCCTGTGGTCTACAGGCGTCTCATCGCCGAGACCTATCGCATCCGCTCCATCGGCGAGAACAGGAGATGGAGGATGAGGCGCTGCAGCTCGGCCCGCCCTGCGACTGCCCCCTACAGTGCACCAAAATGCACGCAACAAAGTGCGGGGCCGCTCAGTCCGCCTTCGGCGGGGCCTTGAGGAAAAGCACCCGCGCGGCCCCGTATTCACGGGCGTCCAGTCGTTCGTAGCCCGGGGTGTCGATGTCCGGCTCGTCCGCCCCGCGCTCGAACACCACGATCGCGCCGGGCTTCAGCCAGCCGCCTTCGATCAGGCGCGACAATGTCTGCTCCCCCAGCCCCTTGCCATAGGGCGGGTCCAGGAAGGCGATGTCGAACGCCTCGCCCGCCGAACCGGGCCGCACGCCCAGGTCCGTGGCGCTGCGCCGGTGCACCCGGCAGCGGCCGAACAGGCCGTAGGCGTCCATGTTCTCGCGGATCGCCCCGCGCGCGCCGTCATCCGTCTCGACGAACAGGCAGAAGGCCGCGCCCCGGCTCAGCGCCTCGAAGCCCAAGGCGCCCGAGCCCGCATAAAGGTCGATCACCCGCGCGCCCTGCAGGCTCTCGCTCCACGCGGCGTGCTCCAGCACGTTGAACACCGCCTGGCGCGCCCGGTCGGAAGTCGGGCGCGTGCCCTGCCCCTCCGGCGCGACGATGGCCCGGCCCTTCAGGTCTCCAGCGACGATCCGCACGGATCAGCTTCGGGGCGTGCGCGGCTTGCCGCCCGGAGCCCGGCCGCTGGTTCCCGACGGCCCGGCCGGCTTGCCGCCTGAACGCGGCTTGAAGTCGCGACCGCCCGAGGCGCCGCCTGAACGCGGCTTGAAGTCGCGACCGCCCTTGTCGGGTCCCGCCGTGCGCGGCTTGTACTCGCGCTTGGGACCGTCGCCCCCGCGCGTCGGGGCCCCTTCACGGGGCTTGTAGGCCCGCGCCGGACGCTCGCCCTCGGCCGGCGCGCCCTCGCGCGGCTTGAAGACGCGCTTGGGATGTTCGGTCTTGGGCTTGGCCTTGGCCCAGCCCTCCTTCTTCGCCGGGCGCTCGCGCCGCTCGATCGCGTCGGCCTGGGCGGTTTCGGCGGCGCGCACGCGGCTGGGCTTGCGCGACGGGTCGGACATGGCGGAGCCTGAGCGGCCCTTGACGATCGGGATCGAGAGGCGACGCCCCGGGATCGGCGCGGGCGTCTCCACCGTATTGCCGGTCGGCAGGTTCTCGGGGCGGATGTGCTCGCCCAGCAGTTCGCGGATCACGCGCGGCCCGACCTCCTCGACCGCCCCGACCGGCAGGACGTCCAGGCGGAACGGACCATAGGCCAGGCGGATCAGCCGGTTGACCGTCAGGCCGACGGACTCCAGCACCTTCCGGACCTCGCGGTTCTTGCCCTCGGTGATCGACACCGAAATCCACAGATTGGCCGGCGCCTTGCCGTCCTCGGACTTGCTCTCCTTGGCCTTGTCCAGCGTCGCCTCGATCGGGCCGTAGCTGACGCCGTCCACGACGACGCCCTCCTTCAGCTTGTCCAGGTCGGCCTGGGTGATCTTGCCGCGCGCCCGCGCCCGGTACTGTCGCACCAGGGCCGTGGACGGCAGCTCCAGCGCCCGGCTCAGTTCGCCGTCGTTGGTCAGCAGCAGCAGGCCCTCGGTCGCCAGGTCCAGCCGTCCGACCGAGATCACCCGCGGCAGTCCCGCAGGCAGGGCGTCGAACACCGTCGGCCGGCCGGCGGGATCATTGTGGCTGGTCAGCAGGCCCGCCGGCTTGTGATAGCGCCAGACGCGCGTGGCCTGGGCCGCCCCGATCGGCTTGCCGTCCACGGTGATCACGTCGTCGCGCGTCACCAGGGTCGCGGGCGTGTCCAGGATGCGGCCGTTCACCGCCACCTTGCCCAGGCCGATCAGCCGCTCGACCTCGCGGCGCGAGGCGATGCCCGCGCGCGCCATGGCTTTGGCGATTCGCTCGCTGCGGACGGGCGCGTCGGACTTGCCCGGCTTGGCGTCTTTGCCGCCGCTTGGCCGATCCGACCGAGGCTTGTCGGACCGGGGCTTGTCGCCGAAAGCCTTGCGGGGCTTGTCGCCAAAGGGTTTCGTCCCGTCGCCGCCCATGCGGGGACCGGAGGATTTGAAGGGCCGGGGCGACCGTTCGTCTTGACGGGCGCGGGGCTTCTTGTCGTTGTCGTTCGTATGGCGGACCATGATGAGCGGTTCATGCGCATGGCGCTGGACCAAGCGCAAGCGGCGGCGGACGCGGGAGAGGTCCCCGTCGGCGCGATTCTGGTCGATCCGGCCACCGGAGCCGTCGTGGCGACCGGCGCCAATGGCCCCATCACGGCCCACGACCCCACCGCCCATGCCGAGATCGTCGCCATGCGACGCGCGGCCACGGCGCGGCGGAACTACCGCCTGACCGGCCTGACCCTCTATGTGACGCTCGAACCTTGCGCCATGTGCGCCGGGGCCATCAGCCACGCCCGCATCGGCCGCGTCGTCTGGGCCGCCGACGATCCCAAGGGCGGCGCCGTCGTCCACGGCCCCCGCGTCTTCGACCAGCCCACATGCCACTGGCGTCCGGCGGTCGATTCAGGTCCTCTGGCCGGGGAGGCGTCCGCCCTGCTCAAGGCCTTCTTCCGCCAGCGGCGGGGAACGGCCGCTCAGGGCGCACGTTAGGACGCCGCGCAAGCGGCGCCGTGGGGAGGAAGTTAAACGTGTTCAAACCGGATCTGCCGCAATCGATCCTTTTCGGCGGCCTGGCCGCGCTCGCCGTCGTCGCCGCCTGCGGACCCGATCCGTCCAGCGCCCCGCGCACCGGCGACGAGGTCAAACAAAGGGCCATCGAGGCCCAGACCGCCCGCCGGCGCACCGGCGCCGAGGTCCAGGACCGCGCACTCAACCGGGTCATCCACGCCGTCTATCTGTGCGAGAACGGCGAACGCCTGACCGTCGACTTCGACAACCCGCGCGAGATGGCGACCGTCCGCAACTCCTCCGGCGAGGCCGTCGACCTCTATCAGGAGCGCGCCGCCGACGGCATCTGGTACCGCTCCTCCACGGTCGAACTGCGCGGCAAGGGCGTCATGGCCACCTGGTCTGTCGAAGGCCGCCAGCCGACGGACTGCCGCGCGGTGGACTAGTCCGCCGCGCCTTCCTCGATCAGGAACGCCCGCACGCCGACGGCATCGACGCCCTTGGCCACGAACGCCTCGCCGACAGCCCGCGCCAGAACCAAGGTCAGCGCCCCGCCTTCGGCCTTCTTGTCTCCGGCCATCAACGCCAGCAGGCGATCGGCGGCGAATACCCCCGCCTGCTCCAGCCGCGTCGGCAGGCCGGCCGCCGCCACCACGGCTTCGACGCGCTCGGCGTCCGCCGGCGAACACAGGCCTTGGCGCGCCGAATAGCGGAAGGCCATGCAGCATCCCAGCGCCACGGCCTCGCCGTGCGCCAGCGCCGCCTGTTCGAAACCGAGTTCCGCCTCAATGGCGTGGCCGAAGGTGTGGCCCAGGTTCAGCAGGGCCCGCCTGCCCGCCTCCTTCTCGTCCTCGCCGACCACGGCGCTCTTGATCTCGATGGAGCGCACCACGGCGCGCTCCAGCGCCGCCGGATCGCCCTTCGCACCGCTCGCGCCCTCGCCGGCCAGCCAGTCGAAGAAGGCGGAGTCGCAGATCAGTCCGTGCTTCAGCACCTCGGCCCAGCCGGAGCGCAGCTGCTTCTCAGGCAGGGTCGCCAGCACGTCGATATCGGCCAGCACCAAGCGCGGCTGGTGGAAGGCGCCGATCAGGTTCTTGCCCCTCGGCGTATCGATCGCCGTCTTGCCGCCGACCGAGGAATCCACCTGCGCCAGCAAGGTCGTCGGAACCTGAACGAAGTCGATGCCGCGCATGTAGAGCGCCGCCGCCAGGCCCGCCAGGTCGCCCACGACACCGCCGCCCAGGGCCACGACCACGTCCTTGCGGTCCAGCCCGGTCTCAAGCAGCCGGTCCAGCACGAACTCCAGCTGGGCGAAGGACTTTGACGCCTCCCCCGCCGGCACGGTCACCATCCCGGTCCGCACCTCCGCGGCCTCCAGCGCCGCCCGCAGCGCCTCGCCGTGGATGGCCGCCACCGTCTCGTCGCTGACGACGACCGTCCGTCCCCGGGCCAGCGGCGCGATGCGCTCGCCGGCCTGGGCCAACAGGCTCCGTCCCACGACGACGTCATAGGGCTGGAAGCCTGCGCCGCTGACCGGAATTATCGTCATGAGCTCGTCTCCGCCCGCCGCCGTTGTTTCCAATGCCGACGCAGTTCGCGATGGATGGCGTCGACCGCCTGGCCGTGCGACCCGGCCCCGACGTCCACCGTCAGGTCGGCCTCGGCATAGATCGGATAGCGGGCCTCCGCGAGGGTCGTCAGCACCTCCATCGGGTCCCGGTCGCGCAGCAGGGGCCGCGTGTCGCGACGCGCCACCCGTTCGGCGATCACCGACAGCTCGGCTCTCAGCCACACCGTGTCCGCGTGCTGCTTCAGCAGGGCGCGCGTGTCGGGGTTCATCATCGCCCCGCCGCCGGTGGCCAGCACGATGGGCGGCCCCTCCAGCAGGCGGCGGATCACCCGCGCCTCGCCCGCCCGGAACTCGGCTTCGCCCATGCTGGCGAAGATTTCCGAGATCGTCATGCCGGCGGCCGTCTCGATCTCTACGTCCGCATCCGCGAACGGCAGCTTCAGCCGGTTGGCCAGGCGCCGCCCGACGGAGGATTTCCCCACTCCCATCAGCCCGACCAGCGCTATGGTGCGCCGAGGTGCCGGATTCGCGCGGCGTCTCATCCGGCGGTCCCGGCGGGCGGAGAAGTGACGAAGGCGGCGACGCGGGCGGACATGATCGACCAACCCTCTACACCAAGCGTCGCCTCACGCCATCCGCCGCACGGGCGGATCGTCCGATGACGCCGCAGATCGAGGCCTTCCTGGAGATGATGGCGGTCGAGCGCGACGCCTCGCCCCACACCCTGTCCGCCTACGCCCGCGACCTCGCCGACGCGGAAACCTCGACCGGAGGCCTCATGCAGGCCGACGCCGAGGCGGTCGAGGCCTGGTTCGCCGATCTCTCGCGACGCGGCCTGTCCGCCGCCACCGCCGCCCGACGCCGCTCGGCCGCGCGCCAGTTCTATCGTTTCGCCCTGGCCGAAGGCTGGCGGACGGACGATCCCTCCCGTCGCCTCGATGCGCCGAAACAGGGCCGTCCCCTGCCCAAGGTCCTGAGCCGCGAGGAGATCGACCGCCTGTTGGAGGCCGCCGGCCGACGCGACGCCGCGGCGGGCCTGCGTCTGGTCGCCCTGGTCGAGCTGGCCTACGCCTCGGGCCTGCGGGTGTCCGAACTGCTGGCGCTGAAGGTCGATGCCGTGCGCCGCGACCCGGCCTATCTGATCGTGCGCGGCAAGGGCGGCAAGGAACGCCTGGCTCCGCTGAACGCCGCCGCCCGGACGGCGGTGAAGGCCTGGCTGATCGCCCGCGACGCGAAACGGAGGCCCGAGACGCCCGACAGCCCCTGGCTCTTCCCCTCCTCCGGCAGGTCCGGCCACCTGACCCCGCGTCGCTTCGCCCAGCTTCTGGACGAAGCCGCCCTGGCCGCGGACGTCGACCCCGCGCGCGTCAGCCCCCACGTCCTGCGCCACGCCTTCGCCACGCATCTGCTGGAGGGCGGCGCCGACCTGCGTGTCGTCCAGACGCTGCTCGGCCACGCCGACATCGCCACCACCCAGATCTACACCCACGTCGCCACGGACCGCCTGGCCCAGGTGGTGCAGCGGAACCACCCCTTGGGGCGGGACGACTGACGGCGCATATCTCAGCCATGGCCGAGATCTTTTACGTCAAGGCGATCTGGGACCCCGAAGCCGAGGTCTGGTGCAGCGATTCCAATATCGTCGGACTTGTGCTTGAAACGGCGAGGCTGGGCGAGTTCGAGAGTCTGGCCCGTCACTTCGCGCCTGAGCCATCTCGTCTGATCGAGGCGGCCATGTCCAAGGACTTCTACCCGCGACTAACGGCCCTTCTCCACGCCGCCGGTTGGCGCCGCGTCACGAACGCCAAGGGCAGCCACGAGAAATGGCGCACGCTCTCACCGTTCCCCGCTCAAAGAGCCGGCACACAGCCAATGAAATCCTCAAACAGGCCGGATTGCCGAAGGCCTTCTGAACCGTCGCTTGCCCGGCGGCGTTGACCTCTCTAGGTTCCCCCGCCTTCCCCTTGGGGCGTCTTTGGCTCGCCCTGCTGTTCCGGACGCCTTGATGGCCACGCACTACCTCGATTTCGAAAAGCCGATCGCCGATCTGGAAGCCAAGATCGCCGAGCTGTCGGCCCTGTCGGAAAGCGCCGGCTCGTTCGAGTCCGAAATCGCCGGGCTGAAGAAGAAGGCCGAGCAGCTGCGCCGGAAGACCTACGCCGGCCTCGACCCCTGGATGAAGACCCAGGTCGCGCGCCATCCGCAGCGGCCTCACTTCGTCGACTATGCCGCCAGCCTGTTCACCGACTGGACCGAACTGCACGGCGACCGTCAGTTCGGCGACGACCAGGCCATACTGGGGGGCCTGGCCCGCTTCCGGGGCCGTCCGGTGGTGATCATGGGCCACGAAAAGGGCCACGACACCGCCACCCGCATCACCCACAACTTCGGCATGGCCCGCCCGGAGGGCTACCGCAAGGCGGTGCGCCTGATGGATATGGCCGAGCAATTCGGCCTGCCGGTGCTCACCTTCGTCGACACCGCCGGCGCCTATCCGGGCCTGGGCGCCGAGGAACGCGGCCAGGCTGAGGCCATCGCCCGCTCGACCGAGCGCTGCCTGACGCTCGGCGTCCCCTCCATCGCCACCATCACCGGCGAAGGCGGCTCGGGCGGCGCCATCGCCATCGCCGCGGCCAGCCGCGTGCTGATGCTGGAGCACTCGATCTATTCGGTCATCTCGCCCGAAGGCGCCGCCGGCATTCTGTGGCGCGACGGCGCGCGGGCCCGCGACGCGGCCATGGCGATGAAGATCACCGGTCCGGACCTGATGGGGCTGAAGATCGTGGATCGCCTGATCGAGGAACCCGTCGGCGGCGCCCATTCCGATCGCGAGGCCGCGATCGCCACCGTCGGCGACGTGCTGGCCGACGAGTTGAAGGCCTTCGACGGCCTGACCCCGCAGCAGATCCGCAAGGCGCGCGCCGACCGCTTCTACGCCATCGGCGCGATGACCTGATCCTGCGTTAACGTCGCGTCCACCCTGAATTGCGACCTTCCGCTTCTAACGGAGGGGCGGCGGCCGATCATGGTCACGGGGACGGGATCGATCCAGCGCGAGGGCGCATGACCGCGCTCGGCGATTCGTTGCGTGAAAGCGCGGTCTTCAACCTGGGGGGCGCGGTCACCATGATCGTCGACGACTCGCCCTTTTCCCTGACCCTGACCGCCAACGCCTTGGCGGGCTTCGGCATCCGCCCGTCGTTCGCCCTCAACAGCGGCGCCCAGGCCAAGCGGGTGCTGCAGGAGAAGACCGTCGACCTTCTGCTGGTGGACACCGACATGCCCGATGTCGACGGTTTCCAACTGGTCCGTTGGCTGCGGCGCTCCGGCCTCAACCCCAACGCCTTCTGTCCGGTCATCATGACCGCCAGCCACCTCCGGCGCGGTCGCCTGGAGCAGGCGCGCGACTGCGGCGCCAACTTCGTCGTCACCAAGCCCTTCAGCGCCGCCATGCTGCTGGAGAGGATTCTGTGGGTCGCGCGCGACAGTCGCCCCTTCCTCGAGGTCGGCGACTACTTCGGTCCCGACCGCCGTTTTCGCGACGAACCGTGGGAAGGCCTGGAGCGTCGCGCCGACCGGACGCACAAGACCGACGTCCCCTCCGAAAGGGTCGAGATCGCATGACCGTCATCACCCACCTCCAGCGCAAGTCGCGCCTGTCCCAGATGATGGATCAGCCCGGCGGGCTCAGCGTCGGCGCCGCCCTGGCCCAGGCCAAGGCCAATCTTGAGGGTCTCAGAGGCCAGGCCCTGTCCGTCATCGCCCAGAACATCGACGCGCTTCTCGTCGGCCCCACGTCCGACCTGCCCGAGGCGGTGCGGCTGGACATGGCCTATGCGGCGTCCAGCCAGATCATCGATGCGGCCAGCCCATTCGCCATGGACGACCTGTGCATCGCCGCCAGGGGTCTGTGCGACCTGCTGGACGCCGCCCCGCGCACCGGCGGTTTCGACTGGCGCATCTCAACGGTCCATGCCCAGGCGATGAAGCTGCTGCTGGCGCTGCCCTGCGAGGCGGTCGAGCCGCGCCAGGCGATCGTCGACAATCTGGGCGAAGTCCTGCGCCGCAAGCTCGGAACGAGTCAGGCGGGCTGAGCCGCCTTTCCGGTCCGCGTCTGCTTCCTCCACAGCGCGGCGTACTCGCCGCCCACATGGGCCACCAGTTCATGGTGCGCGCCCCGCTCGACGATCCGGCCCGATTTCAACACCAGAATCTGGTCCGCGTCCGCCACCGTCGACAGCCGATGCGCCACCACCAGCGTCGTGCGGCCCGCCCGGGCCTTGCGCAGCGTCTTCTGGATCGCCGCCTCGGTGCGGCTGTCCAGCGCGCTGGTCGCCTCGTCCAGGATCAGGATGCAGGGGTCGGCCAGCAGCGCGCGCGCGATGCCGACGCGCTGGCGTTCGCCGCCCGACAGCTTCAGACCGCGCTCGCCGACCCGCGTGTCCATCCCCTCCGGCAGGCCGCGGATGAAGTCGGCCAGTTCGGCGCCCTCGGCCGCCGTCCAGATCGCCCGCTCGTCGGCGTCGGGCCGGGCGAATGCGATGTTGGCGGCGATGGTGTCGTTGAACAGGGCCACGTCCTGCGGCACCAGCGCCACCGCCGCCCGCAGCGATGACTGGGTCACCGAGCGTGCGTCATGGCCGTCGATCAGCACCCGGCCCTCCTGCGGGTCGAGCAGTCGCAGCGCCAGCTTGACGATTGTCGACTTGCCCGCGCCGGACGGACCGACCAGGGCGGTCGTCGTGCCCGGTGCGGCGAAGAAGCTGACGTCCTCCAGTCCGTTGGCCCGGGCGTCGTGGCGGAAGCCGACGTGCTCGAAGGCGATCGCCGCGCCGCGCGCGTCGGCGGGCCGGGGCAGCGCCATGGCGTTCGGCGCATCCGCCACCTGCGGCGTCTGGCGTGTCACCTTCAGCATCTCCTCCATGTCGATGAAGGACTGGCGGATTTCCCGATAGGCGAAGCCCAGGATGTTCAGCGGCGCGTAAAGGCTGATCATGATCAGCACCGCGGCCGTCACGTCGCCTGGCCCCATCCGACCGGCCGCCGCCTCGAACCCGGCCATCACCGCCATGACGCCCAGGCCGAGGTTCATGATCAGCGCCTGGGCGCCGTTCAGCAGGTTCAGCGAGGTGTTCGCCTTCAGCGCCGCCTCGGTATAGGCGCCCAGCGCCCGGTCGTAGGTTTCGGCCGCGCGGCTCTCGGCTCCGAAGGACTTGACCGTCTCATAGTTCAGCAGGGCGTCCACCGAGACGCCCGCCGCCTCGGAATCGGCCGCGTTCATCACCCGCCGGTGCTCGAGGCGCCAGTTGGACATGGCGAAGGTGGCGATGGCGTAGATGACGACGACCATCACGGCGACGGCGGCGAACCGCCAGTCGTACTTGCCGCCCAGAACCGCCGCCGCCAGCACCAGCTCGAGCCCGGTCGGGATCAGGTTGAAGGCCAGGATGCGCAGCAGGAAGTCGACCGCGCGCGATCCTCGATCCAGCGTCCGCGACAGCGCGCCGGAACGCTTCGTCTGATGAAAGTCCATCGACAGGCTCAGCGCGTGGGCGAAGGCCTCGGCCGCCGTCGTCCGCTGCGCGGCCGCCCGGACCGGCGCGAAGGCCACGTCCGACGCCAGCGGGGTCGCCGCCGACAGGAACCGCACCACCGCCCAGCCGATCGCGAAACCGGCGAATCCCAACCCGACCGCGGCGGCGGCGCCCTGCCCGGCCGCCAGTCGGTTCACCGCCGCGCCGAGCATCAGCGGCGCCAGCACGCCCAACCCCTTGCCCGCCAGCGTCAGGCCGATCGCCGCCGTCAGCCGCAGGCGCAGCTGCGGCGCGCCGGAACGCGCGACCAGCCGCACCAGGTCCGCCAGCGCCTTCAGCGTCGGCGGCCCGTCGATTCCGTCCTGTGAACTCCCCGCCTGCTGCGCCTTGGTGAGAGGATCGCGACGGCTTCCGGAGCGCTCTCCGCGCATGGCCATGCGCCGCATATGGGCGAGCTATGCGGCTGCGGAAAGGCCTATTACAGCCCCGCGATCGCTTCGATCAATTCATCCACCGCTTCCGCCTGCGTCGCCCACGAACAGACGAAGCGCACCGACCCGTCATCGAACGCGTAGCAGGCCCAGCCCAGGGCGTTCAGCGCGGCGTGCGCCTCCGTCGGCATGCGCACGAACACGGCGTTGGCCTGTACAGGATGGGCCAGCACGAAGCGCGAGCGCGCGGCGATCCCGTCGGCCAGCCGCTGCGCCATCAGATTGGCGTGGGCGCCGCCCGCCTCCCAGTCGCCGCTTTCCAGCAGGCCCAGCATCGGTCCGGCCAGCAGCCGCGCCTTCGACGCCGTCTGCCCCGCCTGCTTCAGCCGATTGTCCAGGCGCCGCCCCAGCGTCTTGTCGAACAGGACGATGGCCTCGGCGCAGTTCGCCCCCGCCTTCGCCCCGCCGAACACCAGCACGTCCACGCCCAGGCGCGGAATGTCCTTCAGGTCAAACCCCGCCGCCGCCGCATTGGCCAGTCGCGCCCCATCCAGGTGCACGCCGTAACCCAGCGCCTTCACCGGCTCGATCAGGTGACGCAGCTCCTCTTCGGTATAGACCGCGCCATACTCCGTCGCCTGGGTCAGGCTCAGCGCCGCCGGCGGCTGGCGATGGCCCACTTCCGGCTCGGCCAGCTGCGCCTTCAGGGCCAGCGGATCGATCTTGCCGGAGAAGCCCGGCAGGCCGATCAACCCCAGTCCCTGGCCGAAGAAGCCGGGCGCCCCTGTCTCGTCGGTGCAGACATGGGCGGCGTTGTGCGCCATCACCGCCTCGAACGGGAGCGCCAGCATCGACAGGGCGATGGCGTTGGCCGCCGTGCCGCTGAAGACGAAGCGGATGTCGGCGTCCGCGTCCAGCCTCTGGCGGATCTGGTCCGCGGCCCGTGCTGTGACGTCGTCGGCCCCGTAGGCGCGCGCGAACCCCTCGTTGGCCCGGATCAGGCCCTGGACCGCGCTCGGCGCCATGCCGGCGGTGTTGTCGGAACCGAAGTCGTAGCGCATCAGCTCCGCTCCGCCGTCAGGTGGCTGTCGGGATCCTCGACGGTGCGGACGCGAACGACGGGCATCACGTCCTCGTCGCCATAAGGCACCGCCACCTGATGCGGGAACGGAATCTCGATGCCGGCCTTATCCAGCGCCTCCTTGCCGCCCTGCATCAGGTCGGCCTGGGTCTGCCACCAGTCCTCGACCTTGACCCAGGCGTGCAGGGTCACCTGCACCGCGCTGTCCAGCAGGCCCGTCACCCCGGTCCAGGGCGTGGGATCGTGCAACACCTTCTCGTGCGTCTCGGCCACGCCGGCGAGGACGGCGCGCGCTTGCGTGAGATCCTCGCCGTAGCCGACCGTGAAGTTGATCTCGATCCGTCGTGTGTGCTGGCCGGTAAGATTGGTGACCGTGTCGCTCAGCACCTTGGAATTGGGAATGACGATCTTGTGGTTGTTGGCGTTCGACAACTGGGTCGTGAACAGGTCCAACCGCTGCACCGTGCCGGCGATCCCGCCCACGTCGATGACCTCTCCCACCCGGTAAGGTCTCAGGATCAACAGCATGATGCCGGACGCGACGTTCGACAGCGTTCCCTGCAGCGCCAGGCCAACGGCCAGGGAGGCGGCCCCCAGCACGGCGATGATGGAGGTCGTCTGCACGCCCAGCCGCTGCAGCACGGCGATCATGCCGATGATGATCACCACCACCCGCACCACCTGCACCGCGAAGCTCAGGACGGTGGGATCGTGGCGGAAGCCCCGCACCTTCGACAGCCCGTTCCTCGCGGCCCGCGACGCCCATTTCGAGGCGAACAGGGTGATGGCGAAGATGAGCGCCGCGATGCTCAGATTGATGGCGAAGTCGCCGGCCAGGTCGACCAACTTGGCGATCAGGGCGGCGTCGACGGCGACCGCCTGGCGGCCGGCCGCCACGGCCTCGGCGATGGGGGTGGCGTTGGACATGCGGCGGGTCTAACGCCTCAGCCGCCGATTGGAACCCCGTGGCGGGAATTTCGAGCAGGGCGCCGCATCAAGGTGCGCGACACCAGGTCACCTTGCCGAATCGCGCAACCCTCACCAACTGCAAAGCAATTCCCCACGCCGACCCGCCGCCCGCCGCAGGAGCCCCGATGCAGCATGCCGACAGCCTGATTCTCACCCTGGTCGGGGGCTTCGTCCTCGCCTTCGTGTTCGGCATGTTGGCCCATCGGCTGAAGCTGTCGCCTTTGGTCGGTTATCTCGTCGCCGGGGTGCTGGTGGGGCCCTATACGGCGGGCTTCGTCGCCGACACCGAGCTGGCGCCGCAGTTGGCGGAGATCGGCGTCATCCTGCTGATGTTCGGCGTCGGCCTGCACTTCTCGCCCAAGGACCTGATGCAGGTGCGCAAGGTCGCCGTGCCCGGGGCGCTGGGCCAGATCGCCGCCGCCACCGTGCTGGGCTGGGCCCTGGGCCGCTTCGTGCTGAAGCTGACCGACGTGGAGGCGCTGCTGATGGGCTTCGCCCTGTCGGTCGCCTCCACCGTGGTGCTGCTGCGCGCGCTGGAGGAACGCAAACAGGTCAAGGGCGAGATCGGCCGCATCGCCGTCGGCTGGCTGATCGTCGAGGACCTGGTCATCGTCATCGCCCTGGTCATGCTGCCCATGGTCGTCATCCCGGCGGGCACGCCGATGGACCTCAGCGCTCTGGGCGCCAACGTGGGCTGGACCCTGCTGAAGGTGGCCCTGTTCGTCGCCGGCATGCTGGTCATCGGCGGCAAAGTCATGCCGTGGCTGCTGATCCGCATCGCCCACACCAAGTCGCGCGAGCTCTTCACGCTCGGGGTGTTGGCCATCGCGCTGGGCATCGCCTGGGTGGCGTACTTCCTGTTCCACTCCTTCGCGCTCGGCGCCTTCCTCGCCGGCCTGGTGATGAACGCCTCGCCGCTCGGCCACAACGCCGCCGAGCGGTCGCTGCCGCTGCGCGACGCCTTCGCCGTGCTGTTCTTCGTTTCGGTCGGGATGCTGTTCGACCCGATGATCGTGGTGCGCCAGCCCTGGGCCGTGCTTGGCGTTCTCGGCATCATCATCGTCGGCAAGTCGCTGGCGGCGCTGGTGATCACCAAACAGTTCGGCCTGGATCGTCCGACGGGCTTCACCGTCGCCGCCAGCCTGGCCCAGATCGGCGAATTCTCCTTCATCCTGGCCGCGCTCGGCGTCAGCCTGGGCGCCATGAGCCGCGAGACCCACGACCTGATCCTGGCCGCCGCCCTGCTGTCGATCTCGCTGAACCCGTTCGTGTTCAAGCTGACCGACCGCCTCGGCGGCAAGCCGAAGCCGCCGAGGAATCCCGCCGGATCGCCCCCCGCCGACGGTCCCGTCACCGACGCGGTCAGCCCGCCGGCCTGATCCGACAAACGTCGTCGCTCCCGCTTGCGGGCGGCGGCGGCGGCGCTATCGTCGCCCCATGGACATCAGCGCTTCCGACCTGGCCTCCCTGCACTACGGCGACGGCGAATACGCCGTGCTTCGGCCCGGGCGCTTCGTCCGCTGCGCCGTGACGGACCGGGCGATCCCGCTGGAGGCCCTGCGCTACTGGAGCCCCACGCGCCAGGAAGCCTACTGGAGCCCCGCCGAGTTCATCGCCCGCATGCGGGTGCCGGCCGAAGATCAGGCCTGACGGTCCAGCGCCGCATAGACCTTGTCGGGCCACCGCTTGTGGACCCAGAACCAGTCCACCGGATGTTCGCGCACCCGATCCTCGACGAAGCTGTTCGCCGCCTGGACGCCGGCCAGGACATCGGCGGCCTTGTCCTCGCTTTCGCCGACCACGATCGGCTCGTGCGCCGTGACGCGGAATCGCACGCCCGGCAGGCGTGTCACCGACAGCGGCTGCATGATGGTCCCGAACTTCAGCGCCAGGCGCGCGGCGCCGGGCGAGGCGTTGACCGGCTGGCCGAAGAACTCGACCTCCGGCCCCTGGTTGTACTTCTGGTCAACCAGCAGGGCGATCGAATCGCCCCGCTTCATTCCCGCCATCAGCTCGCGCGTCCCGTCGCCCTTGGGCGCGAACAGGCGGATGCCGTACCGCTCGCGGCTCTGGCGGATCAGGACGTCGACGTAGGGGTTGTTGGCGGCGCGATAGGTCACCTGGCACGGCACGCCCGAGGCCATGATCACCGCCGCCATGACCTCGAAGTTCGCCAGGTGGCCCGAGATCAGCACCGCCGGCCTGCCGCTGTCGCGGATGGCGTGCAGCCGCTCCATGCCGACCACCTCGACCCGCCCGCCCTCGGGCGTCAGCCTGTCCATGACCGCCAGTTCGGCGAAGGTGCGCCCCGTCTGGTCCCATTGATCAACAGCCAGCCGGTCGCGCTCGGCCTGCGGCATGTCGGGAAAGGCGATCCGCAGATTGCGCATCACCGTCTTCTGTGTCCCGGTCATCGGGCCCAGCGTCTTCAGCAGCCAGCCGCCCAGCGCCGACGCCCGCTCCACGCCCAGCAGGCGCAGAAAGGCGAACAGCGACCGGAAGGCTACCGCCTCCAGCCGCCAGATCAGATCCTGCCGCATACTCGCTGCGCCACCGCCCTTCGGGCTGCTTGAGCGCATTTCGTTGGCGCTACCGCCCTTCGGGCTGCTTGAGCGCCAATCAGTCCGTTCACCAGGCAATCGTCAATCCGCCGTCCACCACCAGGGTCTGGCCGGTCACATAGGCCGACGCAGGGCTGCACAGATAGACCGCCGTGCCCGCGATTTCATCGGGCTGGCCGATCCTTTTCAGCGGCGCGGGATCGGTGACCGTCTTCAGCAGCTCGGGGTTCTCCCACAGGTATTTGGCGAAGTCGGTCTGCACCAGGCCCGGCGCTATGCAGTTCACCCGCACGTTCGACGGCCCGTATTCCACGGCAAGGTTGCGCACCAGCTGCATGTCTGCGGCCTTGGAGATGTTGTAGGCCCCGATCAGGGCGTTGCCGCGCAGGCCGCCGATCGACGAAATTACCAGGATGGCGCCGTCCTTCCGCTCCAGCATCTGCGGCGCGACCATCTGGATCAGCCAGTGGTTGGAGATGACGTTGTTCTGCAGGATCTTCTCGAACTGCTCGTCGGCGATGCCCGCCATCGGCCCGGCGTAGGGATTGGTCGCCGCGTTGCAGACCAGGAGGTCGATCTTGCCGAACGCCGCATTGGTCTCATCGACCAGCCGCTGCAGTTCCTCCTTAGAGGCGATGTTGGCGGGAACCGCGATCGCCCGGCCCTCGCCGTACTTGCCGTTGATCTCGGCGGCGACCGCGTCGCACGGTCCGGCCTTGCGCGAGGAGATGACGACCTTCGCCCCATGTTCGGCCAGCCGCTCGGCGATGGCCTTGCCGATTCCGCGTGACGAGCCGGTGATGACGGCGACCTTCCCGGTCAGATCGAACAGTTCCATGCGTTTCCCCTTGTTTCCGGCGGGGATATTTCCCGCACCGCTCTAGCCGAACGCCATTGATACCCCGATACTCGGGCGATTCCATCCGGGAGCGGCCAGCGCCACGATGCGCAACATCACCACGGGCTTCCTCTACTTCGCCTATCTGTTCCTCGGCCTGACCGTGGGCGCCTTCCTGTGGCGCGCCGGACTGGGGATCGGCGCGGGCGTCGCCGGCGCCCTGGGCGCGCTGGGCCTGCTCGGCGCCTTTCACGGCATCGTCACCGGCGCCGCCGCGCGCCGTGCGCTGAAGAAGGAGATCGCCCAGGTCCGCGAGGCGCACCGCCTGCTGGCCGATGCGATGGAATCGACGCAGGGCGCGCTGACCGAACTGGCCGAGGCGATCGAGAGCGGCGCCCTGGCCGGCGCCGACCAACTGACCGGCGAGGTCCGCATGCTGGAGGGCCTGGTCCAGCAGATGAGCGACAGCATCGACCAGCGCCTGTCCGCCGCCCCGACCCTCGGCCTGGACACCTTCGAGGGCCGCCGCCACGCCCAGTCCAGTCTGCTGCTGCACACCATCCACGAGGCGCTCAGCGAGAACCGCGTCGACCTGTATCTCCAGCCGGTCGTCTCCCTGCCCCAGCGCCGGACCATCTTCTACGAGAGCTTCACCCGCCTGCGCGACGCCTCCGACCGGGTCATGATGCCGGCCGAGTATCTGTCGATCGCCGAGGGCGAAGGGCTGGTGCCCGCCATCGACAACCTGCTGCTGTTCCGCTGCGCCCAGATCGTGCGCCGGCTGGCGCGGCAGGATCGCAAGGTCGGCGTCTTCTGCAACGTGGCCCTGACCAGCCTGGGCGACGACGCCTTCTTCCCCAAGTTCCTGGATTTCCTCAGCGAGAACCGCGACCTGAACCAGGCCCTGATCTTCGAACTGGGCCAGGCCACCTTCGACGCGCGCGGCGCGGTCGAGGCGCGCAACATGGCCAAGCTGGCCGATCTGGGCTTCCGCTTCTCGCTGGACAAGGTGCAGACGCTTGACCTCGACTTCGCCGACCTGCAGCGCTCGGACGTGAAGTTCATCAAGGTCTCGGCGGACCTGCTGATCGAGCAGCTGCTGGACCTCGACGGCGGCGCGCCGCTGCGCTCCATGCCCGACATCCAGGCCGCCGACTTCGCCGCCCTGACCCGCCGTTACGGCGTCGAGGTCATCGCCGAGAAGGTCGAGAACGAGCGCCAGGTGGTCGACATCCTCGAACTGGATGTCGCCATGGGCCAGGGCCACCTGTTCGGCGAGCCCCGCGCCATCAAGGAGCAGGTGCTGGCGGAAACCGATCCCCCCGCCGAGTTCCTGCGCTCCACCCTGCGCAGCGCGGAACAGCGTCGCCGCTTCCACTGAGGTCCCTCCCATCATCGTCCTTCCGGGGCGTCCGAAGGACGAACCCGGAACCCAAGGGATTTCATCCCGCGCCCAATGCAGCGGTCAGCATGACTGCGGTCCTGGGTTCCGGGTTCCTCGCTCCGCTCGGCCCCGGAAGGACGAATGAAGGGAGGTGGGCGACCGGCCTTCTCCCCCTTGGAGAGACCGGCTAAGACCCCACGCATGACCCTCCCCCACCCCCTGCCCAGCCTCGGCGCCGTCGCCGGCGACTACGACATCCTGCTCTGCGACGTCTGGGGCGTGATCCACAACGGGCGCGAAAGCTGGCCCGGCCCGTGCGAGGCGCTGGCCCGCTTCAACCGCGAGGGCGGGCACGTCGTCCTGATCTCCAACTCGCCCCGCCCGGCCAAGGACGTGATCGCCCAGCTGGACGGCCTGGGCGTGCCGCGTGAGGCCTGGAAGGCCTTCGTCACCTCCGGCGACGCCACCCGCGCCGAGCTGAGCAAGCGCGCGCCGGGACCCGCGCTGATCCTGGGGCCGGAACGCGATTGGCCGCTTTACGCCGGCTTGGGGCTGGACGTGGTCGAGGACGCGGCCTCGGCGGCCTTTCTGTCGGTCACCGGCCTCGTCGATGACGAGACCGAGACGCCGGAGGACTATCGCGAACGTCTGTCCGCGGCCGCCGCGCGCGACCTGGAGCTGATCTGCGCCAATCCCGACCGCGTCGTGCAGCGGGGGGACAAGCTGATCTACTGCGGCGGCTCGCTGGCCGACCTCTACGAATCGCTGGGCGGCCGGGTGACCATGGCCGGCAAGCCCTACGGTCCGATCTACGATCTGGCGCTGAAGGAGGCCGAGATGCTGCTGGGCGGTCCGGTCGACCGCTCCCGCGTGCTGTGCATCGGCGACGGCGTCGTCACCGACGTCATGGGTGCGAACGCCCAGGCCCTGGACTGCCTGTTCATCGCCCAGGGCATCCACGGCGACCAGGCCAAGGGCCCCGACGGCGCCCTTGATCCGGCCCGCGCCGCCGACCTGCTGAAGGCGGAGACGACCTATGCCCGCTACGCCGCGCTGGAACTGGCGTGGTGAGGCTCGCCATTTCGTCGCACCCCCGCTAAAGCCCTCCGATGGTCGAACTGGTTCAGCAGCATCCGTCCGGGGGCTATATCCTGGATGAACTTCACGTCGGCATGGCCGCCGAGAAGATCGTCACGGCCACGGAGCAGCGCATCCAGCTGTTCGCCGAGGCGTCCGACGATTTCAATCCGGTGCATCTGGATGAGTCCTTCGCCTCCAAGACCGCCTATCGCGGCCGCATCGCCCACGGCCTGCTCAGCGCCTCGTTCGGCTCGGCGGTGGTCGGCACCATCCTGCCCGGCGCGGGCTCGATCTACATCTCCCAGACCCTGGCCTTCCACCAGCCGGTCCGCATCGGCGACGAGGTCCGCATCGTGATCACCGTGATTGAGATCGAGCCGGACGCCGCCCGCGTGAAGCTGAGCTGCGAGGGTTTCGTCAACGGCGCCCTGATCATGGACGGCGTCGCGGTCGTCCGGGTGCCGCGCCGGCGTAAGCCCTCCGCCCGCTGATGCGGATCGTCCGGGACTGGCGCGACCTGCCGGACGCGGACCGGGGCGCGGCGGTCGCCGTCGGCGCCTTCGACGGCGTGCACCGGGGCCACCAGGCGGTCATCGCCGAGGCCCGCGCGGCGGCCGAGCGGCTGGGCGCCCCGCTGGGCGTGGTCAGCTTCGAGCCGCACCCGCGCCGCTGGTTCCAGCCCGACGCCGCCCCCTTCCGCCTGATGACCGCCGACCAAATGGCCGAGGCCCTGGGGCCGCTGGGCGTGGACATCCTCTACCTGCTGCCCTTCGACGGCGAGATGGCGGGCATGAGCGACGCCGGCTTCGCCGAGCGCGTGCTGGCCCAGGGCCTGGGCGCGCGCCACGCCGGCGTCGGCTTCGACTTCACCTTCGGCAAGGGCCGCTCCGGCTCGCCCGAGGCGCTCAGGACCTATGGCGAACGGCTGGGATTCACCGTTTCCGTGGCCGAGCGGATCGACGATCCCGACGGGCTGAAGCTGTCGTCCAGCGCCGTGCGCGAGGCGCTGAAGGCCGGCGACATGGACCGCGCCGCCGCCATCCTGGGCCGTCCCTTCGCCATCCGCGGCGAGGTCATCCACGGCGACAAGCGCGGCCGCGCCATCGGCGTGCCGACCGCCAACATCGACCTGGGCGACTACATGCGCCCGGCCTACGGCGTCTATGCGATTCGGGCGCGACTGGAGGACGGGCGGGCGATCGACGGCGTCGCCAGCCTGGGCGTACGGCCCATGTACGCCGTGGAGAGGCCGCTGCTGGAGGCCTGGCTGTTCGACTTCGACGGCGACCTGTACGGACAGGCGCTGGACGTCCAGCTGATCGCCTGGCTGCGCGGCGAAGAGATCTTCGACGGCCTGGACGCCCTGAAGGCCCAGATCGAGCGCGACGCGGCGGCGGCGCGGGCTGTTCTCGCCCCCTGAATCAGAGAGGCCGCAGCCCCGCCGCATAGCGCTTCCAGTTCGCCACATAGTGGTCGGCCGACATCTTCAGCACCGTCACGTGCTCGGGATCCCGCTCGCGCACCACCTTGCCGGGCTGGCCCACGACTAGGCTGTTGTCGGGGATGACCTTGCCCTCGGTGATCAGGGCGTTGGCGCCGATGATGCAGTTGCGCCCGATCTTCACCCCGTTCAGCACCACCGCGCCGATGCCGATCAGGCTGTAGTCCCCGACCTCGCAGCCGTGCAGCATCGCCTGGTGGCCCACCGTCACCCCGCGCCCCAGCGTCAGCGGCGACCCCGGATCGGTGTGCAGCACCGCCCCGTCCTGAACGTTCGAGCTTTCGCCGATGGTGATCGGCTCATTGTCACCGCGCAGAACGGCGCCGAACCAGACGCTGGCGTCGCGATGAAGAATCACGTTCCCTGCCACCACGGCATTCGGCGCGATCCAGTATTCGCCTTCAGGCGGCAGCTGAGGACTTTTGCCGTCGAGCGCGTAAACAGTCATCCGAACACCGATCATCTTCAAAAAAGAACGCTTTAAGCGTTTGGAAACCACGTTAGCATCAGAGTGTTGATGCGATTCGAGACCGACATATCGGCCTCGAATCCGAAGCCGGATCAAGCCCGGTCCGGCCAGTGACGGAGCTTCGCGTGGCGCGTTGGGATCCGGGTGCGATCGTCAGGCGGCGGGACATTCCCGTTGCGGACGGTCCCGCTGTCGATCCGGGCGGCTGTTCGGCGGGCCTCGACTTCTTCCTCCCCAAGTCCATCCAAGGCGGCGCCCATTTGGGTCCGCCTTTTTTCATGCCCTGGAGGCGTCCATGACCAAGCGTGCGGCGATCAAGCGTCAGGCCCGTGAGCACGGGATTCTCGATTCACGGGCGTTCATGGAGGAATCCAAGGTTCGCCGGCTCCACGCCCCGGACGGCCGACAGGATCGCGGCGGCTGGTCCCCCCATCCCTCCAACGACGACCGCGAGCAGGGCTATCTGAAGACGCTTAAGCCCAAGTCGGAAGGCCAGTCCGAACTGATGGAGGCGATCGACGACCATAACCTGGTCATGGCCCTGGGGCCGGCCGGCACGGGCAAGACCTATCTGGCGGTGGCCAAGGCGGTGGAGGCGCTGGAGGCCGGCAAGGTCGGCCGCATCGTGCTCAGCCGCCCGGCGGTCGAGGCCGGCGAGTCGATCGGCTTCCTGCCCGGCGACATGGAGGACAAGCTGGCCCCCTATCTGCGCCCCCTCTACGACGCCCTGTCGGACCGCCTCAGCATGAAGCGCGTCAAGGCCCTGATGGCCGAGGGACTGATCGAGATCGCGCCCATCGGCTACATGCGCGGCCGCACCCTGAACAACGCCTTCATCGTCGTCGACGAGGCCCAGAACTGCACCTACGTGCAGCTGAAGATGCTGCTGACCCGGCTGGGCTGGCACTCGACCATGGTGGTCACCGGCGACCCGCAGCAGTCCGACCTGCTGCCCGGCGTCTCGGGCCTGGCCGACATCTCCGCCCGGCTGGAGGCGGTGGAGGACATCGCCGTGGTCCGCCTGGCCGAACGCGACATCGTCCGCCACCCGCTGGTCGCCTCGATGATCGGCGTGCTCTGAGCGTTCGTCCCGACCCGGCGGCGGAATGGTCAAGGATCGACCGTTCCGGCGCGCGGCGGCTTAAGGATGGCGTCAAGCATCGGGACCGGGCTTCCAGGCTTCGGAAGGCGCCTAGACAATCGCGAAGCCTGGTCAGGCGCACCAGACGTCAGTATGAGCACGGTTCAGAAATGATCCTTGCCTGGCCGAGACCGGGTTTCTTGCCCGATTTCGAACACAAACAGACGAGCCGTGCGGGAAATCAACGCCCGCTCTGTGGACGTTTTGAAAATCCGTCATTTTGTGATAGGTTCTGTTTCATTGGATCGGGCGGTCCGCGAAACCTTCGCGCCGCCCGTGTTTGCGACAGAATCCCGCCCAGCGGCGGGATCGGCCAGAGGTTTGGTGATCCGTTTCCGCATCTGACGCCTACATCTTTTCACCCAGCGGCCCCGCCGGTGGTTGAGAACCTGTTTGCGTTCGACGCGCCTTCGCTTCGCCCGGCCCTGACCGGGAAAGGACGAATATGACGAGCAAGACTGGTCTGGAGTTCAAGGTCGGCGACGCGGTCGTCTATCCGGCGCACGGCGTCGGCAAGGTGGCGGCGATCGAGACCCAGGAAGTCGCCGGGATGTCGCTGGAGGTCTATGTGGTGACCTTCGACCACGAGAAGATGACCCTGCGCGTCCCGACCAAGAAGGCCAAGACCGCCGGCCTGCGCTCGCTGGCCGCCGACGACGTCGTGACCAAGGCCCTGACCACGCTCAAGGGCCGCGCGCGCATCAAGCGCACCATGTGGTCGCGTCGCGCCCAGGAATACGAAGCCAAGATCAACTCGGGCGACCTGATCTCGATCGCCGAGGTTGTCCGCGATCTGCACCGCGCCGACACCCAGCCGGAACAGTCCTATTCGGAGCGCCAGCTCTATGAGTCGGCCCTGGACCGCATGGCCCGCGAAGTCGCCGCGGCCAACAAGATCGACAAGGACGCGGCCGTCGAACTGCTGGCCAAGTCCCTCAGCGCCAAGAAGCCGATCCCGACCGCCGAAGCGGCCTGATCGCGCCACATCGTCGAACATGTGCAAGGCCCGGGAGCGATCCCGGGCCTTTTGCTTTACCATCCATGGCGAAGCGCCCCGCGCATCGCGCAATCACTCCTCCTCCTCCTACGGACACTTCATGCCTTCCGGACTCATGGCCCTGCTGGACGACGTGGCGGGGATCGCCAAGCTGGCGGCGGCGTCGATCGACGATGTGGGCGCGGCGGCGGGCAAGGCCTCGACCAAGGCGGCGGGCGTGGTGGTCGACGACGCGGCGGTGACGCCCCGCTACGTCACAGGCCTGTCGCCCAGCCGGGAGCTGCCGATCATCGGCAAGATCGCCCTGGGCTCGATCCGCAACAAGCTGCTGCTGATCCTGCCGGTCGCCCTGCTGCTGAGCAGTTTCGCGCCCTGGGCCCTGACGCCGATCCTGATGTGCGGCGGGGCCTATCTCTGTTTCGAGGGCGCCGAGAAGCTGATGGAGATGTTCGGCGGCCATGGGCATGAGAAGGCGGCGCCCGTGACCGGCGACCCGACGGCGCTGGAGGCGGCGACCGTCTCCGGCGCGGTGCGGACCGACCTGATCCTGTCGGCCGAGATCATGACCATCGCCCTGAACGACGTGTCCAGCGCGCCGCTGCTGACCCAGGCTGGGGTGCTGATCGTCGTCGCCCTGGCCATGACGGCGGTCGTCTACGGCGTCGTCGCCCTGATCGTGAAGATGGACGACATCGGCCTGCACCTGGCCGAGCGTCCCTCCGGCGCCGCGCGGGGGCTAGGGCGCGGCCTGGTCAAGGCCATGCCGGTGGTGATGAGCGGCCTGTCCACCATCGGCACCGTGGCCATGCTGTGGGTCGGCGGCGGCATTCTGCTGCACGGTTCGCACACCTTGGGCCTGCACTGGCCGGCCGAACCGGTGGAGCACCTGTCGCACGCCGTGGCGGAGGCCCTAGGTCCGGTCGGCGGCGTCGCCGGCTGGCTGACCACGGCGGCGATCTCGGCCGCCATCGGCGTGGTCGTGGGCGGCGTGATAGCCTTGGTGCTGCACCAGGCGCTCAAGCGGCTGAAGCCCGGCGCCGTCCACTAGTCTCGGCTCAGAAGTACTCGGCGTTCGCCGGGCACTGGGCGCTGATACGGCGCGCGGTGATGCTGGCGGGGATATAGGGCGTGCCGCGCAGGATCTGCGCCCCGCCGGTGAAGGAGAAGCTGGTCTGTTCGTAGGCGCCGCTCAGGCGCACGTTCACGCGACGCCCCTTGCGGTCCTGGCAGGTCCCTTCGAAGCGGGCGGCGCCATCCCCGACCACGCGGGTCGGATAGGTGCAGCGCCACCGGCGCGTCGACAGGCCGCCGAAGAAGCGATTGATCTCGCTGGGGCGCACGCATTTCCGCTCGGTGTCCCGCTGACCCAGGGCGCTGGTGGTGTACTCCCAATAGCCCGGGAGCACCTCCGCCTGGGCGGCGGTCTGGGCCGGCGCCAGGGCGGGCGAGGCCAGCATGAAGCCGCCGGCCAGCACGGGCGCGGCGACGGCCAGGGCCTTCCTGGGCAGGCGCTTGATCAGGGCATTCACGGACATGGCGGCTCGGCTCTGCATCTTCATGGTCATGATATGGATATGATAACCGGCAATTGAATGCAGGCTGAACGGCGCGGTTGCCCCGTCCGCCCCAGCTGCCGCGCCGACTCAGGTTGACGCCCGCGCCCCTCTCCCTTATACGCCCCCTCTCTCGCGCGGGACCGGTTTCCGCGCGTACTTGTTTCATGCGTCTGTTCCGATCGGACCGGGCGCCGCACCTTAAGGATCTGACGATGTCGCGTCGTTGCGAACTCACCGGTATCGGCCCGATGGTCGGCCACAGCGTGAGCCACTCGAACATCAAGACCAAGCGCCGCTTCCTGCCGTCGCTGAAGACGGTCAAGGTCACCTCGGACTCCCTGGGCCAGACCTTCAGCCTGCGCATCTCGAACGCCGCGCTGCGCACCCTGGACTTCAAGGGCGGCCTGGACGCCTTCATCGTCAAGGCCCGCGACGAGCAGCTGTCGGTGGCGGCCCAGCGCATCAAGCGCCAGGTGAAGGCCAAGCTGGCCGAGCAAGCCGCCGCCTGATCGGCGACGACTCACTGATTTCGGAAGAGGCCGGCGGAAACGCCGGCCTTTTTCTTTGCGCGCCTTCGCCACCTTCGCACCCAATTAGACATGGTCGCTCCGTATGTTACGGTTTGCGCATGACGGCCTCCCCCGCCCTCTCCGCCCTTCGTCGGGCGACCGCCGCCGCCCATTCAGCCCTGGAGGACCAGGCTGCGATCGAGGCGCGGCTGGCCGATTCCGCGGCGCGGCCGCAGATGGTGGCCGCCTTTCACCGCTTCCATGTCGCGCTGGAGACGGAGGCCCACCCGCTCGTGGCGGCGCTGGGCGGGCCCTTCGCGCCACGGCCGCGCGCCGAAATCCTGACCGCCGATCTCGCCGAGCTCGGCATGACGCTTGACCGACCGGCGACCCGCCTGGAACCGCCAAGCTCCACGGGTGTTGCCTTGGGCTGGGTCTATGTGGCGGAGGGGTCGATGTTGGGGGGACGCGTGATTCGCCGACGTCTCATCGCCGCCGGTTCGGATCTCAGGGGCCTGTCCTTCCTCGATCCGTATGGCGACCAGACGGGCGAGCGCTGGCGCGCCTTCCTGACCCTGCTGGAACAGGCCTGCGCTGATGGGACGGCGACGATCGAGCAGGTGGTGCAAGGCGGCGGGGAGGCGTTCGCCTTCGCCGACGCCATCCTGCGCCCCGTCCACGTGGGAGCCGCCGCATGACCGACGCCGCCATTCGCGCCGACATCGACCTGGCCGACTGCGACCGCGAGCCGATCCACATTCCGCAAGCGATTCAGCCGCATGGCTTCCTGCTGGTGCTTGATCCCGGCAGCCTCGTCGTGACCAAGGGCGCCGGGCCGATCGAGACCCTCACCGGCCGCGACGCCTGGCTGGATCGACCGGCGGCCGACCTTTTGGGTCTGACGATCGAGCGGCGGCTGCAGGACATGATTCAGGTCGAGGAAAGCGGCTTCGCCGGCCGCTGGCGGGCGTCCAACCGGCTGGAATATGATGTCGTCGTGCATCGCGCGCCCACCGCCGGGCCGATGGGCCGGCTGGCGCACGTTGTCGTGGAGGTGGAGCAGAGCTCGCAGCAGGCGCGGCCCGGCGTCGAACTGATCGCCCGGCTGGACGCCGCCGGCGCGGCGATGGAGCGGGCGGGCACGACGCAGGCGGTCTGTGAGAAGGCGGCCGAGGCCTTCCGCGCCCTGACCGGCTTCGACCGCATCATGATCTATCGCTTCCTGGAGGACGAGGCCGGCCAGGTCGTGGCCGAGGCCCGCGCCCACGGCGCCGATTCCTTCCTGAACCATCACTTCCCGGCCACGGACATCCCGCGTCAGGCGCGAGCCCTGTATCTGCGCAATCCGGTGCGGGTGGTTCCCGACAGCCACTATACGCCTCAGCCTCTGCGTCCTGTCGAGCCGGGCGAGCCGCCGCTGGACATGAGCGACGCGGGCCTGCGTTCGGTCTCGCCCATCCACCTGCAGTATCTCCGGAACATGGGCGTGCGCGCCTCGGCCTCGGTGTCGATCATCGTCGATGACGCGCTGTGGGGTCTGGTGGCCTGCCACAGCGCCGCGCCGCAGCTGCTGCCCTATGAGATCCGGGTGGCCTGCACCACCCTGGCCCGCAACCTGGCGCGCCAGCTGAAAAGCAAGGCCGACGCCGACCTCTATCGCGAACGCGTTCGCCTGCGCCGACAGGAGGACGAACTGATCGCCCGCCTGCCGGGCGGGACGACGGTGGAGGCGGCGCTGGCGGCCCGATCGGACCAGTTGATCGACCTGGTCGGCGCCGACGGCGTGGCCCTCGTCAGCGGCGGCCGCGTCGCCGCCTTCGGCCACACCCCGCCCGAAGCCGCCGTCGCCGAGCTGGACCAGTGGCTGAGCCGCCAGCCCGGTCTGCGGCCGGTCTCGACCAGCGCCCTGTCGACCCTACTGCCTCAGGCCGAGGCCTGGCGCGCCCACGGCAGCGGCCTGTTGGCCGTGCGGCTGCCGGGCGACGCCCCGCTGTCGATCCTGTGGTTCCGTTCGGAGATCCTGGAGACGGTGCGCTGGGCCGGCAATCCGTCGACCGCCATCAAGGTCGGGGCGACGGGCGCGCTGACGCCCCGCGCCTCCTTCGAGGAATGGTCCGAGACGGTCGCCGGCCGCGCCCGCCGCTGGAGCGCCGCCGCGGTGGAGTCCGCCGCTCGCCTGCGCGACGCCCTAGCCGACTACGCCGCCGTCAGCCAGTTGCGCAGCCTGAACCAGTCGCTTCAGGCCCGGCTCAGCGAGCGCGACCTTCGGCTGGAACAGCAGCAGTTCCTGATCCAGGAGGTCAACCACCGGGTCCAGAACAGCCTTGCCGTGGTGTCCAGCTTCCTGGGCCTGCAGGCGCGCGAGCAGGGCGACGGCCCCGCCGCCGAAGCCCTGCTGGAAGCCCGACGTCGCGTCCGCGCCGTCTCCACGGTGCACAGTCGCCTCCATCGCGGCGACAGCATCGCCCAGGTCGACCTGGGCCGTTACATCGGCGAGTTGGTGGCTGACCTGGGGTCCGGCATGGGACCCGACTGGCTCAAGGCCATCGAAACGGACCTGGCGCCGGTCTGTGTCGACGGGGGACGGGCGGTCACCATCGGCCTGATCCTGACCGAACTGATCATCAATGCGCAGAAATACGCCTACGACGGAGAGGCCGGGCCGCTGCACATCGCGCTTTCGGAGGACGAGGACGGGTTCCGCCTGTCCGTCGCCGACCAGGGCAAGGGCGGGCACAAGGCGGGCGAGGGCTTCGGCTCGATGATGATCCGCAACCTGGTCGACCAGCTGGGCGGCGAACTCGACTATCGCGATCGCCGGCCGGGCCTCCAGGTGGTGCTGAAGGCGCGCATCGACCCCGCCGTCTGAGGCATGGCCTCCGCGTCCGGCGCGGCCTAAAGAGCCGCCATGGCCGCCCCGATCTCGCGCCCCTCCCCCCGCGCCGTCGCTCTCGTCGTCCTGCTGCTGTCGGCCTGTGTCCTCGGCCTGGGGCCCATCCTGGTGCGGCTGACCGAGACCGGCCCGGCGGCGGCGGGCTTCTGGCGTTTCGCCCTCGCCCTGCCGCTGCTGGCGATCCTGGCGTCGCGCGAGCCGGGCGGCGTCGCCACGCCGCCGAAGTGGGCGCTGCTGGCGGGTCTGTTCTTCGCCCTGGACCTCAGCTTCTGGCACTACGGCATCGTCATGACCTCGGTGGCGAATGCGACGGTGCTCTGCAACCTGACGCCGGTGGTGGTGGCGCTGTTCGGCTGGTTCGTGCTGAAGGAGCGGCCGCGCCGGCTGTTCCTGGTCGCTCTTGTACTGGCCATGGGCGGCGCCTTCGCGATGGCGGCGGGGGCCGACGGCGGCCAGGGGACCAACCCCCTGCTGGGCGACCTGTTCAGCCTGTCGGTGGCGGTCTGGTATTCGGGCTATTTCCTGGCGGTGAAGGCGGCGCGAGCCACCGCCGGGGCCATGCGCATCACCTTCTGGGCCACCCTGCTTGGCGCGCCCCTGCTGCTATTGGCCGCGGCCGTCCTGCGCGAGGACATCGTCCCCGCCGGCCTCGCGGGCTGGGCCGCCTGCGTCGCCATGGGGGTGATGCACGTCTTCGGCCAGGGCGGCGTGGCCTGGGCGCTGGGTCGCCTGCCGGCCTCGGTCACCGCCGTCACCATCCTGGTTCAGCCGGTGGTCGCGGCCCTTCTGGGCTGGCTCGTCTTCGGCGAGACCCTGACGCCGGTTCAGGCGCTCGGCGGGGTCGTGGTGCTGGCCGCCGTGGTTCTGGCCCAGCGGTCACAGCGGACGAAGGCCGCGTCGGATCCCGGGCTCAAGCAGGGCGAGGCGCCGTAGCCCACTAGAATGCAGAACGGGCGCGGAAGCCGAAACTTCCGCGCCCGCCTGAAGCCCTGAGGCTCGTTCGACTTAGAGGACCTTAAGGTCCACCGCCGAGGTCTTGCCGCGCTGGGTTTCCAGCTCGTACTCGACCTTGGCGTTCTCATCGAGGCCCTGAAGGCCCGCCTTCTGGACGGCGGTGATGTGAACGAACACATCAGAGCCGCCGCTATCGGGCTGGATGAAGCCAAAGCCCTTGGTGGGGTTGAACCACTTGACCGTGCCGGTCGCCATGTCTGCGTCTCCGTAAACGCGCTTTTCCAGGCAGGCGCCCATTGGGGTCGCCCGTCAGCCCATGCTGGACAGCTCGTTCAGGCGAAGGAGCAAGACGCGGGTTTGGACCCCACGCAAAATCCGGACTGCGAGTTGTTGTCACCCGGCTTTTCCAAGCGGTCAACAGCAAAGCGATTCCACAAAACGCGGTTTCATGGTCAATCAAACCTTAACCGCATATCCCGCGCGGCGCTCCGTCCAGGTGCAGGTGGTCCGCGTGGGCCGCGTTATAGTCCGGGGTCAGAACATTGGAGAACAGCCGGCAGCCCCCGTTCCGGGCCGCCTTCAGGAAGCGCGCGCCCGGCTCTCCGGCCGGCCCCTGACCGCCCCAGTCAGCCTGCACGCTGATCCGCCGCCCGTCCCGCAGCGTCACCGCCGCCACGTCCAGCGCATTGGCCCGCGCGTGCTCGCTCGGTCGGTCGTTGACGTCGGAAGACCCATAGATGCGGCGGCAGGAATAGGTCCCGAAATTCTCCACCCGCGCCACCGGCGAGCCCAGGATCTCGCGCGCCGCCGGCTGCAGCACCTGCCGCTCCCACAGCACATAACGCAGCGCCAGGGGGCATTGCATGATCACCCCGGCGGGGGCCAGCGGGGTCGCGCCGGCGGTGATCCGCACCGCCCCCCGCACCTGGCAGAACCCGCCGTCGTCGCGATCCGGCGCCCGCTGCACCTCGACCCCCGCCTCGCGCAGCAGCCGCATGCAGGCCTCCGTCGGGGCCGAGACCTGGGCAGGCGTGGCCGTGCGCGGAAGGTCGAACGCCGCCACCTTCGTCGCCGTCGCCCGCCCGATGGGACGATCCAGGTCCAGCGGCTTCCAGGGCAGGTCCTGTGGCGGAGCGAAGGCGTTCAGCAGCGCGAAGGCGGCGCAGGCCAGCAGGCCGACCTCCCAAAGCAGGTTCCAGAAATCCGCGAAGTCGCGCTTCATGCCGCCCCTTCAAGACCTCCACGGCCCCGCTTTCTAACCGAGGCCCCGCGCCGAGGTTCCGCGTGCCCCGATGGGACATTCTCTCGCGCGGGAGATTGGATATCCGGGCAACCCTGGAGGAACACCGTGAAAGCTCTCAACCTCATCACCCTGCTTCTAGTCATCGTCGGCGGCGTCAATTGGGGCCTCGTCGGCGCCTTCGATTTCGACCTTGTCGCCGCCCTGTTCGGCGACGGCTCCGCCCTGTCCCGCGTTGTCTATGTTCTGGTGGGCCTGTCCGCCCTTTGGCAGATCATGCCCTTCGTCCAGGCTCTGCGGGTCGGAGAGGTGCATGCCGAGGGCCACGGCCGCGTTCGCGCCGATCGCATCTAAGTTTGAAGCCGCATGCGTCGGGCCGCTCCGGGTGACCGGAGCGGCCTTTTCTTCATCGATCCGACTATCCCCGCGCCCTGGCCAGCCCCGGGATCAGCCCGTTCGCCGCGCCGGCCTCCATGCTGACGTTGGCCAGGCCGATGAAGGCGGCCCCCTTCGCCGGTCCCACCGCCGCCACGGCGTGCCACATGGTGTTTGATCCTTCGTGCGCCAGCACCCGGCCGCCGGCCCACGGCGCGTTCGGCAAGCTGATCCAGCCCAGGGCGTAGGGCTGTCCCGCCTGCCCGGCCGGATCGGTCAGCATCGCGATCGTCTCGGGCTTCAGCCAGCCGGCGCCGTCGGTCAGGAACACCTTCAGCCACGTCGCATAGTCCGCCAGCGTCATGTGCGCCGTCCCCGCGGGCCCCAGGGCCGCCGGGTTGTCCGACAGAGGGTCAGCCGGATCGATCGGCGTCTGCGTCGCCCCGCCCCAGCGATGGCCCCAGGCGTTGGCGCCGCCGTTCGCGTCCTGCGGCGGCGCGCCGAAACCGCCCGAAGTCAGGCCCAGCGGCTCGTACAGCTCGGCCCGCATGACGTCCTCCCACGACTGGCCGGTGATCCGCTCTATCGCGGCGCCGGCCAGGATGTAGTTGGCGTTGGCGTATTCATAGGCGCCGCGCGTCCCCGTCGGCGGCGCGGCCAGTATCCGCTCGGCGATCGCCCGGCGCTGCTCGGTCAGCGGACGCGCGTCGGCGCGCGCCGTCATGAAGAAGACCATGCCCAGGGCGTCGGCGTCCTTCACCCCTGCGCGATGGCGCATGAAGTCGCGGATCGTCGCGCCGGCCCAGTCCGGATCGATCGTCGCGCCGGGGAACAGTTCGCCAAGCGGCGCATCCCATCGCGCCCGCCCCTGCTCCACCAGCCGCCCGTACAGCGCCGCCGTCATCGCCTTGGTGTTCGAGCCCAGGTGCCAACGGTCGTCCAGGGTGACCGCCTCCGCCCCGCCCGCCTTCCGGACGCCCCTCGTCCCGGCCCAGGCCAGCCCCTCGCGCGTCACCACCCCGCCGGCCAGGGCGACCGGCTTCGTTTCGGCGAACGTCGCGTCCAGCGCCGCCTCATAGGCCGAGGCATCGGCGCGGGCGGGCGAGGCGGCCAGTCCTGCCGCCAGTCCCCCGGCGGCCAGTCCCCCGGCGGCCAGTCCCCCGCCAGCGAGTCCCCCGGCCAGAACGGTGCGTCGATCCACGGTCATCAAACCCTCCCTGCTTCGCCCCGACCCTAGGGCATCCGCGCGCCGCTGATCCACCAAATGCGCGCGGCCTCTTGTCGCCCGTCGCCGTCCGGCCCAGTCTGGACGCATGGGAAAGAAGAAGGACGCCTATGACGACGAGCTGGAGCGCCTCCAGATCGCCGTCGTCGAAACCCAGGCCTGGACCATCGAGCAGGGCTTGCGCCTGGTCATCGTCTTCGAGGGCCGCGACACCGCCGGCAAGGACGGGGCGATCAAGCGGTTGACCGAATACATGTCCCCGCGCCAGACCCGCGTCGTCGCCCTGCCCAAGCCGACCGAGCGCGAGGCGACGCAGTGGTATTTCCAGCGATACGTCCCGCACCTGCCCGCCGCGGGCGAGACGGTGATCTTCAACCGCTCCTGGTACAATCGCGCCGGGGTCGAGCCGGTGATGGGCTTCTGCACGCCGGAGCAGCACGCTCAGTTCCTGCAGGACGCGCCCCGGTTCGAGCGGATGCTGACCGACGACGGCATGGTGCTGATCAAGCTGTGGCTGGATATTTCGCGCCGGGAGCAGGCCGAGCGGCTAAGCCAACGGCGCGAGGACCCGCTGAAGCGCTTCAAGCTGTCGTCGCTGGACGCCGAGGCCGAGGCCCGCTTCGACGCCTACTCCGCCGCCCGCGACCGCATGCTGGCCGAGACAGACACCCCGAACGCGCCCTGGACGATCGTCGACACCGACGACAAGAAGACGGCGCGTCTGAACGTCATCCGCCACATCCTGCACCGGCTGGGTCATAAGGTCGGCGACATCGCCCAGCCCGATTCCGACGTGGTGTTCGGCGCCGATGAGGCCAGGACACGGCTGGCGCGGTGATCGTCGATCTTCATTGGGCTCAAGGCGTGATGAGGATTGAGACGCGGCCATCCCAATTCCGGGACCGGAAGGCTGGAAGATCAAGGCTCTAACCGGCCCGACCGGCTTTCCGCCTCTCGCACGGTGAAACCGTGCGACTCTACCGCTCCCCTTTTGCCCGGTCCTCGGGTCAAGGCGGAGGGGATGACGAGCCGTGACGTGCGAGAGGGGAGCCCCGGATTTCAGACCATTCACACCATTCAGAGCCTCTTTTCCCGCGCTCCCGTCCGCAATCCCTGCCCGACCGGCTTCGGACCATTCACACCATTCAGACCCTTTTTCCCACGCTCCATCCCGAAATCCTGCTCGGCCGATTTCAGACTATTCACACTATTCAGACCCTCTTTTCCCGACCCGGAGTCTGAAATCCCCGCCGACCCGTGACGAACGCCCCTTCAGCCCCTACCTATCCGCCATGACCGTTCACGCCTCCCCGCCGCCCATCCTCGACGCCGCCGGCGTCGAGGCGGCCGAAGCCCTGTCGATCCTGAAGACGGCCCTGGCCGGCGCCGACGACGGCGAACTGTTCCTCGAACGGTCGGAGAGCGAATCCCTGGTCTTCGACGACGGTCGGCTGAAGTCCGCCGCCTATGACGCCAGCGAGGGCTTCGGCCTGCGCGTGGTGGCGGGCGAGACCGCCGGCTACGCCCACGCCAATGAGATTTCCGCCGCCGCCCTGCGCCGCGCCGCCGACAGCGCCGCCTTGGCCAAGCAGGGCCACGCCGCCGTGGTCGCCGACGGGCCGCGCGCGACCAACCAGAAGCTCTATGGCGAGGTCGATCCCCTCGCCTCGCCCGCCTTCTCCGACAAGATCGCGCTGCTGGCCGAGATCGACGCCTGGGCCCGCGCCCGCGACCCCCGCGTGGTCCAGGTCAGCGCGTCTCTGGTCGGCGAACGCCGCGCCATCGAGATTCTCCGCGCCGACGATCGCATGGTGCGCGACATCCGTCCCCTGGTTCGGCTGAATGTTTCCGTCACGGTCGAACAGGACGGCCGGCGTGAGAGCGCCTCGTCCGGCGCCGGCGGCCGCGCCGGCTTCGAGACCTGGGTGGCGCCCGAGCGCTGGCAGGCGCAGGTGGACGAGGCCCTGCGCCAGGCGCTGACCAACCTCGACGCCATCGACTGCCCGGCGGGCGAGATGGACGTGGTTCTGGGCGCCGGCTGGCCCGGCGTGCTGCTGCACGAGGCCATCGGCCACGGCTTCGAGGGCGACTTCCACCGCAAGGGCTCGTCGGTCTTCAACGGCATGATGGGCAAGCGCGTCGCCGCGCCCGGCGTGACCGTCGTCGACGACGGCTCCATCGCGGGCCGTCGCGGCTCGCTGTCGATCGACGACGAGGGCACCCCGACGGGGCGCACCGTCCTGATCGAGGACGGCGTCATGGTGGGGCTGATGCACGACCGTCTGTCCGCGCGCCAGATGGGCGTGGCGGCCACCGGCAACGGGCGGCGCCAGTCCTTCGCCCACATGCCGATGCCGCGCATGACCAACACCTTCATGGAGGGCGGCAAGGATTCGAAGACCGACATGATCGCCAATACGAAGCGCGGCCTCTACGCCGCCAACTTCGGCGGCGGCCAGGTGGACATCACCAACGGCAAGTTCGTCTTCCAGTGCACCGAGGCCTATCTGATCGAAGACGGTCGGATCACCGCGCCTGTGCGCGGCGCCACCCTGATCGGCGACGGCGCCACGGCCCTGACGAAGATCGAGATGGTCGGCGACGACTTCGCCTTCGATCCCGGCGTCGGCGTCTGCGGCAAGGCGGGTCAGGGCGTGCCGGTGGGCATCGGCCAGCCTTCGCTGAAGATCGGCGGCCTGACCGTCGGCGGAACGGCGGTCTGAACAAACGGAACCGTATCGCCCGGCGGCGTGTTTCCCCGCCACACTGGAGAGGAGACACTTGGATGCCTACCGAACGCACCGTGGAGCACCCCGACGGCCGGGTTGAACGCGTCACCGAGACAACCCCCTCGTCGCCGACCGTGGTCGAACGGCGCGGCGGCAGCGGCATGGGCGCCATCGTCGCCCTGATCATCGGCCTCCTGGCCGTGCTGGTGATCGGCTACTTCCTCATGAACATGAGCCGCAGCGAAGAGGTCGAATCCAACGCCATCGCCGGCGCGGCCGAAAGCGTCGGCGGCGCCGCCGAGAACATCGGCGACGCCGCTCGCGACGCCGTGCCCGCAAACCCCGCCAACTGATGCAGCGGAGCGGCGGCTTCGCCGCCGCTCCCGATCCGCCGCCCCCCATGACCGACCCCGTCCCCCGCCGCCTGAATGCCTGCCTGGCCAGCCCCGGATTGCGCTGGGGCCTTGGCGGCCTGGCCATGGTCGGGGTGGGCGCGGCCGCCCTGTTGCTGGTCGCTCGGCCCCAGCCGGCCGCCGCCGACATCGACAGTCCTTTGATCCAGATCCGCCTCGTCGCGCCGGTGGAGCCCGAGGTGGAGCCCGGCGCCGTCATGGACGTCGGCGACCTGCGGGACGACTTCGACCGCGCCGCCCTGATCCGGGCCGAGGCCGCCCGCCGCGCCGAAGAGCAAACGGCCGACGCCTACGCGGCCGCCTATGTCGAAGACGACGACCGCCACCCCGTGAGCGAACCCTACGCCGGGCATCCGCGTCCGGCCCTGGTCATCCTTCCGGCTCCGCCGCCCCGTCGCGAGATCGACCTGCGGCGCGAGTACGTCGGCTCCCCGACCGCCTACGGCTTCGACGCGCCCCGCGCCGACTACGCCGCCGAGCGCCGGGCCCGTCGCGCTGAACGCGCCGCCTACGAGGCCGCCCTTCGGGAACAGGCCTACCTCCAAGACCGCCGCTACTGATCCGCGCGCCAGTCCGGTCCCCGGACCTCCAGCCCGTCCGCCTGCAGTCGGTCCAGCACGCCGCCCGCCTCGGCCAACACCCGCAGCGGCGCGACGGCAAGAGTGACCCCCGGCTCCCGCAGGGCGGCCTGGGTCGCCGCCAGCCAGCGCTGGCGAAGCGCCGGACCGATCTCGGGATCGCCGGTCGGCCAGCAGCGGTCGAAGGCCTGATCCAGCGGATTCTCCAGCACCGCCGCAACGCGCAGCCGGCTCCAGTCGTCCAGCCGCCGCGCGGCGCCCTCCGGCCCCGCCTCCGCCGCCCGCGCGGCCGCGTCCAGGCAAGGCAGATAGGTCTCGGGCGGCGCGTCGATCAGGTTGTCGATCATTTCGTCGCCGCGGACGACGCCGACCGGCTGCCCCGGCGTCTCCTCCCGCCGCGCCGCCGCCCGCACGACCTGCTCCACCGCCCGGCCCCGCCGTTCTCCGCCGGCCGCCTTCAGCAGGTCGAAGCTCTGTCCCGTCGGGGTCTCGGTCCGCCAGGCCTGCGACCGCTCCCCCTCATGCAGCCGCTCCAGCCGCGCCATCAGTTCCGGCGACGCGTAATCGGCGATGGTCGTGGCCTTCGGCAGCCGCGCCACCGTGCGGATGCGCCAGATCACCCGCATAACGTCCGCCAGCGAGGCGCGGCCCTCGATCGGATAGAGGATCCGTTGCGCCTTCGCGGTGGCCGCCTCCAGCGCCTCGGGCCGCCAGTCGTAGTCGCGCGGCACGCCGGTCAGCGACCCGACCAGGATGACCGAGCCGGTCGCGGTCTCGACCGTCCACATCGGCAGTCCGGCACGACGGGCGACGACCACGATCTCGTCGACGGTGGCCACATCCTCGTTCGACTGCGCGCCCGCGGAGGTCGCCAAGACCATCGCCAGGCCGGCGGCGATACAAGCGGATCTCAGGCCCATGACGACGTCTCCTACATTACAGGATGTATAGAATAGCGCAGCCAAGTATTAGCACGTGAAATCCCTGTAATGATGTCGCCGATTTAATCCACCTTTCCGCCTTGTAACTGGAGGTGGACGGCCCGCGACGGCACACATCCGGCATCAGATCCGAGGGGAAGACCGATGACGAAGACCGCCATGCTGGCCACCACCGCCCTGCTGCTCAGCGCCGGCCTGACCCACGCCGAGGACGCGACTCAGGTCGCCCAGGCGCCGGTCCCGACCGGCCCCACCAGCGAGGCTCCGCTGGACGACGCGGCGCAGCGCGGCGTGCTGGTCTTCACGCCCGACTTCTTCGCCTCGCAGCGTCCGAACACCGCGCTGGACATGGTCAACCGAGTGCCGGGCTTCTCGATTGACGACGGTTCGGGCGCACGGGGCTTCGAGGGGGCGGTCGGCAACATCCTGATCAACAACAACCGCCCCGCGTCCAAGAACGATGCAGGCTCCAACGTCTTGGCCCGCACCCCGGCCAACCAGGTCGACCGGATCGAGCTGATCCGCGGCGGCGCGCCCGGCGTCGACATGCAGGGCTATTCAGTGGTCGTGAACGTCATCCTGAAGACGACCAGCAGCCGCCAGTCGATCCTGACCCTGAACCCGATCTTCTTCGAAGGCGGCCAGGACGTGTGGGGCGGCTCCTACCAGTTCACCGCCCAGGAGGGCGACCGCAGTTGGGGGATCACCCTCTCGGACGGAACCAGCACCAGCGACTCCAACGGCGAGGGCCGGGCTCTACGCTATGACGCCGACGGGAACCTGATCCGCGACGAATACTTCGAGAACGACGGCTGGGGCGGCGGCCAGTCCATGCGCGGCAACTACGCGGGCCCCGTCGCCGGCGGCAAGATCGACGCCACGGCGCGCTACGCCCAGAACGACTGGCAGGAATGGCAGCTGCTGGAATCGCCCACGGCCCTGCGCCGCAGCGCCTTCGCGGAGGACAGCACCAGCGGAGAACTGGGCGTGACCTGGACCCGGCCGCTGAACCCGCGCTGGACGATGGAGACGCGGATGATCCACGAGTTCACCAGCTTCGACAACGTCTCCACGGGCAACGAGACTCTCGACGGCGTCACCGAGCCGGAGCAGCGCTTCGCCGCCGAAGGCGACGCTTCCGAATCCATCCTGCGCGGCCTTGTCCGCAACGAGCGCTCGCCGTCCCTCACCCTCGAGCTCGGGGCCGAGGTGGCCTACAACATGCTGGACGTCCAGCAGGCCTTCACCATCGGCGGCGACCCGGTCGACCTGCCCAGCGCCTCGGTAAAGGTCGAGGAGACGCGCGGCGAGGCCTTCTCCAAGGCGACCTGGCGGGTGGATCCCAGGCTGACGCTGGAAGGCGGCCTGCGGCTGGAGGCTTCGACCATCAGCCAGTCGGGCGACGCCGACCAGGAGAAGAGCTTCTTCTTCGCCAAGCCGCGCTTCCTGGCGACCTGGACGCCGATGGCGGACAACCAGCTGCGGTTCCGTTTCGAGCGTGAGCTAGGCCAACTGGACTTCGGCGACTTCGCCGCCTCGGCCGAGCTGGACGACGGCAACGTGTTCGGCGGCAACGTGGACCTGGAGCCTGAGCAGCGCTGGATCTCGGAGCTGACCTATGAACGCCGCTTCTGGGGCGAGGGCGTCGTCGCCGTCGGCTATCGCCATGACGAGATCATCGACGTGATCGACCGCCTGCCCCTGCCCGACGGCCTGTCGGCGACCGGCAATATCGGCGATGGAACGCTGGACCGCATATCCCTGAACGTGGTCGTGCCGCTGGACAAGTTCGGCGTCTCGGGCGGCCGGTTCACCTTCAAGAACGACTGGAACGACACCAGCGTCACGGACCCGACGACCGGCGAGGAGCGGCCCATCTCGCAGGTCCGCTATAGCCAGGCCAACGTCGGGTTTCAGCAGGACATCACCAGCTGGAAGACCCAGTGGGGGATCAACTGGCTGCCGCGCCTGGGCGAGCACAGCTACGACCCTGACCAGACCGTGATCTGGCGCGGCTCGGACTATTTTGAAGCCTTCGTCGAGTACAAGCCGACCTCCACCCTGGCGCTGCGGGCGCAGTTGAACGTGTGGGACGACTTCGTCATCCGCCGCACGGTGTACGCCAGCCGCGACCCGCGTACGGTGGACTTCGTCGAGGAGCGCCGGATCGACCCGCGCACCTTCCTGTCGCTGCGCCTGCGCAAGACCTTCTAGGCTTCCAGCGATCAGCAAAAAGCCCCGGCGGATCGCTCCGCCGGGGCTTTTCCGTCTCTGGCGGTCGGGATCAGTGGATCCCGGCCATGCCCTTCTTCAGCAGCGGCGAGAGCAGCAGCAGGAAGACGCCCACGCCGACGCCGACCCAGCCGATGGTCCCGAAGATGGAGCCATAGGTCTGCAGCGCCAGTTCCGGGCTGGTGACCACGCCGGCGACCGTGTCCGTCGCCGTCGCCTTGGCGATGATGCCGGCGACGATGTGGGCGACCGAGCTGGACAGGAACCAGACGCCCATCATCAGCCCGACCACGCGCGCGACCGACAGCTTGGTGATCATCGACAGGCCCACGGGCGATAGGCACAGCTCGCCGATCGTGTGGAAGAAGTAGGTCAGGAACAGGAACGTCAGCGGCACGCGGAACGCCTCGTTCGCCGTGTTCGACGCCGCCCAGGTCAGAACCAGGAAGCCGAAGCCCACCAGCACCAGGCCGAAGGAGAATTTGACCGGCGTCGAGGGCTCGCGGTTGCGCTTGGCTAGCCAGACCCACAGGGCGGCCATGATCGGGCCGCCGAGCACGATGATGCCTGGGTTGAAGGTCTGGGTCATGGCCGCGTTGAACCACGACGGCATCTCCGTCGACTGGTCCGCGAACAGGGTCAGCGAGGAGCCGGCCTGTTCGAACAGCGCCCAGAACAGCACCGAGAAGAAGATCAGCACCTGGGCGACCAGCATGCGCGAACGCTCGGCGCCCTTCAGCCGCAGCACGGTGTAGCCCACCACGCCCGCGAAGATGACGCCCGCGATCCACGGCAGGGCGGTCTCGATGATCTCGTGCCGCTGCATCAGCAGCCAGGTCGGGATGACGGCGACGATGCCCGCGATCCAGAAGAAGGGCACCAACGGCACGCCCAGGATCGAACGCCCCTGCAGCGGGACCGGCGGTCCGCCGCGCCCTTCGAGCCAGGACTGGCCCAGGACGAAGGTCAGCAAGCCCGCCAGCATGCCGATGCCCGCCAGGCCGAAGCCGTAGGCCCAGCCATACTTGATGCCGAGGTAGGAGCAGGCGATCGTCGCCAGGAACGAACCCAGGTTGATGCCGACGTAGAAGATGGTGAAGCCGCCGTCGCGACGGGGATCGTTCTCCTCATACAGAGCCCCGACGACGGTCGAGATGTTGGCCTTCAGGAAGCCCACGCCGACGATGATCAGCGACAGCGCCAGGAACAGGACCGGCTCGCCCATGGCGGTGTCGCGGGTTGTCTCAAGCGTATAGCCGCCGACGGCGGTGAAGGCGGGGAAGCCGGCCTGGGCCGAGGCCTGGGGCGCGGCGGCGGTGGCCGGATCCAGAGCGCCGGTCGGCTGGGCGCCCAGGGCCGCGCCCGTGGCGAGCGCGGCGGCGTCCGCGGCGTTCGCGGCCGACGGCTCCGCGCCGACCGTGGAGACGCCCTCCGGCGTGATGGCGATCTGCACGCGTTCGTCGCCGTTGACGGCGAAGATCTGGCGGTTCTGGTCGCGACCCTCGACCTGCAGTTCATAGGTGGTGTCGCCGATGGTCAGGCGTTCGCGCCCGCCCGTGCCCTCGAAGGCCATGGTGAAGTGGCCCAGCACCAACAGCACGGCGCCGATGATCACCGCCTTGCGCGACCCCAGATATCGGTCGGCGATCATGCCGCCGATGACTGGCATCAGATAGACCAGGGCGGCGTAGGCGGCGTAGATGCCCTGCGCCTCGGCCGGGCCGAACAGGAAGTGCTGCGTCAGATACAGGACCAGCAGGGCCCGCATGCCGTAGTAGGAGAACCGCTCCCACATTTCGGTGAAGAACAGGATCACCAGCCCCCGCGGGTGTCCCAGAAAAGTCTTGCGAGGCGCGAGCGCCCCCCCATCCGTCGATGTCAACGGCCTACTCCAGATAGCCGCGCCTCCCAGGCGCGCGAAAGGCGCATAAGCAGCACGGCCCGACCGTCTGAACAAGGGTTAAGGCCATCGTCGCGCTAACGTGTCCCACGACCCCGTGGCGCCCTCCCTGCTTGGGTCGGCGTCGTCGCGGAGGCGTTGTGCCAGCGAGGGAACGGGAGGGTCCGGATGGCCGTTCGGCCGATGCGTCCGTCGGACTATGAAGGCGTGAATCGCCTTTACCGCTCGGTCGGCTGGCCTGAACGTTCCTACGCCGGCTGGCGCTGGCTGGAGGACAACCCCGCCCGGGTCGAAACCGGCGCGCCCATGGGGTGGGTGGTCGTGGACGACGCCGACGCGCCGGCGGCCGTCGTCGGCAACCTGGTGCAGCGTTTCCACGCCGGTGGGCGACGCCTGCACGGCGCGACCGGCTTCTCCATCGTGGTGCCGCCGTCGCGGGCGGGCGTCAGCCGTTCGCTGATCCGTTCCGTGCTGAAGCAGCCCGGCATGTTCGCCGCCTACACCTTCAACGCCAACCCAAGGGCGGCGCCGCTCTACAGGCTGTTCGGGCTAAGGCCGTTCCCCGATCGTACGCACGCCCTGAAGCTGTCGTGGCGGGTGGACTGGCTGGCGTGCCTGAGAGGACGGCTGCTGCGCGCTGTCTATGGGGGGACAGGGGCCGACGAGGCGCCCCGCATCGGCGAGCGCCTGCTGAACCGGCGGCTGGACACGGCGAAGGCTCTGCGCCTGCCCCCGGATATACGGCGGCTCGCCGACCTTTCCGACGGATCGGCCTATGCAGACTATTGGCGGGCGCTGGCCGCCGCGACGCCGCTGCTGGCGGACCGGTCGCCAGAGACGATGCGCTGGCGGCTGGGCGATCCCGACCAGACGCGGCCGCCGCTCCTGCTGGCCCAGTTTCGCGACGGCTCCGTTCGCGGCGTGGTCATGGCCATGATCGCCAAGACCAGCATCCTGGAGCCACCCTGCCTGGACATCATGGACCTGACGACTCTGCCGGGCGAAGACGACGCGGCCGCGGCGCTGGTCCAGGCGCTGATCGACAACGCCCGCGCCCTGGGCGCGGCCAAGGTGCGGCTGCCCATGGTGTCGCCCGACCTGCTGGCGCGACTGGGCCCGCTGGCGAAGCGAGCGCGCAAGGAGGGCGGCTGGGGCCACTGCCATGCCTGGATCGAGGAGGAGGCCCTGGCGACCGCGTGGTCGCCGACGCCGTTCGACGGGGATTTCTCGATCTGTTCGCGACCGGTCCCCGCAGAGACGAAACGCGCCGCGCGGCGTTTCGCCGCCCCGGCGGGGCGGGCGGCCAAGGCCTGAGCCTCAGACCTTCGGGCGCGCCTTCAACTCGTCCCGGATTTCCGTGAGCAGCGCCTCGGTCGCCGTCGGCGCGGCGGGCGCGGGGTCCGGCTGAGCCGCCTGCTGGCGGCGCAGGCTGTTGATGCCCTTGACCACCAGGAACACGACCCAGGCCACGATCAGGAACTGGATCAATGTGTTGATGAAGGCGCCGTACTGGATGGCGACCTTCTCGACTTCCTCGGTCGCTAGGTTCTCGGGCCGCAGCACCCACTCCAGCTTGGAGAAGTCGATGCCGCCGGTCAGCAGGCCGATGGGCGGCATCACCACCTGGTCGACCAGGCTCTTGACGATGCCGTTGAACGCCGCGCCGATGATGACGCCGACCGCCAAGTCGACGACATTGCCCTTGACCGCGAACTCGCGGAACTCGGAAATCAGGCTCATCTTGGAATCCCCAGGTTCAGGCGTCGCCGGAGGCGTTCAGCCGCTCGCGCAGTTCCTTGCCGCTCTTGAAGAACGGCACCGCCTTTGCCGGAACCTCCACCGTCTCGCCGGTACGGGGATTTCGCCCCGCGCGGGCCGGCCGCGACCGGACCGAAAAGGCCCCGAAGCCGCGCAACTCCACCCGGCCGCCCTCAGCCAGGGAATCCGTCATCTTGCCCAGGATTACGTTCACCAGCCGCTCCACCTCCGCATGGGTGAGGTGGGTGTTCTCGGCCGCCAGCTTCTCGATCAACTCAGACTTGATCATTCCAGCCCCTGCCATCGCTCATATTGAGCCGCGCTTGACGGATCAGGTCTTACCCTAACCCCCGAACGACATTGCACAAAGCCCTTATGGAGGGGCCGCGCCTGTTTCCCACCATGTCCGCTAGCGGACATTGGGGCAAGCGGACATTTCCCGAGGGTCGGACGGCATGGAAAAGGGCGGCCGGATCGCTCCGACCGCCCTTCCTGCGAGTACGCTGCTTGAGCGCAGCCTCCCCTGAGGGATCGGCTTACTCCTTGGCGCCCGCGTTCTTGAGGGCGGCGCCCAGGATGTCGCCCAGCGATGCGCCGGAGTCCGAGGACCCGAACTGCTCGATGGCTTCCTGCTCGTCCTTCATCTCCAGCGCCTTGATCGACACCGAGACGCGGCGCGAGGCCTTGTCCACGGCGGTGATCATAGCGTCGGCGCGGTCGCCAACCGCGAAGCGTTCCGGACGTTGCTCGTTGCGGTCGCGCGACAGGTCCGACTTGCGGATGAAGGCCGTGACCGGCGCGTCGTCCTCACCGAACTTGACCTCGATGCCGCCGGACTCGATCGCCGTCACGGTGACGGTGACCTGCTGGCCGCGGCGGTAGGTGTCGCCCTCGCCGATCGGATCGCCGCCCAGCTGCTTGATGCCCAGCGAGACGCGTTCCTTCTCGACATCGACGTCCAGCACCTTGGCCTTGACCATCTCGCCCTTGCGGTAACGCTGGATGGCTTCCTCGCCGGAGACCGACCAGTCGAGGTCGGAGAGGTGCACCATGCCGTCGATGTCGTTGTCCAGGCCGATGAACAGGCCGAACTCGGTGGCGTTCTTGACCTCGCCCTCGACGGTCGAGCCGATCGGGTGCGCGGCGACGAAGGCGTCCCAGGGATTATCCTGGGCCTGCTTCAGGCCCAGCGAGATGCGGCGCTTGGAGGCGTCGACGTCCAGCACGATGACGTCCACTTCCTGCGAGGTGGAGACGATCTTGCCGGGGTGGACGTTCTTCTTGGTCCACGACATTTCCGAGACGTGCACCAGGCCTTCGACCCCGGCTTCCAGCTCCACGAAGGCGCCGTAGTCGGTGATGTTGGTGATGCGGCCCGTGTACTTGGCGCCGACCGGATACTTGGCTTCCACGCCGTCCCAGGGGTCCGACTGCAGTTGCTTCATGCCCAGGCTGATGCGCTGGGTGTCCGGGTTGATCTTGACGATCTGGACCTTGACGGTGTCGCCGACGGCCAGGACCTGCGACGGGTGCGAGACGCGCTTCCACGACATGTCGGTGACGTGCAGCAGGCCGTCGATGCCGCCCAGGTCGACGAAGGCGCCGTAGTCGGTGATGTTCTTGACCACGCCTTCGCGGACTTCACCCTCTTGCAGCTGGCCGACCAGCTCCGTGCGCTGTTCGGCGCGGGCTTCTTCCAGGATGGCGCGACGCGAGACGACGATGTTGCCGCGCGGACGGTCCATCTTGAGGATGGCGAAGGGCTGTTCCTTGCCCATAAGCGGGCCGACGTCGCGGACCGGACGGATGTCGACCTGCGAGCCCGGCAGGAAGGCCGAGGCGCCGCCCAGGTCGACGGTGAAGCCGCCCTTGACGCGGCCGACAATGGCGCCGTTGACCGGCTGGCCTTCGGCGAACACGGCTTCCAGACGGGTCCAGGCTTCCTCGCGCCGGGCCTTGTCGCGGCTGATGACGGCTTCGCCCAGCGCGTTCTCGACGCGCTCCAGATAGACTTCGACGTTGTCGCCGACCTTCGGCAGCTTGGCGTCGTCGCCCTGGCCGAACTCGCGCATGGCGATGCGGCCTTCGGTCTTCAGGCCGACATCGATGATCACGATGTCCTTTTCGATGCCGACGACGCGGCCGTGAACGACCTGGCCTTCGCCGAAGTCGCGACCCTGAAGCTGTTCGTCGAGCAGCGCGGCGAAATCGTCGCGCGAGGGAGTGAGAGTGTCAGTCATGGAGCTTGAAAGCGTCCTGTAGAGGCTAGGGCGCGCGACCGGACGGCCCCGCGCGAGGTGGAATGAAGGGATAGGCAGGTCGTCAGGATGCGAGGTCGTTCAGAACGATCAGGACGCCCGCGGAAGCCGAGGATGGGAGCGTTGGATTTGCGATCCAGGTCCTTCGTTTCCCTGCCGCTTACGCAGCATGTGGGAATCTAAAGACCGTGCTTCGCGCGCGCCGCCTCGACGATACGGCGGGCCGCATCGAAGGCGGCCTCTATATCCATATCGGTCGTGTCCAGCAAGACCGCGTCGTCCGCCTGCACCATGGGCGCCGCGCCGCGACCGGCGTCCCGCTCGTCCCTACGGCGGATGTCGGCCAGCATGTCGTCCAAGGCGATGTCGAAACCGCGCGCGGTCAGCTGCTTCCATCGGCGCGCGGCGCGGACCTCGGGCGCGGCGGTGACGAACAGCTTGGCGGTCGCTTCGGGCGCGATGACGGTGCCGATGTCGCGACCGTCCAGCACCGCCCCGCCCGGTTGCCCGGCGAAGGCCTGCTGCAGTTCGAGTAAGGCAGCACGTACGGCGGGATGACCGGCCACGCGGCTGGCCGCCTCCCCCGCCTCGCCGGTCGTCAGGCGCTCGTCCTCGGTCAGGCCCGCCGGAACCAGCGAGCGCGCCGCCGCCGCCGCCGCATCCTCATCGCCCAGCGCGTGGCCGTCGCCCAGCACCTTCACCCCGACCGCGCGGTACAGCAGCCCGGTGTCGAGGTGCGGCAGACCATAGGTGCGCGCCAGCCGCGCGGCGATGGTCCCCTTGCCTGACGCAGCCGGGCCATCAACGGCGATGATCAGGCTCATGCGATCCGCCCGCCCAGCCCGTTGATCATGTCGACGAAGCCGGGGAAGCTGGTGGCGATCATGCCCGGCTCGTCGACCGAGACGGGCTGTTCGGCGGCGAGGCCGAGCACCAGGTGGCTCATGGCGATGCGGTGGTCGTGAGCGGTGTGGACGACGCCTCCGCCGCGCACCGGCCCGCCGGTGACAATGAAGCCTTCCGGCTCCTCCTCCACCTCGACGCCGCAGGCGCGCAGGCCGGCGACCATGAGCGAGATTCGGTCGCTTTCCTTGACCCGCATCTCGCCCACGCCGCGCATGACCGTCCGGCCCTCGGCGAAGGCGGCGGTTGCGGCCAGGATCGGATACTCGTCGATCATGGAGGCTGCGCGGTCCTCGGGCACGATCACGCCTTTCAGCGCCGAGTGGCGGGCGGTGATGTCGCCGACCTCCTCGCCCCCGGCCATGCGACGATTCCTGACGGTCAGGTCGGCGCCCATCTCGATCCAGGTGTCGAACAGCCCTGTGCGCAGCGGGTTGAGCATCACCCCGGCCACCGTCACCTCCGACCCTGGTACGATCAGCCCGGCGGCCAGCGGAAAGGCCGCGGATGACGGATCGCCCGGCACGGCCACGGCGGTTCCCTTCAGCGGCTGGCCGCCCCGCAGGGTGATCTTCCAGCCCGCACCCTGTTCCTCGACCCCGACCTCGGCGCCGAAAGCGCGCAGCATGCGTTCGGTGTGGTCGCGGCTCTTCTCCGGTTCGGCCACCGAGGTAACGCCCTCCGCGTTCAGCCCGGCCAGCAGAATGGCCGATTTCACCTGGGCCGAAGCCACCGACTGCACGTAGTCGATGGCGCGCAGCGCGCCGCCGCTCAGGGTGACGGGCAGCCGATCCTCGGCCGCGAGCCAGCCGAACCGCGCGCCCATGTCGGCCAGCGGCCCGGTGACCCGTTTCATCGGCCGCTTGCGCAGCGATAGATCGCCGTCGAAGGTGGCGGTCAGCGGATAGCCCGCGGCGGCCCCCATCAGCAAGCGTACGCCGGTGCCGGCGTTGCCGCAGTCGATCACGCTCATCGGCGTGCGGAACCCCGCCGCCCCTTCGATCCGCCAGCGGCCGTCGCCCAGCCGCTCGACCCGCCCGCCGAACGCCTCCACGGCGCGCGCGGTGGCCAAGACGTCGTCGCCCTCCAGCAGCCCCTCGACCTCGGTCACGCCGGACGCCATCCCGCCCAGGATCATCGCGCGGTGCGACATCGACTTGTCGCCCGGGGCGCGGACCACGCCCCTGAGGGCTTGCGAACGGGTGGCGGTCAGTTGGGAGGGCATCGTCACCCGCTTCGGCTGCAAATGTCGGAAAGGCCGCGCGGGGGCGCGAAAGATGGCTTTTGACAGCGGCCCTCGGGGGTGGCAAGGGACGCGGCCGAATTCCAACCCCTGTTTCCAAGGTCTATCCCGTGGCCAAACCCGAGCTGGGCGCCAAGCAGGTCTGCCCCAACTGCCAGGCGAAGTTCTACGATCTGAACCGCCGTCCCGCGCATTGCCCCAAATGCGCGACCGACTTTGACCCCGAGGAAGCGCTGAAGCTGCGCGGCCGTCGCGTCCGTCCGGGCTATCCGGCCGACGAGGAGGAGACCGAGGATCAGGTCAAGGAGAAGCCTGCCGGCGACGAGGACGAGGAAGAAGAAGTCCGCGCCCCCGAAATCGACGAGGAGGGCCACGAGCCTATCCTCACGCCGGACGACGACGAGGATACCCCGGCCGACGCCGCCGACGAGCCCGGCATGGGATCGACCGACGGCGACGACGACGACGTTCTCGACGACGATGACGACGACGATTCCGTCCCCTTCATCGAGGACGAGGACGACGACGCCTTCGACGACGACATCGCCAAACCGGCGAAGTCGGACGACGACTGACGCGACCTCCAGATCCCCGCCCACGCCTAGGCATGGACGGGGATTTTTCCGCTTAACGCTTGATAAAGAACAGGATTTTCTCGAGCGGGATTGAAACGAAAATAAAAGTGGAAACGGGCTTGATCCTGAAAAAGCCCTGACATAGTTTCCGCCGCCTCGCCGGGGGCCATCGCAAGACGGACACGGCGATCCAGACCGAAAGGTCCGGGGCTATAGCTCAGTTGGTAGAGCGCTTGAATGGCATTCAAGAGGTCAGCGGTTCGACTCCGCTTAGCTCCACCAGTTTCCTGAAGCCCGGTCGCGAAAGCGGCCGGGCTTCTCTGCTTCCGGACGGCGCTCGCGTCGTCGATCGGTGAGATTCGCTTAACCTCGTCCGTGAACCGGACCGCAAGCGGCCGCCGCTAGGGTGCAGCCCAGGACGAAGTATCCGTCCGGCCAGTGAGCATCCGCCCATGCTGTTTCTTCTGAACGACGTCGTGTTCGACCTGGACGAGGCCTGTCCGGCCACGCCCGCCGACGCGCGCCGTTTCGAGCAACTCGGGTTCGACTATGTGCTGGAGTTGGGTTGCGAGCTGTTCGCCGAGGATCCGCTGCTGCATCGCAATGATCCAGCGCGGGCCCGCCGGCTGGCCTGGCTGATCGCCAACCGCAGTTCCGACGTGAACGCCGCGCTGTTCGCCGCACCGGAAGCGGGATGCGAGCCGGATCTGGTCGAGCCGCGCTTCTGCGCCCTGCCCGACATGGTCATGCGGCAGTTGCAAGCCAAGGGTCGCCGGCTCGACGCCGTCGCGGCCGACCGCGCGGTGTGGAACCGCCTCGCCGCCTAGAGCCGGCCGCGCCTACAAGGCGGCGCTGAACAGGACGTGCACCAGCGTCGCCACACCCACGATGAAGCCGAAGCCCACCAGCAATCCAACAGCAGGGTGAAGCGGAGTCTTCTCGCCGCGCACACGCGCGATACGGTCTTCAGGATGGATCACAGCCATCGTCGTTTCCTTTCCCTATGCGGAGGGGCCGGCTCTGACGGTCGGATCGACTCCGCAATAGGACAATGGCTTCAATGGCCCTTGGTTGCCAAGGGTCATTGACGGACACCCTTGCCCGCCATCACAACCGTTGCGATTGTCGCCCGTGTTTGGGGAGTGTGATGAGTCGACAATCAATCTTCGTCGTCGGGCTTGCGACGGTCATGGCGACGGTCATGGCGACGGCCTTGCTGGGCGCGCCGAGCGCCGCTCGCGCCGACTGGTTGCGAGCGGAAAGCGAGCGTTTCATCGTTTATAGCGACGGCGGCGAGCGCGACCTGAGAGACTATGTCCAGAAGCTGGAGATATTCGATCGGGTCATGCAGTTCCGGACAGGCCTGTCGGCCGACATGGCGTCGCCGCGGAAGCTGCCGATCTATCTGGTTGCGAGCAGACGGGATCTGGCGCGCGTTCATCCGCGAAGCGGCCAGAACGTCCTGGGCACCTATTTCCCCACGGAAGAAGATATCTTCGCGGTGGCGGTCCGCCGGGGCAGCGACGGGCTGTCCGGCAATGACGTGCTTATGCATGAATACGCCCACCATTTCATGCTGGCCAATGTTCCGGCCGCCTATCCCGCCTGGCTCGTCGAGGGATTCGCCGAATACTACATGACGGCCGATATCAACGTGCGCGAACGGGAGGTGCTCCTGGGAGGGTACAACGAGAACCGAGCGTATTGGATCATGGCGGAAAACTGGATTCCGCTCAGCATCCTGCTGACCAAGCGCCCCGGCGAGGTGCGGCCCACCCACCAGACCACCTACTACTCGATCGCGTGGCTGTTGACTCATTGGTTCTTCAGCGATCCCGAGCGGGCGGCGCAGCTACAGGCCTATCTCGACGGCGTCGCCGGCGGCGAGGACTCGGTCGCCGCCATGGAGCGCGCGACCGGGATGACGATCCGTCAGTTGGAGAACGCCCTGCGGCGCTACACTCGGGTGCGATTGACGGCGACGAAGATAACCGGCCGGTTTCCCATGGCCGAGACCCAGATCACCCGCCTGTCGCCCGCCGCCGACGACCTGCTGCTGATCAACCAGCGCCTGAAGGTCGGGGCGCCGAACGAGGATCGAGCCGCCCTGGGTCAGGAGGTGGCGCGGCTGGCCGCGCGGCACGGCGACGATCCGCTGGCGCTGATGGCCGCCGGTCACGCCGGACTGCATTTCGGCGATAGACCGGCTGGAGTGCGCGCTCTGGAGCGGCTGCTCGAATTGGAGCCTGACCATGTGGAAGCCCTCCAGTACTTGGCTCAGGAGCAGCTGAGGCAGGCGCGAGAAGCCGACGACGAGACAGAGGCCCAAGCGGCGCGGAGCAAGGCGCGCGCCTTGCTGGCGCGAGCCTACGCCGCGGGCCAGAACGACTATCGGACCTTGATGCTGCTGGCGGAATTGCGCCAGGGCCAGCCAGGTTATCCTAACGACAATGACCTGCTGACCATGGGATTGGCGCTGGATCGCGCGCCCCAACTGGCCGCCGTGCGCTTTCGCTATGCGTCGGCGCTGGCCCAGACCGGCGACAAGGAGCAGGCCATATCGGTCCTGCGTCCCTTGGCCAACAACCCGCACGGCGGAAGCGCATCGTCCTTCGCCAGTCGCTTCATCGAGTCGCTGGAAACCGGAGGGGAGCCGCCGGAGCTGACGGAAGAGGCGGACGAGCCGCAGATCAGCGAACCCGAGCCGGAACCCCAGCCGGCGCCCCAGGCGGATGAGGGGGGATCATCGGAGCAGGGATCGACGACAGCGCGCGATTATTGGTCAACCGCCGCCAGCAAGTGACTTTCCGCGCGCGGCGGGGTAGTCGCGCGCCATGTCCAAACTGACCCTGCCCGAGGAGGCTGCGCGCCGTCGCACCTTCGCCATCATCGCCCACCCAGACGCGGGCAAGACCACCCTGACCGAGCACATCCTGCTGGCCGGCGGGGCGATCCGCGCGGCGGGCGCCGTGCGGGCCCGGGGCGAGAACCGGCGCACCCGCTCGGACTGGATGAAGATCGAGAAGGAGCGCGGCATCTCTGTCTCGGCCTCGGTCATGACGTTCGAGCACGATGGCAAGATGTTCAACCTGCTGGACACGCCGGGGCACGAGGACTTCTCGGAAGACACCTATCGCACCCTGACCGCCGCCGACTGCGCCATCATGGTGCTGGACGCCGCCAAGGGCATCGAACCGCAGACACTGAAGCTGTTCGAGGTATGCCGCCTGCGCGACATCCCGATCATCACCTTCATCAACAAGCTGGACCGCGAGGCCCAGGATCCGATGGGGCTGCTGGACGACATCGCCAGCCGACTGCAGCTGGACCCCTCCCCGGTCTGGTGGCCGGCCGAGAGCGGCAATCGCCTGCGCGGCATGGTCGAGATCGGCACGGGGCGCTTCCAGCCTTACACCCGCAAGCTCGCCGGGTCCGACGAAGACCCCGACCACCCGGCCGCCCTTCCGTTGACCGAGGCCGCGTCCTTCTTCGAGGGCGGCGAGCAGGCGGAGCTGGCCGACGCCTTGGAACTGGTGGAGGCCGGCTACAAGCGGTTCGACCGCCAGGCCTTCCTGGAGGGGCATCTGACGCCGGTGCTTTGGGGTTCGGCGCTGCGTCACTTCGGCATCGACGAACTGCTGAAGGCGATCGGCGACTGGGCGCCGGCGCCCAAGGCCATGAAGGCCCGCAAGGAGGCGCCGCCCGAGACGCGCAACGCCCCTGCTCCCGCCGACATCACCGTCGATCCCGGCGCCGACGAGGTGACCGGCTTCGTTTTCAAGGTCCAGGCCAACATGGACCCCAACCACCGCGACCGCATCGCCATGTTTCGCATGGCCTCCGGGTCCTTCAGGCGCGGCATGAAGCTGAAGGTGCAGAACACCGGCAAGTCGCTGTCCGTGAACGCGCCGATCATGTTCTTCGCCTCGGATCGGGAGCTGGCCGACGACGCTTTCGCCGGCGACGTGATCGGCATTCCGAACCACGGCGTGCTGCGGGTCGGCGACAGCCTGTCGGAGAGCGGTCTGGTGCGCTTCGCCGGCCTGCCGAACTTCGCCCCGGAAATCCTGCAGCGTGTGCGGGTGAAGGACCCGCTGAAGGCCAAACACTTGAAGAAGGCGCTGGAAGGCCTGGCCGAGGAAGGCGTAACCCAGCTGTTCCGGCCCGAGATCGGCGCGGATTTCATCGTCGGGGCGGTGGGTCAGCTGCAGTTCGAGGTCATGGCCGACCGCCTGGGCGAGGAGTATGGCCTGGAGGTGATCTTCGAGCACAGCCCCTACGCCGAAGCCCGCTGGATCACCCCGGCGGAGGGAGCGGGCAAGGCCGATCTGGAAGACTTCGTCTCCAAGTACCGGCCGCAGATGGCGTTCGACATCGACCAGAACCCGGTCTTCCTGGCCAAATCTTCGTGGGAGACCGGCTATGTCGGCGAACGCTTCCCCAAGGTCGCCTTCATGAAGACGCGGGAACGGGGCTGAGGGCCGCGGTTCGGCCTTTTCCGCGCCGCGCGGCCGTGGTCTGATGCAGTCCGCGCCGACGGGCGCCCGGAGTCTGGAATGTTCACCGCCCTGGCCGCCCTCGGCCTGATGCTGCAGTCGTCGTCTGAAGGTCTCGTCTCCTACGAGGAGGCGGTGCGCTGCGCCGGACTGACGCAGGCGGCGTCGGAACTGGAAGGCGGAGAAAGCGAGGAGGGCCGCCGGCTGTATGACGCGGCGCTCTACTGGTCCCTGGCGGCCATGCGCGCGGGCACGGCCGCTGGAAAGCGGTCCAGTGCGGCCGAGGCCGACCAGACCCGCGCCCGGATCGAGGCGGTGCGCCAGCTCAGCGCCGATCTGCCCGCCGCGCAGGCGGCGCTCAGGCGCTGTCGCCAGCGCGCGCCCGACCTGGGCTGAAGCCAGGAATAAGGCCAAGTCGAACCGGACCGGCGGCGTCGCGTTTGCTTTGCGTACCAGAGGGGCGCAGCCTTCGTCCCGAACCGGGAATCCTGACGAGTCGCCCATGTTCGAGTTCGGCCGAGACCTTCGCAAACTGTTCGCCCAGGCGCGCGAGACCGAGGACCTCGGCTGGGTCGAGCTGATCGGCGTGGACCTGCTGCGCAACGAGGCGCGACGGGAATCGATCGACGCAGGCCGCGTCTCCTGCGCCCGGCCCTTCGAGACCGAGCGCCGCGCGGCCGCACTGTGGCGCGAGCACGCCCGCCGCAGCGGCGCCGCCGACAGCCTGGAGCGGGCGGAACGCGCGGCGGACAGCCTGGCCCGCGCAGCCGCGACCTACGACCAGAAGGCGCTGGCGGCGGTCGAAAGGGCGCTGACATTGACCCTGCGGTTCGACCTTCAGGGCGAGCCCCGCCGGCTGGACGAGGCTCAGCGGGCGATCCAGGCGGTCGGCAAAACTCATCGGGCTTGGGTGGCCATGGAGGCGACCGCCGCCCACGCCATGATCTCGGCGCGGCAAGCGCGCCTCTCCGGGGACTCGAAGCAATTGCTGGACGCCGCGGCCCTGCTGGATCGGGCGACGCAGGCGGCGTCGGACAAGGCCCTGCCGATCGCCAATGAACTGCGTCTGGAGCGGGCGGCGCTGAGCCTGGAGGTCGGCGTCCTCAATCGCGACGGCCGCCTGCTGGACCAGGCCGGGCGGGACCTCAGCGCCCTTGCCGACCGCCTGGCGCCGGATCAGCGGCCGCTGGGCCGGGCGCGGGTGCTGGCGCTGTGCGGCGCGGGCCTATCGGCCCTGGCGACGGCGGCGGGCCATCCGGAAGCCCACGCCCAGGGAAGGCTGATGTTCCAGGCCGCCGCCGAACAGTTCACGCCGGACCACAGCCCGCTCGACTGGGTGGCGATCCAGGTCGCGCAAGCGGCTCACGGCGAGGTCGACCTGATGACGCTGATCCAGGCCGAGGCCCTGACGGAGGGGCGCGGGCTGGTGCTCGGCGCCCTGGTCCGCGAACGTCGGCTGGCGCGCGAAGTGGCGCTGGCGCTGGCGGTCGGCGACCATGCGGGGCTGGATCAGCTGGAGACGCGGGTTCTGCGGCGGTTGCCGACGTCGCACCACGCGCCGCTGGACTGGGTGGCGGATCAGCTGGGCATGGCGCGCCTGGGCTTGGCGCGCCGCGACCTGGGCGGGCCGGAGCCGGTGGCGCTCAATCTCATCCTGGCGGAAGCCGAAGGCGTCGCGATGGAGATCGGGGCGCCCGCCCTAGCCGCGCGCGCCACGCAGATCCGGTGCGAAGCCGGGCGCTGAGGGTTCAGAGGGTCGGAACGGCCTGGCTGAGCCGCCCGCCGACGCGGATCGGTTCGATGCGACGCGCCAGGCCCGTCCGATCGTCGGTTTCGACGAAGACGCCGCACACCGTCGCTGGCCCGGACGCGGGCTGATAGCGCCCCCCCGAAATCCGGGTGGTGAAGCGCCGCAGCGGCTCCTCCTTTTCGTTGCCGATCACGGAGTCGTAGTCGCAGCAGCCGCCGGCGTCGGTCTGGTAGGCCGTGCCGCCCGGCAGGATCTGGGCGTCGGCCGTGGGGACGTGGGTATGGGTGCCGACGACCAGGCTGGCGCGGCCGTCGCAGAAGTGCCCCATGGCCATCTTCTCGCTGGTCGCCTCGCAATGGATATCGACAATGACGGCGTCGGCCGCCATCCCCATCGGACAGGCGGCCAGCTCCCTCTCCACGGCGCTGAACGGGTCGTCCATCGGATCCATGTGGACGCGACCCAGCACGTTCATGACCAGAACCGTTCGCCCGCTGTGGGTCTCGAACAGATTGGCCCCAGCGCCGGGCGCGTCCATCAGGCGCGGATAGTTGGCCGGCCGGATCAGGCGCGGCTCGCGCACGATGTAGGTCAGGGCCTCGCGCTGGTCCCAGCTGTGATTGCCGAGCGTGAGGCAGTCGGCGCCGGCCATGAAGAGCTCGCGCGCGGTGTTCTCGGTTATGCCGAAACCGCCGGCCGCGTTCTCGGCGTTCACCACCACGAAGTCGAGCTGAAGGTCCCGCTTCAGGCCCGGAAGATGGTCGCTGATCCCGTCGCGGCCGGACTTGCCGATGACGTCGCCGAAGAATGCCAGTCTCATGCGAACGCCGTATAGCCGGTCTCGGTCAGAACGCCATGCAGGCGAATGTCGTGATCTTGCAGCGCCAGCCGCTCGACCTGCTGTCCGGCATAGGCGAAGCCGATCCGGATCGCGTCGGACCGGGCGGCGAAGGTGCGGTCGTAATAGCCGCCGCCCTGCCCCAGGCGGCCGCCGAACGCGTCGAAGGCCAGCAGGGGCGTGATGACCAGGTCGGGGTCGACCACCTCAGCCAGCGGCAGCGGCGCGGGACATCCGGCGTTGTCCAACTCCAGCGGCTCGCCTGGCGACCAGGCGCGGAAGATCATCGGCGCGTTACGTTCCAGAACTACGGGCAGGCACAGCCGCCGCCCGTCGCGTTCCAGCGCCAGGGCCAGGGCGTCGGTGTCGAGTTCGGAGCCCATGGCGCGGTAGAGGGCGACCACGGGGGCTCCCGGCAGGGCTCCGGCATGTTCAGCCGCTCGCCCAGGGGCGAACGGATCGAGCTCCGCCAGTCGTTTGCGCTGTGCCCGAGCCGCTGATCGAAGTTCGTGCTTGTCCGACATGATCGCGCCCGGGAGATGCGCGCCAGGGCGCTCAAGCAGCGCGCGACCGCGTCGCGAGCGGCAGCGCCCAAAAAGGGAAGGTTGGCGGCGCCGCGAGAACCGTGAAGGGCGGTTTAAATCCTCTCGTCCTGGGTAGCCAGGTGGGCTCCGTGTGCCCGGGCCCTCGAGCCCAAACAGGGACAGATCCCTTCGAGTGAATTAAGGTCGCGAGGAAATGTTGCCTTCGACGAGGGCCGCAGCAAGACCCGCCGTCGAACAAGATAGGCGCGGCGCGCGACGTTCTCAAGCGGCGCGGTTCAGACGCTCTGCGCGATCTTCTCGATCCGGGCGGCGACGGCGTTCAGCGCCTCGGCCACGCCGTCGCTGGACGGAACCGACGGCGTCGCGCCGGTTCCGCCGCTACGGGCGTCGTGCAGCTCGTCGGCCAGGATCAAGGCCGACATAAGGAACAGGCGCAGGTCGCCGACATTGCCGACGTTCTGAGCGACCGAACGGACCCGCTCGTCAAACTGGCGGGCCAGGGCGCGCACCCGCTCCTCCTGGCCGTCGGCGCAGCCCACGGCGTAGGGGCGGCCGTTCACCTCCACCGTCACCGTCGCCATCAGGCGGCCCCTTCCGTCTCGGCCAGCACGTCGCGCACGGCCTCGGCGGCGCGGGCCAGGGCCTGCGACGCCTCCCGGCCGGCCGCCTCGAGCTCGGCCACGCGCGCGGCGTCGGGGCGCGGCGCGAACAGGTCGTCGTCCGCGATCGGGGGGGCCGAGGCGGGCCGCGCCTTCAGGTCCAGGATCTTGCGTTCGAGATCAGCCAGGGCGCGGTCGATGCGCACCCGTGCGGCCGCAACAGCATCCGCCATCGGTCGCTCCTTACAGATTCCGTATAGAACCCGAGGACGCGTCGGGGTAAAGGCGGCGCGCCCCGCTTTTTCCGCCTTCCGACGAAAGGTCTGCGCCGTGACCGACGCCAAAGCCGCACCCAAGTCCGGTCCTCGGGCCACCCCCGAGCAGATGGCCAACGCCATCCGCGTCCTTGCCATGGATGGCGTGGAGAAAGCCAAGAGCGGCCACCCCGGCATGCCGATGGGCATGGCCGACGTCGCGACCGTGTTGTTCTCCAAGTTCATGAAGTTCGACGCCAGTCGTCCCGACTGGGCCGACCGCGACCGCTTCATCCTGTCGGCGGGCCATGGCTCGATGCTGATCTACGCCCTGCTTCACCTGACGGGCTACAAGGCGGCGACAAAGGAAGAGCTGTCGAACTTCCGCCAATGGGGCTCCAAGACCGCCGGCCACCCGGAGTACGGCCACATGCCGGGCGTCGAGGTCACCACCGGCCCCCTCGGCCAGGGCCTGGCCACCTCGATCGGCTTCGCCCTGGCGGAACGGCATCTGGCGGCGAAGTACGGCGACGACCTGGTCGACCACCGCACCTGGGTGGTGGCGGGCGACGGCTGCCTGATGGAGGGCGTGTCGCAGGAGGCCATCACCCTGGCCGGCCGGCTGAAGCTGAACAAGCTGACCGTTCTGTGGGACGACAACCAGATCACCATCGACGGCAAGGTGTCGCTGTCGGACGCCACCGACCAGAAGGGCCGCTTCAAGGCCGCCGGCTGGGCCGTGCGCGCCATCGACGGCCACTCCATATCGGAGATCAAGGCCGCGTTGAAGTGGGCCACGCGTCAGGACAAGCCGACTCTGATCGCCTGCCGCACCAAGATCGGCAGGGGCGCCGCCACCATGGAAGGCAGCCACAAGACGCACGGCGCGGCCCTGGGCGCCGCCGAGGTGGCCGCCACCCGCCTGGGCCTCGCCTGGCATCACGATCCGTTCGAACTGCCCGCCAATATCGAGGAAGCGTGGCGCAAGGTCGGCCGGCGCGGCGCCAAGGACCGCAAGAAGTGGGAGGCGCGCCTGGCCGCCTCGCCACAGGCCGCCGACTTCACCCGCGCCATGAAGGGCGACCTGCCGGAAGCTGCCTTCGACGGCCTGAACGCCAAGATCGCCGAACTGGTCGAGACCAGGCCGGCTCAGGCCACGCGCCAGGCCTCCGGTGCGGCGCTGGAGCAGGTGTTCGCGGCCATTCCGGAGCTGGTCGGCGGCTCGGCCGACCTGACGGGCTCCAACAACACCTTCGTCGCCGGCACGCCGATCCTTGACGCGCCCACCTATGAGGGCCGCTACGTCAACTACGGCATCCGCGAGTTCGGCATGGCGGCGGCCATGAACGGCCTGGCGCTGCACGGCGGGGTGATCCCCTACGGCGGCACCTTCATGGTGTTCTCGGACTACAGCCGGCCGGCCATCCGCCTCGGCGCCCTGATGGGCGTGCGCGCGATCCACGTGCTGACCCATGACTCCATCGGCCTGGGCGAGGACGGCCCGACGCACCAGCCGGTCGAGCACCTGGCCGCCCTGCGCGCCATTCCGAACCTGAACGTCTTCCGTCCAGCCGATACGGTCGAGGCCATGGAGTGCTGGCAGGTCGCCTTGCAGTCCAAGGCCACGCCGTCGGCCATGGCCCTGTCGCGCCAGAAGACGGCGGCGGTCCGCACCGTCGCCGCGTCGGAGAACCTTTCGGCCCGGGGCGCCTATGAGCTGAAGGCCGCGAACGGCGAGGCCAGGGTCACCCTGTTCGCCACGGGCACCGAGGTTCCGCTGGCGCTGAAGGCGGCCAAGACGCTGGAAGCCGAAGGGACGCCGACCCGCGTGGTCTCGGTTCCCTGTTTCGAACTGTTCGAGCAGCAGGACGCCGCCTATCAGGCGTCGGTCATCGGCCGGGGCACGGTGCGCATCGCCGTGGAAGCCGCGATCAAGCAGGGCTGGGAGCGGTTCATCGGCGAGGACGGCGGCTTCGTCGGCATGACCGGCTTCGGCGCCAGCGCGCCGGCCGAGGTGCTTTACGAGAAGTTCGGCATCACGGCGGACGCCGTGGTCCAACAGGCGAAGGCGCGGCTGTAACCTTTGCGTCTCCTCCCGATTTGCCTCGCGAATGGGGAGGTGGATCGGCGCATAGCGCCGAGACGGAGGGGTTCTTGCGGCGTCCAGAGCCCCTCCACCGCTTAGCGGTCCCCCTCCCCGCTTCGCAGGGAGTAGACAGACGCCGATGGAGATGGATGTGAAACTCGGCACGCCGCTTTCCGACACCGCGACCCGCGTCATGCTCCTCGGCTCCGGCGAGCTGGGCAAGGAAGTCGCCATCGAGCTGCAGCGGCTCGGCGTCGAGGTCATCGCCGTCGATCGCTACGCCAACGCCCCCGCCATGCAGGTGGCGCATCGCAGCCACGTCATTCCGATGACCGATCCGCAGGTGCTGAACGGCCTGGTCATGGCCGAGGCGCCGCACATCATCGTGCCCGAGATCGAGGCCATCGCCACCGAAGTCCTCGCCGCCATCGAGGCCGCCGGGATGGCCAGGGTCATCCCCACTGCCCGCGCGACCCAGCTGACCATGAACCGTGAGGGCATCCGCCGTCTGGCCGCCGAGGAGCTGGACCTGCCGACCAGCCCCTACGCCTTCGCCGGCGACGCCGAGGAACTGGCGGCGGGCGCCGAAGCCGTCGGCTATCCCTGTTTCGTCAAGCCGGTGATGTCGTCCTCGGGCAAGGGCCAGTCGTTCGTCGAGCACCCGGACCAGATCGCCGACGCCTGGGCCTATGCCCAATCCGGCGGGCGCGTCGACACATCCCGCGTCATCGTCGAGGGCCGCATCGATTTCGACTTCGAGATCACCCTGCTCACCGTCCGCTCCATCGGCGCCGACGGTCAGGTCCGCACGGATTTCTGCGCCCCCATCGGCCATCGCCAGGTCCAGGGCGACTATGTCGAGAGCTGGCAGCCCCAGGCCATGTCCCCAGCCGCCTTGCGGGCGGCGCAGGACATCGCGGCCGAGGTCACCGACGCCCTGGGCGGCCTCGGAGTCTTCGGCGTGGAGCTGTTCGTCAGCGGCGACCGGGTGTGGTTCTCCGAGGTATCCCCTCGCCCGCACGACACCGGCCTGGTGACGCTGGCCAGCCAGCAGATGAGCGAGTTCGCGCTCCACGCCCGAGCCATACTGGGCCTGCCGGTCGACGTAACCCAGCGCGAGCCGGCCGCCAGCGCCGTCATCTACGGCCGGCTGGAGGCGCAGGGGATCGCTTTCGACGGCGTCGCCGAGGCGCTGTCGGTTCCGACCGCCGACCTGCGCCTGTTCGGCAAGCCTGAGAGCCATGAACGTCGCCGCATGGGCGTGGCCACCGCTCGCGGATCGACAGTGGAGGAAGCCCGCGAACGGGCGCGCGAGGCGGCGTCACGGGTCCGCCCCGTCGCCGGCTGATCTACTGAGCCCGGGCGGCTGCGCGCGCCTCCATGCGGGGTTCGCGCCCCAGAGCCTCGATCGCCGCCGCCATCGCCGGGTCCTCGCCGGTGCGGCGCTGGCTTAGGGTGCGCGGCGTCAGGATGTCCGGCGTCACGCCCCGCTTCTCCAGCCGTACGCCGCCGGATGTGACGTAGTCGGCCCGGCTGAGCGTCAGGCGTCCGCTATCCGGCAGGTCGGTGTCCTGGGCGATCAGCACCGAGCCGATGGTCTTCTCCCCCACCACTATGCCCCGCCCCGCCTCCTGCAGGGCCGCGGGCGTCAGTTCGGCGGCGCTGCGGCTGGCGCGGTCCACCAGGACGGCGACCGGATTGGCCACCGGCTCTTCATGATCGCCGCAGCCGCCCGAGGCGCGCATCACCACGGCCCGTCCCGATCGGCTGGTCCGCGTCGCCCAGGCCTGGCCGCGCGGCAGGAAGCAGGTCAGCACCGCCTCCGCCTCCGACAGCCGCCCGCCCGGGTTGGCTCGCAGGTCCAGGATGACGTCCACGTCCGGCGGCAGCCCGTCCAACTGCCGGCCGATCCAGTCGCCCAAGCCCTGTTCGAACTGCTCGATGGTCAGCACCAGAACCCCGGGACGCGAGCGGTCGGCGACGAAGGGGGCGGGCCCGTCCATCAGCCGTGGCGTCACATTCACAAGACGCGTCTGGCCGACTTCATCCTTGAGCGTCAGTCTGACGGGGCGCCCGTCGAACACCTCATAGTCCGGCCCCCATGGCCGGCCGTCGATCAGTTGCAGCGACCAGCCCACCTGGATGTCGGCGGCCTCTGCCGGCGAGCCGGCGCGAACCCGCTCGACGGTCCAGACCTCCCTCTCCTCACCCGCCATCAAGGTCATGCCCATGACGGCGCGCCGCTCGTACTGACGATCCTGGCGGCGCACCGCGGCCGGCGGGCTGGCGGCGGCGTGGCCGTCGTCCAGCAGGTCCAGCATGTCGTTCAGCACCCTGTACAGGGTCCGTTCGTCCGCCGCCGCCTCGGCCAGCGGCCGAAACCGCGCCCGGGCCGCCGTCCAGTCCACTCCGCGCAGGGTCGCATCGTAATAGCCGCGCCGGACCTCGTTCCAGACCCGGTCGAACACCCGCTGGTTCAGGCGGACGCGGGCGCGCGAGGGCGGCGCGGGCGTCGCCGCGACCACGCCGTCCGACAGGTTCCCGCGCGCGGCGACCGGATGGGTCGTCAGGGCGACCCCCAGGACGGCGACGCCGATGCAGCGCTTGAGCAGGCGAACGATCATGGCCGCATCCTCGACCGACGATCGCCGGGGCGCAAGCGTCGGCGCCGCCTTGCCTTCGCCGCGCGGCCGCGCCAAGAGCGCCCTTCAAGACGACGGACCCCGGACATGCCCATCACCACGGTCGGCCTCGATGCCGACGACACCCTCTGGCACAATGAGACGATCTTCCGCCTGACCCATGCGCGGTTCGTCGACCTGCTGGACGACCACGGCGACGCCGAGACGATCGAGACGCGCCTGGCCGATGTCGAGCGGCGCAACCTGCGGCTCTATGGCTATGGGGTGAAGGGCTTCACCCTGTCGATGATCGAGACGGCGATGGAGCTGTGCGACGGCGGCGCCCCGCCCGAGGTGGTGCGCGAGATCCTGGCCGCCGGCCGCGAGATGCTGGCCCACCCGGTCGAAACCCTGCCGGGCGTCGATGAAGTGGTCGCCGAACTGTCCGAAAAGTACCGCCTGGTCCTGATCACCAAGGGCGATCTGTTGGATCAGGAACGCAAGTTGGCCGCCTCGGGCCTGGGAGAGCGCTTCAGCGCCGTCGAGATCGTCTCTGAAAAGGACCGCGCCACCTACGACCGCGTCTTCGCCCGCCACGGCACGGGGCCGGCCGAGGCGGTGATGGCCGGCAACTCCATGAAGTCCGACGTCGTCCCCGCCATCGAGGCCGGCGCCTTCGGCGTCCACATCCCCTACCACGTCACCTGGGCCCACGAACTGGCCGACGCGCCCGAGGGCCACCCCCGCTACGTCTCCCTCAGCCGCATCGGCGAACTGCCCAACTGGATCGCCGCGATCGCGGACGCATAACCGCTTGCCCCCCGCCCCCACCCTCTCTAAACGGGCCGCTTAACCGACAACCCGATGCGAACCCCGCCGGCCTCGCCGCCTGCGGCGGCTTTTCGCGCGCAAAGAAGGACGACGCCGGACAGTGAACGGCTCGGACATCAACCACGACGAACGCGACGCCATGGTGCGTGCGGCGCTGGCCGAGCACGGCGACAGCGGGGTCACCCCGCGTCATACGCTGTTCTACTTCTATGGCGACGGCGACCACGGCGACCTGAACGAAGTGGCGCGGCGCGCCGGCTTCCTGACGCGCGGGGGCGACGATTCCACCATTCTCGAGACCACGATGGCGGTGGACGAGGCGTCGTTCGCGGCGACCTCGGCCATGATGCAGACCTGGGCCGCGGCCTTCCAGCTGGACTATGACGGCTGGGAATGCGCGGTCGTGACCCACTAGCTTAGTCGAACAAGAAAAAGAGGCCTCCCCATGCCCAAACGGACAGACATCAAGTCCATCCTCATCATCGGCGCCGGCCCAATCGTCATCGGCCAGGCGTGCGAGTTCGACTATTCCGGCGTTCAGGCGTGCAAGGCGCTGAAGGCCGAGGGGTACCGGGTGATCCTGGTCAACTCGAACCCCGCCACCATCATGACCGACCCGGAGGTGGCCGACGCCACCTATATCGAGCCGATCACGCCCGAGATGGTCGAAAAGATCATCTCCAAGGAGAAGCCGGACGCCCTGCTGCCCACCATGGGCGGCCAGACGGCGCTGAACACCGCCTTGGCGCTGGACGCGTCCGGCGCGCTGAAGAAGCACGGCGTCGAGATGATCGGGGCCAGGGCCGACGTCATCGACAAGGCCGAGGATCGCCAGAAATTCCGCGACGCCATGGACAAGCTGGGCCTGGAAAGCCCCCGCTCCAAGGCCGCCCATTCAATGGAAGAGGCGCTGGACGGATTGGAGTTCGTCGGCCTGCCCGCCGTCATTCGACCGTCGTTCACCCTGGCCGGCACCGGCGGCGGCATCGCCTATAACCGCGAGGAGTTCGAGGAGATCGTCCTGCGCGGGCTGGACCTGTCCCCGACGACCGAGGTGCTGATCGAGGAATCGGTGCTGGGCTGGAAGGAATACGAGATGGAGGTCGTCCGCGACACGGCGGACAACTGCATCATCGTCTGCTCGATCGAGAACATCGATCCGATGGGCGTCCATACCGGCGACAGCATCACCGTCGCCCCTGCGCTTACGCTGACCGACAAGGAATATCAGCGGATGCGGACCGGCTCGATCAACGTCCTGCGCGAGATCGGCGTCGAGACCGGCGGCTCGAACGTCCAGTGGGCCATCAACCCCGCCGACGGCCGCATGGTGGTGATCGAGATGAACCCGCGGGTGTCGCGGTCCTCGGCTCTCGCGTCCAAGGCCACCGGCTTCCCGATCGCCAAGGTCGCGGCGCGCCTGGCGGTCGGCTACACCCTGGACGAGCTGCAGAACGACATCACCCAGGTCACGCCCGCCAGTTTCGAGCCGTCGATCGACTATGTCGTCACCAAGATCCCGCGCTTCGCCTTTGAGAAATACCCGGGTTCGGAGCCCCTGCTCGGCACCTCGATGAAGTCGGTCGGCGAGGTCATGGCCATCGGCCGCACCTTCCAGGAATCGATGCAGAAGGCCCTGCGCGGGCTTGAGACCGGCCTTTCCGGCTTCGACGAGATCGAGATCGACGGGGTGGCCGGGGCGGAGGACGAAACCGCCCGCAACGCCGTGGTCCGCGCCCTGGGCGTGCCGACGCCCGACCGCATCCGCGTGATCGCCCAGGCCTTCCGTCACGGCCTGACCATCGAGGAGGTCGCCGCCGCCTGTGCCTACGAGCCCTGGTTCCTGCGCCAGATCGCCGACATCGTGCGCGAGGAGGGCCATGTGCGGGTCAAGGGCCTGCCGACCGACCCGACCGAGTTCCGCCGGCTGAAGTCCAAAGGCTTCTCCGACGCCCGTCTGGCCCAGCTGACCGGGCAGACCGAAAAGGCCGTCCGCGCGGCCCGTCGCGCCCTGGACGTGCGGCCGGTGTTCAAGCGCATCGACACCTGCGCCGCCGAGTTCGCCAGCGCCACGGCCTATATGTACTCGACCTATGAGACCGGCGCCCTGGGCCAAGTCCCCGAGTGCGAGTCCGAGCCGACCGACAGGAAGAAAGCCATCATCCTGGGCGGGGGTCCCAACCGGATCGGCCAAGGGATCGAGTTCGACTACTGCTGCTGCCACGCGGCGTTCGCCTTCGACGACATCGGCGTCGAGTCGATCATGGTCAACTGCAACCCCGAGACCGTCTCGACCGACTACGACACCTCCGACCGGCTTTATTTCGAGCCGCTTACGGCCGAGGATGTGCTGGAGCTGATCGAGGTCGAACGCTCGAATGGCGAACTGATCGGCTGCGTCGTCCAGTTCGGCGGCCAGACCCCGCTGAAGCTGGCCCACGCGCTTCAGGACGACGGCGTGCCGGTGCTGGGCACCAGTGTCGACTCCATCGACCTGGCCGAGGACCGTGAGCGCTTCCAGCAAATGCTGCAGTCCATCGGCCTGCAGCAGCCGCCGAACGCCCTGGCCCGTTCGGCCGAGGAGGCCGCGTGGAAGGCCGATGAGGTCGGCTATCCGATCGTGCTGCGTCCTTCCTATGTGCTGGGCGGGCGCGGCATGATGATCGTCCACGACCGCGAGCAGCTGGACCGCTATGTCCACGAGGCCATGCGGGTCTCGGGCGACGATCCCGTCCTGATCGACCACTATCTGAACCGCGCCACCGAGGTGGACGTCGACGCCCTCTGCGACGACGAGACCGTCTTCGTCGCCGGCGTGCTGGAGCATATCGAGGAAGCCGGCGTCCACTCGGGCGACAGCGCCTGCTCCATGCCGCCCTACTCCTTGTCCGACGCCACGGTCGCCGAGCTGAAGCGTCAGACCACCGAGATGGCGCGCGCGCTCAAGGTGCGCGGCCTGATGAACGTGCAGTTCGCCATCGAGGAGCCGCACTCGGCCGAGCCGCGCATCTTCGTGCTGGAGGTCAACCCGCGCGCCAGCCGCACGGCGCCTTTTGTCGCCAAGACGATCGGCCAGCCGATCGCCGCCATCGCCGCCAAGGTCATGGCGGGGGTCCCCCTGAAATCCTTCGGCCTGGCCGACAAGCCGTACGACCATATCGCGGTCAAGGAAGCCGTCTTCCCGTTCGCCCGCTTCGCCGGGGTCGACACCGTGCTGGGGCCGGAGATGCGCTCCACCGGCGAGGTCATGGGACTGGACTTCAAGCGCGACGGCGAGGCCGACATGGCCCCGGCCTTCGCCCGCGCCTTCGCCAAGTCCCAGATCGGCGGCGGCACGAAGCTGCCCACCGGCGGCTGCGCCTTCATCTCGGTCAAGGACGACGACAAGCCGTTCATCCTTGACGCGGCCAGGACCCTGCTGGCCGAGGGGTTCACCCTGATCGCCACCGGCGGCACGCACGCCTTTTTGGCCGAGCAGGGGCTGGAGGTCGGCCGTGTGAAGAAGGTGCTGGAGGGCCGTCCCCACATCGTCGACGCGATGAAGAACGGCGAAGTGCAGTTGGTCTTCAACACCACCTCGGGCAAGCAGTCGTTGCAGGACAGCTTCAGCCTGCGTCGCACGGCCCTGATGATGAAGATCCCCTACTACACCACCACCGCCGGGGCGCTGGCGGCGGCCCAGGCCATCGGGGCGATCAAGGCCGGCGACCTGGATGTGAAGCCCATCCAGGCCTACGCCTGAGCCGCCTCCATGGCCTCTAGGACCGCGCGCGCCGCGCGGTCCGTCTCGGCCAGGGGTTCGTAGGTCCAGTCTTCCAGCGTCCCGTGGAAAGGCCGCGCCGCGCCGTGCGCCTCGAGCTCGGCGTGCAGGCGCGCGAACTTGCCGCCGGGCTTCAGCGAAACCATCGGCAGGATATGGACCGGCTTGCCGGTGGAGGCCGCCTCTGCGGCCATGTTGGCGCTGTCCTCGGTGACCAGGATGTGATCGGCCGCGTGCAGGAAGGCGAACAGGGGATTGTCGCCTTCGCTGTCCCAGATCCAGCCCGGCAATGACGCCAGTCGTGGGGTCATAACCGCTTTCGCGGCCTGAGGGGTGCGACGTGAGAAGGTCAGCATCAGCGAGCCGCCGGCGGCCTCCACCGCCTGCGCTATATCCTCGGCCAGCGTCGCCGCATGGGTTTCGGTCAGGTCGAAGGCTTTCGAGCGCCCGCCGACCAGAACGGCCACGCGCGGATGAGGCAGGTCCGCCAGCCGGTCCGCGAAGGCCGGCGCGGCTTCGACCAGACGCTCAGGCGTTACGCGGTGCGGCGATCCGGTGATCTCGAACACGTTGTCGCCTGACAGGCCGTCATGCGCCGGCGCCACCACCATGTCGAGGCGACCGGTCGACCAGCGGGGATCCTGGGTCTGGACCACGAAGGTCCGCCCGCGGCTCCAGCCCTTCACGCGCACGGACAGCGGCAGGGTCGCCCGGCCGGCGGCGATCCACAGCTCGGGCCAGGGCGGCGTCAGCTTGTCGGAGGACGGGTCGAGCATCCCCGGCGTCTTCAACGCCGACGGCAGGCGATCGAACAGCCTGCGCCAGCGGATGCGCTTGACGGTGATCTCGGCGGAAGTCAGGCGCTGAACGGCCTCGGCCAGCCCCAGCGCCTGATTCTCGATGCCGGCGCGGCCGTCGGAGACGACCCAGATGCGCAGAGGCCCAGTCGAATGGGGACGAAAAGTCGTCCCCACCGGACTTACTTCCACTCAACCTTGAGGATTTCGTAGGCCTTCACGCCGCCGGGGGTGTTGACCTCGACCACGTCGCCGACCTCCTTGGAGATTAGGGCGCGGGCGATCGGCGAGGCGATGGAGATCTTGCCCTGCTTCACGTCGGCCTCGTGCTCGCCGACGATCTGGTAGCTGGCCTCCTCCTCGGTGTCCTCGTCCACCACGGTGACCGTGGCCCCGAACTTGACCTGGTCGCCCGAGAGCTTCGAGACGTCGATCACCTGGGCGCGGCTCAGCTTGTCCTCGATCTCGGCGATCTGCCCCTCGATCCAGCCCTGCCGCTCCTTGGCGGCGTGGTACTCGGCGTTCTCAGACAGGTCGCCGTGCTCGCGCGCCTCCGAGATGGCGGAGATCACGCTCGGCCGCTCGACCGACTTCAGTTGCTTAAGTTGATCGTCGAGGACGCGGTAGCCCTCGGCCGTCATCGGCACTTTTTCCATTGGTGTCGTGATTTTCTTGGTTTCGCCCGAGACAGGGAATGGGTACGCGACAATAGAAAAGGCCGCGGGGCGGGCGCGGCCGGGCGAATAGACTAGGCCGCCGTGGGGCGAAACTCAAGGGCTTCACCCCATTGCGTCGAGGATCAGACTCGCGCGCCGTCCGCCCCGCCGCGACGACGGACGCGCTTGATCAGACTATAGGCCAGCCAGCCCAGGGCGGCGAGACCCAGTCCCATGAACAGGGCGGACGCCACGGCCGCGCCGACGGCCATGAAGGCGAGGACGAAGGCGACGGCCGCCAAAAGGGCGGCTACGATCTGAACGGTGTGCATTTTCATGTCCCGTTAACGTCCGCCGACACGCCGGGTTGCCGCCGGGCGATCACGCGTAGGTGTAGGCGCCGCCACGCTCCAGCGCGCGGACGTAGGCCGGCCGCGCGTGGATTCGCTCCAGAAAGGCTTTCAGCCGGGGCTTCTCGGCCACCGCGAACGCCCGATCGGCCCCGGCTTCCACGGGAAAGCTCATCATGATGTCGGCGGCCGAGAAGTCATCGCCGGCGAACCATGTGTGGCGCGACAGTTCGGCTTCCCAATAGTCCACATGGGTGCGGGTCTGCGGGTCGACGAAGCCGGTCTGGGCCTTGGCGGCGATGGCGCTGACCATCGGTCGCAACAGGGTCGGACTGCGGCGGGGCAGCATGCTGAACACCAGTTTCAGCAGCAGCGGCGGCATGGCCGAACCCTCGGCATAGTGCAGCCAGTAGGTCAGCCGCCGCGCCGCCTCCGTTCCCGCCGGCGGGCGCAGGCGGCCGTCGCCGTAGGTGTCGAGCAGATATTCCACCACCGCGCCGGTCTCGGCGACGGTGACGTCGGCGTCCCGCAGCACCGGCGACTTGCCGAGCGGGTGGACCGCCTTCAACTCGGGCGGCGCCAGCCGGGTGTTGGGATCGCGCTCATAGCGCTTCACCTCGTACTCGAGCCCAAGCTCCTCCAGCAGCCACAACACGCGCTGGGATCGGCTGTCGGCGAGATGATGGATGATGATCATGGCGGCGCTCCGGTTAGTCCGCCGCTATAGCCGAGCCCAGGCCGCCGACCCAGAGCCGTTCACCTGGGCTTGCGGCCGCTCCAGCGTGCGCGGGGCGCGGGTCGCGCCTTCGCCGGCCCCCGCTTCTCCTGGCGGCTGCGCCAGACCTCGTAGGCCAGGGTCGCCAGCGCCAGCTTGCCGGCGTGGCGGCCCGCGACGCGGCGCCCGCCTCTGGACAACAGCAGGCCGCCGACGAGGGGAACCAGTTTGTGCATGCGGATCATGGTTCAAGTCTCCTTCCACACCTGAACGCGCCCAGGCCCCGGCCGTTCGCGACCGCGACCATCCGTCAGGCGCGGCCGACGCCTCGACGGGCGTCACTCGCGAGGTTTTCGGAAGCCTTGCCCGGCGACCGGTGCTAGCGGTGCGTCATGATCCGATCGCGCGTCGCCAGTTTCTTTTCCTCGCTGAGCTTCTTCGTCATCGCCGCCCTGGTCGCCGGGGTGTTGGTGGGGGCGGCGGCGCAGAACGCCGAGGCGCCCGCCGTCGTCTCCGGTTTGGGCGTCATCGAGGCCTTGGGTCAGGTCTGGCTGAACGCCCTGCGTATGACTGTGATTCCCCTGGTGTTCAGCCTGCTGGTGACCGGCATCGTCTCGATCGCCGACGCAGCCGCCACGGGTCGGATGGCCGGACGCGCCCTGCTGGTCTTCGCGGTCCTCCTGGTCTCGGCCACGGTATACGCCATCCTCGCCGGGCTGGGACTGCTGCAGCTGTGGCCTATCGACCCCGCCGCCGGCGCGGCCCTGCTGGCGGGCGTCCCCGCCGACGCGGCCGAGACCGTGGGCGCCGCCGCCCAGACGGACGGCCTTCAGGCCTTCCTCGCCAGCCTGGCGCCCGCCAATCTGATCCGCGCGGCGGCAGAGGACGGGGTCCTGGCCGTGGTGGTGTTCGCCATAGCCTTCGGCTTCGCGGCCAGCCGTGTGCGCGAAGACCTGCGCCGTCCGCTGGCCACCTTCTTCGAGGCGGTGGCCGAGACCATGGTGGTGATCGTCCACTGGGTGCTGCTGGCGGCGCCCTTCGGGGTTTTCGCCCTGGCGTTGGGGGTCGGCCTGCGCGCCGGACTGGGCGTGGCGGGGACGCTGGGCCACTACGTCGCCATCGTCTGCCTGAGCCAGATCGGACTGATCGCGCTGACCTTCCTGATCGCCGTCCTTTGGGGTCGCATCCGGCCCGCGCGGTTCGCCCGCGCGGCGGCGCCGGCCCTGGTTGTGGCTGTCTCGACCCAGTCGTCGCTGGCCAGCCTGCCGGTGATGATCGAGCGTGCGCGGGACTGGCTGGGCGTGCCCCAGGCGACGGCGGGGCTCGTGCTGCCGCTGGCCGTCGCCGTCTTCCGCCTGACCAGCCCCGTGGCGAACCTGGCCGTCTGCCTCTACGTCGCTCAGCTTTATGGCGTGGAGCCGAGCCTGCCCACGCTGATCGCGGGCGGGGTGACGGCCTTCGCGGTGTCGATCGCCTCGGTCGGCCTGCCGGGACAGGTCAGCTTCTTCGCCGCCATCGGACCGATCTGTCTGGCGATGGGCCTGCCCCTGGGGGTGCTGCCGCTGCTGCTGGCGGTGGAGGTCATCCCCGACATCCTGCGCACCGTGGGCAATGTCACCGCCGACCTGACCGCCGTCCGCATCGTCAACGGCCCCGACCACTCCGAGGAGGCCGAGCCCGCCTGAACGGAACCTTGGCCGTTCGCCGCGCGCTGTTGAACCATGAACCCGATCGCCCCGTTCGATCTGTCGAAGCTCGAGCATTCGTCCCTGACCCGGTTCGCCGGGGCGAACATCACCGTCGGGGGCCTGATCAGCGCCGCCGTCATCCTGCTGGCCGCCTTCGCCCTGAGTTGGATCGTCACCCGCGCCTTGCGGCGCGTGCGTGAACGGGCCGACCGCGGCCGTCAGGCGGTGTATCTGCTGGAGCGGCTGACCGGATACGCCATCATCGTCTTCGGCGTGATCTCGGCCCTGTCGGCGGCCGGGCTGAACCTGTCGTCACTGGCGGTCTTCGCCGGCGCGCTGGGCATCGGGGTGGGCCTGGGCCTGCAGGGGGTGGTGAAGGAGTTCGTCTCGGGCCTGTTCCTGATCTTCGACCGGATGGTTTCGGTCGGCGACTACATCGAGATCGAGGACATCGGCATCCGGGGCGCCATCATGGAGATCGGCCCGCGCGCCACCCGCGTCCGCACCAACGACAACGTCAACGTCCTGGTCCCCAACTCGCGCCTGATCGAGCAGCCGGTCACCAATTGGACGCTGAAGGGCGACACGCGGCGCATCCATGTGCCTTTCGCCGTCGCCTACGGCACGGATCGCGGCAAGGTCCGCGAGGCCGTGCTCGCCGCCGCCCGCGCCAGCCCCTTCACCCTGCCGGAGACCGACGCGCGCAAGAGCCAGGTCTGGCTGGTGTCCTTCGGCGATCGCGGGCTGGATTTCGAACTGCTGGTCTGGCCCACGCGCGAAGCCGTCAAGCGGCCCGCCGCCATGCACGCCGCCTATACCTGGCTGATCGCAGACGCCCTGGACGCCGCGGGGATCGAGGTGCCCTTCCCGCAGACCGATCTGCGCATCCGCAGCGCCTTCGGTCTCGAGGGCGACGACGCCCTGCGCCGGCTGGGGTACGGCAAGGGGGCGCCGCCGCGTCCCGCCGCCCCGGGCTCGAGCCGCCCCACCGCCAACGACGCCGCCGAGGACGTCATGGCCAAACGCCGCGACGAAGACCCGCTGGAGCCCGACCAGCCGCCGGGTTGACGTCAGCCGGTCAGTATCTGCAAGCGAAGCGGCCCGGTGCGCGCGAACCCCCGGCCGACGCCTTCCAGCGCCGCGTCCTCCGCTTCGGACCTCAGCGTGACGCACAGCCGTCCCGCCTGGCGCCGCACCGTCTCGATGTTTCCCGCCCCGCCGAGGACCGCCAGCCATTCGGCGGGCAAAGCCGGCGCCGCCGACGGGGCCGCGTTCGCCAGGGCGTCGCGGATGTCTGACGCCACCCCGTCGGCGCTGGGTCCCAGGACCACCTGCAGGGCGTCGGGCGCCGGCGAGATCACGCCCCTGGCCCCCAGTCGCTTCAGCCCCGCCTCATCGACCGCGTCACGACTGGCCACGGTCAGCCGGAGCCGGGTCGTGCAGGCCGAGACGGCGCGCAGGTTGGCCCGTCCGCCCAGGGCGGCGATGAAGGCCTCGGCGCGATCGCCGACGGCCGGAGCGGGCGTCGCCGCCACGGGGTCGTCCTCGCGCCCGGGCGTCTTGAGGTCCAGCCCCTGGATGAACCCCCGAAACAGGCCGTAGTAGAGGCCGAAATAGACCAGCCCCACGGGGATCAGCAGCCACGGCCGCGTCGACTTGCCGAAGTTCAGCACATAGTCGAACAGGCCCGCCGAGAAGGTGAAGCCCAGCCGCACCCCCAACAGGTCCATCACCACCATGGCCACGCCGGTCAGCACCGCATGGATGGCGTAGAGGACCGGGGCCAGGAACATGAAGGTGAACTCGATCGGCTCGGTCACTCCGGTAAGGAAGGCCGTCAGGGCCAGGGACCCCAACATGCCGCCCACCGCCTTGCGCCGGTCCGGACGCGCGGCGTGGTACATGGCCAGGCAGGCGGCGGGCAGGCCGAACATGATCACCGCGAAATGGCCGCTCATGAAGACGCCGGCGCTCGGATCGCCGGCGAAGAAGCGGTTCAGGTCTCCAGTCGCGCCGTTGTACTCGCCGACGATGAACCAGGCGACGTTGTTCAGGATGTGGTGCAGGCCGGTGATGATCAGCAGCCGGTTCAACAGGCCGTAGACGAACAGGCCGATCTCGCCCGAGCCGACCACCGCCCGGCTGAACACGTCGATGGCGTGATCGATCGCCGCGAACGACAGCCCCACCATCGCCGCCAGGACCAGCGCCGCCAGGCCCGACGCGATCGGCACGAACCGTCGCCCGCCGAAGAAGGCCAGGTATTCGGGCAGCTTCAGGGTCGAGAAACGATTGTAGAAGTCCCCGGCGATCAGGCCCGAGACGATGCCGATCGGCACCCCCAGCCGCGCCATCGCCTGGTCCTTGAAGCCTGTGGCGGCCGCGTCCGCGGCCTCTCCGGCCAGACCCGCCACGACTTCCGGCGGCACGGCCAGCAGCACCTTGGCCGCCTCGACGGTGATCAGATAGCCGACGACGCCGGCCAGCCCCGCCGCGCCGTTGTTGTCGCGCGCCAGTCCGACCGCCACGCCCACGGCGAACAGCAGGCCGAGGTTGGAGAAGACCGCCTGCCCCGCCGCCGACACGAAGGCGATGTCGAACAGGTCCGGCTGGCCCAGCCGCAGCAGCAGGCCCGCCACAGGCAGGACGGCGATGGGCAGCATCAGGGCGCGGCCGAGCGGCTGCAGGCTGGACAATCCGATCTTCATGCGACGGCTCCCAGGCGGGATTGAAGGGCGGCGATGCGCTCGGCGGCTAGGGCGCGCACGGCCTCGGCGCTGTCCTGGCCCAAGGCTTCGACAGCCAGGCGGCGGCAATCGTCCATCGTCAGGCGACGGACCAGGGCCTTGACCTCGGCGACCATGGCGGGCGCCGCCGACAGTTCACGCACGCCCAGGCCGATCAGGATCGGCGCGGCCAGCAGGTCCGAGGCCAGGCCGCCGCAGACGCCGATCCATTTCAACGACGCCGCCCCTTCCGTCGCCTGGGCGATCAGGCGCAGCACCGCCGGATGGAGGCTGTCCAGCTGGGCGGCCAGGGCCGAATTCTGGCGGTCCATGGCCAGGGCGTACTGGGTCAGGTCGTTGGTGCCGATGGAGATGAAGTCGATCGCGGGCGCCAGTCGGTCCACCGTCATGGCGGCGGCGGGCGTCTCGATCATCACGCCCAGGACCGGACTGACGCCGCCGGTTTCCGCGACCGCGACCTCCAGCAGGGCGCGCACCTGCCGCACCTCCGCGACGGAGGCGATCATCGGCAGCATGACGGCGACGGTCCCCTTCGACCGCACGCGGCAAACGGCGCGCAACTGGGTCAGCAGGATGTCGGGGCGATGCAGGCCGGAGCGGACGCCCCGCAGGCCCAGCGCCGGGTTCTCTTCCGGCGGCGTCGGCAGGTAGGACAGCGGCTTGTCGCCCCCGGCGTCCAGGGTGCGGATGATCAGCGGCCGGCCGTCCAGGGCGTCGGCGATGGCCTGGTACTGGACCCGCTGCTCGTCCTCGCTCGGAGCCGTCTCGCGCTCCAGGAAGAGGAACTCGGTGCGCAGCAGGCCGCAGCCCTCGGCTCCTCCCTGCACGGCGGGCGCGGCTTCGGCGGCGTCGCCCAGGTTGGCGAAGACTTCGACGCGCGCCCCGTCGGCCGTGTGGCAGACGTCCAGAGCCTGGGCTCGGGCGTCAGCGCGGCGTCGCGCCAGGGCGGCGGCGGCGCTTTGGGCGGCGGCCTGTCGGGCGGCCGACGGATGCGCGATCAGGCGGCGCCCGTCGGCGTCCAGCACCACCAGCGCCCCGTCTTCCACCCGTTCCAGTCCTTCACCCACCGCCACCAGCGCCGGCAGCCCCATGGCGGCGGCCAGGATGGCGACGTGGGACGTCGGGCCGCCCCGCGCCGTGCACAGACCGGCGACCTCCACCGTATCCAAGGCCATCAGTTGCGACGGCAACAGATCGTCCGCGACGATGATCGAGCCCGGCCCCAGCGCCGGCGGCGCTGGCGGCGGCGCGCCGGTCAGTTCCGTCAGCACCTGCCGCTCCAGGTCCAGCAGGTCGTCGGCGCGTTCGGCCATGCGCCGGTCGCCCATGGCCTGGAACATCTCGGCGCCCGCCCGCGTGGCGGCGCGCCAGCCGAACCCGGCGCTGCGCCCTTCGGCGATGGCCTGTTCGGCCCCTGCGAGCAGGCCGGGATCGTCGAGGAAGGCCAGGTGCGCGGCCATGATCGCGCGACGCTGGGCCGATCCACTGGCCGCCGCCTCCGCGACGCGGGCGCGCACCGCGCCGAGCGCCTCATGAAGGGCGCGCGTCTCGACGGCGACGCCCTGACCCTCCTCCGGCGCGGCGATCTCCATCTGGCGCAGGCGCACGGCCCGGCCGATGACCAGGCCGGGTGCGGCGAGAACCCCCGACAGGATCAGTTCGCCGTCCTCGCCGAGGATCGGTTGGACGGCTGGGGCGACGAGCGGCGCGGTCGGTTCCACGCCTGCGTCTTCCAGACCAGCCGCGATCAGCGCGGCCAACGCCTCCAGGGCCGCCTTGGCCTGGGGTCCGGATGCGGTCAGGCGAAGCTCGTCGCCGTCCTGGACGCCGAGGCCCATCATGGCGACCAGGCTGGTCGCGTCCGCCTGGCGCTGTCCGGCGTGCAGGATCACGCGCGCATCGAAACCCTTGGCGCAGGCGACGATGCGGGCCGCGGGCCGCGCGTGCAGGCCATGCGGCAGCGGCGCGCGGACGCTGCGGACGACGGCCGCCCCTGACGCGTCCGTCGTCGGCGCCTGTTCCACGACCACGCTCAGGATCGCCTCGCCCGCCGCCACCCGGCGGCCCGGCGACAGCGGTCGCACCGCCGCGCCGCCGCCGACCACGACGACCGGCGACATCAGGCTCTTCGCTCCGTCGGCGATGATGTCGAGGTCCAGCGTCAGCAGCGGATCGCCCGCCCTGACCCGGGCGCCCTCGGCGGCATGGACGGTGAAGCCCGCGCCGTTCAGGGCGACGGTCTCAAGCCCGACGTGGATCAGCACCTCCACGCCGTCGTCCGCGCGGATCGTCACCGCGTGTCGGCTGGCGGGCAGCCCGACAACCACCCCGTCGAACGGCGCGCGGACCACGGCGTCGGTCGGATCCACCGCGACGCCCTCGCCCACCATGCCGCCGGCGAAGGCTTGGTCGGGAACCTCGGCCAGCGGCGCCAGCCAGCCGGCCATGGGCGACAGGACCAGGCGTTCGCTCACCGCCCGCCCCCGATCCGCACCCAGTCGACGCCCCACATCGGGTCCAGCTCGTGCTGGGTGAAGCGCAGACAGAGGTCGTGACGCCCTTCCATCGCCGGCAGTTCGCCGCTCAGCACCGTCACGCCCATGTCGGCAGAGGCGGCCGCCAGCGGCAGGATCAGCACCGGCTCGCCATCGCAGCCGCCGATCCGCACCTGCAGCTCGCCCTCCGGCGTCGTCGGCGTCGGGAAGCGGATATTTTCACGATCCGCCCCGATCTGGAAGTTGAAGGGGACCTGGCCCACGGCGACCTCGACCCCCCTGCCGCCGGTCAGGTCGGCGCCCTCATAGGTCCAGCACGGATTCAGGATGTCCATCATGAAGGCCGGTCGCTCGCCCTCGATCGGCGCATCGTCGATCAGCGACAGCACCAGGCCCTCGCTGCACATCTTCATCTGATGGTCGTACCGACGTTCGCCGTCCGCCGGGATGGGCGGCGCGGGCTCCAGGCCGCTGGTGGCATAGTCGATGCCCAACGTCCGATAGCGCGCCAGTTGGGGCTGCAGCCGGGTCTGAAAATCGGCCCAGTCCATCCGGTCGTGCGCCGTCCAGGCGACCTCGGCCAGGGCGGAGACGCGCGGGAAGGCCTGGTATTCCACCCGGTCCTCGGTGCGCATGTGCTCGGTGAACAGGTTGGCCTGCACCCCGATCACCCGCTGCGCCTGCCGCGGCGTCAGTTCCTCCGGCGTCGGATCGAATCGATAGACGTCCTCCAGGGAAGAGACGATGCCCCGCCCCGGCGCGCCGTCATGCGGGCTCTGCCGATAGTCGAAATAGAGCACCGGCCCCGGCGTCATCACCGCGTCGTGACCCAGGCGCGCCGCCTCGATCGCTCCGTCGACGCCGCGCCAGGACATGACGGTGGCGTTCGGCGCCAGCCCGCCCTCCAGGATCTCGTCCCAGCCGATGAGCCTTCGGCCGCGCGCATTCAGCCGCTTCTCCAGCCGGCCGATGAACCAGCTCTGCAGCGCTTCCTCGTTGGCCACGCCCAATTCGCGCATCCGCGCCTGTGTGCGGGCAGAGGCCTTCCACTGGTCCTTCACGGCCTCGTCGCCGCCGATGTGGACGTATTCGCCGGGGAACAGGTCCATCACCTCGTCCAACACCTGTTCGAAGAAGACGAGGGTGGATTCCTCGACATTGAACAGGGTCGGATAAACGCCCCAGTCGGCTGGAACCTCGGGCACGGCCGCGCCGGGAACATCGGTCACGCCCAGTTCGGGATAGGCGGCGATGGCCGCGCTGGCGTGGCCCGGCACGTCGATCTCGGGCACGACGACGATGTTGCGCGCGGCGGCGTGGGCGACGATGTCCCGCACGGTGTCCTGGCTGTAGAAGCCGCCATAGGAGCGCGGCCTGCCGGTGCCCGGATCGATGTCCGCCCGCGGCGCCGCGCCGGCCGGAACCCGCCAGGCGCCCACCTCGGTCAGGCGCGGATGTCGCTTGATCTCCAGCCGCCAGGCCTGGTCGTCCGTCAGATGCCAGTGGAAGACGTTCAGCTTGTGCAGCGCCATCCAGTCGATGAAGCTCTTGATGAACTCCGGCGACTGATAGTGCCGCGCCGAATCCAGCATCAGGCCGCGCCAGCCGAAGCGCGGCGCATCCTCGACGGTCGCCGCCGGAATGCGAGCGGCGCCACGCCCCTCCTCCGCCGTGGCCAGCTGCCACAGGCTGATCCCGCCATAGAGGAAGCCGCCGAAGCCGCCGGCCGTGATCGTCGCGCCCTGGCCGGTGACGGACAGGCCGTAGGCGTCCTCCCCCTTGTCCGCGCGACGAAGGGCGATGACCCCCGCGCCGGACGCGCCTTCGCGGACGATCAGGTCCAGCCCGCGCGTCCGCTTCATCAGATCGGCGAAATAGGTCGCGGCGCGACGCGCCTCCTCGTCGCCCGCGGGGACGGACACGACCGTCGCGCCGTCCAGGACGAAGACGCCGCGCACCGCCCGTACATGTTGCGGTTCGGGGATGATCGAAATCTGGGCCTGGGCGGCCGGCGCCAGGCCGACGCAGAGCGCCAGCAGGGCCGCCGCGGTCGTGCGGACGATCGAGGTCATGTGCGGTCTCGCTGAAGGAAAGAGCGCGCGGAGCCGAAGCCCCGCGCCAGTTCGGCCTCAGGAGAAGGCCTAGGTGAGATGCCCGTCGCGCTCATGACCGCATCCTGGGTCCGGAAGCGCGGCCATGGCAATCGGCTTGCGGGAACGACCTGGCGTCGTTCCCGCCGCATCGATCAGAACTCGACCGCCAGGGTCGCCATCAGCTTGCGGCCCGTCCGATAGACCCCGCGCGGCAGGGCGACCGTGTTGGCGTAGCTGTAGTACTCGCTGTCCAGCAGGTTCTGACCCGACACCGTCAGGCTGACGTTGTCGTTGATCTGGTATCCCGCCGTGGCGTCCAGCGTGTCCACGTCGCGCACGTAAAGCGCATCGCCGCGATCCAGGCCGGTGAAATACTTGGACCGCCAGGTGTAGGTCAGCCGCGCCGAGAAGGGTCCGCTCTCATAGAAGGGGCTCAGGTTGACCTGGTGCTTGGAGTTGAAGGGCAGATCCTGGCCGTTGTCCGCCTCGCCGTCCACCAGGGTGTAGTTGGCCAAGAGGCCGAACCCGTAGGCGAAGGTCTGCTGATAAGCGACCGACAGGCCCTTCAGCGAGGCCGACCCGGCATTGGTCGGACGGCTGATCTGATAGGTGGTGACCGCGTTCTGCGCCTGGTTGAAGTGCTGTTCCGGCGCCGTCTGTTGCAGGATGTAGTTCGAGATGTCCTTGTAGAAGACCTCGCCCGACAGAATGGCGTTCTGGTCGAAATACCATTCGGCCGCCAGGTTCAGGTTGGTCGACTCATAGGGATCCAGTTCCGGATTGCCGCCGCCGCCGGTCAGGATCTGGTCCGACAGCCAGAAGTAGTTGGACATGTCGGCGTAGTTCGGCCGCGCGATCACCTTGGCCGCCGCAAGACGGATGATGACGTCCTCCGCGGCGTTGATGGCGACGTTCAGGCTGGGCAGAAAGTCGTCGTATTCCTTGCTGGTGACGCTCCATTCCCAGTCGGCCTCGGTCGTGCCGCAGCCGCTGGCCGTCTGGTTGACGCAGATGTAGCCGCCGCTGTCGGATTCGGTGCGGACGTAGCGCAGGCCGATGTTGCCGCGCAGCAGATCGTTCTGGAAGCTCGCCTGGCCGTAAAAGGCGTTGATGGTCTCCTGGACATTCCAGTTCTGGGCCGTGAACTCCGCGTTGCCGAAGATCGTCGGGACCGGCGCGGCCTGCCACGGCCGAAGGTATTCGCCCGCCTCGATGTAGTCCGCCAGGGCGTCCCCATCGATGCTGAAGCGGTTCTTCATCTGGTCGTTCACACCGTCGAAGCCGTCCAGATAGTTGTCCGGCACCTGGCCCGGACTGAACAGCGAAGCGTTGTCGGGCGCGCCGTAGATCTGCACCGTCACGCCCGACATCTTCTGGTCGGTCTCATGCTTGCGGTATTTGTAGCCGAACTGGAACCGGTCGAAGAAGCCGGTCCGGTCGAAGCCCAGGTCGATCTGGCCGTAGGTCTCCTCGTCCGTCGTCGGCTTGGCCACGATGTTGCCGCCCCAGCCGGCGTTATAGCCCTCGGGCCCCACGGACGGGTCGCCTGCACCCCAGCCGCCGTCGAACGAGAACTTGGCCGGATTGCTGAGCACGTCGTTGTTCGCCGGGTCGGTATAGGTCAGCACGCCCGGGGACCCCGGCGCGCCGCGGAAGTCGACCTCGTAATCGGCCCAGTTCAGGAACTCCCCGAACAGCTGACGCTGCGTGCCGCCGTCGGCTTTCGAATAGCCGATGTCGCCGGAAAGGTCCCAGCCCTCGCCCTGCCACTTCCCGTCGAGATGATAGGAGTCGGTCGTCAGCGCGGCCTCGCGGTATTGGACATCCAGCACGCTGAGCGCGTTGTCGAAGGCGGCGTAGGTGATGACCCCGTCCTCGACCTCGATATCGGTCAGGGCGCCCAGGCTGTTCCAGGTGTTGCCCTGGAAGGCGAACAGCGACTGGTTGATGTTGTCGTAGGTCGCCTCGACGTGCAGCCAGTCGAAGTTCAGGTCCAGTTGCTCGACCGGGTGCCACTGCAGGGCGACGGTGTAGCTGTCGCGCTCGCGAGTCTGGTTGAAGAAGTGGGTGCCGAACGAGTTCAGGCCCCGCGCGTCAGGATTGGCCAGCAGGGTGTCGGCGCATTCGTCGACGCAGTTGCCGTTGGCGATGGCGTCGGCGCCGGGGTTCTCCGGATTGCCGCCGTTGTAGTAGTTGGCCGGGATGGTGCCGTAGGATTCCAGGCCGTCGCGGCGCAGGCTGTCCTTGGCGTGCTGGGCCGAGACCAGGACGCCGAAGGTCCTCGCTTCATTACGCCAACCGCCCAGCAGCGAATACTGCAGGTCGCCCTCTTCGGAACGGTCGTTGTAGAGATAGGTCAGCGCGCCCGACAGGGTCGTGCCGACCAGGTCCAGCGGACGGCGCGTGATGACGTCGACCGTGCCGCCGATCGAGCCCTCGTCGATGCGGGCTTCAGGCGACTTGAACACTTCCACCCGGCCGACGATCTGCGGCGCCAGCAGGGCGTAGTTGAAGGTGCGACCCGGCTGATCGAGGATGAACCAGTCCGCCGAGGCGACGGTCTGGCCGTTCAGCAGGGTGCGGTTCAGCGCCGGATCGGTGCCCAGGATGGAGACCTTCTCGCCCTGGCCGAAGGCTCGGTCGATGGTGACGCCCGGAATGATGGTGATGGCCTCGGCCACGTTGGAGCTTGGGAACTTGCCCACGTCCTCGGCGGTGACGACGTCGATGATGGCGTCGGCGTTTCGCTTTGTGGCCAGCGACTGCTGCAACGAGGCGCGGATGCCGGTGACCACCACCTCGTCGACGGTGCTGACCGGCGGCTGCGCATCCTGAGCGAAGGCCTGGCCGGCGATGAGCGCCATCGCGCTGACCGATCCGGCGAGCAAGGCATGACGAAGACTCATGACGCCAGTTCTCCCCTTTTGGAGCCTGCCCCCGCAGGCTCGTATAAGCCCAATGCAGGACCAATATGGTCCGCACCTCGTCAACGAATGCTGGAATGCCTCGCTGTTGACACGAGACTTTCATCAAACGTTCGCCCGGTGCAAGACCAAAATTGTAATTGGGCCTATTCTTTTTGGATATTGGTACTTGATTGGTCGCATGACATCGGCTCAGATGGGCGCGACAACAGGCCCGGGGGCGGGCCGATCCAGGACGGGGCGCGATGTCGTTTCTTGAAGCCATAGGCGCGCTGGACGCGCAGCGCCCCGCGCCGCTGTACCAGCAGCTGCAGCAGGCGGTACGCGAGGCCATCGAACGCCAGGCTTTGAAGCCTGACGAGGTGCTGCCGCCGGAACGCGATCTGGCGCAGGACATGGGCGTCTCGCGCATCACGATCCGCAAGGCGTTCGACGGCCTTGTCGCCGAGGGTCTGCTGACGCGCCGTCAGGGCGCCGGCACCTTTGTGGCCGCACGGGTGGAGAAGAGCTTCTCCAAACTGACTTCCTTCTCCGAGGACATGGCGGCGCGGGGACGCAAGGCGACCAGCTCCTGGCTGAACCGCAGCGAGGGCGCGGTGACGCCTGAGGAATCGCTGACCCTGGGCCTCAGCCCCGGCACGCCGGTCTATCGCTTCAACCGCATCCGCTACGCCGACGGCACGCCGATGGCGCTGGAGTATTCGACCATTCCGGCCGCCTGCCTGCCCAGTCTCGAAAGCGTGGACGCCTCGCTCTACCGGGCGCTGGCCGAAGCCGGCTATCGACCGACGCGCGCCCTGCAGCGTCTGCGCGCCGTCCTGTTCAACGGTGAACAGGCCGAACTGCTGGGCACCACCGCCGGGGCCGCCGGCCTGCTGATCGAACGCCGCGCCTTCTGCAACGGCCAGGCGGTAGAGGTGACCCAGTCTTATTATCGCGGCGACGCCTACGACTTCGTCGCCGAACTGAACGACGGACCCGCCTGATGCGCGCCGAAGACACCCGCATGTTCGCCGAGGCCGCCCAGGCCCCCTCGATCGTCCGCGCCCAGCTGCGGGACAACGCCGGCATCGTGGCCGAAGCCGCCGCCCGCCTTCGCGCCAGCCCTCCCACGGCGGCGCTGATCTGCGGTCGCGGCAGTTCCGACAACGCCGGCGTCTTCGGCCGTTATCTGATCGAGGCCGAGACCGGCGTCCTGACCAGCCCGGCGCCCCTGGCCGTCAGCTCTGTCTATGGCCGGGTCCCGCGCATCCCCGGCGGCGTGTGCCTCGCCATTTCCCAATCCGGCAAGAGCCCCGACCTGGTCGCCGCCGCTTGCGCTGCCAGGGCGGGCGGCGCCTTCGTCATCGCCCTGGTCAATGTCGAGGATTCGCCGCTGTCGGCCGCCGCCGATCTGACCATCCCCCTGCGGGCGGGGCCGGAACGGTCCGTGGCGGCGACCAAGAGCTTCATCGCCAGTCTGACGGCCCTGGCCCACCTGGTCGCCGAATGGACCGGCGACGACGCCCTGCGCGCCGGCCTGGAGGCCCTGCCCGAACAGCTGGAAGCCGCCTGGCGCCAGGACTGGTCCGCGGCCCTGCCCGCGCTTCAGGCGGCGACGAACCTCTATGTCGTGGGGCGCGGCCCCGGCTTCGGCGTCGCGCGCGAGGCGGCCCTGAAACTCAAGGAGACCTGCGGCCTGCATGCGGAGGCCTTCTCCACCGCCGAGGTCCGCCACGGCCCCATGGCCTTGGTGAGGGACGGGTTCCCCGTCCTGATGCTCGCGCAGGACGACGTGACCCGCGCCGACGCCGAGGCGCTGGCGGCCGACTTCGCCGCGCGCGGAGCCAAGGTCTTCCTCTCGGGCCGGAGCCGGAACAGCCGCATCGCGGCCCTGCCCGCCGCACCCGGCCATCCGCTGCTGGAGCCCGTGCTGCTGATCCAGAGCTTCTACGGCCTGGCCGCCCGGCTGTCGGTGGCGCGCGGCTTCGATCCCGACCGACCGCCCTACCTCAGCAAGGTGACCGAGACCGTCTGATGGCCGTGACGCTCACCAACGGCCGGGTTCTGACGCCCGCCGGCCTGCATCAGGACCTCGACGTCATCATCGAGGACGGCCGCATCGCCGCGCTCGCCCCGCGCGGCGAGTCTCGCGGAGACCTTCACGATCTCCAGGGCGGCGTCCTGATCCCCGGCTTCATCGACACCCAGGTCAACGGGGGCGGCGGCGTGCTGTTCAACGACGATCCCACCGCCGAGGGCGTCGCCGCCATCGGGGCGGCCCACCGCCGCTTCGGCACGACCGGCTTCCTGCCGACCCTGATCAGCGACGACCTGGAGGTCATCGACCACGCCATCGACGCCGTCGAGCACGCCATTTCCCGGGGCGTTCCAGGGGTCTTGGGCATCCACATCGAAGGCCCTTTCCTGAACGTCCGCCGCAAGGGCATTCACGACTCGTCCAAGTTCCGGGTGCTTGAAGAGGCCCAGGTCCAGCGTCTCACCCGCCTGAAGGGCGGACGCACGATGATCACCCTGGCGCCCGAGATGACGACGCCCGAGATAATTCGCCGCCTGGTCGCCGCCGGCGCCTTCGTCTCCGCCGGCCACACGGACGCCGACTACCCCACGATGCGGGCGGCGTTGGACGCGGGCCTGACGGGCGTCACCCACCTGTTCAACGCCATGTCGCAGCTGGGCAACCGCGCGCCGGGCGTGGTCGGCGCGGCGCTGGAGGATCAGAGCGCCTGGTGCGGCCTGATCGTCGACGGCCACCACGTCGATCCGGTGACGCTGAAGCTCGCGCTGCGCTGCCGTCCCCACGACCGCTTCATGCTGGTCACGGACGCCATGCCCAGCGTGGGGGCGGCGGCCGATCACTTCCATCTGCAGGGGCGGCGCATCCTCGTGAGGAACGGCGCCTGCCGCGATGAGAACGGCGTGCTCGCCGGTTCCGACCTCGACATGGCCTCCGCCGTCCGCAACAGCGTCCAGATGCTGGGTCTCGACTTGGCGACCGCCGTCATGATGGCCAGCGCCGCGCCCGCCGCTTTCCTGGGCATGCAGGGGCTGCGCGGCGTCATCGCGCCCGGCCAAGCCGCCGACCTTGTTCTGCTGGACGACGCCCTGTCACCCCAGGCGACGTGGATCGCCGGCCGGAAGCAGGCTTCAGCATAAGTTTTTCCGCTGCTCACGACAAAGTTTATCGATTTTCCTCCTGGATGGAGCGCGCCTAGGCTGCCTCGACGATCATCAGAAGGAGGAAGGTCATGGACGGCGACATGGGCGGCAGCCCGCTGAGCGACCCGCGCAAGGAACCCGCCGCGTTGCGGTCCCTGCTGGGACGGACCAACCGCGACTGGTGGCCGAACCAGATCGCAATGGACATTCTGCACCAGCAGGGGAAGTCGGGCGACCCCATGGGCGACGACTTCGATTACGCCGAGGCCTTCAAGTCCCTGGACTACGAGGCGGTCAAGCGCGACCTGCACGCCCTCATGACCGACAGCCAGCCCTGGTGGCCGGCCGACTACGGCCACTACGGCCCCTTCTTCATTCGCATGGCCTGGCACTCGGCCGGCACCTATCGAACCGGCGACGGCCGCGGCGGCGCGGGCGCGGGGCAGCAGCGGTTCGCCCCGCTGAACTCCTGGCCGGACAACGGCAACCTAGACAAGGCGCGCCGCCTGCTCTGGCCGATCAAGCAGAAGTACGGCGCCAAACTGTCCTGGGCCGACCTGATGATCCTGGCCGGCAATGTCGCGATCGAGAGCATGGGCGGGCCGGTCTTCGGGTTCGGCGGCGGCCGCGCCGACGTCTGGGAGCCCGAGAAGGACGTGTACTGGGGCACCGAGGAACAGTGGGTCGGCGAGGAGGGCAACGAGACCCGCATTCAGCCGGACAAGCAGATGGCGCTGGAGGAGCCCCTGGCCGCCATCCAGATGGGCCTGATCTACGTCAACCCGGAAGGTCCCGGCGGCGTGCCCGAGGCCCTGCAGTCGGCGCGCGACATCCGCGAAACCTTCAAGCGCATGGGCATGGACGACGTCGAAACCGCCGCCCTGACCGCCGGCGGCCATACCTTCGGCAAGGCCCACGGCGCCGGCGACGCCAAGCTGGTGGGCATCAGTCCCGAGGGCGCCGACATCGCCCAACAGGGCCTCGGCTGGGTCTCGGGCCACGAGAGCGGCATCGGCGACCACACCATCACCTCGGGTATCGAGGGCGCCTGGACGCCGACGCCGACGACCTGGGACATGACCTTCTTCGACATGCTGCTGGACCATGAATACGAGTTGGTCAGGTCCCCTGCGGGCGCCAAGCAGTGGCAGCCCGTCGGCAATCCCGAGGACACTCTGGCGCCCGCCGCCCACACGCCGGGCAAGCGCGTGCCGACCATGATGACCACCGCCGACATGGCGTTCAAGGTGGATCCCGAGTACCGCAAGATCATGGAGCGGTTCCGGGCCGACCCGGCCTATTTCGCCGACCAATTCGCCCGCGCCTGGTTCAAGCTGTGCCACCGCGACATGGGTCCCAGGGTCCGCTACCTCGGACCGGAAGTTCCGGCCGAGGATCTGATCTGGCAGGATCCGATCCCCGCGCATCAGGGGCCGGTGATCAGCGAGGCGGACATCCGGGCGCTGAAGGACCAGATCGCGGCGTCCGACCTGTCGGTCGCCGAGTTGGTCTCCACCGCCTGGGCGTCGGCCGTGACCTATCGCGGTTCCGACCACCGCGGCGGCGCCAACGGCGGACGCATCCGCCTGTCCCCGCAGAAGGATTGGGACGTCAACGAGCCGCAGAAGCTGGCCCGCGTTCTGGCCATCTATGAAGACATCAAGGCGTCCGCCGGCGTCAATGTCTCCATCGCCGACCTGATCGTCCTGGGCGGCTCCGTCGGCGTGGAGCGGGCGGCCCGCGCCGCCGGGCACGACATCGAGGTTCCGTTCACACCGGGCCGCACCGACGCTGCGCAGGAACAGACCGATGTCGAGGGCTTCGCCGTGCTGGAACCCAAGGCCGACGGCTTTCGCAACTATCTGCAGGTGCGATTCAGCGTCCCGACCGAGGAGCTGCTGATCGACCGTTCGCAACTGCTGGGCCTGACCGCCCCGCAGATGACGGTGTTGCTCGGCGGCCTGCGCGTCCTGGGCGTCAACCACGGCGGCTCGACGCATGGGGTCCTGACCGAACGCGAGGGGCAGCTGACCAACGACTTCTTCGTGAACCTGCTGGACATGCGCACAGGCTGGAAGAAGGTCGACGGCGAGGGCGACGAAACCTTCGTCGGCGCGGACCGCCTGACCGGCGAACCGAAATGGACCGCCACCCGCACCGACCTGGTGTTCGGCTCAAACTCCCAGCTTCGCGCCCTGTCCGAGGTCTACGCCTCGGCCGACGCGGGCGAGAAGTTCGTCCGCGATTTCGTCTCGGCCTGGGTCCAGGTCATGAACGCCGATCGCTTCGATCTGAGCCGCGCCGAACGGCGGGGCCGGTGACTGTCCGGGGAGGGCCGCGCTTGGCCCTCCCCGCATCAGCGCGTGGGTTCCAAGCCGGCCCACGCCTCTCTACAGGATCGGGCTCCAGCCGGTCGGCGCTCGCGCACCTTCAGCGCCAAGAAGGGTTGGAAGCAAACAGGCCGACCTCGCTTGAGGTCGCATCTCCGCCCGACGCGCCCTGCGCCCGCTGCAGGCGTTCAACGTCAGGAGCGGCAGTGAACCCCTCCGCTTGAAACGGCCGTTCAGCCGGCGGCGCCGGGCCGGGACATGCGTTGGTTCGCGATCCGGTCCGACGGCTCCCCCATTTCGCCACTCAGGATCCGATTGACGGCGTCCCGGAACGCGCCGACCCGCAGCGGCTTCTGCAGAGCGGCGTCCGCGCCGAAGGTCATTGCGATCTTCAGCAGACTTGTCGGGTCGAGCACGCCACCGCTGGAGATCGCGAGAATTCTGACCTTCGAGTTCTGCTTCTTCAGCGACAGGATGGTCTCTAGCCCGTCCACGTTCGGCATGAGCATGTCGAGAATGACGAGATCGACCGGCAGCCGCGCCAGGAGCTCCAGCGCCTCGCCCCCGTCGGAGGCTTCGACGATGGCATGGTCGTCCGCGCGCAGCAGTTCCGTCGCGATGGCGCGCACGGTCGGGTCGTCGTCAACGATGAGAATAAGCGCCATGAAGCCTCCTGCCACCCCGAATGGCACGATTTCCTAAGACCGGTCCTAAGCGACGTCCTTAACGGCGGCGACGGCCAGGGCGGCGATCCCATCGGCGGCGACCGGACGGGAAAAGAGGTAGCCCTGCAGCAGGTGCGCCCCGGCGACCCTGAGGAAATCCGCCTGTTCCTGCGTTTCGACGCCTTCGCAGACCACCTTCATGCCCAGCGCGCGCGCCACGCTGGCGACGGCGTGAACGATGGCGGCGGAGCGGCTGTCCCTGCAGCAATCGTCGACGAAGCCCTTGTCGATCTTGAGCGTGCGGAACGGCAGGTCCCTGAGCGCGTGCAGGCTCGTATAGCCCGCTCCAAAGTCGTCCAGCGCCACGGAGACACCCGACGCGGCCAAGGCGGCGAGGGTGGAGCCGGCCGCGTCGACGGCCAACATCGCGGTTTCGGTGACCTCGACCTCAAGGCGCTCGGCCCCGAGCCCGGCGGTTTCGTGGGCCCGCATCACGCGGAGTGGGAAGTCCGGAGCTTGAAACTCGCCGGCCCCGGCGTTGACCGAAACCTGCACGCCGGGCCAAGCCCTGGCGTCTTCCAGGGCGCGGGCGAGCACGAAGTCGGTCAGCTCGCCGATGCGGCCCTCGTCCTCCAGCGCCTTCACGAACACGTCGGGCGGCGTCCAGCCGCCCTCCACCGTCCGCCAGCGCGCCAGCGCCTCGACCTTGCGGGCGAATTCACCGCGCGGCGTGAAGAGCGGTTGATAGACCACGCTCAGCCGGCCGTCCTGGATCGCGTCGGCGAGCGCCGTCGCCGCGGACGGGACCGTTTCACCCGGCGTCTCGACGAAGCCCATGGCGTCCAGGGTGGCGCTCATCGCCTGGCGAATGGCCACCAGGTCGTCGGCATCAAGGGCGGCGCCGCGCGCATCATGCTCGATCCGGCTCGCCAGGTCCGCCACGGCCTTCGCTCCCAGGCTCAGGCTCATCGACTTGAGCGCGTGCGCGGCGCGTCCCGCCGCCTGCAAGTCCCCCGACCCTCCGGCCGTCTCAAGCTCATCCAGCCGCAAGGGGGCGTTGTCGCGATAAAGCGCCTGCACCCGCTCGACGAAAGCGTCCCCCATGGCCGTCAGCTCGGCGCGCGTCGACATGTCGAACAGGTCGTCCCGTTCCACGAGAGAGGCGGACGATGGCTCCGCCTGGAGCGCCGCGATGCGGCGTTCCGGCAGCCGCTGCTCCAGGATCGCGGCCAGGTCTGACAGGGTGAACGGCTTGTGCACGACCCCGTCCATTCCCGCCCCGCGCCAGGCATCGGCCGCGGCCCCGACGACGTGGGCCGTGAGGGCGTAGATCAGGGTGCGCGGCCGGCCTGTCTCGGCCTCCATGCGGCGAATTCGGGCGCTGGCCTCGAAGCCGTCCAGCTTCGGCATGGACCCGTCCATCAGCACGAGATCGTAGGCCTCCGAGCTGACACGCTCCACGGCCTCCAGGCCGTCTTCCGCGACAGCCACCGTGACCTCCAGCCTTTCCAGGGTTTCGCGAGCGACCTCCCGGTTCACCTCGGAGTCGTCGACGACCAGCACGCGCACGCCCGGATAGACGGCGGTCGCTTCCACGCTCGTGCGGGATGAAGTCAGGTCAGGAAGGCTCCCAACCCGCAGCGCCGCCAGGATGGTCACCAGCGTCGCGCGGGAGAGCGGCCGAACCGCTTCGCGGCCCGTCGCGGCGTGCGGGCTGCGCGTCAGACACACGTCCGACGCCCGCACCGGATCATCGTCGCCGACCAGGGCGCCTGCGCCTCGCTCTACGCCGACGGCCTTGCCCCCGAAGTCGGCGATATAGGCGGCGACAGCCGCGCCCGTCATCGGCCCCACGTCGCCCAGGCCGATGCTCGCGCCGTCAAGATCCAGGGGCGCGGCCGAGTCCGCCGCCTCCAGCGGCGCTGCGAAGGCGAAGGTGGACCCGCTTCCCACCGTGCTGGTCACCGCCCAGCGACCGTCCATGGCGCGCACAAGTCGATCGCAGATGGCCAGACCGAGTCCGGTCCCGCCGTGAAGCCGGGTCGTCGACTGGTCCGCCTGCGTGAAGGCGTCGAACAGGGTCGGCAGAGCCGCTTCCGGAATGCCCGGCCCTGTGTCGCGAACCTCGAAGCGGATGCCGGCCCCTTCCCGGCGCAGCGCGACCATCACGCCGCCCGCCTCGGTGAACTTGATCGCATTGTTCAGCAGGTTGCTGAGCACCTGGCGGATTCGCGTCGCGTCCCCGCAGATGCTTCCGATGGTCGGATCGACGTAGGTGGCGAGGTCGAGGTCCTTCTCCGCCGCCCGCCCGGCGAACAGGTCGGCCACGCCCTCCACAAGTTCGACCGGATCGAACGGCAGGATTTCCAGCTCCAGCTTGCCGGCCTCCACCTTCGAGAAGTCCAGGATGTCGTTGATGACGTGGAGCAGCGCGCGCCCCGAGCCGGCGATGACGTCAGCGTAGCGCCGTTCGCGCGGCGGCAGATCGCCCCGGCTGAGAAGGTCGCCCAGCGCCAGGATGCCGTTCAGCGGCGTGCGGATCTCGTGGCTCATGACGGCGAGGAAGTCCGACTTCGCGGCGTTCGCCGCCTCCGCGGCCTGCGTCGCCACGGCCAGTTCCGCCGTCCGCGCCTCCACCTTCTGTTCCAGCGTCCGCACGTGATCCGCGATCTGCGCGTCCCGGGACCGGATCCCTTCCATCATGTCGTTGACGCCGGCGACCAGATCGCGGACCTCCCCCTCCGCGCGAATGTCGTCCACTGGCGCATAGACTTGGGTCTCGCGAATGCGGCGCACCCGAGAGGCCAGGGCGGCGATGGGTCCGCTGATGGACCGGGCCAGGCGCAGGGCCACGACGAGGCCGACGCAGGTCGCCGCCAGCGCCGCCAGGAGCGACGGCCCCGCGGCGGCCAGGACCCTTCCCCGCAGTCCGGGCGTTTCGCCGAAGATCACCAGGCGTCCCACGGGCGCGCCTTCGAACAGCACCGGGACGCTCACTTCGATCGAGCCGGTCTTCAACGTCTTCCAGACATCCGGGGTCTCGTCGCGGTCGATCCGCACATCGGACAGAAGGCGCGCGCCGGCGCCGGTTTCAGCCAGGACGAGACCGCCTTCGCCCTCCAGTCGGGCGTAGCTCAGGCTCGGCATCTGGGCGATCGACCGCACGGCCTGAAAGGCTCCGGATCGGTCGCCGTTCGCCACCGATTCCGCGGAGAACGAGGCGATCACCCGCGCGGTCTGGGTCAGCCGCTCGGTTTCGAGCCGCGCCTGCTGCCCCGCATCCATCCAGGCGGTCGTCGCCGCCGTGATCGCGAACGCCGAGGAGAGCGCCGCCACCACCAGAAACACAAGCTTGGCCGCTAAAGTTCGCCCTCGCACACCCTACTCCTTGCGTGGGATTTCCTCAAAGATACCGTACGTTAATGACCCCGATCTTAATGTGGAGCCGTTATCCGACCGAGTATCGGAGTAAGGGGGTGGTTCATGGGCGGCTTTCAGTACGTCCTCGACCAGGATGCGCGGATTCTCTTCGTGGACGACGACCCGATCCTTCGCGAGTTCGCCAAGGTTAATCTGACGAGCGACTGTACGATACTGGACACAGCAGAAGACGGCGCGCAGGCGCTGGAGATGCTGGAGCGGTGCTCATACGATCTGATCGTCTCCGACCTCGAGATGCCGCGCATGGACGGCTTCGCCCTCCTCCAGGCGGTTCGCGGGACGGCGGCGACCTGTCATCTGCCCGTCGTCGTCGCCACGGGCCGCGAGGATGTCGTGGCCATAGATCGCGCCTTCGACCTCGGCGCGACCTCTTTCGTCGTCAAGCCTCTCCACTGGCGGCTGCTGGCCTATCAGCTGAGGTTCGTGCTGCGCTCGGCCAGGATCGAGGCGCGCCTTCGCGCTGACGCGGCGAGCCCGTCCGCCGGCGCCGCCGCCGCGTGATGTCGCTCAAGCGCCTTCTCGCTCGCCTCGCCGGCTTTCCTCGATCGAACCGGGGCACGATCGCGATACAGTTCGCCCTGGCCCTGCCGGCGCTGGCGCTGGCGGTGGCGGGCGCCGCCGACCTCGTGGCTGTTCATGCGGCGAAGCAGCGGCTGGAGGATATCGGCGACGCCGCGGCGCTGGCCGGCGCAAAGGAGTTGGGGCTGGCGATCACCGACAAGGCCGCGATAGAGCGGGCCGAAGCGTTCGTTGACGAGCAGTTGGCGCAATGGGGCCGCGCGCCGACCGTCACGCAAGCGATAACGGTGGAGGAGATCGACGGCCAACGGGTGCTCGCGGTCAAGCTGAACGGCAATCGCGTCTCCTTCTTCGTCAACCTTCTGCCCCCCGGCGGCTGGAACTTCGAAGTCGTTTCGCATGCGACCTCGATCGGGCGCACGCCGCTGTGCGTGCTCGGCATCGGCGACGCGGGCCAGACCGTCATCTCCGTGGCGGACAGCAGTCGCCTCAGCGCGCCCGAATGCATGGTGCATTCCAACCGCGACGTGGTCGCGAACGGCGCCATCTCCGCCGGTGCGGTCCAGGCCGTGACGCGGGCGACGGGCTCCATCACGCCCAAGGCGGGCGTGGGCGCGGCAATGATCGAGGACCCCTTCACCGGCCTCGCCCTGGATGAGAACCAAGCCTGCGGCGGCGCGAAGTCCGTCACGGTGCTGTCCTCCGGGACCGAATGGCTCACCCCCGGCGTCCATTGCGGCGGCTACAAGCTGAAGGGGGACGCTCGCCTGTTCCTGCAACCAGGTGAGCACTGGTTCCTCGGCGGGCATCTTGATCTCAGCGACAATGCGATGCTGGAGGGTGACGATGTCGTCCTGTTCTTCGACAAGCAGTCGAAGTTCGACTTCACCGGGAACTCCGTGGTGCGGCTCGACGGTCGACGCACCGGCGCCTACGCCGGCATGGTGGTCGCGGCGACGCGCGGCAACACGCAGCGCTTCCTGATGTCCAGCGACAACGTCGAAAAGCTGCTGGGCGTCATCTATGTGCCGCAGGCCACCCTGGTCGTGGACGGTCACGCCGAGGTCGCGCGCGACAGCGCCTGGACCGTCATCGTGGCCCGCTGGATCGAGTTGCGCGGCTCGGCGTCTCTGGTCATCAACGCCGACTATGACGGATCCATTGTCCCCGTGCCCGATGGCGTCGGGCCCAACGCCGGCGGCGTCCGGCTCATCAAGTAGGATCGCTGAAGATGTCGGTCAGTCCCGAAACCCCCGAACCGGGCGCGGCCCCGTCGCCGGAACGACGTGAGCGCCGCGAGCGCCGCGGCAGGGATCGACGCAAGATCGGCGGCCGGATCAACCGGCAGGCGCCGCGCCGCTCGCTGATGAAGATCATCGGCGCCCACGCCACCCTCTGGTCGTTCGGCGTGCTTTCGGTGCTGTTCTCCGCCAGCGAAGTCGCCGGCCTTCGGGTGCCGACGCCCGCGGCCGCCTTCTTCGTCGCGCTGACCATGTTCTCTTGCCTTGTCCTCATGCTGGGCAGCCTCGAACAACGGATGATCGAAATCCGGCTTGAGCTGATGATGGCCAACGGCGGCATGCGGCAGGGCGACCGCCGCGCCAGCGAACGCCGCCGTGGCGACGACGACCCCGGCGAGTGAGCGGTCCCACGTCAGCGCCTGCCCCGTCGACGGGCGGGTCGTTGGATCCGGTCATCAGCGGAGGCGCGCCGGCACGCGTGGCGGACAGAGAGGGATTCGAACCCTCGGTACGCTTTCACGTACACACGCTTTCCAAGCGTGCGCGATCGACCACTCCGCCACCTGTCCGTTCACGCCACGTCGTGCGCGCCGCCGGAGGTCGATCCGGCGGGAGGCGGGCCTGATAGAACAAGGCGGCCCCCTCGGCAAGCGCCTCCGACATCCCCATATAGGCGCCGAAGCCATTATTTCCCGCGAGGAGCCCCATGCTGTTCCAGAAGACCGCCGAACTGCCCGCCGCCGCCGAAGCCCTGCCCGGCCGGTCCGAGCCGTTGCGCACCGACGAGGTCCACTACGTCAACGGCCGACCGCTGAAGGGGCCGCATCCGGAGGGGTTCGAGACGGCGATCTTCGGCATGGGCTGCTTCTGGGGCGTGGAGCGCGTGTTCTGGGCCCTGCCGGGGGTGTGGGTGACGTCGGTCGGCTACGCCGGCGGGGCGACGCCCAACCCCACCTATGAGGAAACCTGCTCGGGCCGCACCGGCCACGCCGAGGTGGTGCAGGTCGTCTTCAATCCGAAGGAGATCAGCTACGGCGAGTTGCTGAAGGCCTTCTGGGAGAATCACGATCCGACCCAGGGCATGCGCCAGGGCAACGATGTCGGAACCCAGTACCGGTCGGCCATCTACACCCTGACGGACGAGCAGCAGCGGGAGGCGGAGGCCTCGCGCGAGGCCTATCAGGCGGCGCTGGCGGCGGCGGGCAAGGGAGGGATCACCACCGAGATCGCCCCCGCCGGCCCCTACTATTTCGCCGAGGACTATCATCAGGGCTATCTGGCCAAGAACCCCAACGGCTACTGCGGCATCGGCGGCACCGGCGTGACCTGCCCGATCGGCGTCGGCGTCGAGGCCTGACGGATGGTCCCACGGCCGCCGGCTTCACCCCGGCGGCCGACAGGCGTAGGACGGGCCAAAAGATCAGGGAGCCCGTCCATGTCCGCCCCAGCTTCAGCCTCAGCTTCAGCCTCAGGCCGCGTCCACCCGGATGATATTCGCAGCCGCTTCTCGGCGGCGCTGTCCGCCATGTACCGGGCCGAGGTGCCGCAGTACGGCGAACTGCTGACGCTGGTGGCCGAGATCAACGCCGAGGCGCTGGAGCGTGATCCGGCGCTGGCCCGGCGGCTGGATCAGGCCGGCGACCTGGCGCGCCTGTCGGAGGAACGCCACGGCGCCATCCGCGTGGGCACGGCCGAGGAGCTTTCGACCATCGCCCGCGCGTTCGCCATCATGGGGATGGAGCCGGTCAGCTACTACAATCTGGCGCCCGCCGGGGTGCCGGTGCATTCGACCGCCTTCCGGCCGACCGACCCGGAGGCGCTGCGCCGCAACCCCTTCCGCGTCTTCTGCTCCCTGCTGCGGCTGGAGCTGATCGAGGACGCCGCCCTGCGCGAGGAGGCGGCGGCGACCCTGGCCCGACGCGACATCTTCACCCCGGGCGCGCGGGCGCTCATCGAAACGGCCGAGCGGCAGGGCGGGCTGGACGAGGCCCAGGCCGACCGGTTCGTCGCCGAGCTGCTGGAGACCTTCCGCTGGCATGCCGAGGCGACCGTCAGCGCCCAAACCTATGAGCGGCTGGTCGCGGCCCACCGCCTGATCGCCGACGTGGTCAGCTTCAAGGGACCGCACATCAACCACCTGACCCCGCGCACCCTGGACATCGACGCGGCCCAGGCGGCCATGCCGACGCGCGGCATCACGCCCAAGGAGACGATCGAGGGGCCGCCGGCCCGCGCCTGCCCGATCCTGCTGCGCCAGACCAGCTTCAAGGCGCTGGAGGAGAAGATCGCCTTTCCGGGCGACCAAGGCGCCGTGGCGGGAACCCACACCGCCCGCTTCGGCGAGATCGAGCAGCGGGGCTGCGCCCTGACGCCGACCGGCCGGGCGCTGTATGACGCGGCGCTGGCGAAGAAGGACTTCTCTGCCCTGCCCGACGACTGGACGGCGCTGCGCCGCCAGGGCCTGGCCTGGTTCCGCTATGCCCCCAGCGAACAGGGCCTGTCGCGCGCCGGCGCCCTGTCCGGCGATCTGGACAGCCTGGTGGCGGCCGGCGACGCGGTGGTCCAGCCGATCACCTACGAGGACTTCCTGCCCGTCAGCGCGGCCGGCATCTTCCAGTCCAACCTCGGCTCCGAGGCGCGGGGATCGGCCTATGCCGTCGATCCGGCCAAGGCGGACTTCGAGGCGGCCCTTGGCCGCGCGGTGCAGGACGAAATGGCGCTGTACCAGGCGGAGCAGGACGCCTCGATGGCGGCGACGCTGAAGGCGCTGGGCGTCTCGCGGCGCGTGACCGCCTGAGCCCGTCCGACCCGAGACGATCCGTCCGCTTGCTTCACGCCCGCGTGAGGATCATAGACGCCGCCGTGAACCCGTCGTCCACCCCGTCTGTCCGCCGCTATGACCTGGACTGGATCCGGGTCGGCGCCTTCGCCCTGCTGATCCTGTATCACGTGGGTCTGGTCTACGGCGTCTATGACTGGCACGTGCACAGCGCCCACACCTTCGGTTGGATGCGCGAGGCGGTGCTGATCACCAATCCGTGGCGGCTGACCCTGCTGTTCCTGGTCTCCGGGGCGGCGCTGCGCTTCATGACCCTGCGCCGCACGCCGCGCGAGGTGGCGCGCAGCCGGTTCGAGCGACTGTTCCCGCCGCTGGCGTTCGGCGCCCTGATCCTGGTGCCGATCCAGTCGTGGATCGAGGCGCGGGACAAGGCGAACTGGCCCGGCGGCCTGGACGGCTATCTGGCCTGGATGGGCCGCGAGTTCAGCGGGAGCGGCCTGGCCGACGGCCTGCCCGTCAATCATCTGTGGTTCGTGGTCTACATCGCGGCCTACAGCGCCGTGACCATCCTGCTGTGGCGGCGCCCGGGCCTGATCGATCGCATCGGCGACTGGCTGGAGCGGGCCCTGCGCGGGCGCCGCCTGCTCGTCGTGCCGATCCTCTATCTGATCGCGATCCGGATCACCCTGTTCCCCTTCTTCGGCCTGACCAACCACCTGCCGCTGGACTGGTACAATCACTGCCTGTCCCTGGGCGCCTTCGTGTTCGGCTTCGCGATCGTCGGCCGGGAATCGATCTGGCGAGGACTGGAGCGATACCGCTGGGCCGCGCTGGGCCTGGCCGCCGTCGCCCTGCCGATCATGATGCTGCAGGTCTGGCATCCCGGCGGCCGCGCTTTTCTGGGCATTCCCAAGGCCATCGTCTACGGCGTCGATCAATGGGCGGTGATCGCCGCAATCCTGGGCTTCGGCAGCCGCCATCTGCGCAACCGGTCCAGCCGCGTCTTGACGTATCTGACCGAGGCCACCTTCCCGCTCTATCTGGCGCACCAGACCGTGCTGGTGGTCGCCGTCTGGATCATCCGGCCGGCGAACCTGCCCGCGTCGGTCGAAGCCTTGTCGCTGATCGCCGTGACCTTCCTGGGCAGCCTTGGCCTGTATGAGGTCGTGCGGCGCATCGGGCCGATACGGCCGCTGTGGGGGCTGAAGCCGCTGGACGGCCGCCCCTGGCCGCTGGACCTGCGCGCCTGGCGCGACGGCGGCGCGCGCTACCGGCGCCGCCGCGGCCTTCTGGCCGTGGGCGTGGCCGCGCCCCTGATGGCCCTTGCCGTGGTGCTGGTCGCCGCCGCCGCCTATCCCGACTTCGACAACGCCACCCAGTTCCTCAGCGAATTGGGCGGGGCCACCGCCCAGGCGCCGATCATCTTCAATGCAGGGGTCTTCGCCGCCGGTGTGATGGCCGGGCTGGCGGGCATCGGCTTCGGCCTGGCCCTCTACGCCCTCAGCGGAGCGCGCGTCTCCGGCGTGATCACGGCTGTGGTGTTCATGCTGGCCGGCGCCGGGCTTTCACTGTCGACCCTCTATCCCTGGCCCGATCCGCGCCACATGATCATCAACCTGGGCCTGGGCATCCAGTTGGCGCCGCTGCTGCTGTTCTGGGGCCTGTCCGGCCGCCGGGACCTGCCGCGCCTGAAGGCCTTCCTTTTGGCCACATTCGTGCTGATGGCGGTGCTGACGCTGTTCACGAAGCATCTGGTCTTCCCCGGGACGGTGAATCCCTCCAACGTCGGCTGGTGGGAGCGCGCCTACGCCGTCGTCCTGGTCTGCTGGGTCGGCATCGCGGCCTGGGCGCTGGAGCGCAAGCTGCGCGATCCTGGCGAAGCCGCCCGGCAAACCCCGCTGCCGTCGGGGCTCGCCGGAGAATCCCGGTAGCGATCCCCGATGTTTTTCGACATTATCAACATCGCGTGATTGAAAATCGCGCGAATGTGATCGACTATAGGGGTCGTGCTGCAATGCAGCATGCCGCGTCGTTTCCGCCTTCCGGACGACGCCGGCTCACCCAGGGGCGTCTTGAGCGGCATGAACAAGCTGGCGATCCGGCCTGTCGAACAGGCTGAAATCGAGATCACCGACCTGGCTCCTTCCGAGCCCGCCTGGTCATGGCTGCCCGACGAGGCGCCGCTTGCCATGCCGCGCCAGTCGCTGGACGCGGGCCAGTCGGCGCACGACGTGACGCCGGTCACCTCGCCCCGCGCCATGCTGTTCCGCCGGCTGGCCCTGCTGGCGGGCACCGTCGCGCTGACCGGCCTGTCGGCCATCGCCCCCTTCTACCTCTACGCCCGCAAGGGCTGGGACCCGATGGAGATGCTGGCCTTCGGCATCTTCATGGTTCTGATCACCGCCATCTCCTGCTGGTTCGTCAGCGGCCTGATGGGGCTGACGGTCATGCTGCGCGGCAAGGACCAGGCCGACCTGCGTTTCGCCGCCCACCCGCAGACGCCGCGCACCCGCACCGCCCTGCTGATGCCGCTGTACAATGAGGACGCCCGCGCCTCCTTCGCGCGCCTGGCCCAGATCGACGCCTCGCTGGCCCGCCTCGGCGCCTCCTCGGCCTTCGACATGTTCGTGCTGAGCGACTCGACCAAGGAAGACGCCGCCGCCGCCGAGTTGTCGGCCTTCCAGGCCTTCCGCCTGGCCGCCAACTCCAAGGCCTACTACCGCCGCCGCACCGAGAACGTGGAGCGCAAGGCCGGCAACCTGGCCGAATGGGTCCGTCGCTTCGGCGCCGCCTACGAGACCATGATCGTGCTGGACGCCGACAGCACCATGGCCGGCGAGACCCTGCTGCGCATGGTCGACGCCATGGAGCGCAATCCCGGCGTCGGCCTGATCCAGACCGCGCCGGTCATCATCAAGGCCCGCACCGTCTTCGCGCGTGTGTCGCAGTACAGCGTACGCCTATACGGCCGCGTCGCCGCCGCCGGCCTGGCCTACTGGACCGGTTCGGAGTCGAGCTACTGGGGCCACAACGCCATCATCCGCACGCGCGCCTTCGCCGCCTGCTGCGGCCTGCCCAGCCTGCCGGGCCGCAAGCCGTTCGGCGGCCACATCCTGAGCCACGACGTGGTCGAGGCGGCCCTGTTGCGCCGCGCCGGCTGGGCCGTGCACGTGACCGCCGCCCTGGACGGATCGTGGGAAGAGACCCCGCCGTCGATCACCGACTTCATCCGCCGGGACCACCGCTGGTTCCAGGGCAATCTGCAGCATCTGGGCCTGATCGGCGCCAAGGGCCTGTCGCCCATGAGCCGCCTGCAACTGGCCATGGGCTGCATGGCCTATCTGTCGTCGCCGCTGTGGCTGGCGTCGCTGATGGTCGGCCTGTTCATCCAGATGTTCTATCCAGTGGACTGGTCCAGCTTCTTCTACATCCTCAATCCGCAGTTCACCCCCTTCATGCTGGCGTCCCTCCTGTCGGGCGTGCTGCTGATCGGGCCCAAGTTCATGGGCGCCGCCCTGGTCATCAGCCGCCCGGCCGAGCGTCGCGCCTTCGGCGGGACCAAGGCGATCGCCAAGGGCATGGCCGCCGAAATCGCCCTGTCGGCCATCTTGGCCCCCATCCTGATGGTCGCCAACACCAAGGCCTTCATCCAGATCCTGGCCGGGCATGACACCGGCTGGACGACCCAGCAGCGCGAGGCCGACGGCTTGGCCTGGTCGGACGCCTTGCGCGCCATGCGCTGGCAGATGGTGGCCGGCGTCGGTTTCGCCGCCGCCCTGTGCGTTCGCCCCGACCTGGCGACCTGGTTCGCCCCGATCGTCCTGCCGCTGCTGCTGGCCGCGCCGATCGCGGTCTGGAGCTCGCGTGTCCGCTCGGGCGACGCCCTGGCCGCCAAGGGCTTTCTCCTGACCCCGATCCAGGACGGCGTGAGCGTCAATCCGGCCGTCCTGCACACGCCGCGCTCGCCGCTGCGGGCCGTCGCCGGCGGCGTCCTGGCCCCGGCCGTCGCCCCCGCCATGGTCCCGGCTCGCGCGCCGGAACTCTGATCATCGGGGGAAACCCCGAGCAAACCGATGCGGCGGGGCCACACCGGCCCAGGAACCGCTACAGTCAAGCTCGACGGCGGGACCATTCCGCATCACCTTGAATTTCGCGACGAAGCGGGGGATTGATTCCAATGGCCAACAACAGCGGTTCCGACGCCAAGCCCGACCTGCGGCTCGTCGCGGCCGAGGCCGAGATCTATGACCTGATGCGCCCTCCCGAAACCAACGCCGAACGCGTCAAGCGCCTGCAGTTGGAGGCGCACGCCCTGGCGCTGGAAGAGATCGAGGCGCTGGAGAAGCTGCTGCTCGACGCCGCGACCAAAGCCAAGGAGATCGCCAACGGCGGCGACGCCTATCCGGTCGGCGCGCGCGAGATGGCCTCGCGCCTCGCCGCCGACCTGCCCACCAAGGCCGAAACGATCAAGTCCATCGTCCACCGCGTCGGCTGAGGGAACGCCCGCCCGGCTCGTCCGCTTCCTGAGGGACCCCTAGCCTTCAGGAGACAGATCATGGACGACCGGTTCAGCGACCGCGCCGGGGACACTGCGGAGCACGAGCGCGCCATCCAGCGTGACATCGATCGGACCGACCAGCAGCAGGGCGGCGACGAGGACTCCGGCGCCGTCCAGGCCGGCGCCCGCCCCTATCCCGCGCCGCCCTTCCCCCAGCAGCACCAGGCCAAGCCCGGTAACGAGTTCGCGCTGGACCCCGCGCCCATGTACGACGCCCCCTTCTGGAAGGGCTCGGGCAAGCTGGAGGGCTTCGCCGCCCTGATCACCGGCGGCGACAGCGGCATCGGACGGGCGGTCGCCGTGCTGTTCGCGCGGGAGGGCAGCGACGTCGTCATCTGCCATTTGGACGAGGACCGCGACGCCGAGGAGACGAAACAGGCGGTTGAGGCCGAGGGCCGCCGCGCCATCGTTCTGAAGGGCGACGTGGCCGACCCGGCCTTTGCCGAGGCGGCGGTCAAGGCGACGCTGGACGCCTTCGGACGGCTGGACGTCCTGGTGCCCAACGCCGCCTTCCAGGAACACGTCAACGCCCTAGAGGACCTGACTTTCGAGCATTTCGACCGCACGCTGAAGACCAACCTCTACGGCTATTTCAACATGACCAAGGCGGCGGTCCCCCACATGAAGGCGGGCGGCTCCATCGTCATGACCGGCTCGGTCACCGGGCTGCAGGGCAACAAGGACCTGCTGGACTACTCCCTGACCAAGGGCGGCATCCACGCCTACGCCCGCTCGCTGGGCACGCATCTCGCGCCGCGCGGCATCCGCGTGAACGTCGTCGCGCCCGGCCCGGTCTGGACCCCCTTGAACCCGGCCGACAAGGACGCGGAAAAGACCGCGCAGTTCGGCGCCCAGACGGTGATGAAACGCCCGGCGCAGCCCGAGGAGATCGCCCCCGCCTACGTCTTCCTGGCTTCGCCCCAGATGTCGAGCTTCATCACCGGCGAAATCCTGCCGATCATCGGCGGCTATTCGGGGGGCTGACGATCCAGGCCCGCGCGCCGGCCGTCGCCCAGGCGTCGGCCGGCGGCCAGGACCTTCGAGGCCCCGCCCATTCCACCGTCTCGTGCGCTTCCGGCTCCAGGCGTTCCCGATCCAGGAAGGCCTCGCAGCTGATCCCCATCAGACGCGCCTTCAGGCGCACCGCCAGCACGCCCTCGCCTGTCGGCGTCAGCCAGTCTTCGTTGAAGTCGCGGCGCGTCCCGAACCAGCCGTACGCCTCGTGCGCGGTCTCATCGTTGATGCGCAGCCGCTCCTGACACCAGCCGCTCCAGGCGAAGACATTCTCCACGCGCACCAGCGTATTGCCGATCCGATAGACCCACGCCTGTCCCAGCATCTTCATGGGACGAGCCTAGCCGTCCGCCGGCGCGTCCCTGCGGCCAATCAGGCCAGCACGTCGTCGTAATCCGGATGGCGCTTGTGCCAGGTCACCGCATAGCTGCAGCGCGGGAAGAGGCGCAGCCCCTGCTCGCGCGCGTACTCCGCCATGGACTGCATGAACTTGCCGGCCGCGCCCGAGCCGCGCAGACCTTGCTCGGCCTCGACGTGCAGTATGACCCGAGCCCCGCCGCGAACCGCATAGTCGGCCCAAACCTGCCCGGCGCCGTTCGCGCCTTCGAAATCCTGTTCGAAGCGGTGCTCGCCCGCGTCATCCCGAAACTGGCCCATGCGTAACTCCTTCGCCGCTTCAACAGCTTCGGAGGCCGGGCGTTCCATGGTGCGTCAGATCGGCCGGTCAGATAGGCTTGTCTTGCAGCAGCTGGATCAGACCCAGCACGCTCTTTACCGTGAACCACACGCTCAGCAGGAACCAGACCAGCAGGAACAGCAGCAGGAACGGGATGCCGATCAGGACGACGGACGCCACCGCGCTCACCGCGATGCCGACCCAGGCGGCGACGGTCCACCAGAACACCGACCAGAACAGCCGGATCTGCGCCTCGATATGCTGGCGCGGCACGCCGGTGGCCGATCCGCGCGAGACGTAGGACACCACCAGCCCGACCAGCACCAGAACATTGGCGCTGGGGATCGACAGGATGAACAGGGCCCAGGCGATCAGCGCCGGGACCTTGCCCTCAGCCTCCTGGCCGGATGTGAAGTTCGGCGTCGTCATGGGGTTCTCCTCAGAACAGCCAGGCCATCGGATGGGGAATGCGCTGGCCCGCCCTCAGCTTCATCACCCCGTAGGCGCCGCGCGCCAGGGTCCACAGCGCCGCGACGAACAGGATGAACACGCCGATATTGACGATGATCAGCAGGGCTCCGCCCACCGCGCCGACCGCGGCGGCCCAGACGGTGCGCTGCTGATAGACGAAGTGGCTGGCCGCGAAGTCGTCCTCGGGGGCGGAACGTTTCCACACGGCCAGAAGCGCCAGCAGCGCCGCCGCGCCCAGCGTCGGCACGGCCAGCAGGATCAGCACATAGACGGCGTAGAGGCTGGACGGGGCGTGGATCGGCGTCGCCTCCGGCGTCTCCTGCTCCACTCGCGTCCGGTGCGCCCGGACGGCCCGGGCGCCGCCGCCCTCGGGGCGCATCTGCCGCAGCGCAGCCGGCTCAGAGGGCTGGAACGGATCGTACGACGCCGGCTCATCGAACAGGTCGCGGTCCGCCCCGTCGATCCGTCGCCCGGACAGAGACGCGGGCGAAACGAAGCCCACTTCGGCGTCGTGGTCGTGGTCGTCGCCTTGGGCAGCCTTGGGATCGCCGGGTTCGGCCATACGGTTCAGACGCTTCTCTCAGGACCGCCGGATCGGCGGAAACACGATGCGGACAATGGCGGGGCGCCCGCTCCGGCGCAACCTCGACATAGGGGGTTCAGCGCGCCAGCACGATCTCGCAGCCGGGCGCGATCGCCGCCTCCAGCGCGCCGGGCTTCTCGACCCGGATCGTCGCCCGCACCACCCGCCGATCCTCCAGGCAGGTCCGCCCCAGCCGCTCGGCGAAGGTCTCGACCAGGCCGACATGGCCTTCCCCCGCGATGGCGCGCGCCGCCTCGGCCACGGTTTCATAGTTGACGGTGTCGCCCAGCCGCTCGATGGCGTGGGGCTCAAGCTCCAGCATGACGTCGATCACCAGCCGCTGCAGCCGACCATGCTCGTGGTCATAGACGCCGATCCCCGCCTGGACCTCCAGCCCGCGCACGAAGACGCGCAGCGCCTCGCGCCGCACCGGCTCCTCGCCCGGAAACGGCGATACCTGGGACGATAGGGCCACCGGCTACTCCTGCACGATGTCGGGGGTGCGCCAGGCCAGATGCTGGCCCCCGTCGACGGCGATCATCTGGCCCGTCACCAGGCCCGCGTCAATCAGCCAGAGCACCGCGTCCGCCACCGCTTCCGGATCGCCCGGCCGTTGCAGCAGGGTGCCCTCGGCTTCGGCGGCGAATTCCTCTTCCGTCTGGTGGATCGACGGCAGGGTCGGCCCCGGCCCCACGCCGTTGACGCGGATGCGCGGCGCCAGCGCCTGCGCCAGGGTCCGCGTCGCCCACCACAGGCCGTTGCGCGACAGGCTGTAGGAAAAGAAGCGCGGGTCCGGCTTCAACACCTTCTGGTCCAGCAGGTTGACGATCGCCCCCTCGCCCCCCTGCGCCGCGAAGGCCTCGGCCAGCACGATGGGCGCGCGCAGATTGGTCTCCATGTGACGGTCCCAGCTCTCGCGGCTAAGGCCGCCCAATCGGTCGTCCTCAAACACCGAGGCGTTGTTGACCAGGGCCGCGACCGGTCCCAGGGCGGCGACCGCCTGCGGGATCAACGCCCGCACAGCCGCCTCGTCCCGCAGGTCGGCCTTCAGCGCGACCGCGCTCCGACCGAGGCCCGCGATCTCCTCGACCAAGGCTTCGGCGTCGTCGCCCGAGGCGTGATGATGGATGGCCACGTCGAAGCCCGCCGAAGCCAGCTTCAGGCAAACGGCCCGCCCGATCCGCCGCGCGCCGCCGGTGACCAGGGCGGCGCCGCGTCCCGCCTTCGGGACGGCGTCAGTCAACCCGGCCGAACTCGACGAAGTTGATCAAGGCGAAGACGGCGATGAAGCCGAAGATGATGGCGAGGGCCAGCATGGGTGCGCTCCTGTTGTCCCGCCCGCATAAAGCGCGCCGCGCGGCGGTTCAAGCGCCCCGCGCCTCAGCCGCCTTGCACGCCTACCCGGCGCGGCTTTCGGGGCAGGCGACGAGCGCCGCGCCGAAGCGACGCAGGGAAGCTCATCGCCGCGCCTCTCTCCAGACCTCGGGACGGGCGTCCACAAAGGCCGCCAGCACGCCCGCGATGCGTTCATGATCCTCCCGCGACGGATGCCAGTCGCAGGCCGTGAACGCCAACGCACCGGTCGCCAGAACCGCCAGCCGCTCCTCGCCCGCCGCCTTCAGCCGTTCGGCGACGCGCCCGACGGAGACGGCGATCTCGTCCTCATTGCTGGGCGGCGTCAGCAGGATCAGGAAGGCGTCGCCATGTCGGGCGCGCAGCGTCCGCGCGAACCGCACATAGCCCGCTTCGAAATCGTCCCGCAGCGCCTCGCGCGACCCCCACCGTTCGCCTGCCGTCAGCGGCGTCGAGAAGTCGTTGGTCCCCAAGTCGATCACGACGACGTCGGGAGACCAGTCCGACCCCTCGTACCGCGTCTTCCCGTCGAACAACGCGTAGGGATAGGCCTCGGGCAGCGTCGGCAGGGCCGCGCCGCCATAGTTGCGCACCACCCCCCGGCCCGAGATGGCGTTGATCTGATAGTCGGCGTCGTACCGCCTGGCCGTCAGCGGCCCGAAAGCCAGGGAGTTGTCGGTCGACGCCCACACCTCCTCCGCCGTGCAGTCCCGCCGGTCCAGCGCGGCGCCGTAGCCGACGGTGTGGGAATCGCCGATGAACTCGATCTGTCGCGCCCGGCGCGGACTCGTCCCCGCCACGCCGTCGGCGTCCAGCGCGAAACCGCCGAAACGCGCCGGTCCCGCCTGATGTTCGGACACGACCTCGATCCTGACCCGATGCGCCGCGCGCCCCAGCTCCGTGATCCGATAGAGGCCGGCGTCCGGCCGCTTCAGCACGCCGAGGCGCTGGCCGTCGATCAGCAGATGCAGGATCTGGTCCCCCGCACCGACCCGGAAGAGAACCGATCCGCCGGTGAACCCCGCCTCGAAGTAGACGCCGGGCCACTGATAGGTCCGGCCGCCCCCTCCCGGAACCACCCTTCCGCCGACGGTGAAGGGCAAGGGCTTCAGCCCGACCGCCGACCCAACCGGCTCCACCTGGGGCTGGGAAACGGCGGGTCCGGTCAGCAAGACGGCGGTCGTCGCGGCCAGGCCGCCGAACGCCACGGCGCGTCGATCCGGTCGCGGCGCGCCGTCCATGCTATTTCTGCCGCTGAAATCCCGCACCGGGCGCCCCTCGCTGAACCGACCTCATGTTAGCATTCTCCCTTCCCACCGCCGCAATCCCGCTCCCATGAACTGGCGCGTCCGTCTCGAACCCTTCACTCGCCCGCTGTTCTTCGCCGTCTCGCGCCTGACGCGCGGCAAGACCCTGGGCGTGCGCGGAGTCGTGGTCGACGACGAAGGCCGCGTCCTGCTGGTGCGCCACACCTATCTGGTCGGCTGGTGGCTGCCGGGCGGCGGGGTGGACAGGGGCGAGACCACCCAGGACGCCGTGGTGCGCGAACTGCGCGAGGAGGCCGGCGTCATCGCCCGCTCGCCGCCGCGTCTGATTTCGATCCATTCCAACGAGCGCTTCTTTCCCGGCGACCATGTGCTGGTCTTCCGCATCGACGCCTTCGACCTGACCGAGAGGACCAGCCACGGCGAAATCGCCGAGGTCGCCTGGTTCCACCCGTCCGCCCTGCCGCCCGACGTCAATCGCGGCAGCCGCGCGCGCCTGGCCGAACTGTTCGAGGGCGCCCCGGTCGATGCCGATTGGTGAGGCGGATCGCCTGCCCCGCGGCCCCGGAGCATGCTAGCCAGCGCTTATGAACCCGTCCCTGATCGCCATCCTCATCGTCGTCCTGGCGGGCGGGGCCACCGCCTTGCAGGCCCCGACCAACGCGCGGCTGGCCGGGGCGGTGGCCTCTCCGGTCAACGCCGCCTTCATTTCCTTCGCCGTGGGGACGGTCGTGCTGGGGGTGCTCGCCGCCGCCCTGCACACCCGGCCGGACTTCGCCGCCACGCGCGCCCTGCCCTGGTACGCCTGGCTGGGCGGGGTCTACGGCGCCTGTTTCGTGGTCGCCTCCGCCTGGGGCGTGCCGAAACTGGGCGTGGCCATGACCATCACCCTCATGGTCGGCGGCCAGCTGCTGATCAGCCTCTTTCTCGACCACTTCGGCGCCATGGGCGTGCCGCGCCAACCGCTGAACCTCGGGCGCATCGCCGGGGTGGCCCTGGTCCTCGCGGGGGTGCTTCTGGTCCGCCGTTCCTGATTCCGGGGAACCGGGTTGGTGACTTCACGGTTTGTAACAACCGGCATGGCCAAGCGGCGCCGCGCGCGCTAGTCATGCCGCACGTGCGAGCAGGGCCAACCCTGCCGATCTGATGACCAAGCTCAGGGATACATGATGACTCAGTGGGTCTACGGCTTCGGCGGGGGTTCCGCCGACGGCGACGCGTCGATGAAGAACCTCCTCGGCGGCAAGGGCGCCAATCTCGCCGAGATGTCCTCTCTGGGTCTGCCGGTCCCCCCGGGCTTCACCATCACCACCGAGGTCTGCACCCACTATTACGCCAACGGCGAGACCTATCCGGTCGACTTGGAGGCTCAGGTCCGGGCCGCGCTGCAGAAGGTCGAGGGCGTCGTCGGCAAGACCTTCGGCGACGTGGCCAATCCGCTGCTGGTCTCGGTCCGCTCGGGCGCCCGCGCCTCCATGCCGGGGATGATGGACACGGTGCTGAACCTGGGCCTTAACGACCAGACGGTCGAAGGGCTCGCGAAGCTGTCGGGCGACCGCCGCTTCGCCTTCGACAGCTACCGCCGATTCATCACCATGTATTCCAACGTGGTGCTGGGCCTCAGCCACGACGACTTCGAGGAGGTGCTGGACCAGCACAAGGATCGTCTGGGCGTCACCGTCGACACCGACCTGACCGCCGCCGACTGGGAGAAGGTGGTCGAGGATTACAAGGCCGTGGTCGAGCGCGAACTGGGCCACGCCTTCCCCCAAGACCCGCGGGACCAGCTGTGGGGCGCGATCGGCGCCGTGTTCGAGAGCTGGATGAACGACCGGGCGAAATTCTACCGCCGCATGCACGACATCCCCGAGAGCTGGGGTACGGCGGTGAACGTCCAGTCTATGGTGTTCGGCAACATGGGCGAGACCTCGGCCACGGGCGTCGCCTTCACCCGCAATCCCTCGACCGGCGAGGCCCGCCTGTACGGCGAGTTCCTGATCAACGCCCAGGGCGAGGACGTGGTCGCCGGCATCCGCACGCCCCAGTCCCTGACCAGGATCGGCCGCGAGGAGATGGGCGAGACCGCCCCCTCGATGGAAGAGGCCATGCCCGAGGTCTTCGCCCAGTTCGTCGAGGTCGTCGGCAAGCTGGAGAGCCACTACCGCGACATGCAGGACATCGAGTTCACGGTCGAGCAGGGCCGGCTCTGGATGCTGCAGACCCGCAACGGCAAGCGCACCGCCAAGTCGGCGCTGAAGATCGCCGTCGACCTGGCCAGCGAATGCGTCATCAGCGAGGAGGAGGCGATCAGCCGCGTCGAGCCCTCGGCCCTGGACCAGCTGCTGCACCCGACGCTGGACCCTGACGCCGAGCGCGTGGTCATCGCCCAGGGCCTGCCCGCATCGCCGGGCGCCGCGACCGGCAAGATCGTCTTCGACGCCGACGAGGCCGAGCGCCTGTCAGGCCTGGGCGAGGCGGTCATCCTGGTGCGCGAGGAGACCAGCCCCGAGGACATCCACGGCATGCACGCCGCGCGCGGCATCGTCACGGCCCGCGGCGGCATGACCAGCCACGCCGCCGTCGTGGCGCGCGGCATGGGCCGGGCCTGCGTCTCCGGCGCCGGCGAGATCGACATCGACGAGTCCAGGGGCGTCTTCACCGTGCGCGGCCGCACCTTCAGGGCCGGCGAGGTCATCACCATCGACGGGTCGAAGGGCGAGGTGCTGGACGGCGCCGTGCCGATGATCGAGCCGGAGCTCACGGGCGACTTCCAGACCCTGATGGCCTGGGCCGACAAGGTCCGCCGCCTGAAGGTCCGCGCCAACGCCGAGACCCCGCTGGACGCCAAGACCGCGCGCGGCTTCGGCGCCGAGGGCATCGGCCTGTGCCGCACCGAGCACATGTTCTTCGACGACGCCCGCATCGCCGCCGTGCGCGAGATGATCCTGGCCGACGACGAGACCGGCCGCCGCACCGCCCTGGCCAAGATCGCGCCATTCCAGAAGTCGGACTTCGTCGAACTGTTCGAGATCATGGCCGGCCTGCCGGTCACCGTGCGCCTGCTCGACCCGCCGCTGCACGAGTTCATCCCCCACACGGACGAGGACATCGACGCCCTGGCCGCTTCGTCCGGCATCGACGCCGACAAGCTGAAGCGCCGCGCTCGCGAACTGCACGAGACCAATCCCATGCTCGGCCATCGCGGCTGCCGCCTGGGCGTGGCCTATCCCGAGATCTACGAGATGCAGGTGCGCGCCATCCTGGAGGCGGCCCTGGAGGTGAAGCGGAAGTCCGGCCAGGCTCCGCTGCCCGAGATCATGCACCCTCTGGTGGCCCTGGGCCTGGAGATGAAATATCTGCGCGAGCTGACCGATCGCACCGCCAGGGCCGTCTTCGACGAGGTCGGCGACAGCGTCGACTATCTGGTCGGCACCATGATCGAGCTGCCGCGCGCCGCTATCCGCGCCGGCGACCTGGCCGCCCACGCCCAGTTCTTCAGCTTCGGCACCAACGACCTGACCCAGACCACCTTCGGCATCAGCCGCGACGATTCCGGCCGCTTCCTGCAGGCCTATCTCGACAAGGGCATCTTCGAGACCGATCCGTTCGTCCGCCTGGACCAGGACGGCGTCGGCGGCTTGATCGAGATCGCCGCAGAACGCGGCAGGGCCGCTCGGCCCGACGTCAAGCTGGGCATCTGCGGCGAGCACGGCGGCGACCCTTCGTCGATCGCCTTCTGCGAGAAGGCCGGTCTCGACTACGTCTCGTGCTCGCCCTACCGCGTGCCTATCGCCCGCCTCGCCGCCGCCCAGGCCGCCCTGGACGTCGAGCGCGAAAAGGACCGCTGATGGCTTCGGTCGCCGTCGTCGGCCCCGGCGCCATCGGCGGCACGATCGCCGCCTGGCTGTCGCGCCATCCCGAGGTCGACGATCTGGTCCTGTGCGCCCGCACGCCTCTGGACCGTCTGGAGGTCCGGACGCCGGACGGCGAGACGATCGAGGCTCGCCCCCGCGTCCTCACCGATCCGGCCCAGGTCTCCGCCCCGGTCGACTGGCTCCTGGTGGCGACCAAGGCCTATGACGTCGAGGCGGCCGCGGGGTGGCTGGGGCCTCTGCTGGGACCGGCGACCCGCCTCGCCGTCCTCCAGAACGGCGTCGAGCATGTCGAGCGCTTCAGCCCGTGGGTCGAACCCGCGCGCATCTTGCCTGTCGTGGTCGACCTGCCGGCCGAGCGATCCGCGCCCGGCCGCATTCATCATCGCCGCAGCGGCACGCTGTCGGTCCCCGCCGGCGACATGGGCGAGGCCTTCTGCGCCCTGTTCGCCCACGGCGTCATCGAAGCCTCGACCACGGACGACTTCGTCTCCGTGGCCTGGACCAAGCTGGCCCTGAACTGCGCCGGCGCCGTCTGCGCCATGACGGGCCGCCCCACCGGCGTCGTCAACGAACCCGGCATGGCCGAGGTGATGCGCGGCATGGTCGCCGAATGCGTCCGCGTCGGCCGGGCCGAGGGCGCGATCCTAGACGACGCACTGCCCGATCTCGTGGTCGAGCGGACCATCGCCTCTCCGCCGAATTCCATCAACTCCATCCTCGGCGACCGTCTCGCCGGCCGGCCGATGGAGTGGGACGCCCGCAACGGCGTCATCGTCCGCAAGGGCGCCGCCCACGGGCTGGAGGCGCCGCTGAACGGCATGGCCGCCGCAATTTTGCGCGCATTGAAGTAACGCTGTCTGTGCCTTCCGGTCCACATCGACCAAACGCAAGTGGTCTTCCTATGGAACGTGGCCGCCGAAAACCTATTTAAGCTCTCGCTGGATGGGGCCTGCAGGTCTTCCGACCTTCAGCATCTAGGAGTGAAATAGAAACAATGCGTAACATTCTTCTCGCCGCCGCCGCCATTACCGCGATTTCCGCCCCCGCTTTCGCGCAGAGCGTGACGGGTCCCAGCTACTACGGCACGCTGGGCTATTCTCAACTTGATCACTCGGACGGCGATCTCGGCGCCGTGACCGGTCGACTGGGCGCCAAGTTCAACCCCTACATCGGCGTAGAGGGCGAAGCCTCGGTCGGCGTGCGCGACGACGACTTCTCGATCGGCGGCGTGAACGGCAAGATCGAGCACCAGTACGACGCCGCCGCCTATGTCGTCGGCACCCTGCCGGTGACCCCGAACTTCGAACTGTTCGCCCGCGGCGGCTACGGCACGTCGAAGATCAAGGCCGAACTGGCCGGCATCGAGCAGGAGGCCGACGGCGAAAGCTGGAACTACGGCGCCGGCGCCAACTACTACTTCGACGGCCAGAACGGCGTCCGCGCCGACTGGACCCGTCGCGACTTCGAGGACGACGCCGGCGAGGCCGATGTCTATTCGGTCAGCTACGTCCGCCGCTTCTAAGCCGGAAGCGATCTCGGATACGAGAAGGGCGCGCTCCGTGAGGAGCGCGC
>JAEXZS010000017.1 GCA_023451375.1 Pseudomonadota bacterium
CGCCCAGAACCTGCGCAAACTGGCCAAGCTGATCCCGCCACCAACGCCGGCGACCGCATGAGGCGGGAGCAAACCGCAGCGTCCGATATTGGCGGCGATCTCAGAAGCGGCCTTTTTCAACGAAATCCGCGCGAAGCATCACGCAAGAGGCCGGTGCACGATCACGAGGCCGGTACCGTGCGCCGCTGATCGAGATAGTATCTTGCCACGGTGAGGTCCTCGATGCCGCTGGCCGGCCTGATCGGCGCCGACCACGCCTTAGGGGTACGCCGGATGCGCTTCGAACATTTATTCGATGTAGCCCACCCCGCGCTAAATGCTCAGGAGCGACCTGCGGCTTGGAGAATGAGATTCGCAACCTCGCGAGGACGGGACAGCAGCGAGACGTGACTGGCTGCAAGCTCGACAGTCGTGGCGTTCATCCTCTGGGCCATGAAACGCTGCAGGTCGGGATCAATGACGCGATCCTGCGTCGAAACGGCATAGAAGCTCGGCTTGGAGCGCCAGGCTGCATGTGTCGTCCGACCAGCGGTCAGCGACTTCCTGAACGGCCATTGCGCAGCGTAGAGCGCCCGCGCCCTGACTTCCGGCAAGTCGGGGGCGAAGTCGCGCAGGAACGCCTCCTCGCTGAGCCTGCCCTCATCGCCATCGAACACGATGCCGGCCGAGGCGGGTGGCGTGGGATAATTTGCGGCCAGCGCTGTATAGTCCTCATCGGCATCGGGCGCCCGAGCGGCGATATAGCCAAGAGCCGACACGTTGGGGTGCAAGCCGGCTTCCGTGACGATCATCCCTGAAAAGGAATGCCCTGCGAGCACCGTCGGGCCGTTCTGTCGATCCAGCGCCCTGTTGCAGACGGAAACCGCCTCGGCGAGCGAGGTGAGCGGATTTTGTACGGAGGTGACGTTGAGGCCTTGCGACTGTAGGTGCGGGATCACCTCCAGCCAGGATGATCCATCGGCAAAGAGACCGTGGACAAGGACGACATTGCTCGCTCTTGGCGTCGAACGAGCAGCCGCTATCGCCCCGGGCGCGGCCATCACGGCTCCGGCGGTCAGCAGCGCTCCGGTAAACATCCGTCGATTGAACATTATGATGTCTCCAGCTTTCCGTTGAACCCGGTGAAGTAAGCGCTCTGATCTGATTTAGGCGGGATTTAGTTGGCTTCAGGCGAAGTCTGCGGATAGGGCGTCCTATGCCGCATCCTCGAAGGACTTATGGCCTGCAACGAAGCTGCCGTCGTTAGGTTCAAAGAGGTGACGAGCAGATGGCTCGACTGGAGCGCTATTTCCCAAGAGCCCCGGCAGGCCCAGTGGATGATCGCCGGGTGTTGAGCGAGATCATCTTCGTCAACCCTGTGATCCGCCTTGGTCGCCGCCGGGGCTTCAGGCGCGGCGGCTCGCTCGCGTGATCCATCGAGGGATTGCAGGCCGCCGCGCCTCGATGATCAGCCCGCCTCCGCCATCCACTGTTTAGCGTCGGCGCCGGCGGCGATCCTGAACGGGGCCGAAGCGTCGGTCGCCGCCAGCCAGACAGCCTCGGCGACGTCGATCGCATGCGTCCTCGGGCGGTCGGTGTCCTGGAACTGCGCGATCATGCCGTCGATCAGCGGCTTGTAATCGGCATTATCCTGGCCGCGCAGATAGGGCATGGCGTTGGCTGCGAACTGCGTCTCGTGCGAACCGCCCGGCAGCACGATATGCGTCCTCACGCCGAACGGCTCCATCTCTACCGCCAGTGACTCGGTCAGTGCGTTTACGGCCGCCTTGCTGGCTCGGTACACGCTGACCAGAGGCACGGGTCTGAACGTCACCGAGGACGTCACATTGATGACGACGCCCGCCCTGCGCTCGCGAAACTGCGGCAGCACGGCCTGGAGCATCGCGATCGTGCCGAGCGTATTGGTTTCAAACAACGCGCGGGCGGTCTCGGGCTCGATCAGCTCGACCGGAACGACGGCGCCGAAGCCCGCATTGTTGACGAGGACGTCGATCGGCCCGGCGGCGGAAACGGCGGCGTCGATGCTCGCCCGGTCGGTGACATCGAGCGGCAGGATCTTCAGATCGTCGGAAGCCGGCAGAACGCTGACGTCCGGCTTTCGCATGGTGGCGATCACGGTCCAGCCGCGATCAAGGAACAGGCGGGCGGTCTCGAGACCGAAACCCGTGGAACAGCCGGTGATGAGAATGGTGGGCATGCGATCGCTCCGTTTGCGTAGATGCATGACGGAGATGGAAACGGCCGGCCGGACTTTATATAGGCAAGCGTCCTCCATTCTTTTGTGAAAGTCCTCCTATGCCGGTCGATCCGCTCGCCGAGATCGTGACGCTTTTGCAGCCGAGCGCCAGTTTCTCCAAGCTAGTTGAATATGCCGGCGCCTGGCGCGTTCGCGGCGACGTCGAAGCCAAGCCTCTCTACTGCGCGGTTCTCGAAGGCGAATGCCGGATGGTCGCTGCGGGACAGCCTCCGCTGATCTTGCGGGCGGGCGACTTCGTGCTGGCGCCCGCCGCACAGGAGCTGGTGGTCGAGAGCCTCATGCCGCCCGCGGCCGGAATCGCGATGACGCCGGTCGAAATCGGCGAGGGACGGTTTCGCGTCGGTCCGCAAGGTCTTTCGCCCAATCTGCGCATGCAGGTCGGCCTGTGCCGCTTCGCCTCGCCCGATGCGGCGCTGTTCGTCTCACTGCTCCCGGCGATGGTCGTCGCGCGCGGCGAGCCACGGCTTGTCACGCTGATGCAGTTGGTGGGCGACGAGACCCGAAAGGCCCGTCCGGCTCGCGAACTCGTGCTCGAGCGGCTTTTGGAGGTGCTGCTGATCGAAGCTCTGCGCTGCGGCGCCGAAACCGCGGCGACGCCGAGTGTCGCGCGCGGCCTTGCTGACGAGCGTCTGGTCGCGGCCCTGCGGGCGATGCACGCGCGACCCGACCATGGCTGGACGGTCGCGGACCTGGCGGCGGAGACGGCCCTGTCGCGCTCCGCCTTCTTCGCGCGCTTCAATCGGACGGTGGGACTGGCGCCGATGGAATACCTGGTCGCCTGGCGCATGGCGCTCGCCAAGCGGCTGCTGGATGCGGGCGAACTGGCGGTAGCGCAGATCGCCGCGCGCGTCGGCTACGCGTCCGCAAGCACATTCACGACCGCCTTCGTCCGTCATGTCGGTATCCCGCCGGCCCGCTACGCCCGTGGCTTCCGGGACCTTTCGGGCGTCGACGCGTAAAGGACGATCTCGCCGCCTTCGCGGCGATGCATGCTGGCGGTCTATTCGGCCGGTCTCCTGTCTCCGGATGAAATGCGATCATCGCCTTGGGCCGTGCCCCGGTCGAGGAGCCGTTGAAGGCGATGAGCTCTTCGAGAACTTCGTCGGCCTCTCCTTGCAAGATCGCCTGGGACTGATCGGCGAGACGATCCAGATCGAGGTCGGCTTCCGGCGCTTCGGGCCCTTGGTCGGGCTCGTAGACGAGGGCTATCCCTAATTAGGGTGTCTCGATGTCCTTCCATGGCGACACTGGCGACAAAATGCATCGCTCGAGAGCCACGAGGGAGGCCTCTTCGCCAAGGAGCGTAGGCTTCTCTGAACATACCATACGCGTCTCAGGAGCGCGGAGCGGCCAGCGCCGACCTGGGCATCCAGCCGATGGTTGAGCTGCCACAATAATCGATGCCTTTTTGTCCCCCTGCTAGAGCGGTCTCGCATAGCGACGGTGGTGGCCGCTCGGTACGCTTCGAACTTCTATCGAGGCGTTAAACCAAGCCTCCGGTGGCGGACGATCAATGGTGCCAAATCCAGCCAGAACGGAGGAACGAAAAGAAAATAAAAGCGGAACTGCGTGTGCAAATTTTGCACACGAAGAACTGCAAGTCATTGATCAGTAGAGTAAATCCGCGCCATCCATCATAGGGGCGATAGAAAGTCTGCGATCCTGATTTTGCAGCATTTGGGTAGATCAAAAAGGGTTGGCAGCGGCGTGGGCAATCGAATTCACGCCGTGCTGCGACGTTCTTGTCGGGTTTCGACATCTCAGTGCACGCAGAACGCACGCGAAAATGCCGACATTTGAAAGCTCCCGCCCGAACGGGGCGAGTTGGGGGCGCTATATAAGCGACACCTTCTTCAAACGCGACGATGGAGATCGGCGGGCTGTGGAGGCGGAAAGCCAGCGCCCTTTGTGGTGAGACATTGACGCTGAAGCGCAGGCGGCTGCCTAGGCTTCAGGGCGGACTCGCGGCGGGCGGCGCCAGGCCGCCTTCACGGGCGAGTCGCCAGAACACCCCGCCTTGAGCCATGAGATCGGCGTAGCGCCCCTGTTCGACGATGCGGCCTCGATCCATCACCACGATCAGGTCGGCGTCGACGACGGTCGAGAGGCGGTGGGCGATCAGGAAGGTCGTGCGGCCTCGGCTGGCGGCTTCAAGCGCCTGTTTCACCTTGTGCTCGGTGACCGTGTCCAGGGCGCTGGTCGCCTCGTCCAGGATCAGGATCGGCGCGTCCTTGAGAATCGCGCGGGCGATGGCGATCCGCTGTCGCTCGCCGCCCGAGAGCAGGCGTCCCTGTTCACCGATGACGAAGCCGTAACCGCCGGGCTTCTGCAGGATGACGTCGTGCACCTGGGCGGCGCGCGCCGCCTTCTCCAACTCGGCGTCCGTCGCCTCCGGCCGGGCGAGGCGGAGATTGTCCGCGATGGAGCGGTTGAACAGGCCGGCGTCCTGAAAGACCACCGCGATGGAGGCCCGCAACGACGTCAGGCTGATCCGGCGTATGTCGTGGCCGTCGATGGTGATGCGGCCGATGTCCGGCTCTCGCTGGCGCTGCAGCAGGCTCATCAGCGTCGTCTTGCCCGCCCCGCTGGCGCCGACCAGGGCGACGGTGGCGCCGGCTTCCGCCCGCAGTTCGATGTCGAACACGCCCATGTGGCTGCCCAGGAACCAGTGGGAGACCCGTTCGAAGACGATTTCGCCGCGTACCGCGCTCAGCGTCTCGGCGTCGGGGGAGTCCGCCTGGCCCAGGCGCGTGTCCATCAGATCGAACAGGCCCTGAAGCGTCGGGGCTTGGACGAACACCCGCGCCATGGAGGCCGACAACTGATCCAGCCGGGCGATCAGCAGGCCGGCGAAGCCGATGAAGCTGACGATCTCGCCGACGCTGATCTGCCCCGCGCGCAGCAGCAGGGCCCCGACGGCGAACAGGGTCACCATGGCCACGGTCGACGCTCCGCGCGTCATCACCATCAGCACCGCCCACCAACTGAGGACCGGATACTGGGCGCCCAGCAGCCGCCCCGTCATGGCCCGGAGGTCGGCGCCTTCCGCGCGCGTCCGGGTGTAGGCCTGGATCACGCCGACATTGGCGATGACGTCGCCGATGCGACTGGAGACAGCCTGGTGGTGGGCCTCGACACGCGCCTGGCCGGCTTCGGTTCGGCCCACGACCAGCCAGCAGACGGCGACATAGGCCAGCGCCAGCGCCAGCAGCACGGCGGCCATCACCGGCTGGATCCAGAAGGCGAGCGGGATCAGCAGGACGAGGCTGGCGGCCGCCGCCTGCTGCTCGCGGAAGAGGGCCAGCAGCAGACTGAACAGGGCGTCGCCGCCGGTCAGCATGGCGCGGATGACGCGGCCTGTCCCCTGTTCGGAAAGAAAGGGGGCCGGCAGGGTCATGGCGCGGTCAAAGGCCTGGGTCATGGCGGCCAGCCGGCGGCGGTGCGCCATGCGGTCGGCGAGCAGCGATACGGTCGCTCCGCCCGCAATGCCGGCGGCGCCCAACAGGGCCCAGAAGCCGATCAACGGCCAGGCCGCAAGGCCCCGGCCGAGCGCGTCCACCACTCTGCCGAACAGCACCGGCTCCAGAACAGCCAGGCCGCCCAGCAGCAGGTTGGCCACGACGAGACCGGCCGCCCTCCGCCGGTCGGGCCAAAGCAGCCGCAGCGCGCGGGTGTAGAGGGCGACGATCATGATGGGGCCTGTTGCGGCGTCCTGCCTCCAACCCGGCGCAGGCCCGCCGGTTCACGGCCGCGCCGTCACGCCACGGCTGCGTCGGATAACGGACGCCAGGCAACAGGCCCCGTCCGGCCGCTTTCCCGAATCGAACAGGGAGAGGCAAGCGTCATGGCGCGACGGATACTGGTCACCGGAGGGGCGGGCTACATCGGCTCGCATACCTGCAAGGCGCTGGCCCGCGCCGGCTACGAGCCGGTGGTGTTCGACGACCTGTCGAACGGACATCGGGAGGCCGTGCGTTGGGGGCCGCTGGTGATCGGCGACGTTCGCGACAGCGCGGCCGTGAGCACATGCATGAAGGACCACGACGTCTCCGCCGTGATCCATTTCGCCGGCCTGATCGAGGTCGGACGCTCGGTGCAGGAGCCGGGCTTGTTCTGGGACTGCAATCTCAACGGCGTCGCCAGCGTGCTGGGGGCCATGCGGGTGAACGGCGTCGAACGCATCGTCTTCTCCTCGACGGCGGCGGTCTACGGTCAACCCGGGCGGGCGGAAGCCGGCCCCCTGAAGGAAGAGACGACCACCGCGCCGATCAATCCCTACGGCGACAGCAAGCTTGCGGCCGAGCGGCTGATCGCCGCCCATGCGCGGGCGCACGGGATCCAGGGTGTGGCTCTGCGTTACTTCAACGCCTCCGGCGCCGACCCCGAGGGCGAAGTAGGCGAGGCGCACCAGCCCGAGAGCCACCTGATCCCCCTCGCCATCGAGGCGGCGCTGGGCTTGGGGCCGGCCCTGACGGTGTTCGGACAGGATTTCCCCACGCCGGACGGGGCTTGCATCCGCGATTACATCCATGTCGCGGATCTGGCCGAGGCGCATGTGCGCGCGCTGGACGCGCCCACCGGGGACGCCGGCTTCGTCGCTCTGAACCTGGGTCTGGGGCGGGGACTGTCGGTTCTGGAGGTGATCGCGGCGGTGAGCCGAGCCGTCGGCCGGCCCACGCCGTTCACCGTCGGCGCTCGGCGTCCCGGCGATCCCGCGGTGCTGGTGGCCGATCCTTCGCGCGCGCGCAGCCTGCTGGGCTGGCGTCCGGCCCATGAGGCGATCGACGACATCGTGTCGACGGCGCTCGCCTGGCGGCTGCATCCGCTGTTCGGCCCCGCCGCCCCCGCGGCGCCGGCGGCCCGCGTGGCCTGATGAAGCCGCTCGAGGTCTGGGGCGGTCATGAATGCACCGTCAACCGCATCGGCGCGGCGTGGCGAGACCAGACGGTTCTTTCCGGCCACCAGGAACGGATCGAGGATCTGGACCGGTTCGCCGAACTGGGCCTGAAGGCGCTCCGCTATCCCGTGCTGTGGGAGCGCACCGAACGGGCCCCGGGCGTCTTGGACTGGACCTGGCCGGACGAGCGCCTGGGCCGCCTGCGTCGTCTGGGGATGCGACCGATCGTGGGACTGGTGCATCACGGATCGGGTCCGTCATGGACGGATCTGCTTGATCCCGGCTTCGCCGAGGGCCTGGCGGCGTTCGCCGGCGCGGTCGCGGCGCGCTATCCGTGGGTGAACGACTGGACGCCGGTCAACGAGCCGCTGACCACCGCGCGGTTCAGCGCCCTCTACGGCCACTGGCATCCGCACCGGCGGGACGAGGGCGCCTTCTGGACGGCGCTCCTCAACCAGATAGACGCGACGCGCCTGGCGATGCGCGCCATCCGCGCCGTCAATCCCCGCGCGCGCCTGATCCAGACCGAGGATTTCGGCCACACCTTCGCGACAGAGCCCTGCCTGGAGCAGGCCGAGCACGAGAATGGGCGCCGGCTGATGACCTGGGACCTGCTTTGCGGGCTGGTGACGCCGGATCATCCCTTTCATGAGCGGCTGTGCCGGTTCGGACTGGAAGAGCGCCTGGCGCGCATCGCGGCCGATCCCTGTCCGCCGGTGATCGGCCTGAACCATTACGTCACCAGCGACCGCTTCCTGGACCATCGGGTCGAGCGCTATCCCGTCTCGGCGCGGGGCGGCAACGGCCTGCTGGCCTACGCCGATGTCGAAGCGGTGCGGGTGGTTGATCCGGCCCCGCCGGGATGGATGCAGCACCTGGACCACCTTTGGCGGCGCTATCGCCGGCCGATCGCCATAACCGAATGCCACCTGGGCTGCACGCGGGAGGAACAGCTGCGCTGGCTCGCGGAGTGCTGGGACTCGGCTCTGGCGGCGCGCCAGGCGGGCGTGGAGGTGGAGGCCGTGACGGTCTGGAGTCTGCTCGGCAGTCATGACTGGGACACGCTGCTGACCCAGCCGAACGGCCACTACGAGAGCGGCGTGTTCGATCTGGCCGACGGCTTCGTCAGGCCCACGGCCCTGGCCGCGCTGACCCTCGCCCTAGCCACGCGGGGCGCGGCGGACCTGCCGGTCGCCCGGGAGGCCGGCTGGTGGCGCTCGCCTCGGCGCCTTAGTTTTCCGCCACACCCGGTCGCTCCGCTCGCGGAAGCCCCGCCGCGCCTGCCCGCGACGGCTTCGATCCGGCTGGACGGCGCGCCTTCGCAGGACTTCCTGGAGGAGTGCCGCACGCGGGGACTGGGCGTTGGGACGGACGACGATCCAGGGTCTTGCTGGCTGACCCTGTCCGCCGGTCGGGCTTGGCCGCGCGGGCGGGCCTTGGACCGGCTGTTGGACGACGCGCTGTCCCTGCGTCGGGATTCCGACACGTCAATGCGGAAAAATGTCATAAAATCAGTCGGATGGAACGTTCATTCCTGATCGTGAGTTGGCTCATCGTCACCCTTCCGAAAGGCGCCGCATGACCCCCGCGAATTCCACCGCCGACATCATCCCGCTGGGCGCGCCCGGCGAACGTCAGGATCCGATCGTCTGCCTTTCCCATCTGCGGTGGAATTTCGTATTCCAGCGACCCCAGCACCTGATGAGCCGCTTCGCGGCCACCCGCCCGGTGTTGTTTTTCGAGGAGCCTCTTCCGGCGGAACCGGGCGCCGCCATGGGCGTGGACTTGCGCGTCTGCGCCGATACGGGCGTGATCGTCGCCACGCCGCGGCTGCCGGATGGTCTCGAAGGCGCCTGCCGTCAGGCCGTGTTGCGCCAACTCCTGGATGAGGCCATGGCGGCGCACGCCATAGAGCGGCCGGTCCTCTGGTACTACACGCCGATGATGCTGCCGCTGTCCCGGCATGTGGAGGCGGCGGCGATCGTCTATGACTGCATGGACGAGCTGGCGAACTTCCGTTTCGCGCCGCCCGAGCTGACCCAGCTGGAAGCCGAACTGATGACGGCCGCCGACGTGGTGTTCACGGGCGGCTATAGCCTCTACGAGGCCAAGCAGGGTCTCCACGCCAACATCCACCCTTTTCCGTCCAGCGTGGATCGGCCCCATTTCGAACAGGCGCGAGCGCGGACGGATCCGGACGCTCCGGATCGGGCGGGGCCGCGCCTGGGCTTCTACGGCGTCATCGACGAGCGCATGGACCTGGAGCTGGTCGCCGCGGTCGCCGACGCCCGCCCGGACTGGAACCTGATCCTGGTCGGTCCCGTCGTGAAGATCGCCGAGGCGGACCTGCCGCGGCGCCCGAACATCCATTATCTCGGTCTGCGAGCCTATGACGACCTGCCGACGGTGCTGAGCGGGTGGGACGTGGCGCTGATGCCGTTCGCGATCAATGAGTCCACCCGCTTCATCAGCCCGACGAAGACGCCCGAATACCTGGCCGCCGGCCGTCCGGTGGTGTCCACGCCCGTTCGTGACGTGGTTCGCCACTACGGCCGCCTGGCGGGCGTGAAGATCGCGGACGCTCCGGAGGCTTTCGTGGAAGCCTGCGAGGCGGCGCTGAACCTACGGGACCGCTCGGATTGGCTGACGGAGGTCGATGAGGCGCTGGCCAGCCTTTCGTGGGAGCAGACCCACCTGCGCATGGCGGCCCTGATCGATCGCGCCGCCAAGCGCCGAGCCCGACCGACGGCCTCGGGATCGACGGCGGCGCCCGCCGTCTGGCCCGCCGCCCGCCGCTCGCACTATGACGCCCTGGTCGTCGGCGCGGGTTTCGCGGGATCGGTGCTGGCCGAACGCCTGGCCTCGAGCGGCGCCAAGGTGCTGGTGGTGGACCGGCGTCCCCACATCGGCGGCAACGCCTATGATCGCCCGGATGCGGCCGGCGTCCTGATCCATCAGTACGGCCCCCATATCTTCCACACCAACTCGGCGGAGGTGTTCGACTACCTGTCGCGCTTCACACGCTGGCGGCCCTACGAACACCGGGTGCTGGCCCGCATCGGCGAACGCCTGGTGCCCATGCCGATCAACCGCACGACGCTGAACGCCCTCTATGGCCTGGACCTTCGATCGGACGAGGACGCCGAGGCCTTCCTCGCTTCCCGGGCCGAGCCGGTGGAAACCATCCGCACCAGCGAGGACGTGGTCGTCTCCGCCGTCGGGCGGGAGCTCTACGAGACCTTCTTCAGGGGCTACACCCGCAAGCAGTGGGGTCTGGATCCCTCCGAACTGGACCGGTCGGTGACCGCGCGGGTGCCGACGCGCACCAACACCGACGACCGATATTTCACCGACGCCTTCCAGGCCATGCCGCGTGACGGCTACACTCGCATGTTCGAGAACATGCTCGATCACGACAACATCCGCATCGAGACGGATGTCGACTATCGCGACGTGGCCGCCGACGTGCTGCGCGATCGGACCATCTTCACCGGCCCGATCGATGAATACTTCGACTATCGTTACGGCGCGCTGCCCTACCGCTCGCTGCGGTTCGAGCACAAGACGCTGGATCAGCCCCGCTTCCAGCCGGTGGCCACCGTCAACTATCCCGACGAAGCCACGCCCTGGACCCGGATCACGGAGTACAAGCACCTGACCGGCCAGGAACACCCCAGGACCAGCGTCACCTACGAGTATCCCGCCGCGGAGGGCGATCCCTACTACCCGATCCCCCGCGCGGAAAATCAGGCGCTGTTCAAGCGGTACGAAGCCCTGGCGCGGGCTCTGCCCGATGTTAGCTTCGTCGGGCGCCTGGCCACCTATCGATACTACAACATGGACCAGGTGGTGGGGCAGGCCCTGGCGACCTATCGCCGGCTGCCGGGCGCCTCAGCCGCTCAGACCGTAGAGGCGGCGACCGTCGCCGGAGCCTAAGTGCCGACCTACGAGTTCCGCTATTTCATTCCCACCCCCGGGAGCGCGGCCCGTGAAGAGGCGACCTTGAGCAGCGACGAGGCCGCGCGCGCGAAGGCCGCGCGCGAGCTGCTGCGCATGCCCGGCAGGCTGGGGGTAGAGGTCTGGAGCGACAATCGGTTGGTCTGGCGTCGGCTGCGCGGCCATGGCGGCGCAGCCTGAGGCCCCGTGCGCCGACCACCCTTCTCGGACCTCTCGCCGTCTCGGCGCACCCAGCCGCCCGCGTCCTCGGACCAGCGTCTGTTTTCCGACATGGGGAAACGTCGGCGCGCGGGTCCGTTAGCCATTGCATCCCTGAATCGAGAGGAGCTGATGCATGGCCGCGATGAACGACGATGTCTGGCGCGAGGTGTTCGTGACCGGTCTTAAGAACGCCCACGGCGTCGAACATCAGGCGCTCGCCCTGATGGATCGCCAGATAGAGCGGGCGAAGAATTTCACCGAGGTGGCCGACCAGTTGCGGGCCCACAGGGTGGAGACGGAACAGCAGATCACGCGGCTCGAGGATTTGCTGGGGCGGTTCGACGAATCCCCCTCGGGCCTCAAGGACGCCGCCCTGTCGATGAGCGGCAATATGGCGGCGCTCGGCCATGTCTTCGCCGAGGACGAGATCCTCAAGAACGCCTTCGCCAACTTCGCCTTCGAGAATTTCGAGGTCGCCTCCTACAAGGGCCTCATCCTCCTGGCCGAGCATGGCGGTTATTCCGCCGCGCTCGATCCGCTGAATGCGACGCTGGAGGAGGAGCAGCGCATGGCCCGCTGGGTCGACGAGAGCCTGCCCGCCCTTACCGAGAAATTCCTGCGCCTGAAGCGCGCCGGCGAGAACCCCAGCCGCTGACCGGCTGTCACAAAATCAAGGATCGATTTCATGTTCATGCACAACAAGCGGCTGATGTACACGGTGCGGGTGGCCGAACCGAACCCCGGCCTGGCCACCCTAATGCTGGAGCAGTTCGGCGGGCCGCAGGGCGAGCTGGCCGCGGCCATGCGCTACTTCACCCAGGGGCTGGCCGACGAGGACGTCAATCGGCGCGACATGCTGATGGACATCGCGACAGAGGAGCTGAGCCACCTGGAGGTCATCGGCTCGATCGTCGCCATGCTCAACCGCGGCGCCAAGGGCAAGCTCGCCGAGGCGGCCGAGGAGGAGGCGGACCTCTACGCCAGCATGACGTCCGGCGGCGACAGCCACACCATGTCGATTCTCTACGGCGGCGGCACGGCCCTGGTGAATTCGTCCGGCGTGCCGTGGACGGCCGCCTACATCGACTCCATCGGCGATCCGGCCTGCGATCTGCGCTCCAACATCGCCGCCGAGTCCCGCGCCAAGATCGTCTATGAGCGGCTGATCAACGTCACCGACGATCCGGGCATCAAGGACGCCCTGTCCTTCCTGATGACCCGCGAGGTGGCGCACCAGAAGGCGTTCGAGAAGGCGCTCTACGCCATCCCCGCCAACTTCCCGCCCGGCAAGATTCCCGGCCGTCCCGAGTTCGCCGACAAGTACTACAACATGTCCCAGGGCGAGGGCGACGCCTCGGGTCCCTGGAACGAGGGCGAGCAGTGGGAGGTCGTCTCCGACCGCGAGATGCAGATGGCGGTCGACGGCGGGGACGGCCACGCCACCGTGGGGCTGCCCGACAAGGAACAGAAGGCGGTGGACGCCTTCATGACGCGGACGATGTCCGACCCGTCGTCGACTCCGCTGACTGGCGCTGACCTCGGGGCGGGACCGGGCGCGGGGAGAACCATGCCCTACGAAGCCTGATCCGACCCGGGCAACGCTTCATGGTGCGGGACGAGAGCCTCAGCCTTCTCGCCGAGGGCTATGACTTCCTTCCTCGTCGAGGATGGAAGGCCGGGCGACGGTGGTTCCGGACGCGGCTGATGTCGCGGCCGGCCATCGGGCTGAGCGGCGGCGACGCCCCGGAGGTGCTTTATGCGCCGGGGCGTTTCACCCGTGTCGGCGCCCTGCCGCCCACCACGCTGCGGCTTCTGCAGGATGTCGACAGCGTCAATCAACTGGACGGTGCGGCGCACAGGAAGCGCAAGGCCGCGTTCCTGGACCTGCTGTCCGAGGCGCAGGCCCGTCGGTTGGCCGACGCCTTTGAGCCCAGGCTGCGGGCGCGGCTGAGCCGGGGCGGGCGGTTCGCCCTGTTGCCCACGGCGGAACGGCTGCTCTGCGCGGCGGCGCTGGACTGGATGGGCGTGCCCCAGGTGACGCGGCGGGACCTCATGCGGCGGACGCGGGACTGCTCCGCGATGGTCGGCCGCGCCGGGGCCGCCGACCTGTCGGTCTTGGGCGCCCTGCTGCTGCGCGAGCGAACGGAACGTTGGGCCCGGCGGCTGATCGCGGCGGTTCGGTTCGGCGCGCTTCGACCGGCGCCCGATTCGCCGCTTGCGCGCGTGGCCGCGTGGACCGACGAGGCGGGCCGGGTCTTGCCCGTGCGCACCGCCGCCGTCGAGCTGATCAATCTGCTGCGCCCGATCGTGGCGGCGGCGCGGTACATCGTCTTCGCCGCCGACGCCCTGCGACGACAACCGGACTGGCGCGCCCGGTTGAGGACAGACGACGAAGCATCGACGGAAGCCTTCGCCCAGGAAGTGCGGCGCGCCTATCCCTTCTTTCCCGCCGTCGCTGGGCGGGTGGTCGAACCGTTTCAGTGGAGCGGCCGCCGTTTCCGGCGGGGCGAGTGGGTCCTGGCGGATCTGCACGGCGCCAATCAGGATCCGGCCCGCTGGACAGATCCCGAACGGTTCGATCCCGGGCGCTTTCTCGCGGCCCCGGGTATGGCGGCCCCGGGCATGGCGGACAGGGTCGTCGCACAGGGTGCGGGTGATCCCCGCCTCTCCCACCGCTGTCCCGGCGAGCGGATGACCATCGAACTGATCAAGGCGGCGACCAGGCTGCTGGCGCACGCCGAGTGGACCACGCCGCCGCAGCGTTTCGACATGCCTCTCGACCGCCTGCCGACGGCCCCCAGGGACGGCTTCGTGATGGAGTTGGAGACGAAATCGGCGGGCCGCTCGTCTCTGGACGCTGACCTGCCGGCGCGCGCCGGCGCGGGCGTTTTCGCCGCGCTGTTCGCCGGCCTCGGTCTGTCGATCCTGGCCGCGCCGAGAACAGGGGCGTCCGTTTTCGGACTGCCGGCCGGCGGACAGGCCCTGCCGTTCGTGCGAGCCCTGGCGTTCCGCGATCTGGGGCTGGCGGCGATATTCGCCCTGGCCGCGAAGAACCCTCGACACGGGCAGGTCGGCGCCGTCGCTCTCGGCGCATCCGTGATCCCGTGTCTGGACGCCGTTCTGGTCGCGCGGCGAAGAGGCCATCGCGCTCTACCCGCCCTGGCGCTGCATGCGCTGAGCGGCGCCGCTCTTCTGGCGGTGGCGATGCGAGACCGAAGCCGGGCCTGACGGCGGGTCAGGAGGTTTCCTTGGCGCCCCCGCGGTGTTGGGGCACGTTGTCGGGGCTGGTCCTTTCGGTGCTCGGTTCTTCCCAGGCCAGAGGCTTGCGTGCGGGGCTGCCTTGCCCCGGCTCCGGCGTCGGGCGCGCCTCGGCGGCCCGGCGATCCGCCTGGACGGCCTTGTTGGGCGCTTCTTCGCCGCGGCCGCAGGCGCCCAGCGCCGCGAGCAGCATCAGGGGGAGGAGGCGGGGCATGCGCTATTCCACCCCCGGCGCGGCCGTGGACCCGTTAAGCGGCTGGCCATCCCCCCTCACGGCCGACTCGCCCCGATTTGCGGACGCGTCGGCGCTGGGTGCGGTCAGGCGGGGCTCCCCGCCCGGCGGAGGCGTACGGGCGGGTTGCACGACCGCGTCTTCGCTATCGCCCGCCGAGGGAGGATTACGTTGAAACACTTCACCCACCACGTAATAGGCGACGAACAGCGCCAGTATGATGGAGAGGGCGATGAGCCATGTCGGACGGCGTTTACGAACCATGAAGTTACCCCTTTGCACCGCAACGACGCCTGTCCTGAACGGTTCTTGAGAACTGTGGGCTGAGACCAATAGTCGACACGGCGAGACATCCTGGAGGCGCCGCGCGGTGCGAAAAATTTCGACTCGCAGCCGCCGTCGCCCTCTTGAACGTCGCGGCCATGCGCTAAATTCCCGTGCGTCGGGCTTCCTCCCGACCATCCGAATGGATGTCCTCATGTTCAACCGCGGGTTAGGCGGGATGGGGTGAGGAGCGGTTTTTCCGCGGCGCTCGTCCCGCCTCCGCATTCTGAAAGAAGGAGGTATTGAGATGAACGTGCGCGATCTGGTCCCCTGGGGGCGTAACGATCGCGAGAACGCCATGGTCGGCAACGAACCGGCCAATCCGATCATGACGCTCCACCGCGAGATGAACCGGATGTTCGACGACATGCTGAGGAGCTTTGACGCGCCGCTCGGCGCCGTCGGTCGCTTCTCGGGCCCCAGCCTGGAGGTGGAGGAGGCGGATGATCACTACCGCGTCACGGCCGAGTTGCCGGGCCTGAGTCAGGACGACGTGGAGGTCGCCTGGCAGGACGGGCGGCTTCGGATCCGCGGCGAGAAACGGGGCGAGCAGCGCTCAGGCCGCTCGGTCAGCGAGCGCTGGTTCGGACGCTTCGAGCGGCAGGTGTCCTTGCCCGACGTGGACGACGCCCGTGCTCAGGCCGTGTTCAGGGATGGTCTCCTGACGATCACCCTGCCGAAGTCACAGCGGGCGATGGAGAACATCCGCCGCATACCGATCAATGATCAAGCCACCACGCATTGATCTCTCGGCGGGGCCTTCGGCCCCGCCTTCCTTTGCGCAGAACCGCGCGTTCCACGCTGTTGAAGGGACGCCGGCGCGGCCGACGAGGCGCGTCCGTGCATGCTGCAACTGAAGCTTGAAGGAGATCGTCGATGGACATCGTCGTAGAACCCATTGGAGAGGTCTGGGCCGTGCGGGTCCCCGGCGCGGAACCGCAGATCTTTTCACGCGGCGGACAGGCGGAGGAAGCCGCCAAGGCGGTCGCGGTGCGCCTTGCCTCGACGGGCGAACCCGTTGAAGTGCATATGAAGCTCCGTGACGGCCGCCCGGGCGGCCGGTTCGTATGCCTGCCGCCAATCGCGGACCACGATGAGCCCTTGCTTGTCGGCGGCCCGCCGGCGAGCCCCGTTCGCGACGGGCTGAGCTTGACGCCGGCCTGAGCCCGGCCTGACGCCGTCCCTTCGGCGACGGACGGCCGGGCGATATGGATACGCTCTTCCTGCGGCCCTCCTGGCGTTCGCCGGCGTCGCCAGCGGGATAAGGCTAGTGGCCCGAGAACTTTCCAGGCCGCTTTTCCAGGACAGCGGCGACGCCTTCCTGATGGTCCCCGGTCAGGTGGGCGAGCGCCTGCATGGCCGCCGACAGCTCCAGCATCTGGTCGAAGTTCATGTCGCGCCCCTGGCGCAGCAGGGCCTTGGCCATCCGCAACGCCTGCGGCGGCTGGGCGGCCACCTGGGCGGCGACGGCCAAGGCGCCGTCCATCAACGCCTCGTGGCCGACGACGCGATTGACCAGACCCCATTCCGCCGCCGTCGCCGCGTCGATGGAGCGGGCGGTGAACAGCAGTTCCGCGGCGCGGGCGTAGCCTATGTTGCGCGGCAGCAGCCAGGAACCGCCGTCCCCGGGGATTATGCCCAGCTTGAGGAAGGGCACGCCGAAGCTGGCGCGCTCGGAGGCGATGCGGATGTCCGCGAGACCGGCGATGTCGCAGCCCAGGCCCATGGCCGGACCGTTCACCGCCGCGATCAGCGGGACCTCCAGCCCGTAGAGCGACCGCACGATGCGATGGACCACGCGGCGATAACGCTCGCGGATGGCGGCGCCGGAGCCTTCGAACAGGTCGCGACGGTCGCGCATGGCGGTCAGATCACCCCCGGCCGAGAAGGCGCGGCCCGCGCCGGTCAGCACGACGCAGCGCACGGAGGGGTCGGCGTTGACGCGTTCGCAGGCGGCGGCGACCTCGTCCCCGTCCCCCAGGTCGGGCAGGGCGTTCAGCCGCGCCTCCCGGTCCAGGGTCCAGATCAAGACGGCGTCGCGTCGTTCCTCGGTGATCAGGGGCATCGGCGTCTCCTTGCGCCCCGTTCATCGGCCGCCGACGCCGCGTCAGGCAAGGCCTTCCTATCCTGAATTGCAAAAGCCCCGGCGGAGGCCGGGGCTTGGCGAGGCTGTCCGATGGATGGTCAGCGCTTCTTGATCGGGTACGGCACGAAGTTCGACGGATGGCTGACCACCCGGTTCGAATTCGACGGCATCTGCCGCGTGTTCACCAGCATCCCGCCCCACAGGGCGAAAGACATCATGGCGTGCTGGAGGTTGCGCTCCTTATCGTTCATCTTGGCGTCTCCTTTCGCGAACGATGAAAAGAGACGCGTCGTACCAATGGGGATTCCACCCTCAGTCGTCTCGCGTCGCCCTCAATATACGACAGTTTCGTGAAATGGCAAATTTACCCTCCGAGTCCGGAATGAAATTCGCACAGGTGTCACGATGAGCGAGGGGCCGCCCAAGGCGATCGCGACGCCCTGCGTCCAGGTCTGCGTCGTCGATGGCGAGAGCGGCCTGTGCCTGGGCTGTTTCCGGACGCTGAAGGAGATCGCCGGCTGGCGCGCCATGGGCGAGGCGGCGCGCGCGGCCGTGATGGCCGAGCTGCCCGGACGCCGATCGCGCATCGATCCCGCCAAGCTGGGCGGGTAACCTTTCGTCAGCCACGTCGCTTCACCGCCTACCAAGGCGGACGCGATAGAACCGCGGCATGATCCGGTTCGATCTCCAGTCCGCGGCCGTTCTGGGCGTCGCCCTGAGCCTGTCCTGCGTCACCGCCGTTGTGGTGCGTCGGCTGGACGACGGCGGCCAGGCGCACGCCGCCACCCTGGAGGCGGTCCAGCCTCGCGCCAGCGGCACGGCGGCCCAGGTCGTGCGCGGCCCGGACGGACACTACTGGGCCCAGGCCCGCATCGACGGCCGCGCCGTAGAGGTCTTGGTCGACACCGGCGCCACGGTGGTCGCCCTCACGCGCGAGGATGCGTTGCGCCTGGGCGTCGACCCGGCGCCCGCCGCCTTCACGCGCGAGGTGCGGACAGCGTCCGGCGTCGCCCGCGCCGCGCCCGTGCGGCTGGCCTCGGTCTCGGTGGCGGGCACGCGGGTCGATGCGGTGGAGGCCCTGGTGGTGGAGGAGGGCCTGTCCTACTCGCTGCTGGGCATGAGCTATCTGGGGCGGCTGTCGGGCTTCGAGGCCACGCCGCACGGCCTGACGCTGCGCCCCTAGGCCTCGCGCATCTGGCGGCGGGCTTCACGGAAATACTGCCAGCCGGTCCAAAGGGTGATGATGGCGGCGAGCCAGATCAGCACGTCCGAAAAGAACTGGAACTCGTCCAGATAGTCGAACGGCAGGCCGAAGCCGTCCCAGTTGCGGGCGAACAGCTGGCAGCCCAGGGCGACCAGTTGCAGCGTCGTCTTCCACTTGGCCGCCAGCGTCACGGGCAGCTCGATGCGGCCCGCCATGGTCTCGCGCAGGGCCGAGACGGCGAATTCGCGGAACAGGATCAGGCCGCAGGGGATGATGATCTGCGGCACTGATCCGCTGGTCAGCACGCCCAGGATGGCGCCGGTGGTCAGGACCTTGTCGGCGATCGGGTCCAGGATGGCGCCCCAGCGCGTGGTGGCGTTCCACCGCCGCGCCAGCCAGCCGTCGAACCAGTCGGTCGAGGCGGCGATGACGAAGATCCAGAAGCCGGTGCGGTAGAGGGCGAACTGGTCGTCCGGGCTCATCCACTGGTCGGCGAAGGGAAAGCCGCTGGTCGCCCCCGCCAGGATCAGGAACATCACCACCCCGGCGAACAGGCGCAGCCCCGTCAGGATGTTCGGGATGGGATTGGCGCGGTGGGCGGTGCTCATCGTCATGTCCGTTGCAACGCCCTCGGGTGTGGCATGGTTCGGCGGCTACGCCAACGGTTCGAACCTGGGCTTGTCCGTCATGGCCGTCAGGACGCCCTCGGCGATACCGAAATGCAGGCCGCTGAGCGTCAGACGCCCGGCCGCCTCGCGATCGGCGATCCAGGGGAAGGTGCGCAGGTTCCGGATCGACAGCCGGACGATGGCCTCCTCGGCGGCGCGTTCGACCTGATCGGGCTCGACGGTCTCCGCGACGTGCTGGACGACCGGCGTGCCTTGCGCCACCCACGGGGCGACGAAGTCCGGGCAGTTGTCCGGCGCGCCCTTCAGCATGGCGTTCACCCCGCCGCAGTAGGCGTGGCCCATGACGACGATCCGCTTGACGTTCAGCACCTTGACCCCGAACTCCAGCGCGGCGGAGACCCCGTGCAGCTGGCCGTCGGGCTCATACGGGGGGACCAGGTTGGCGACGTTGCGCACGACGAACAGTTCGCCCGGCTTGGCGTCGAAGATCAGGGCCGGATCGGCGCGGCTGTCGGAACAGGCGACGATCAGGGTGTGCGGCTTCTGGCCTTTCGCCAGCGCCTCGTACTCGGCGTGCGCGGCCGGCCAGCGCTGGTCGCGGAAACGGCGGTAACCGGCGGTGAGTTCGTCGTCGATCTTGCTCATGAGGTTCTTTTACGCCCGGCTCAGCTTTTGCGGAAGAAGGCGTGAATGCGTTCGGCCAGGGCCTGGTTGATCCCTTCGATCTTCAGCAGGTCAGAGACCGACGCCCGGCCCACGCCCTTGGCCGACCCGAACGCGTGAAGCAGCGCCTTCTTGCGGCCGGGGCCGACGCCCTCGATCTCGTCCAGCGGGTTCTTCTTGATGTCCATCGACCGGCGCTTGGCGTGGGCTCCGTTGGCGAAGCGGTGGGCCTCGTCGCGCAGCCGCTGCAGGTAGTAGAGCGCCGGCGACTTCAGCGGCAGCATGAAGGGCGGCTTGCCGGGCATGAAGAACTTCTCCATGCCCGCGTCCCGATCCGGCCCCTTGGCCACGCCGACCACCGCGATGTCGTGGACGCCCAGCTCGGCCATGACCTTTAGCGCCTCGGCCAGCTGGCCCGCGCCGCCGTCAATCAGCAGCAGGTCGGGGCGTACGACGTCCTCGCCTTCGGCCTCGTCCTTCACCAGGCGGGAGAAGCGGCGGCGCAGCACCTCGCGCATCATGCCGTAGTCGTCGCCGGGGGTCAGTTCGTCGCCGCGGATGTTGAACTTGCGGTACTGCGACTTCTGGAAGCCCTCGGGGCCGGCGACGATCATGCCGCCGACGGCGTTCGTTCCCTGGATGTGGGCGTTGTCGTAGACCTCGATCCGCTCGGGACGTCCCTCCAGGCCGAAGGCCTCGCACACCTCGTCCAGGATCTTGCCCTGAGCCGAGCTCTCGGCCAGGCGGCGCCCGAGGGCTTCGCGGGCGTTGGTCAGGGCGTGGTCCACCAGGGCGCGTCGATTGCCCCGCAGCGGCATCTCGATCGACACCACGCGTCGGCCGTCCACGACCTTGGCCTTCATGGAGAAGGCCTCTTCCAGCAGCTCCTTCTCGTGGGGGCGCACATTGGACAGGATCTGCCGGGGGACCGGCTTGTCCTCGTAGAATTGGCCCAGGAAGGCGGCGAGGATCTCCGGGTCCGTGTCGGCCCGGTCCACGCGCGGGAAATAGGCGCGGCCGCCCCAGTTCTGGCCGCCGCGATAGAAGAAAACCTGCACGCACGCCTGCCCCCCGTCAGAGTGCAGGGCGAAGACGTCGGCCTCGGCCACGCCCTCGGCCGAGACCGAGTTCTCCATGGCGATGGCCGACAGGGCGCGGATGCGGTCGCGCACGCGGGCGGCCTGTTCGAAGTCCATGGCGTCCGACGCGGCCTGCATCTCCTTCGACAACCGCTCGATCACGACGCGGGACCGGCCGCGCAGGAAGGCCTCGGCCTCGTCGACCAGTTCGCCGTAGTCCTCCAGCGAGATCAAACCGGTGCACGGCGCCGAGCACCGCTTGATCTGGTGCAGCATGCACGGCCGCGTTCGGGTCTCGTAGACGCTGTCCGAGCACGAGCGCAGCAGGAAGGCCTTCTGCAGGGTGGTCAGCGTCCGGTTCACCGCCCAGGTCGAGGCGAAGGGGCCGAAATAGTCGCCCTTGATCGTGTGGGCGCCGCGATGCTTGCGCACCTGGGGCGCGCGGTGGTCCCGCCTGATCATCAACTCGGCGAAGGACTTGTCGTCCCGCAGCACCACGTTGAAGCGCGGCTTCAGCTTCTTGATGAAGTTGGATTCCAGCAGCAGCGCCTCGGTCTCCGAGGCCGTGACCACCAGCTCCATCGACCGGGTCAGCGACACCATCAGGCCGATGCGCTGGGTGTGGAACCGTCCCTGAGAATACTGGACGATGCGCTTCTTCAGCGACCGGGCCTTGCCGACGTACAGGCAGGTCCCGTCCTCGCCGTACATGCGATAGACGCCCGGCTTGTCGGGCGCGCGGCGCGCCTCGTCGGCGATCAGGGCGGCGGCCTTCAGGTCGGTGATCGGCTCCTCGGTCATCGGCGGGGATATAGGGCGCCTCGGCCCTCCGCGCGACGCCATCGCTGGAGCCTGATCAGCTGAGGCCGAATCGCTTCGCTGATTCCGCAGATGCCGCGAAATCTGGTCCATCAAGGATTCGTTCACCATATAGAGCAAACCTTCGTTAACCCTGCTCGATTCGGAGCCGACCCATGCAGACCCGAAATCCCATCCTGGACGAGTTCGCCAAGCTGACGACCGGCGCCATGGGTCTGGCCCAGGCGGCGGGCGAGGAGGCCAGGACCGCCTGGCGCGCCCAGACCGACCGCCTCGTCGCCGAGATGGACCTGGTCCGGCGGGACGAGTTCGATGTTCTGAAGGACGAAATCGCCGCCCTGCGCGCGGAGATCGCGGCGCTGAAGGCGGCCGAAAGCCCCGCGGGCAAGCCTCGCAAGGGAACGTCCACAGGCGGAACTCCCCCCGAGGACGCAGCCGGTTGAGCCGAATCTGCGAACACGCCTAACGTCCCGTTAACGGCGGCGAATCGCGCGGCCGAGCCAGAACTGAGACCGCTCCCTATGGATGCAGCCCGGCCCGAAGAGGTAGAGGTTCCCATCGATCCGCTGGAGGTCGTGGAGCATGTGCTCACGGCCGAGAACCTGCCGTTCGACCGGACGGACGACGGCGACCTGGCCTTCTCCCTGGCCGGCGACTGGAAGGACTACGAGCTGTGGTTCGCCTGGCGGCCCGAGGGCGACTGCCTGCAGCTGTGCTGCGCGCTGGATCTGCGCGCCGCCAAGAGCCGCAAGAGCGCCGCCTATGAGCTGGTCGGCCTGATCAATCAGCGCACCTGGATGGGCCATTTCGAGGTCTGGGCCGAGGACGGCGAGATCGTCTTCCGCCATTCCCTGGCCCTGCCGCTGGGCGAACGCCCGACCCTGGCCCAGGCGGCGTCGATGATCGACGCGGCGATCGAGGCGGCGGATCGCTACTACCCCGCCTTCGACTTCATGGTGCGCGGGAACAAGAAGCCGCAGGAGGCGATCGACGCCTGCCTGTTCGAGACTGTCGGCACCGCCTGATGGCGGTTTCCGGCCCCGTCGTCCTGGTCGGTTGCGGCCGGCTGGGCTCGGCCATTCTGGAAGGCTGGCTGCTGACGGAGACCGTCGCGCCGGCCGACCTGATCATCCTCAGCCCGTCCGAGAAACCCGCCGCCGAGGCGGCGCGGGCCAAGGGCGCGCGGATCAATCCCGACCTGGAAGCGCTGACCCGGGCGCGGGCGATCGTGCTGGCGGTCAAGCCCGCGAAGTGGCGCGACGCGACGGCGCCGCTGCTGCCCTTCCTGGGCGACCAGGCGACGATCGTGTCTGTGCTGGCGGGGGTGACCGCGCCGACGCTGGCGGAGGGGATCGGCGGCTGGCCGATCGTGCGCGTCATGCCGACGACGGGCGTCTCGCGGGGGCGCGGCGTGGCCTCGGTGTGGTCGGCCGATCCGGAAGCGCGCGCGCTCGGCCGAGCCTTGTTCGACCCCATGGCCGAGACCGTCGATCTGGCCGACGAGACGCTGATGGACGCCGCGACCGCCGTGGCCGGATCGGGCGCGGCTTACTTCTACGCCTTCACCGAGGCCTTGGCCCGAGCGGGCGAGGCCGCCGGCCTGGATGCCTCGACCGCCGACGTGCTGGCGCGCGCCACCCTGCGCTCGGCGGCGGAGTCCATGGGCGACGACGCGCTGGATGACCTGATCGGCCGCATCGCTTCGCCTGGGGGCTCGACCCGGGCGGGTCTGGACGCCTTGGGCGGCGACGGCCGGCTGTCGCTCATGCTGCGGGAGACGGTTGCGGCGGCGGTCCGCCGCAACCGCGAGATGGGCGCCTAGTAGCGGCCGCGCTCGATGTTCGAACCCAGGCGTTCGAACGCCTTGTCGGCGTCCTGCCACACCCCAAAGCCGTACACGTCGCGCAGGCTCGGCGAATAGTAGGAGAAGTCGACGGGCCGGCGCTCGCCGTCGGCCGTGACGATCGAACCCTTAACGGCCGCCCCGCCGATCGAAAGGCTGCGGATCGGGTCAAGGCCCGGCGTGTCGCGCAGCTGCTGCATGGTCGGTCGGTTGGGCTTCAGGTCGGTCAGCACCAGCTCGGCCGTGGCGCCGGGATAGCGCTGGCTCAGCGCCTGCTGGACCTCGGTCCGAAGCTGCTCGACCTGTTCATTGACCTCGCGGTCGCCCAGTTTTTCGACCCGCTGTTGAAGGTCGTCGCCGATGGTCACGGTGACGGCGGATTGCGCCTGGGCCGCGGCGCCGACGGCCAGGGTGGCGGCCATGACGGCGGCGGCGGGCGCGAAGAAGGCGAGTTTACGCATGATGATCCATCTCCATTCCCTGTCGGGATACAAGATGAGCCCTAGGGCGCCGTTTCGCTAGAGGGTGCGACGGTGGAGACCGGCGTGGGCAGGCGGATGATCGCCTTCAGCCCGCCCAGGTCGCTGCGGTCCAGGGTCACGTCTCCGCCATGGCCGCGCGCCACGTCCCGGGCGATGGCCAGGCCCAGGCCGACGCCCTTGCGGTTTTGGTTGCGGGAGTCGTCCAGGCGCGAGAAGGGGCGGAAGGCTTCCTCGTGCATCTCCTCCGGAATGCCGGGGCCGTCGTCCTCGACGATGATCTCCAGCCCGCCGGAGGCCAGCGGCCGGGCCGACAGGCGAACCCGGTCGCCGTGGGCGGCGGCGTTGCCGGTCAGGTTCACAAGAGCGCGCTTGAAGGCCAAGGGCCGCACGGCCGTGGTCAGGCCTTCGGGCGCCGACACCTCCACCTCGGCCCCGACGCGGCGGGCGTCCGCGGCGGCGGTGTGCAGCAGGTCGGGGACGGAAACGGGTTGCGGCGGCTCCCCGGCCTCGCCCCGGGCGAAGTCGAGGTATTCGTCGATCATGTGCTCCATCTCGTCCAGGTCGCCGCGCATGGCGGCCTGGCGCTTGAACGGCGGCGCCAGCGCCAGCTCGAGCCGCAGGCGGGTCAGGGGCGTGCGCAGGTCATGGCTGACCGAGGCCAGCAGGGCGGTGCGCTGGTCGATGTGGCGCTGGATGCGGTCGCGCATGGCCAGGAAGGCGGTCGCCGCCGCTCGCACCTCCCGCGCGCCGTGCGGCTTGAAGCGCGGCACGGTCTCGCCCCGCCCGAAGGCCTCGGCGGCGTCGGCCAGCCGCTCGATGGCCCGCACCTGGTTCCTGATGAACAGGATGGCCACGCCCATCAGCAGGATGGTGGCCACCGTCAGCCATAGCACGAAGATGTGCGCCTGGGTCGCCACCGCCCGCTCGCGCGGCGCGATGATGCGCAGCACCCCTTGCGGCTCCTGCACCTGGATGTCGACGTAGGACGGATAGCGGGTCGTATCGAACCAGTAGGGCCGGTCCAGCCGGGCGTCGAGGGCCTGGTCCAGCACCCGGTCCACCACTCCGATCGCGCCGCGCCGCTGCTCGGTCGGCAGGGTGCGGTCCTCCTGCAGGGCGATGGACAGGGACATGGAGCGCTCGGCCCGATCGGCGATCCGCTCCAGGTTCTCGCGCGTGGGATCGTCCTCATAGCTCTCGACCGCCCAGGCGATGTCGCCGGCCAGACCTTCGGAGAGCCGCGCCGTCACGGTCTGCCAGTGGGCGTCGAAGAAGATCCAGGTCACAGCCGTCTGCATCACCAGCACCGGCAGGACGATGATCAGCAGCGACCGGCCCCACAGCGAGGTGGGCAGGCGCCGCTTCAGGAAGCGCGGCCACAGATAGGCGGGCAGCAGCCGCATGGGCCCGCTCCGGCTTCAGTCCGGCGCCAGCATATAGCCGACGCCGCGCACCGTCTGCAGATAGCGCGGGTTCTTGGGGTCGGCCTCCAGCTTGCGGCGCAGGCGGGTGACCTGGACGTCCACCGCGCGGCCGGTGATGTCGGCGGTGTCGGGCGACAGGCTCATCCGCTCAACCGGCGCATGGGCGTGAAGCGCCAGGGTCTTCAGCAGCTGCGCCTCGGCCTCCGTCAGGCGCTGGGGCTTGCCGTCGCGCATCAGCTCCAGCCGTTCCATGTCGAAGACGGCGGCGCCCAGCTTGATCTCCCTGGGCGTCAGCGGCTTGCCGCCGGTGCGGCGCAGGATGGCCTCGATCCGCAGCACCAGTTCGCGGGGCTCGAACGGTTTGGACATGTAGTCGTCGGCGCCGCGCGACAGTCCCTCGATCCGGTCCTCGGGATCGCCCTTGGCGGTGAGCAGCAGGACGGGCGTCTTGGAGGTCTCGGCCTTGTTGCGCACCCAGGTGGTCAGGTCGAAGCCGCTCTCGCCCGGCATCATGACGTCCAGCACGACCAGGTCGAACTCGATCAGCTCCATCATCCGCTTGGCCGCCGCGGCGTGGGCCGCGCCGGTGACGCGATAACCCTCGCGCGACAGGAACTCCTTCAGCAGTTCGCGGATGCGGTCGTCGTCATCGACGATGAGCAGGTGCCGACCGACGCCCGGCCCGGCGATGGGTCCCGAGCGGCCGTAGGCGCGCGATTCCGTCATGCTCATGCGTCCGTACCCCCGCGCAAGACGTTGACCTGAGCGATTCGGACGGGTCTAACACCCTCGGTTCCGCAGGAGACGTATTGCAATGGCCTTCGTTCCTTTCGACGATCGCGACGGCTGGATCTGGGTAGATGGCGATTTCGTACCCTGGCGGGAAGCGAAAACGCACGTTCTGACCCATGCCCTGCACTACGGATCGTCCGTGTTCGAGGGTGAGCGTATGTATGGCGGCGAAATCTTCAAGCTGACGCCCCATTCGGAGCGCCTGAAGCGTTCGGCCGAACTGCTCGACTTCGAGATTCCCTACAGCGTCGCGGAGATCGACGCCATCTGCATCGACACCTGCGCCAAGAACGGCCTGACGGACTGTTACGTCCGGCCGGTGGCCTTCCTGGGGCCGGAGCAGACCAGCGTCTCCGCCTTGAACAACAAGGTTCACCTGGCTGTCGCCGTATGGGACTGGCCCAGCTATTTCGATCCCGCGGTCAAGGCGCGGGGCCTGCGGCTGGAATGGTCGAAGTGGCGTCGTCCCGACCCGGCCACGGCCCCCACCACCGCCAAGGCGGCGGGCCTGTACATGATCTGCACCATGTCCAAGAACGCGGCCGAGAAGCGCGGCTTCGCCGACGCCATGATGCTGGACTGGCGCGGCTTCGTCGCCGAGGCGACCGGCGCCAACGTCTTCTTCGTCCGCGACGGCGTGCTGCATACGCCCAAGGTCGACCACATCCTGGACGGCATCACCCGCCAGACGGTGATCGAGATCGCCCGGGCCAAGGGGATCGAAGTCGTGGTCCGCGACATCCGGCCGGAAGAACTGGCGGACTTCTCCGAATGTTTCCTGACCGGCACGGCGGTGGAGGTGACCCCGGTCAGCGAGATCGGCGACCACCGCTTCATCCCCGGCGCCCTGTCGCTGGACCTGATGGAGCACTACGGCCGGCTGGTGCGTGGCCAACTCTGACGGCCGTCCGCCTCAGGGGTTTTCGACCGTGATCGACGAAAGCCCCTTGGCGACCGTCGCCAGACGATGATCGAAGGTCAGGAAGGATCGGCATCCTTCCGCCTTCACCAGGTGCAGGGCGTCCGCGAAGTCCATGCCGCCGGCGCGCCAATCGAGCGCCTGCGCAGCGCCTGAGCCTTCTCGACGGTCACGCCGGGCGGACCCGTCAGTCCACGTACGACCGCGCGGTCGCTCGGCGAAAACCCTTGCCAGTCCGGCCCTCATGGCTTTCAAGCGGGCAGGCGCCGCGTGGCGAGGGAAACCGCCTTCATGTTCAGTCTCCTGAACCTCCAGAGCCTGCTCGGCCTGGTCGTCATCGTCGCGGTCTGCTGGGCCATCTCCGAGAACCGACGCGCGTTTCCCTGGCGACTGGCGCTCGGCGCCGTCGCGGTCCAGGCGGCGCTGGTGCTGGCCCTGTTCGCCATTCCGGGCTCTCAGGGCGTACTGGCGGCGGTGACCGGGGCGGTCGACAGTCTGGCGCGCGCGACCAACGAGGGGACGAAGTTCGTGTTCGGCTATCTGGCCGGGGGCGACCAGCCCTATGCGGTGTCGAACCAGGGCGCCCTGTTCACCTTCGCCTTCCAGGTGCTGCCGCTGATCCTGGTGATCTCGGCCCTGTCGGCGCTGCTCTGGCACTGGAAGATTCTGAAGTGGATCACCCTGAGCTTCGGCCTGCTGTTCCAGAAGACGATGGGCCTGGGCGGCGCCTCGGCTCTGGCGGTGGCGGCCAACATCTTCCTGGGCATGATCGAAAGCCCCATCGTCATCCGCGCCTATCTCGACAAGCTGACCCGGTCAGAGATCTTCCTGATGATGGTGGTGGGCCTGGGCACCGTCGCTGGCTCGACCATGGTCGCGTACGCCACCATCCTGGCGCCGGTGCTGACCAATGCCGCGGGCCATGTGCTGGTCGCCTCGATCGTCTCGGCGCCGGCCGGCATTCTGCTGGCGCGGATCATTATTCCCGAACAGCCGGGCATGGGCGGGGCGGTGGCCGACTACAGTTCGGCGCTGAAGTACGACAGCGCCATCGACGCCATCGTCAAGGGCACCGCGGACGGCCTGATGGTGGTGCTGAACATCTCGGCGGTGCTGATCGTGTTCGTGGCGCTGGTGGCGCTGGTCAACGTCATGCTGGGCGGCTTCGTCGTCTGGGGCGAGCCGCTGACGGTCGAGCGCATCCTGGGCGTCGTCTTCGCGCCGGTCGCTTGGCTGATCGGGGTGGAATGGAAAGACGCGGACGTGGCCGGCTGGCTTCTGGGGGTCAAGCTGACCCTGACCGAGTTCGTCGCCTTCATCGACCTGGGGCGCGTGCCGGAAGGCGAGATGACCGAGCGCACTCGCATGCTGATGACCTACGCCCTGTGCGGCTTCGCCAACATCGGCTCCGTCGGGATCACCGTCACCGGCCTGTCGGTGCTGATGCCTGAGCGCCGCGAAGAGGTTCTGGGCATGATCTGGAAAGGGCTGTTCGCCGGCTTTCTGACCACGCTGATGACGGCGGCGGTCGTCGGCGCCTTGCCGGGGGCGGTGTTCGGGCAGTAGCGTTTCCCAAAGCAACGGAGACGGCCGATGAAGCTCTACACCTCCCACCGCGCGCCCAATCCGCGCCGGGTCCGCTGGGTCATGGCAGAGAAGGGCGTAGAGAACGTCGAGATCGTCGAGATCGACATCATGTCCGGCGAGCACCGCACGCCGGAGTATCGGACCAAGGTCGGGGCGCCGCACGTCCCCGCGCTGGAGCTGGACGATGGAATCTGCATCTCGGAATCCATCGCCATCGGCCGCTATCTGGAGGCCTTGCACCCCGAACCGAACCTGTTCGGCGGGGACCCGCGGGAACAGGCCGTCATCGAGATGTGGATGCGCCGGTGCGAGATCTATCTGGCCAACCCGATGATGCTGACCGTGCGCTTCAGCCATCCGGCCCTGGCGGTGCTGGAGGCGCCCCAGCCGCAGGTCGCCGAATACAATCGCGCGGGCGCCGAGAAGTTCATGAAAACGCTGGATCGTCGCCTGGCCGAGCGCGAATTCATCGCCGACCGCTTCACCATCGCCGACATCGTCGCCGTCGTGGGCCTGGATTTCGGCCGGCTGATCAAGTACCGCCCGCCCGCCGAACTGGAAAACCTGGCCCGTTGGCTGGAGACCTGCCGGGCGCGGCCGGCGGCCAAGGCGGGCGCCTGAGCGTTGGCCTCAGCCGCTCAGGCCTCGGCGCCGGGCGGAGGCGCGCATGCGCGGCGGAGCGCCGAAGATGATGCGGGTCAGACGGCGGAGGGTCGCCTTGCTCGATCTGAATAACATCTGCATCTCGAACGCCCTCCGTGTCAGGCGTTCATTTGTTCACCTTCATGAACACGAAACCATAACATGGATCAGCGAATCGCTTTTAGATCGCGAATTTCGCCTCAGGAGCGAATTCCAGCCGGTCGCGCGGCGCTGATGGGATCGCCGGTCAGTTGAAGGTCGCGGTGCAGATAGCGCTGGTTGAAATCGCCCACATCCCGCAATCGTTCCCATGAAGGGAAACGAATGTTGCGCTTGTCGCGGCTGATCAGGCCGTCGGCCTCCAGCGCCTTTAGCGTTCGGTTCACGTGAACGGGCGTCAGCCCGAGTGCGTCGGCCAGTTGCTCCTGGTTGACCGGAAAGTGGAAGCCCGACGCTTCCGCCATCTGCTGGGCCTCCATCCTGATGGCGAACTCGCAGAACAGATGGGCCATGCGGGCCCGGGCGTCGCGTCGGCCGACGTTCAGAACCCACTCGCGGAAGATGGAGCTCTCGATCAGGATGTTGACCAGAACGGCGTGGCCCACGCCGGCGCGGGTGCGAACCAACTCCTGAAGATCAGTGCGGGGGATGAAGAGCACCTCGCCGCGCGTCATCATCTGCACGCTGTGATCCGCGATATCGAGGAACAGGTGCTGGAAATCCAGCGGGTCGCCGGGAACGCACAGGCCGATGATCTGCCGATCACCGTCGCCGGTCAGCTTCTGCCGGTAGGCGACGCCGGACCCGAGGATGCCGCACTGGTTCGGGGGATCGCCTTCGCGGACCGTATAGGTCGACGGTTCCAACTCCCGCGCGATGGACGGCAAGGCCAGGATCGCCTCGCGGTCCTCGGCCGACAGGCGCGCGTGCTGTTCCAGCTTGCGGAGCAGAGATCGCTTGATTTCGAGATGAGTTACCATGACGGCTCCTGCACGGGGCGGGAGCGTGAGCACTCGCAGTCGCCAACGCCCGGATAGCCGGTCGACGATTAGCCACCATAACATATTTGGTGCTGAACGTGAGAACCTATGTTAGGATTCAACTCGCGCCCGCTTCCGAGCGTGGCCGAGTTGTCCGATGCTCTACTTTTTTCATCTGCTGGACGGAGCGGACATCCTCCTGGATCCTGAAGGTCGCGAGCTGGCCGGTCTCGAGGTCGTGAAGGCGATCGCCTTGCGCGAAGCCCGCATGCTGATCAGCCACGAGGCGCTGAACGGCGCAATCGACTTCAACCAGCGCATCGAGGTGAGGGACCGCGCCGGAAAGGTCCTGCACCGGCTGGAGTTCACCGACGCGGTCCTGGTCTTGGGGACCTAAGGGCCGCCGCGGTCAGCGCGGGGTGAACTTCCGGATCACCCCGGAGAAGGTCATCAGAAGGCGCTCGCCCGTGGTGATCTGGCCGCGCACGAAGATCAGGCTCTTGCCCGCCTTGGTGACCTGGCCGGTCGCCTCGATCAGCTCGCCGACGTAGCCGCCGTCGATGAAGGTGGAGTCCAGCTGCACCGTGACGCCCGAAGCGCCTTCCATCTCCTGATAGGCGATCTGGAACATGGCGATGTCGGCGAAGGTCATCAGGCAGCCGCCGTGCATCCGGTCGCCGGCGTTCATGTGCTTCTGCTCGGCGCGAAAGGCGCAGCGCATCTGGCCGTCCGGATCGGGCCGACTGAAGAAGGGCCCCACCACCGTGTCGAAGGTGTCGTGCAGGTCGTAGGTCTGCCAGCCGGCGAACTCGCCTTCGGTCACCGTTATCTTCTTGGGCATGATCGGCCTTACTTCTGAGCGTGCGCTGCAGCATATAGGCCGGATGAGCGATCCGATCGAAGCCGCAATCCTGAACAAATTGTCCGCCCTCGGCCCGGGCAAGAGCATCGAGCCCGCCGAAGTGGCCAAGGACCTGCAGGCCGAGCAGTGGCAGCGCATGCTGCCCAAGGTGCGGGCCGTGGCGCTGGGTCTCATGCGTCAGGGCAGGCTGACCATCACCAAGAAGGGCAAGCCGGTCGATCCGGACAATTTCCGGGGCGTGACCCGCCTGCGCCTGCCGACCGAGGAGGAGACGGCCCTGGCTCTCAGCCGCCGACCGCCGGTCGAAGAGGGCGATGACGACTGATCTCGACGATGTCCTTGACGACATCCGCGCCTGCCGCGCCTGCGCCGGGGTGCTGCCGCATGCCCCGCGGCCCGTGGTCTGGGTCTTTCCCGAGACGCGCCTGCTGATCTGCGGCCAGGCGCCGGGGCGGCGGGTGCATGAGAGCGGCCGTCCCTTCACGGACCCGTCCGGCGACAGATTGCGGCAGTGGATGGGGGTCGACTACGAGACCTTCTACGGCGATCCGCGCATCGGCGTGGCGGCGCAGGCCTTCTGCTATCCCGGCACGGCGCCGAAAGGCGGGGACTATCCGCCGCCGCCACTCTGCGCCGAGCTGTGGCGGCCGCGCCTGCTGGAGGCCCTGCCGCGAATGGAACTGACGCTGCTGGTCGGCGGCTACGCCCAGTCCTGGGCTCTGGGCGACCGGGCCAGGGCGAACATGACCGAGACGGTGCGGGCCTGGCGCGACTACGGCCCCGACCTTCTGCCGCTGCCGCATCCGTCCTGGCGCAACACCGCCTGGCTGAGGAAGAACCCCTGGTTCGAGGCCGAGGTCCTGCCCCATCTACGGCAAAGGGTCCGCACGCTGCTGGAGCGCACGGACCCTTGAACGCCTGGGTTTGAAGCCGGATCAGCCGCGACGGTTGTCCCAGTCGCGACGCTCATGGCGGATCTGCGCCGCCAGGCGGTCGAAGCGACGGTCCAGGTCGGCGCGCTCCCAGCCGGTCAGGCCGCCGCGACGATAGTGAGCTTCCAGCCGCAGCAGGCTGTTGAACTCGCCGCGCAGGCGGCTGGCTTCGCGGCGGCTCAGCTGGCCGTTGCGCAGGCCGCGATCGATGCGCCGGTCCAGGTTGGCCTGGCGGGCGTTGATCGACTGCCAGGAGCCGTAGCTGACCGCATGCGGCGCCGGGCGGTGATAGGACTGGGCGAAGGACGGCGCCGCCACCGAAGCGGCGGCCAGGATGACGGCGGGAACGATGAACTTCCGCATGGGGATGTCTCCTCGGGTCGGCGCCGGTCGGGATGACCAGCGATGGCTTGAGATGAGCATCCGGCGGCTGAGCCCGATCTGAACGGGGGCGATCATCTGCGGTTCATCCGCCCGGTTAGCCCCGAAATCACCGATCGTTGGTTTGGCTCCGAGCCGGCTTTGACCTATACGCGTCATTCAGCACCTGTTCAGGCGAACCGGACCATACAGACCCCCATGTTCCGCAAACCCGCCAGCCTCATCGTCGCCGCCGCGGCCCTGGCCCTCGCCCCCGTCCTGTCGACGGAGGCGGTCGCCCAGTCTCGCGGCGAACGTGACCGCCCGCAGTCCGAGGAGCGCCGCTCTCCGCGCGTCAGCCCGGACGAAGCTCGTCGCAGCGGCGGCCAGTACGGCCGCCCCATCGACACCCGCCCGCGCCGCGACGGGGACTATTCGGTCCTGGTCGAGCGCGAGGGCCGTGTCCGCGAGGTCGTCGTCGACGGCCAGACCGGGCGCGCCCGCCAGGGCGGCGGCGACAACGACAACAACCAGCGTCGCAGGCCGAACTGATGCGCGTTCTCCTGGTGGAAGACGACGTGGATCTGTCGCGTCAGTTGAAGACCGCGCTGACCGACGCCGGCTATGCGGTGGATCACGCCCCCGACGGCGAGGAGGCGCACTTCCTGGGCGACACCGAGCCCTACGACGTCATCGTGCTGGACCTGGGCCTACCGCGCATCGACGGCGTATCGGTGCTGGAGCGGTGGCGCCGGGACGGCAAGACCACGCCGGTGCTCATCCTGACCGCGCGCGGCGCCTGGTCGGACAAGGTGTCGGGCTTCGACGCCGGCGCCGACGACTATCTGACCAAGCCCTTCCATACCGAGGAATTGCTGGCGCGTCTGCGCGCCCTGCTGCGCCGCTCGGCCGGCCACGCCTCGGCGACGCTTTCGTGCGGCGGCTTGCGCCTGGACCCGCGTGCGGCCCGCGCCAGCGTCAACGGCGAGCCGCTGCGTCTGACCAGCCTGGAATACCGCCTGCTGCACTACATGATGATGCACCAGGGCCGCGTCATCAGCCGCACTGAACTGGTCGAGCACCTGTACGACCAGGACTTCGACCGCGACTCCAACACCATCGAGGTGTTCATCGGCCGGGTGCGCAAGAAGGTCGGCTCGGACCGGATCGAAACCGTGCGCGGCCTCGGCTGTCGGCTGACGCCCCTGGCGGGCGAATCCGAGGCGGCGTGAAAGAGGCATCGGCCTCCCCGCGGCGGCCTCGGCTGGATTGGGGGCGCTTCTTCGGGCGGCCGGGCCGCTCGCTGACCCGCCGGCTGATCTGGCTTGCATCGGCCTGGATACTGCTGGCCCTGGTGATCGCCGCCCTGTTCCTGACGCAGGCCTTCCAGGAATCGGCCCTGCGCCGCCTCGGCAACGTGCTGAACGAGACGATCGACGAGATCGTCGTCGCCGCCGCCCGCACGCCCCGCGACGAGGCCGTGCCCCAGATCCAGGACGCCCGCACCCTGCGCCTGCTGTCGGGGAAATACTGGGCGATCGCGCGCGCGGAGCCGGACGGCAGCCTGACCATGCTGGAGCGGTCGCAGTCGCTGTGGAACTATGACCTCAACGCCCCGGACGACCTTCCCGAGCGGCTGAACGCGTCCTTCGGCGACGTGATCAGCTTCAACACCATCGGCCCGAAGGACGAGCCGCTGCGCGCCGCCGCCAGCATGAAGTCGATCCCGCGCTACGATGAACCGGCGATCTTCCTGGCCGCGCTGGATAGGTCCAACATCGACGCCGACACCCGCCAGTTCGCCACCTTGACCTGGATCGCGCTGCTGGTGATGGGCTTCGGCCTGGTGTCGGCGGTGTTCATCCAGGTGCAGGTGGGGCTGCGGCCGCTCTACGAGCTGCGCAACGAGATCGCCGACGTGCGCAAGGGCAAGGCGGCGCGCATCGGCCGCAGCTATCCGGTGGAGATCCAGCCCCTGGCCGAGCAGGTCAATCGACTGCTGGACCACAATCAGGAGGTCGTCGAGCGTCAGCGCACCCACGTCGGCAACCTGGCCCATGCGCTGAAGACGCCGATCTCGGTGATGATGACAGAGGCGGGGACCGCCGAGGGGGCGCTGCCCGAGCTGGTGCGCCGCCAGACCAAGGTCATGCAGGGGCAGGTCGACCACCACCTGCGCCGCGCCCGCGCCGCCGCCCGCGCCGCCCATGGCCTGGGTGAAAAGACCGGCGTGCCCGAGGTCCTGGACGAGTTGGCGGTGATGATCGAGCAGGTCTTCCGCGACAAGGGCGTCGAGATCGACTGGCGCGCGCCCGACGATCTGGCCTTCCGAGGCGAGCGCCAGGACCTGCAGGAAATCCTGGGCAATCTGATGGAGAACGCCGCCAAGTTCAGCACGCGCCGGGTGCGCGTCTCCGCCGGAGCGGACGGCCTGGGCCGGATGGTGGCCGTGATCGAGGACGACGGCCCCGGCCTGCCCGAGGCCGCGCGCGCCGAGGTGATCAAGCGCGGCGCCCGGCTGGACGAGGGCGCCCCGGGCTCGGGCCTGGGCCTGGCGATCGTCGATGACCTGACGCGGGCCTACGGCGGGCGACTGACGCTGGGCGACAGCGACCTGGGCGGGCTGAAGGTGGTTCTGGAGCTGCCCGCCGCCGAACTGTGACGCCAAGCGCTTGTTAACACTGGCGGCGCACTGTGCCTGGCGATGAACGGCCCCTTGCCGGGAAGCGGGCCGGGAGACGAATTTGACGGCTCTATCCCAGAAGCAACGGACGGTCCTTACGGGCCTGGTCCAGCGCTGCGGCGATGCGGTGCTGGAGGGCCTGCGCGGCGGCTTTCCGGTCGAGGGGCAGTCGGACGCCAAGCTCATCGAACTGGCGACGTTGATCGAGTCTGAACGGCGCTCCCGGCGTCGGCGCGACGTCGCCTTCGCCCCCTTGTCGCCGATGTTCGCGGCGCGTCAGGACGGCGTGGCCGGCCTGGTCTTTCCCGCGGCCGCGCGCGACCGGGCCTGGCGCGCGGCGGCCGAGGCGGAGGCCGACCTGCTGCCGCTGCTGGACGGCGCCGGCCCAGCGGAGGGCGAATGGACGACCGTGGCCGACCGCCTCTGCGCCGCCGCCGCCGCCGCGGTTCGCGACTGGCGAGGCGAGGTCTGGCCGGACGCGTCGCGAGAGGCGCGCGAGGAGCTGGCCGGCTGTTTCGATCTGGCCCCGCTGGCTCGCCGCGCCCTTCCGCGCCTGCCCGTCTGGCTGGAGCGCCCCGACGACGAGCAGGCGGCGGGTCTGCGGCTGCTGATCCAGGACGCGAATGCGGTCGGATCGGAGGGCGGGCGGCGCATGGTCGACATCCTGTTCGCCCATGTGGCGGACGCCGAACGGATGCTGCGCGTCGTCACCCGCACCAGCCGCTCGGCGGGCAATGAACTGGTGCTGAGCCATTCCGAGATGGCCGTCTTCGTCGACCGGCTGCTGGCCTCGGTCAACGAGCGGGTGCTGCGCCTGGGGGCCCTGGGCCCGGCGCCGGACGAGGCCGAGGCTGCGCGCGCCGTGGTCGACGCCAACTGGTGCGCCGCGGTCCTGTCGGAACTGGACCTGACGCTACAGCTACGGCCGGACTCGCCCTGGGGCAAGACGACGCGGATGACCCGGGTCAAGCTGTCGGGACAGCTGTCCGGTCTGATGCGATCGGCGGGCGCGGCCGTGCATGCCGCTCTGCCGATGAAGCGGCGCGTGATCGCCGGACGGATGACCCGCATGGCGCCCTGGCTGGAGGCGCCCGCCGACGGCGAACCGATCGAGGCCGCCGCCGCTCTCCTGGCCCTGGTCACCGCCCTGCGCGGCGCGGCGGTGGTGTTCGGCAGCGAGTCCGATCGCCAGCGGCTGAACGCCGAACTGTCCGACTACCTGACCGCCTGGGCCAACGAGGCGCTGGACGAGGTCGCCGACGGCGACGCGCCGGACGCCGACAGGGCCCTCCGGCTGGTGGGCGTGGCGGCGCGCTTCCTGACTTTGATCGGCGCGCTGGAGGCGGCGCGGGCGATCCGCCGTCGGGCGGCGGCGGCCGAGACGGCGCGGGCCACGGG
>JAEXZS010000074.1 GCA_023451375.1 Pseudomonadota bacterium
GCCGAGGGCGAGACGCCCGTGGCGCCGGGCGCCGGCGAGGCCGCGGCCTCCAGCGGGGGCCAAGTCGGCGGCGCGCCGGACACCGGCGTCGCGGGCCAGCCGGAATCGCAGACGACCAATCCGGCCCCGCCGTCGGCCGCCAGCTCGCAGCTGGGCACGGCGCAGAACCAGCCGGGCGACTGAACGTCCAACATGGATGATGTGAAGAAGGGCGGTCCCGGGTGGCCGCCCTTTTTTCATGTCCGGTGTTAAAGCCGGCGGAAGACGGCCGGGGCGAAACCTTCGCCGGTCAGCCGGGCCTCGACCTCGGCCAGGGGCTCGATCACCACCCCGCCCTTGTCGCCGGTCGCGTGGATGAGGCGCTCGCCGTCCAGCATCAGGGCGGAATGGCCGGTCCAGTCGTGGTCGCCCGCGGCGGCCAGCCAGACAACGATGTCGCCGCGCATCCGCTCGGCGCCCTCGACGGCGCGACCCAGGGCGGCCTGGCCGTCGGAACGCCGCGGGCCGGGAAGGCCGCAGGCCAGCAGCGCCTGCTGCACCAGGCCCGAGCAGTCGGTCTCGATCGAGGAGCGGGCGCCCAGGGCGTGGGGCCGGCCGAGCAGCCGCTCGGCTATGGCGACGGGATCGCGTTCGAAATCGCCGATCGGCTCGAGGTCGGCCTCGGACACCGCGCCGGCGTCATCCCCCACCAGAGCGTTCAGCGGCAGGGCGGCGGAGACCGAGGCGACGCGCCGCGTCGCCAGGGGCGCGCCCGGCGACAGGTTGTCTGTCACCACCCAGCCCACCACGCCGTCGCGGCGGGCCCGGCCCCAGGCGCGGCCGTCGCGGCGTTCCAGCACGTCGAAGACTTCGCCGAACAGAAGCTGGTCTATGCGCGCCTCGCGCTCGGACCACAGGTCGGCGACGGCGACGCGGCAATGCATCGGCTCGACCGCCCGATAGGATCCCGCGCGCACCAGCCCTTCCAGCGCCTGTTCGGCGAGGTCGGGGCGGGCCAGAAGCTCGCCGGGCGGGATCAGGTCGAGGACGTCGGTCAAACGTGGGCTCGCATCGATTGAGCCGCCAGTCTTATGCGGGCAAGGCGAATGGGCCGTTAACAGGCGTCGCTTTTCTGAGGAAAATCAAGCGAACCGCGTTTTCAGATAATGATAGCAAGCCCTTAGCGCCTGGGCCTCGCCGCCTTCGGGGAAACCGGGCCGGGCGCGCGGATTCCAGGCGAAGATGTCCATGTGCGCCCAGGCGCCGGTCTGGGGCGCGAACCTCTGCAGGAACAGGGCGGCGGTGACGGAGCCCGCCTGGGCCCAGGCCGAGGAATCGTTCTTCAGGTCGGCGATCTCGGTGTCCAGCGCGGCGCGGTAGCCGGGCCACAGCGGCATGCGCCACAGCGGATCGCGCACCGCCTGCGCCGCCTCCAGAAGGCCGGCGGCCAGGGCGTCGTCGTCGGTATAGAGCGGCGGCAGGTCCGGCCCCAGGGCGATGCGGGCGGCGCCGGTCAGGGTGGCGAAGTCCAGCGTCAGCGCCGGCTGGTGCTCGCCCGCCCGCGTCAGGGCGTCGGCCAGGATCAGACGGCCCTCCGCATCGGTGTTGCCGATCTCGATGGTCAGACCCTTGCGGCTGTGCAGGATATCGCCGGGCCGGAAGGAATCCGCCGAGACCGCGTTCTCGACGGCCGCCACGATGACGACCAGCCGCACGGGCAGGTCGGCCTGCATGACCAGCCGCCCCAGCGCCAGGGCGTGGGCCGAGCCGCCCATGTCCTTCTTCATGTTGCGCATGCCGGCGGCGGGCTTGAGGTCCAGGCCGCCGGTGTCGAACACCACCCCCTTGCCGACCAGGGCGACCAGCGGCAGGTCGGCGCGGTCCAGCTTCCAGCCGATCTCGATCAGGCGCGGCGCGCGATGCGGGGCGGCGGCGCGGCCGACGGCGTGGACGGCGGGGTAGTTGGCCTCCAGCAGGGCGTCGCCCTCGGTGACGGTGATCGCGGCGGCGGACTCCTCGGCGATCTCCCGGGCGATGGTCTCGATCTGCAGCGGCCCCATGTCGGCGGCTGGGGTGTCGACCATCTCGCGCGCCAGTGTCGCGGCGGCGACGATGCGCGAGGTCTCCGCGAGGTCCAGCCCTTCCGGCGCGACCAGACGTACGGGCGCCTTGTCGGCCCGCGCCTTGTAGCGGTCGAAGACATAGGTCCCCAGCAGGAAGGCCAGCGCCGCCTGGCGGGCGGGCTCCGGCTCCGCCTCCAGCCGATAGAGACCGCCGGGCAGGCGGCCGGGCAGGGCGCGCGCGCTCATGGGATCGAGGTCGCGGCCGGCGCCGACCAGCACCTGGCCCACGCCGCCCTCGGCGTTCGGCACGACCAGCAGTTGGCCAGGCTTGCCGTCGAAAGCGTTGAGGTCGCCCCAGCGCCGGGCCGCGTCGTCCAGCACGGCCTCGGGACCGACGAAGCGGATCGGGATCGCGCCCTCGCCCCGTTCGGCGGCGACCAGGTGCGGATGAAGGACGGACATGAGCGGGCCTCGCGACGGTTAACCAAGCCTTGACGCGAACCGGCGACTTTCAGCGCCTACCGAGGACCGTCTGGACCTGACCATGTCGCGCATGACCGCCGCTCTCGCAACCGCCGCCCTGATCATCGGCGTCGCCGCACCCGCCTGGGCCGAGGCCGCCCGCGCCAACCCGCAGGGGCCGGTGCGCGCCTCGGCGGAGGTGCGCGCGACCTACGACCGCATGGACGCCCTGTCGCGCTCGATCTTCTGGGCCAATGAGCAACAGACCGATCCGACCGATGCGATAGCCGGGATCAAGCTGGCGCAGGCGCTGCGCGAACTGGGCCGCTACGACCAGGCGGTCACGGCGGCGGAGACGACGCTGGCGGTTCAGCCGACCAATCTCGACGCCCTGCTGGAGCTGGGCCGCGCCCATATCGCGCGGGGGCAGGCCTTCTACGGCATCGCCGCGCTGGAGAAGGCGCGCGACCAGGCGCCCCGCGACTGGCGTCCGCTGTCGCTGCTGGGCGTGGCCTATCAGCAGGTGTCGCGCCCCGACGACGCGCGTGCGGCCTGGAACCAGGCGCTGGCCCTTTCGCCCGACAATCCCGACGTCCTGACCAACGCCGCCATGGCCGCCATGACCCAGGGCGACGCCGCCGGGGCCGAGACCCTGCTTCGCCGCGCCGCCGCCCGGCCGGACGCCTCGCCCAAGGTGCGCCAGAACCTGGCCATGGTCCTGGGGCTGCAGGGGCGGCTGGACGAGGCGGAGCACATCCTGCGCCGCGAACTGCCGCCGGAGCTGGCCGAGAAGAACCTGCAATGGCTGCGCGGCCGGGCCGCAGGCGCCGAGACGGCGGAGACGGCCCGCACCTGGAGCTCGCTCGGGGGATAGGATTGCCCCTCGCGGCCCGGCGTGCTGGAAGGGCGCATGCCGTCCTCCCCGCGCGCCTACCAGGCCTTCCTGTTCGACATGGACGGGACGCTGATCACCTCGACCGCCGCCGCCGAACGCGTCTGGAGCCGCTGGGCCGAGCGCCACGGGCTGGATCTGGACGCCTTCATCCCGACCATCCACGGCGTACGGGCGATCGACACCATTCGCCGCCAGAACCTGCCGGACATCGACCTGGACGCCGAGGTGGCCTGGGTCGAGCGCGGCGAGATCGAGGATGTGAAGGGCGTGGCGCCGATCCCCGGGGCGGCGGCGTTCGTGAAGCGGCTGCCGCCGGACCGCTGGGCCGTGGTGACCTCCGCCTCGGTTCCGCTGGCGAAGGCGCGGTTGGAGGCCGCCGGCGTCGAGCCGCCCCGGACCCTGATCACCGCCGAGGACGTGGAGCGCGGCAAGCCCGATCCGGCCGGCTATTTGAAGGCGGCCGAGGCGCTGGGCTTCGCCGTCGCCGACTGCCTGGTGTTCGAGGACGCGGAGGCGGGCATCCAGGCCGGAGAGGCGGCGGGCGCGGACGTGGTCGTGGTCACGGCGGCGCGGACGCATCCGCTGGAGACGACCCATCCGACGCTGAAGGATTATGGCGAGGCGAGGCTGGAGGTCGCGGCGGATGGGCGTCTGTTGCTGACGCTGTAGAGCCTCGCCCGCTGCGCTGCGCTTCACGGAGGAGGATTGAGCGCCTATCTTCCTGGCATGATCGACGACCTCTACAGCGCGCGCATCCTGATGCTGGCGGCGAACCTGCCTCGCGCGGGGCGGCTGGCCGCGCCGGAGGGGACGGGCGAGCGGGTCGCCAAGCTGTGCGGCTCGCGGGCGACGGTCGATGTGACGCTGGACGAGACGGGGCGGGTCGCGGACTTCGCCCAGGACGTCAAGGCCTGCGCCCTGGGTCAGGCGGCGGCGGGCGTGCTGGGCCAGCATGTGATCGGCGCCGGCGTGCAGGAGATCATGGAGGCGCGCGACGCCATGTCCGCCATGCTGAAGGCGGACGGCGAGGGTCCCGCCGGCCGGTTCGAGGACCTGCGGCTGTTGAAGCCGGTGGCCGGCTATCCGGCGCGCCACGCCTCCACCCTGGTGGCCGTCGAGGCGACGCTGGAGGCGGTGAACGCGGCGATGGCGGCGCGAACTCGTCTCGCCGGCGCGGCCTGACGGGGCTGGCCGGTTGATCCCCTGGTCACGACGGGGGATAAGCGCGGCGAACCCCCGCTCAGCCCCCGGCGAAGGGACCGATGTCTCTCTATGAACGCGGCGTCCGCGCGGCCCACCGGGGCTATAAGCTGACGCTATCCCCCCTGATCGGGCAGCAGTGCCGGTTTCTGCCGACCTGTTCGGACTATGGGCGCGACGCCCTGATCCAGCATGGTCCGCTCAAGGGGGGATGGCTGACGGTGCGCAGGCTCTGTAAATGCCATCCCTTCGGCGGATCAGGGTATGACCCGGTCCCGCCACGCGAGACCGCCTTGGCGGCGAGCGCGAGAGAAAAGCCAAAGACGAAATCATGATCGACCTGAAGTTCCCCGACGGCGCGGTGCGCCAGTACCCCGAAGGCTCCACGGCGCGCGACGTCGCGACCTCGATCTCGCCGTCGCTGGCCAAGAAGGCCGTGCTGGCCGAGCTGAACGGCGAGCAGCGCGACATAGGCCGGGTGCTGGAGACGGGCGGCGACTTCCGCCTGATCATGCGCGACGATCCCGAGGCGCTGTACACCATCCGCCACGACGCGGCCCACGTTCTGGCCGAGGCGGTCCAGACCCTGTTCCCCGGCACCCAGGTCACGATCGGCCCGGCCATCGAGGACGGCTTCTACTATGACTTCTTCCGCGACGAGCCGTTCTCGACGGACGACTTCGCCGCCATCGAGAAGGAGATGGGCCGGATCGTCGATCGCGACGCCAAGTTCGAGCGCGAGGTCTGGGATCGCGACGAGGCGATCCAGTTCTTCGAGGCGCGCGGCGAGGCCTTCAAGGCCGAGCTGATCCGCGATCTGCCCGAGAGCGAGACGATCACCCTGTACAAGCAGGGCGACTGGATCGACCTGTGCCGGGGGCCGCACTTCCCCTCGACGCGCCACGTCGGCAAGGCGTTCAAGCTGACCAAACTGGCCGGCGCCTACTGGCGCGGCGACTCCAAGCGTGAGCAACTGCAGCGCATCTACGGCACGGCGTGGGCCTCCAAGGAGGACCTGGACGCCTATCTTCAGCGGCTGGAGGAGGCCGAGAAGCGCGATCACCGTCGCCTAGGCAGGGCGATGGAGCTCTTCCACATGCAGGAAGAGGGCCGGGGCATGGTCTTCTGGCACCCCAAGGGCTGGGTCCTGTGGCGCGTGCTGGAAGACTATATGCGTCGCCGCCTGGACGCCGCCGGCTATGTCGAGGTCAAGACGCCCCAGGTTCTGGACCGCAAGTTCTGGGAGGCCTCGGGCCACTGGGAAAAATACCGTCCCAACATGTTCGTCTGCGAGACGGTCGAGGGCGAGACCCTCAGCCTCAAGCCGATGAACTGCCCCGGCCACGTGCAGATCTTCGACCAGGGCCAGCGGTCGTACCGCGAACTGCCGCTGCGGATGGCCGAGTTCGGCGCCTGCCACCGCTATGAGCCGTCGGGTTCGCTGCACGGCCTCATGCGGGTGCGCGGCTTCACCCAGGACGACGCCCACATCTTCTGCCGCGAGGACCAGATCGTCGAGGAGACGGCCGAGTTCATCAAGCTGTGCCGCAGCGTCCACGCCGACCTGGGCATGGAGACGGCCTACATCAGCCTGGGCACCCGCCCGGAGACGCGCGCGGGCACGGACGAGTTCTGGGACAAGGCCGAGGCCCAGATGCTGGAGGCCGCGCGGGCCGCGGGGTCGGAGCCGGTGATCACGCCGGGCGACGGCGCCTTCTACGCGCCCAAGCTGGACTTCGTCGTCAAGGACGCCATCGGCCGGGAATGGACCTGCGGCACGATCCAGCTGGACTATGTCCTGCCGGAGCGGCTGGACGCGACCTACATCGCCGAGGACGGCCAGAAGCACCGGCCGGTCATGCTGCACCGGGCGATCCTGGGGTCGTTCGAGCGGTTCATCGGCATCATGATCGAGAACTACGCCGGGGCCTTCCCGCTGTGGCTGGCGCCCGTCCAGGCGGTGGTGGCGACCATCACCTCCGACGCCGACGGCTATGCGGAAGAGGTGGCGGCGAAGTTCCGCGCCGCGGGCCTGCGCGTCGACACCGATCTGCGCAACGAGAAGATCAACTACAAGATCCGCGAGCACTCCGTCGGCAAGGTTCCCGCCATCGCCGTGGTCGGCCGCAAGGAGGCGGAGGAGGGCAAGGTCGCCATCCGCCGCCTGGGCAGCCAGGCCCAGACCATCGTCACCGTCGAGGAGGCCATTCGCCTGCTGACCGAAGAGGCGACGCCGCCGGACCTGCAGCGCGCCGCTCAGTCGTAGGCGTAGAGCCGGACCCGCTGCACGCCCACCTCGCCGGGCGGCAGCCGCACATGCCGACCCTGGTGCGTCTGGTCGCCGTTCAGCAGGCGGCCGGGCGTCCAGACGCCGTCCACATAGTCGCCCTCCCAGGCGCTCTCGATGCCGACGCGGCCCCGGCTTGACGCCGGGGCGAAGGTCAGGGTGACGCCTGTTCCCAGCACGAGGAACTCGTCCGTCGCCAGCTGGATCAGCAGGCCGCCGTGGGTCTCGACCTTCTGCCGATCGCGCGGGGTCCAGGGGTCGATGAAGCTGACGGTGAAGCGATACCCGCCCATGTCGACGGTCTGCGCCGCCGCATCGACCTCGCCTTCATAGGAGACCGGCGGCCGGAAGCCGGTCATGGTCCCTTGCCCCTGATGCGCCAGGATCAACTGGTCCATGCCCGCCAGCCGCGCGTACAGCTTGCCCAGCAGGCGATCCTCCGGTCGTTCGATGCTCTCGATGGAGAAGGGGCTGAAGCCGACGGCGTCCAGCCGGCCGATGGCGAACAAGGCGTCGGCGACGGCTTCCTCGCGGCCCGCCTGGTTGGCCTCGGGGATGAATAGCGGATTGTCGGCGCGGCGGAAGGGGCTGATCCGTTCGACGAAGTTAGGGAAGTAGATGTCGGGCGCCAGCAGGTCGATCGACGGCGCGCCCGCCTTCCACACCTCGAACAGGTGCGGCAGCGGGCCGGCGCTGGGATAGCCGCCGGGCTCGGCGCCCGGCCGGTTCAGGGCGGCGTTGACGAACATCGGCAGCGGATACTCCGCCTTTCCCGCCGATGCGATCGCCTCGACGTAGCGGGCGAAGCTCCAGGCCATGAAGACCTCTTCCGCCGCCTTGCTGGTCCCGAAGACGGCGCTCCAGTCGCCGGATGTCCGTTTTCCGGCGGCTTGCCAAAGGGCGTGGACCGGAGAGCCTGGCGCCGCCTCCACCGCAGCGATCAGTTCAGCCGGGACCGGCTCGCCCCAGGCCGCCGTCGCCGCCGGGGCGTGGTCGCGCGCGTCGGGCAGCATGCCGATCTCGTTCTCGACCTGGACCATGATCACGGTGCGCGCCTCGGCGTCCACCCGCGCCAGATGACGCATCAAGGCGACGAAGGCCTTGCGATCGGCCTGCAGGTTCTCGGTGGAGAAGGGCGACAGGATCTCCTGCGCTTCTCCCGCCGCCGAACGCGCGCGCGGAAAGCGGCGGGTGTCGCGCTTCACCCAGGCGGGGGCGTAGCTGGACATGCTGTTCTTCCAGCTGCCGAACCACAGCAGCACCAGCCGCATGTCGCGCGCGCGCGCCTGGGCGATCAGGCCGTCGATCAGGGCGAAGTCTAACCGGCCCTCCTGCGGTTCGACCAGCTCCCAATAGACGGGAGCCAGGACAGTGTTCAGGTGCAGGGCCTGGAAGGTCTCCCAATGCGGCGCCAGATACTCCAGGTTGGAGGCGCTGGAGTTGCCCAACTCGCCGCCCCTGATCAGGAAAGGGCGACCGTCGATCATCAGGTGCGTCGCCTGGCCATGGGGCTGGAGCTCTGGCAGCGGCTCAGCCATCGCCGTCGGCGAGGACCACGCCATGCAGCCGATGGCGGCCAAGCCGGCGAGCGCTCGCCTCCACCATTCCTGACGCGTCGTCATCCGTCATCTCCACCCTGCGGCGCCACTCTTATGGTAGCGCTCACATGACAGGGGTATGGACGTGGCGGCGCGGTGTCAACGCGGCGAAACCTCCGGGTGGTCAGCCGCCGCGGGCGGCCTGGGCCTTGGTCAGTTCGATCATGCCCTGGGCCGCGCCCATCTCCGGCACGATCTCCCTGGAGCGGTCGGAGATGGCGTCGAAGCGGGCGGCCACCTGTTCGGCCGCGTCCGGACCGACGATGTGCACGCCTTCGGTCAGGGTGATGTAGGCGCGCTCGAAACCGCCGGCGCCGGCGGCCAGGATGCAGCGGCTGGGTGCGGCCTCGCTGACGAGATGCAGCAGGCCCGGCGTCACCAGTTCAGGGCCCAGCGCCTCCAGGGGCAGGGCGGCCCCGAGGTCCTCGGTCATGCGGGTGTGGGCGGTGGGGGCCAGACAGTTGACTCGGATGTCGTTCTTGGCGCCCTCGATCGACAGGGTCTGCATCAGCCCGACCAGGGCCATCTTGGCCGCGCCGTAGTTGGACTGGCCGAAGTTGCCGTAAAGGCCCGACGACGAGGTGGTCATGACGATGCGGCCGTAGTTCTGGCCGCGCATGATCTCCCACACCGCCTTGGTGCAATTGACCGCGCCCATCAGGTGCACGTCGACCACGAAGCGGAAGTCGTCGAGGTCCATCTTGGCGAAGGTCTTGTCGCGCAGGACGCCGGCGTTGTTCACCAGGATGTCGATCCGGCCCCATTTCGTCATGGCCCGGTCGGCCATGGCCTGAACGGCGGCGAAGTCGGTGACGGAGGCGGCGTCGGCGATGGCCTCGCCGCCCCTGGCCTCGATCTCGGCGACCACGGCGTCGGCGGCGAAGGTCGATCCGCCGGAGCCGTCGCGGGCGCCGCCCAGGTCGTTGACGACCACCTTGGCCCCGCGCGCCGCCAGCGCCAGGGCATGCTCCCGGCCCAGGCCGCCGCCCGCGCCCGTGACGATCGCCACCCGTCCGCTGAAGTCCATCGCCATGCCTGCGCCTCCGTTGCTTTTGCAGACGCTAGCGCGGGACAGGGCGGCGGTGAACCCCGTGGCGGAAACTGTCACGCCTGCCCTTGAGACGGCGGCCGGGCGCGCCATATTGCCGCCATGCGAGGCGCGGCCTCCGAACCCCGGGAGGCGTGATGCCGGTCATCGCAATCGAAGGTCTGACCAAGACCTACAAGTCCGGCCTGCAGGCGCTGAAACGCGTCGACCTGACCATCGACAAGGGCGAGATCTTCGCCCTGCTCGGGCCCAACGGCGCGGGCAAGACGACGCTGATCTCCATCGTCTGCGGCATCGTCACGCCCACGACGGGCACGGTGGTCGCCGACGGGCACGACATCCAGACCGACTTCCGCGCCGCCCGCAGCAAGATCGGCCTGGTGCCCCAGGAGCTGACGACCGACGCCTTCGAGACGGTGATGGCCACCGTCACCTTCAGCCGCGGCCTGTTCGGCAAGGCGCCGAACGCGGCCTTCATCGAGGGCGTGCTGAAGGACCTGTCGCTGTGGGACAAGCGCGACGCCAAGATCATGACCCTGTCGGGGGGCATGAAGCGGCGGGTGATGATCGCCAAGGCGCTGAGCCACGAGCCGGACATCCTGTTCCTGGACGAGCCGACGGCGGGCGTGGACGTGGAGCTGCGCCGCGACATGTGGGCGATGGTCAGGAAGCTGCGCGAGCGCGGCGTCACCATCATCCTGACCACCCACTACATCGAGGAGGCCGAGGAGATGGCTGATCGGGTGGGGGTGATCCTGAAAGGCGAGCTGATCCTGGTCGAGGAAAAGACCGCCCTGATGAAGAAGCTGGGCAAGAAGACCCTGACCCTGAACCTGGTCGAGCCGCTGGACGCCGTGCCCGCCGACCTGTCCGACTGGGACCTGGCGCTGAAGGGCGAAGGCCATGAGCTGGAGTACAGTTTCGACGCCAACGCCGAGGACACCGGCGTGCCGTCGCTGATCCGCCGTCTGGAACGGCTGGAGATCGGCTTCAAGGACCTGAACACCCGCCAGAGCTCGCTGGAAGACATCTTCGTCAGCCTGGTCCACCGGAACGGAGCGGCCGCATGACCTTCAACGGATATGGAGTCTGGGCCATCTATCGTTTCGAGATGGCGCGGGCGCTGCGCACCATCTGGCAGAGCATCGTCACGCCGGTCATCACCACGGCGCTGTATTTCGTGGTCTTCGGCGGCGCCATCGGCAGCCGGATGCAGGAGGTCGACGGCGTGCCCTACGGCGCCTTCATCGTGCCGGGGCTGATCATGCTCAGCCTGTTCACCCAGTCCATCTTCAACGCCAGCTTCGGCATCTACTTCCCCAAGTTCACGGGGACCATCTACGAGATCCTGTCCGCGCCGGTGTCGTCTCTGGAGATCGTGCTCGCCTATGTCGGGGCGGCGGCGACCAAGTCGGCGGTGCTGGGGCTGATCATCCTGGCCACGGCGGCCTTCTTCGTGCCGCTGCAGATCCTGCATCCGTTCTGGATGATGGCCTTCCTGATCCTGATCTCCGTAACCTTCAGCCTGTTCGGCTTCATCATCGGCGTCTGGGCCAACGGGTTCGAGCAGTTGCAGATGATCCCGATGCTGATCGTCACGCCGCTGACCTTCCTGGGCGGGGCCTTCTATTCGATCGACATGCTGCCCGAAGGGTGGCGGACGGTGACCCTGTTCAATCCAGTGGTCTATCTGATCTCGGGCTTCCGCTGGGCCTTCTACGGCCAGGGCGACGTGGCGATCGGGATCAGCGTGGCGGCGACCGTGGGCTTCTTCGCCGTCTGCCTGGCCATCGTCATGTGGATGTTCAAGACCGGTTATCGGCTTAAGAACTGACCGTCACGAAACCGGCCAGATCGCGAGCCATTTCACACCCATGTCCGACGACAAGACGACCGAGACCCCGACTCCGCCGCAGGCGGGCGCTTCTCCCGAACCGTTCGCGCGCAAGGCGATCACCTGGGGGCGCATGCCCCAGACGACCTTCCACGTCGGCCCGGTCCCGATCGCGCCTGACCCGCTGGCGCGCGTCAAGGTCCCGTCCAAGCCTCAGGGGCAGGGGCAGGGGCAGGGGCAGCAGCAGCAGTCGGGAGGGGGCCAAGGGCGCATCGACATCACGGACCTGCTGCAGCTCCCGCAAAACGAGGCGGCGGCGCGCCTGCACATGTCCAACGCCACGTTTTCCAAACGATTCCGGCAGGCTAACGACAACAAGCGCTGGCCCTTCCGCGCCCTCCAGGGT
>JAEXZS010000094.1 GCA_023451375.1 Pseudomonadota bacterium
GCCGTGCCCGGAACCGGCCTGGTCGCGACCGCGAGCGGCGCCGCGCCCCCCGCCGGGCTCCGGGCCATGCTGAGCGACGTTTGGGTCCTGGTCACGCCGGTGATGCTGGGGCTTGGGGTGCTGACGCTGCTGTTGTTCCAGCGCTGGCGCCAGGCGCGGGCCAGCCGGGAGTGGGCCTCGGCCGAGAAACGCTTTCGCATCGCCGTCGAGGCGGCGAAATGCGGCGTGTGGGAGTGGGACCTGGAGGCCGACGAGGTCACCCTGTCCGACTACATGGCCACCATGCTGGGCTTTCCGCAGGGCGGGGTGGTCGAGACTGAGGCGGTGATGGCGCGCATCCATCCCCGTTTCCGCGACGAGGTCGCCCACGCGCTGCGCCAGGCGACGGCCTATGGCGCCTTCGAGGTGACTTTCGCGGTGCCGATGGAGAGCGGCGGCGTGCGCTGGATCGACGCGCGGGGCCAGGCGCGGGGCCAGCGGCGCGAGGACGGCTTCCAGGCCATCCTGGGCGTGGCGCTGGACATCACCGAGGCGCGTCGGGCGAAGGTCCGCGCAGAGGCGGCCGAGAGCCGGCTGCGCGACGGGGTGGAAAGCATTTCGGACGCCTTCGTCCTGTTCGACAGGCAGGGCCGGCTGATCCTGTGGAACGAGGCCTTCGAGGACGCCTTCGGCTTCGAGCGCGGGGTGGTGCGGCGCGGAGCGATGAAGGACGAGCTGAACCGCATCGCCGCCCTGGCCATCAAGGCCGATCACGCCCCCGCCGACGGACGGGCGGGCCGGCGCGAGCTGGAGATGAACGACGGTCGCTGGCTGCAGCTGAGCGAGCGCTTCACTTCGGAAGGCGGTTCGGTCGTGACCGCCGCCGACATCACCACGATCAAGCTGCAGGAAGCCGAGCGCAACCGCACCGCCGACCACCTGCGCCAGATGGTCGACCAGCTGGAGATCAGCCGCGAGCAGCTGAGCCTGCTGGCGCGCAAGTACGAGGTCGCCATGACCCGCGCCGAGGCCGCCAACCAGGCCAAGTCCGAGTTCCTGGCGAACATGAGCCACGAGCTGCGCACGCCGCTGAACGCCATCAACGGCTTCTCGGAGATCATGGCGGCCGAGATGTTCGGCCCGCTGGGCGATGCGCGGTACAAGGGCTATGCGGGCGACATCCTGAAGTCGGGCCAGCACCTGCTCAGCCTGATCAACGACATCCTCGACATGGCCAAGATCGAGGCCGGCAAGATGACGCTGCACTATGAGGCGGTGTCGCTGAAGGAGATCTGCGAGGACGCCGTGCGGCTGATGCGCGGCAAGGTGCAGGAGGCCGGCCTGACGATATCTGTGGACGCCGGCGCGGCCCCGGAGATCGAGGCGGACCATCGCGGGGTGAAGCAGGTGCTGCTGAACCTGATCTCCAACGCCGTGAAGTTCACGCCCGAGGGCGGCTCCATCACCCTGACCATCCGGCCGTTCGTGGGCGAGGCGGGCGACGAGCGCGTCCGCGTGGCCTGCACCGACACCGGCATCGGCATCGCGCCCGAGGACCTGACGCGGCTGGCGCGGCCCTTTGAACAGGTCGAGGGCCAGCATTCCAAGACCACCCAGGGCACCGGCCTGGGCCTGGCGCTGACCAAGTCGCTGATCGAGATGCACGGCGGCCTGCTGGCGATGGAAAGCGAGCCCGGCGAAGGCACCACGGTCAGCTTCGACCTGCCGGTGCGGCGTCCCATGGAGGCCGCGGAGCGCCAGACGCGGGTGGCGGCCTAGGCCATGACGCCCGCCAGTTGCAGGCCCTGGAAGCCGGCCAGGACGACCAGCAGCCCGCCGACGACATAGGTCATGGCGCGCTGCGGAACCTTGCGGGTGATCAGGCCGGCGAAGGGCGCGGCGATCAGGCCGCCCGCCACCAGGCCCGCGACCGCCCAGGCATGGTCCCGCAGGGCGCCGGCCTGTTCCCAGTGGCCGGTCAGAAGGGCCCACAGGAAAGCGGCCGAGATGGCGACGGTGAGAAAGAACTCGGCCGTGTTGACCGTGCCGATCGCCCGTCGCGGCTCCTCCCCGGCTCCGACCATGGCGGAGGAGACGGTGGGGCCCCAACCCCCGCCGCCGATCGCGTCGAAGAAGCCGCCGACGACGCCCAGCGGCGCCACGATCCACGGCGGGCGGATCTTCTTCGGCTTCACGTCATGGGTCGCGCGCCAGAGGATGTAGAAGCCCATCAGGGCCAGGTAGCCGACGATGAAGGGCTTGACGACGTCGCCTTCGAGGCCGGCGAGCAGATAGGCCCCGGCGACCCCGCCGATCACGCCGGCGAGGGCCAGGGGGACGAACAGCCGCCACTCGACGTTCCTGTTGAACACGTGGCTGCTGGCGGAAGCGGCGGTTGTGAAGACCTCCGCGCCGTGGACGCTGGCCGAGGCCGTCGCGGGCGGCACCCCGAACGCCAGAAGGACCGAGCTGGAGATGACGCCGTAGGCCATGCCAAGGGCGCCGTCGACCGCCTGCGCCAGGAGACCCACGAGCATGAACAGGAGAAAGGTGTCCATCCGGCCTCTCCGGGCTGAGCCGAAGAGGAAGGCGTGGACCTCGCTTGAGTTCCGCGGCGGATCAGCCGCCCATGGCGACGAAGGGGCCGTTGAGAAAGCGGGGCTTGCCGTAGCGCAGGGGCTGGCCGTCCTCGGCCAGGACGCGGCCGCCGGCGGCCTCGAGCACCGCCTGGCCGGCGGCGGTGTCCCACTCGGACGTGGGTCCGGACCGGGGATAGGCGTCGAAGCGGCCCTCGGCGATCAGGCAGAACTTCAGCGAGGAGTCCGTGCCCTGCCATTGGCTGCAGCCGTGGCGGGCGGCGAGACGGGCCGCCTCCTCGTCGGTGACGCTGTGGCTCAGCAGGGCCATGCCCTCCTGCGGGCGGTCGCGCACGCGGATCGGCCGCCATTCGGCGCCTGAATGGGCCTCGCCTTCCTGCAGGTCGCCGAACTGGCGGCGGAAGGCGCCGCCGGCCGGCTTGTCGCTGCGCCAGGTCGTGGCGGTGGCCGGGGCGGTGACGACGCCGGCGACGGGCCGCCCGTCCTGGATCAGGGCGATGTTGACGGTGAAGGCCTCGCCGCCGCGGATGAAGCCGCGCGTGCCGTCCAGCGGGTCGATCAGCCAGAACCAGTTCTCGGCCGCCTCGGGCGCGCCGTCGGCGGCGACCGCCTCTTCCGCCACCGTCTGGACGCCCGGATAGAGGGCGGCGAGCCGTTCCAGGATCAGGGCCTCGGCCGCGCGGTCGGCCTGGGTCACGGGGCTGTCGTCGGCCTTTGTCTCCACCGTCGCGTCGGCGCGCCAGAACGGCAGGATGACGCGCGCGGCGTCCTCGGCGATCTCGGCCAGCGTCAGCGAGAGCGCGCCGGACTCCAGGTCGCGGGCCAGGGAAGCGGTGGATAGGGTCGTCATCGCCGGCTCGATAGACCATCGCGGCGGTTCCATGAACCGACAAATCACGTCAGTTTCGCGCCCGATACGAACTGTGACCCGAACGCCCCGGACCGCCCGCGCATGACCGACGCCTCTCTTGCCTTTTCCGCCCCGCCCCTGCCGGTCGACGGGACCGAACTGGCGACGCTGCTGGCGGCCAAGCTGTGCCACGATTTCATCAGCCCGTCGGGCGCCATCGTCTCGGGTCTGGATCTGATGAACGACCCGTCGGCGCAGGACATGCGCGACGACGCCCTGGGCCTGATCGAGCAGAGCGCGCGCAAGATGGTCGCCCTGGTGCATTTCGCCCGCGTGGCCTTCGGCGCCGCGACGACCAGCGAGCGGTTCACCACCCGCGAGCTTCACGACCTGGTCGCCGGCATGACCGACGGCGGCCGCGCCAAGCTGGACTGGCGCGTGCCGGAGATGGAGTTCTCCAAGCCGCAGGCGCGGGCGCTGGTCAATCTGGCCTATCTGACGGTCGGCGCCCTGCCGATGGGCGGCGAGGCCGTCGTCGATGTTCAGCCGGAAGGCGGCGCCATGGTGATCGCAGGCCAGGCGATGGGCGGGCGGGCCCGCCTGAAGCCGGAGGCGGTCGCCGGGCTGAGCGGCCGCAGGCTGGTCGAAGGTCTGGCCGGTCAGTGGATCCAGCCCTACTGGTTGTGGCTGACCGCCACCGAAGCCGGGGGCGATCTGCACCTTGAGGTTGAGGACGGCCGGGTCGCCCTGACGGCGCGAATGCCCGCCTGACGGCGTTTCCCAACGACTCGTTAACCGCCGGAAGGCCATAGTCACGATCAGCGGTCGTCCGGCGTGCGTCGGCCGCGCGTCTTCGGAGTTCGGTCTTGAACCTCAGCACCTGCCTCATCGTCGATGACAGCCGGATCATCCGCAAGGTGGCCCGCCGGATCGTCGAAGGTTTGGGCTACGAGGTGGACGAGGCGGCGGACGGGGCCGAGGCCCTGGCCTATTGCACCGGCGCCATGCCCGACGTGCTGCTGATCGACTGGAACATGCCGGTGATGGACGGGCTGAGCTTCCTACGTCGGCTGCGAGAGTTGCCCGGCGGTGACCGGCCCAAGGCGCTGTTCTGCACCATAGAGACCCGGCCGGAGCGTATCGCCGAGGCCCTGGCCGCCGGCGCGGACGACTATGTGATGAAGCCGTTCGACGGCGAGATCCTGCAATCAAAGCTGGCGGAGGTCGGGGCCATCGCCGCATGACGCCTGAGGACTTCGACAAGCTCCAGGCCCTTCTGTCCTCGCGCGCGGGATATCGCCTGACGCGCGACCGCATGCAGCTGGCCGAGCACCGGCTGGGGCCGATCGCGCGGCGCGAAGGCTACGCCAATGTGGAAGCCCTGCTGGCCAATCTTTGGGTCAATCCGGTCGCCTCGCTGGCGTGGGGCGTGATCGAGGCCCTGCTCAATCCCGAGACCTGGTTTCGCCGCGACCGCGCGCCGTTCGGCGTGTTCGAGCGCGAGCTGCTGCCGGCGCTGGCGGCGGCGCGGCCGTCGGCCCAGGTGCGGGTCTGGTCGGCCGGCTGCTCGACCGGACAGGAAGCCTGGTCCATCGCCATGGCGGGGCTGGCCGCCGGGGCGCGGGTGGAGGTGGTCGCCACCGACCTGTCGCACCGCGCCGTCGAGAAGGCGAAGTCGGGCCTCTACACGGGCTTCGAGATCCAGCGGGGGCTGAACGCCCACACCATGCTGCGCTGGTTCGAGCCGGCCGAGGACCAGTGGCGGGTGAAGTCCGAACTGGCCCAGGCGGTGCGCTTCGCCCGCGCCAATCTGCTGGACGAACCGATCGACGACGTCCGCTACGACGTGATCTTCTGCCGCAACGTGCTGATCGACATGGAGCCGGGGCGGCGCGCCCGCGTGCTGGACGGGCTGGAGCAGCGGCTGGTCGACGACGGCTGCCTGTTCCTGGGCGCCGACGAGAAGCTGGAGGGCGAGACCGTCGCCTTCCGACCCGTCAGCGGCCGGCGCGGCCTGTATGTGAAGGCCCCCTCCTCGCTGCGACGCGCGGCTTAGGCTCAGTAGACATTCAGCCAATCCGTCGTTCCGCGTCCGCAGGACGAACCGGAACCCAGGAGGCTCTCCTCCGACGTGGAATGCTTCCAACGGCGCGACGGTGGTCCTGACATCCGGGGTTCTTCGCTTGGCCAAGCACCGGAATGACGCCCAACGGGAAAACCTTGCGCAGAAGCCTGGGCTTTGACCTACTGGCCGAAGCGTCACCGGGGAACGACATGCGCCTGCTCCTGCTTCTCGCCGCCCTGGCGGCCGCCCTCGGGCTGGCCGTCCTGACGACCCAGACGCCGCGTCCGGAGCCCGCCTCGGCGCCCGCCGTGGATTTCTCGGCCGAGCGGGCGATGGTCGACGTGCGCCGCATCGCCGCCGAGCCGCACCCTGTCGGCACGGTCGAACACGCGCTGGTGCAGGCCTATTTGGTGGGGCGCATGGCCGAGCTGGGGCTGGAGCCGACGCTGCAGGCGGGCCTGCTGTCGCCGGCGGCGGTCGAGCGCATCGAGCGGCGCGGCGACCGCGCCGAAGGTCTGCAGGCGGTCAACCTGATCGGCGTGCTGCCGGGTCGTGATCCCGCCCTGCCCGCCGGGCTGATGATGGCCCACTACGACAGCGTGCCCGGATCGCCGGGCGCGGCGGACGACGCCTCCGGCGTCGCGGCCATCCTGGAGGCGGTGCGGGCGATCAGGGCGCGGGGCCCGGCGGAGCGGACGCTGGTCGTGCTGCTGACCGACGCCGAGGAACTGAACCTGGACGGGGCGCGGGCCTTCTTCAGCGAGCATCCGCTGCGGGACCGCATCGGAGCGGTGGTGAACCTGGAGGCGCGCGGCGGCGGCGGGCGGGCCATGATGTTCGAGACCGGCCCCGGCAACGCGGAGACCATCGCCGAGTTCGCCCGTGCGACGCGGGACGCCAGCGGCGGGCCGTCCAGCGACTCGCTGGCCGTGTTCGTCTATCGGCTGATGCCCAACGGCACCGACTTCACCATAGCGGCGCAGCGCGGATTGGCCGGGGTCAACCTGGCCTTCATCGGCCGGCCGGCCCAGTACCATTCCCCCAGTTCGACGCCCGATGCGCTGGACCAGGGCAGTCTGCAGCACATCGGCTCGCTGGCGCTGGAGACGGCGGACCATTTCCTGCGCGCCGAGCGCCTGCCCGAGGCGACCGCCAACGCCGTGTATGGCGATCTGTTCGGCCTGACGGTGGTGCGGTACGCGCCGGGCGTCGGCTGGCTGCTGCTGGCGGCCGCGGCGGGGCTGACCAGTTTCGCCGCCTGGGGCGCGCGTCATGCGGCGGGGCTGCGCTGGGCCGAGGTCGGCAAGGGCGTGGCGAGCGGCGTGTGGCTGCTGTCCAGCGGCCTGGTGCTGGCCCAGGCCGTGCGGGTGCTGGCCGGGCCGGTCGGCCGCCGCGTCGATTCTCCCGAGACCTACTACACCTTGCTGCGGCGGCTGCCGTGGATGGAGGTCGGCGTGGGACTGGCCATGCTGGCGGCGGTGCTGGCGTTGCTGGCGGGCCGCGCCCGGATCGGACGCATAGCGATCGCGGGCGTGCTGGTCGTCGCGGGGCTGCTGACCGGAGTGCTGGGCGGCTTCGATCCGGTCGGCCTGGGGGCGCTGGCGGCGGCCCTGGGGCTGACCTTCTGGCCGCGCGGCGAGGATGAGGGGCGCTGGGGCGGCTGGCTGGGGCTGATCGTCCTGGTCCTGGCGGGCGGCGCCGTCGCCCAGGGGGTCGCGCCGGAGGCGGCGCACCTGCTGATCTGGCCCGCCTTGGCCGCCGCGCTCGCCGCCGCCGCGACCGTCTTGATCGGGGCGCGCCTGAAGGCCTGGGCGGCCTGGGCGCCGGCCGTCGTCGCCACGGTCCTGGCCGGCGGCTGGCTGCTGGGATACGGCCACGGCGTCTTCCTAGGCGTCGGCATGGACGTGCCCGGCGCCCTGGGCGTGATCGCCCTGCTGATCGTCATGCTGGCCCGGCCGCTGGCCCCTGAACCACCGGGGGCGCGCACCCTGGCGGTCGGCGCGGCCGCCTGCCTGATGCTGGCCTGCGGTTTGTCGCTGGCCGGACGCGCGGCCGAGCCCGCGCCGCCCCCGGCGGCCATCGCCGTGCCCTGACCGCCAAGGCCTACGTCAAATCTGGTCGCAGGCTCATCGCGACGTCGCCGGGTCAAAAGAGAACATCTTGTGAACCAGAACAAACCGTGCACATAGTGCCGCTCACTAAACGGGGGCGGGTCCATGGCGGGTCTCTCCCAGGCTTCAGATGGGAATCATGGCAAGGGAGACGGGTAAGATGGCTTCACAGGCGGCATTGAAACTGGTGGGCAAGGAAGACGGCGACAAGCAGCGCGCGCTGGAGGCGGCGATCGCCCAGATCGATCGCGCCTTCGGCAAGGGCTCGGTGATGAAGCTGGGCAAGGCCGGACAGGTGGCCGAGATCGAGAGCGTCTCGACCGGCTCGCTGGGCCTGGACATGGCTCTGGGCATCGGCGGCCTGCCGGTCGGGCGGGTGATCGAGGTGTTCGGTCCGGAATCCTCGGGCAAGACCACCCTGGCCCTGCACACGGTCGCCGAGGTGCAGAAGAAGGGCGGCGTCGCCGCCTTCGTCGACGCCGAACACGCGCTGGACCCGGTCTACGCCCAGAAGCTGGGCGTCAATCTGGACGACCTCTTGGTGTCGCAGCCCGACACGGGCGAACAGGCGCTGGAGATCGTCGACACCCTGGTGCGTTCGGGGGCCGTGGACATCGTGGTGATCGACTCGGTCGCGGCCCTTACGCCCCGCGCCGAGATCGAAGGCGAGATGGGCGACAGCCTGCCGGGCCTTCAGGCCCGTCTGATGAGCCAGGCGCTGCGCAAGCTGACGGCCTCCATCTCCAAGTCCAAGTGCATCGTCCTGTTCATCAATCAGATCCGTCACAAGATCGGCGTCATGTACGGCTCGCCCGAGACGACCACGGGCGGCAACGCGCTGAAGTTCTACGCCTCTGTGCGCCTGGACATCCGCCGCACCGGCGCGATCAAGAACCGCGACGAGGTGGTCGGCAACACCACCCGGGTGAAGGTGGTCAAGAACAAGGTCGCCCCGCCGTTCCGCGAGGTCATCTTCGACATCATGTACGGCGAGGGCATCTCCAAGCTGGGCGAGGTCATAGACCTGGGCGTCAAGGCCGGGGTGATCGAGAAGTCGGGCAGCTGGTTCAGCTATGACTCGACCCGCATCGGCCAGGGCCGCGAGAACGTGCGCGAGTTCCTGAAGCAGAACCCCGACATCGCCGTCTCGATCGAGAAGGCGGTGCGCGCCTCGACCAACAAGATCGCCGACGAACTGCTGGGCACGCCCGAGCCCGACGAAGGCCAGGACCTGGAAGGCTAGGTCCCCAAGAGCACTCCGCCGTCGCCCTCGCGACCCGCCACCGACCCCGCGAGGGTCGGCGGAGCCGGCCCGCTCGACCCCCATGTCGGGCGGGCCGCTTTTTGTCCGGAGGTCAGCTGCTGAACGTCATGCGCGCCGAGGCGACCGAGCGGTCGATGAGCGCGCGCAGGATCACCGGATCCACGTCGGCCAGCCGGTTCAGATAGAGGCACGAACGGCCGGTCTTGTGCTTTCCCAGCCGCGCCAGCAGGTCCTCCCGCTCGGAGACGTCCGGCATGATGTAGAGGACAAGGTTGGCCTTGCGCGGCGAAAAGCCGACGAGAGGCCAGTCGCCGCTCGGACCGCGATAGCTGCCGAAGCCGACGATGGAAGGCCCCCACAGCACCGGCGGCTCGCCGGTCGCCTCGGCCATCATGGCGCAGAGCGCGACTGCGTCCGCGCCTCGGGCGGGGTTCTCGACGGCGGCGAGAAAGTCGCGAACCGAAGCGTCCGTCGGGCGCGTCTTGGGTTCGGCCGCCATCGCTAGAGCCCCTTCACGATCCCCTCGACCATCTTCTTGGCGTCGGCGAACAGCATCATGGTGTTGTCGCGGAAGAACAGTTCGTTTTCGACCCCGGCGTATCCCGAGCCCATGCCCCGCTTGATGAACAGGACCGTGCCGGCCTTCTCCACGTCCAGCACGGGCATGCCGTAGATCGGCGACTGCGGGTCCGTCTTGGCGGAAGGATTGGTCACGTCGTTGGCGCCGATGACGAAGGCGACGTCGGCGGAGGAGAACTCGGAGTTGATGTCCTCCAGCTCGAACACCTCGTCATAGGGGACGTTGGCCTCGGCCAGCAGGACGTTCATGTGGCCCGGCATGCGGCCGGCGACGGGGTGGATGGCGTACTTCACCTCGACCCCTTCCTGCTTCAGCTTGTCGGCCATTTCACGCAGGGCGTGCTGGGCCTGGGCCACGGCCATGCCGTAGCCGGGGACGATGATGACCTTCGACGCATTCTTCATGATGAAGGCCGCGTCCTCGGCCGAACCCTGCTTGACCGGCCGGGTCTCCTTGGCCCCGCCCGCGCCGGCCGCCCCGGCGTCGCCGCCGAAACCGCCCAGGATGACGCTGATGAAGCTGCGGTTCATGCCCTTGCACATGATGTAGCTGAGGATGGCGCCGGACGAGCCCACCAGCGCGCCGGTGATGATCAGGGCGATGTTCTCGAGCGTGAAGCCCAGGGCGGCCGCGGCCCAGCCCGAGTAGGAGTTCAGCATCGACACCACCACCGGCATGTCGGCGCCGCCGATGGGGATGATCAGGGTCGCGCCCAGGATCAGGCTGAGGACGAACACGCCCCAGAAGGCCCAGGTGGCGGTCCCCCCGGAGCCGATCATCACCCCGATCAGCAGCACCAGCGCCAGGCCCAGGCCGATGTTGATCAGGTGCCGCGCGGGCAGCAGGATCGGCGCGCCCGACATGTTGCCGTTCAGCTTGGCGAAGGCGATGACCGAGCCGGTGAAGGTGATCGCCCCGATGGCCACGCCCAGGCTCAGTTCGATGATCGACAGGGTCTTGATGCCGGTTCCGTCGGCCGAGAGGATGCCGAAGGCCTCGGGCGCATAGACGGCGCCGATGGCGACCAGGCAGGCGGCCATGCCGACCAGGCTGTGGAAGGCGGCGACCAGTTGCGGCATGTCGGTCATGGCGACCTTGCGCGCGATCAGGGCGCCCGCGCCGCCGCCGACGACCACGCCGCCGGCGATCAGCGCCAGGGTCAGGGGATCCAGCGCCCGCGTCGCGCCCAGCGTCAGCAGGGTCACGCCGATGGCCAGGCCCATGCCGATCATGCCGAAGGTGTTGCCCCGCCGGCTGGTCTCCGGGCTGGACAGCCCGCGCAGCGACAGGATGAACAGCACCCCCGAAACCAGATAGGCCAGCGCCGCCAGCGAAGCGTTCATCGTCCGTCTTCCCCCGAAACTCTCATTGCGTCCGCGCCAGCCGCCACAGGGCGGCGGCGATGAACAGGGGGCCGATGAACATCAGCGCCCATTCGAACACGCCCAGCGGCCGCATCTGCATCGCCACCCGCACCAGTATGGCCGAGAAGACCAGCACGATGCCGCAGTCGTGCAGCCGCTGACGCTTCAGCGGAGCCTTGGTCCCGAACCAGCTCCACAGCCACAGGCCGATCCCGACCGCGGTGGCGATCCAGGAGGCGACGATGGCGATGTGGGCGGCGTCGGTCATGCACCCGTCGTCGCCCCGGTCTTGGCCTGGGCCGCCGGGCGTTCCTTCTTCCTGTACATGGCCAGCATCCGCCGGGTGACCATGAAGCCGCCGAAGATGTTGACGCTGGCCAGAGTCACGGCGGCGACGCCGGCGCCCTTGGCGACCCAGGCGCCGGGGCCGGTCGCATCACCCGAAACGGCCGCCGCCGCGATCAGGCCGCCGACGATGATGACGCTGGAAATGGCGTTGGTGACCGCCATCAGCGGCGTGTGCAACGCCGGCGTCACGCTCCAAACCACGTAATAGCCGACGAAGATGGCCAGCACGAAGATGGCCAGGCGAAAGATGGTGGGATCGACGTGTTCCATGGTCATTCCGCTCGTGTCTTGAGTTGCAGCTGATCCAAGCGGCGGTCCACGCGAACAAGCAGGAGCAAACCCGTCGCAATGCTTACTGAGAGAACGGCAGGAATCATCACGCTGACCAACATGTTCGCCCAGAGGTATGCTGGCGGAGGATAGCTGGTAACCAAGGCGTCGAAGGGCAAATTCGACAGGGCCATAGCGCCTCCGCCGAAGCCGATAGCGTAGGCCGAGGTGGTGGCGACCAGTCGTAGACTGTTCATCCCCTCACCCCTTCATGCACCACGGCGCCGCCGTGCGTGACGACCGCCGCCTTGAGGATCTCGTCCTGCAGGTCCACCGCCAGCGCCCCGTCCTTGATGAGCAGGCCGACGAAGGCGGTCAGGTTGCGGGCGTAGAGGGCGGATGCGTCCGCGGCGATGCGGCCGGGCAGATTGGCCCAGCCGACGATGGTGACGCCGTTCGGGGTGGTCACGACCTCGTTCAGCTTGGACCCCTCGACATTGCCGCCCGCCTCGACCGCCAAGTCGACGATGACCGAGCCGGGCTTCATCGAGGCGACGTGGGCCGCGGTCAGCAGGATCGGCGCGGCGCGGCCGGGGATCAGGGCCGTCGTGATGACGATGTCCTGCTTGACGATGTGGGTCGCGGTCAGTTCGGCCTGCTTGGCCTGGTACTCCGCCGACATCGCCTTGGCGTAGCCGCCGGCGGTCTGGGCGTTCCTGAACTCATCATCCTCGACAGCCAGGAACTTGGCGCCCAGGCTTTCGACCTGCTCCTTGGTGGCGGGGCGGACGTCGGTGGCGGTGACGACGGCGCCCAGGCGGCGCGCGGTGGCGATGGCCTGCAGGCCCGCGACGCCCACGCCCATGATGAAGCATTTGGCGGCGGCGACGGTGCCGGCCGCCGTCATCATCATGGGGAAGCCCTTGCCGTAGGCGTTGGCCGCCTCGATCACCGCGCGATAGCCGGCCAGGTTAGCCTGGGACGACAGCACGTCCATGACCTGGGCGCGGGTGATGCGGGGTACGAACTCCATGGCGAAGGCGGTGGCATTGGCCCCGCTGAGCGCCTCGACCGTCGCCTTGTCGCGCCAGGCGTCCAGCATGGCCACCACGATCGCGCCGGGCTTCAACGCGCTGGTCTCCTGAGCCGTGGGGCCGCGAACCTTGAGCAGGATGTCGGCGCCTTCGAGCACCGAGCGGATGTCGGTCTTCACCGCCGCGCCGGCCGCGACATAGTCGGCGTCGGGAATGGAGGAGCCCAGGCCGGTCCCGGCCTCGACCGTCACGGTCGCGCCCAGCGCGATCAGCTTCTTCACCGTCTCCGACGTGACGGCGCAGCGCGTCTCGCCTTCGCGGCGTTCCCGGGTCACGGCGATAGCGACGGCCAAGCGAATCCCCTTGTTTCCGTTTCTGAGGGAAACCTAGGCTGGATCGACAGGCGGCGTCAAAGCACCGTTATGCCAAGCTTGGCGAGGAATACGCAGGATTCGACCCCGAGATGCGGGGTTTCAGTGCGCCTTCGGCTTGGACTTCAGCGCGAACCATCCGGCGACGCCAAGCACCGCCCCGCCGATCAGGCCGGCGATGAAGCTGCCGCCCGGATGGAACCACAGGGTCAGGAACAGCACCAGGACGGCGATCGCCAGCGAGGCCCACTTGGTCAGGCCCATGAACAGGGCGAAGGTCGAGACCTGCTCGTTCACCGCCATCTCGCCGTGGACATAGGCCCTGGCGTCGGCGTCGGCTTCGGCGGTGGCGGGATTGTGCGGCTCGGCCATGGAGATTCCCCAGTCGTTCTTCGCCGGACTTATACCGGCGCGCGCGGTTCGCTCAAGTGCATGTCGAGCCGCCGCCCCCCGATCAGCGCTTTAACCCGTCCGCTTCGGGCCTGAGGATGACGGGTGGGACGAAGGCGCTGAGGGAAATCAGTCCAACTGTTCGAACTGATCCACCAGCCGCTCCAGCCGTCTGCAGCCCACGCTCCAGAAGGCGGGGTCGCGCGGGTTCAGGCCGAACGGCTTCAGCGCCTCGACGTAGGTCCGCGTGCCGCCGCCCGCCAGCAGGTCGCGATACAAGGGCGTGAAGCCGGCCGGATCGGCCCGCCGCGCCTCCATCAGGGCGGCGACCAGCAGGTCGCCGAAGGCGTAGGCGTAGACATAGAAGGGCGAGTGCACGAAGTGGCTGACGTAGCTCCACCAGTGCTCATAGCCGGGGTTCAGCGTCACGGCCGGGCCGAGCGAGGCGCCCATCTCGTCCATCCACAGCTCGTTGATGCGCTGCTGGGGGACCTCGCCCTTCTGACGCTCGTCATGGAAGCGTGTCTCGAAGCGGTGGAAGGCGATCTGACGCACGACGGTGTTCAGCCCGTCCTCGATGCGGCCGGCCAGCAGGCCCCGCTGCTCGGCCTTGGGCGCGGTGGCCAGAAGACGGTCGAAGGTCAGGCCCTCGGCGAAGATGGACGCCGTCTCGGCCAGGGTCAGGGGCGTGTCGGCCAACAGCGTGCCCTGCTCGGCCGCCAGAGTCTGGTGCACGCCGTGGCCCAATTCGTGGGCCAGGGTCAGGACGTCGCGCCGCTCGCCCATCCAGTTCAAGAACACATAGGGGTGGCGGTCGGCGGTGACCGGGTGGGCGTAGGCCCCGGACTGCTTGCCCGGGCGGGCGCGGCCGTCGATCCAGGGCTTGTCGAAGAAGCGACCGGCGCGCTCGGCGAAGTCGCCGCCCAAGTCGGCGAAGCTGTCCAGCACGATCTCGCGGCCTTGGCTCCAGGTGAAGGCGCGCGGCGCGGCGGTCTCGATCGGCGCGTTGCGATCCCAGTGGTCCAGCCGCGCCTTGCCCATCGCCTTGGCCTTGAGCGCATAATAGCGGTGCGACAGCCGCGGATAGGCGTTCGCCACCGCCTCGGCCATGGCGTCGACCGCCTCGCCGTCCACCTCATTGGCCAGATGGCGGCTGTCCGCGGGGCGGGCGAAGCCGCGCCAGCGGTCCTCCATCGCCTTCTCGGCGGCGACGGTGTTCAGCACCAGGGCGATGGTCGGGGCGCGGGCGGCCAGGGCCTCGGACAGGCCCTCGGCGGCGGCCTTGCGGCGCGCGGGCTTGGCGTCCGACAGGCGGTTCAACGCCTCGGCCAGAGTCAGGCTGTCGTGGCCGGCCTTGGCGCGCAGGGCCGCCAGTTGCTCGTCGAACAGGCGCGGCCACTGGGCGGTGATCGGGCCGCGCTCGGCGATGAAGGTCTCCAGCTCGGCCGACAGCTCGTGCGGCTTCATGGCCCGTACGCGGCGCAGCCACGGTCGCCAGCGGGCGGCGCCGTCGTGGGCGGCCAGGGCGGCCTCCAGCTCGGCGTCGCCGATCTGATTGATCTCCAGCGTCAGCCAGACGGTGGGGGTGGCGATGGCGGTGATCTTCTCGCGCACGTCGGCCTCGAACCCCTGCGCGCCCGCGTCGTCGCGCGCGGTGGAGGCGGCCAGAAAGGCGTAGGCGCCCAGGGCGCCGAGGATGTCCGACGCCTGCTCATAGACGGTGATCGCCCGGTCCAGCACCGCCCCCAGCGCCTGGGCGTCGGCGCGCTCGGCCGCCAGGCGGCCCCGTAGGCCGTTCAGCTCATCCACCAGAACCCGGGACCGGGCCAGGTCGGCGGCGACGCGAGCGTCGTCGCGCGAACCGTAGAGGTCGGTCAGGTCCCACAGCGGGGCTTCGGTCTCGGGCGTCTTGAAGGGAGCGTTCATGCCGTTGTTGTGGGGAGCTTCCGCCGCCGCCGCAACCGTGACCGCCCTTCCCGCGCCCGTTCCGACGTGCAAGCCTGCCGTTCAGGAGGACGCCGATGGCCGCCATGCTTGAGACCGGTCGCGCGACATTGGGCGGACAGCGGCCGTTGTTCGCGGCGCGGCTGATCACGGGGCTGTTGCAGGGCCTGGCGCTCTACGCCCTCTATTTCGCGGCCGAGCACGCGTCGTGGCCCCGGACCCTGCCGGCGGTGTTCGGGGCGCTGGCGCTGGCGGCGGGCTATGCGCCGGTCGTGGTGCTGGCGGGCGTGGGGCGGCTGGCGAAGCGGACGCTGGCGCTGTGGACGCTGGCCGCGACCTTGGCCCTGGCGCTGCTGGGCTGGCACGACGTGGCGCGGCAGGTGCTGGAGCCCCACGAGCAGCCGCCGTTCCTGACCTTTCCGACGCTGGCGTTCAGCGCGGCGGCGCTGTTCATCGCCCATCACCTGATCGTGCCGGCGGCGCGGACGCGGCGGTGGGTCGCGGCCTATCACGACTATTTCGACGGGACCTGGAAGGCGGGGGTGCAGCTGGCGCTGTCCCTGGGCTTCACCGGGGTGTTCTGGCTGCTGCTGCATCTGGGCGCGGCGCTGTTTCGGATCATCGGCCTGGGGCTGCTGGACGATCTGCTGGGCGAGGCCTGGTTCAGCATTCCGGTGACCTGCCTGGTCTTCGCCACGGCGGTGCAGCTCACCGACGTGCGCGACGGGCTGATCCGGGGCGTCAGGACGGTGGCGCTGATGCTGCTGTCCTGGCTGTTGCCGGTCATCGCCGTGCTGGTGGCGGGCTTCCTGCTGGCCCTGCCGTTCACCGGGCTGGACGGCCTGTGGGGGACGCGCAGCGCCACGGCGCTGGTGCTGTCGTCGGCCGCCGCCCTGATCATCCTGATCAACACCGCCTATCAGGACGGCCGCCCCGACAATCTGCCGCCGCGCGCGCTGCGGGTCGGCGTGCGGGCGGCGAGCGTGCTGGTCGCGCCCTTGGTCGGCCTGGCCTTCTGGGGCCTGATGCTGCGGATCGGGCAGCATGGTCTGACACCGGACCGGATCATCGCCCTGGCCTGTGCGAGCGTGGGTGCGGTGTATGCGGTCGGTTATCTGCTGGCGGCGGTGCGGCGGGGCGCATGGATGAAGCCGCTGGAGCGGACCAATGTCGCCGCCGCCGTGCTGTCGGTCGCGGTCATCCTGGCCCTGTTCAGCCCGCTGCTCGATCCGGCGAGGCTGTCCGCAGCGAACCAGACGGCGCGGCTGGAGCGCGGGGCGGTGGCGGCCGGGGATTTCGACTTCGACTTCCTGCGTTTCGAGAGCGGCAAGGCCGGTCGGGCCGCGCTGGATCGGCTGACGCAGTCAGAAGACGCGGAGGTCGCCCGGCTGGCCAAGGCGGCCCAGCAGCGCCCGAGGCGCATCTATTCCAGCCCCGCCGAGTTGCGACGCCAGGCGCGTGAGGTGCGTCTCGTCCCCGTGGAGGGCCAGGCGATGCCGGAAAGCTTTTCGGCCCAAATCGAAGGCTTGTCCGATCTGCTGATCTTCTGCGCCCATGACCGCCCCTGCCTGCTGCGACGGCTGGACCTCGACGGCGACGGCCGCGAGAAGGTGCTGGTGACGACGGCGCGGATGGTGATGGCGTTCGGCCAGGACCAGGACGAACGATGGCGCGCTCTGGGCCGATACGCCGCTGACTGTGGGATTCCTTGGCGCGACACGATTGAATCGGAATTCCGAGGCGGCGTGACGACGGCCTCGCCGGCGCTGCCGGACTTGGTGATCGGGGGACAGCGGATGCGGCTTCAGCCCGAGGTGAACTGCGCGGACGCGGGTTAACGCGACGGTCACCACGCCCCACAACGCGATTTTCACCTCGTCGCCCTAGGAATCGTCCCGAAACGAGCCAGCCGTTCCAGGCCGGCCGCCGGTGATGACGAGGTTTCCATGGCCAAGACCGTTCTGGTCGTCGACGATGATCCGACCCAGCGCCGCCTGATCCAGGCGGTGCTGGAGCGCGACGGCTATGCGGTGGTCCACGCGACCGGCGGCGGAGAGGCCATCGACCGGATGACACGCGGCGGCGGGGCCGACGTGGTGCTGCTGGACATGGTGATGCCGGAGATGTCGGGCATGGAATGCCTGGCCGAGCTGCGCAGCGCGGGCGTGTCCACGCCGGTCATCGTGCTGACCGCCAACGCAGGCGTGGAGGCGGTGGTCAAGGCCATGCAGGCTGGGGCGCAGGACTTCTTCGTCAAGCCGGTCAGTCCCGAGCGACTGCTGGTCGGGGTTTCGAACGCGCTGCAGATGACGCAGCTGACCGCCGAGGTCGGACGCCTGACGAAAAAGGCCCAAGGCCGCGCCAGCTTCGACGACATCGTCGGCGACAGCGCGCCGATGCGGCTGGTCAAGGCGCTTGGCGCGCGGGCGGCCAAGTCCTCGATTCCCGTGCTGATCACCGGCGAGAGCGGCGTCGGCAAGGAGGTCATCGCCCGCGCCCTGCACGGCGCCAGCGACCGCGCCGGCAAGCCCTTCGTGGCGGTGAACTGCGGCGCCCTGCCCGCCAACCTGGCGGAATCCATCCTGTTCGGCCACGAGAAGGGCGCCTTCACCGGCGCGGTCGAGAAGACGCTGGGCAAGTTCCGCGAGGCGGACGGCGGCACCCTGTTCCTGGACGAGATCGGCGAACTGCCGCTGGACCTGCAGGTCAAGCTGCTGCGCGCCCTGCAAGAGGGCGAGATCGACCCGGTCGGCGGCAAGCGGCCGGTGAAGATCGACGTGCGCATCGTCTCGGCCACCAATCGTGACCCGGCGCAGCAGGTGAAGGACGGCGCCTTCCGCGAGGACCTGTTCTATCGCCTGAACGTCTTTCCGATCGAGGCCCCGTCCCTGCGCGAGCGGCGCGAGGACATCCCGGCCCTGGTCGATCACTTCATCGCCCGCTTCAACGCCGAGGAGGGCAAGCGGATCGCCGGCTGCGCGCCGGAGACCCTGGCCATGCTGCAAGGCTTCGACTGGCCCGGCAATGTGCGCCAGCTGGAGAACGCGGTGTTCCGCGCCATCGTCCTGGCCGACGCGCCCTTCCTGCAGCCGCACGACTTTCCGGCCATTTCGGGCGTCGCCGCGCCGATGCCGGAGACCGTCGCGGCGCCGATCGCCCAGCCCACCTACGCCGACCTGCCGCCCCTGCCCGACCAGCCGATCCGCATCTTGGACGACCGGGGCCACCTGCGCACGCTGGAGGACATCGAGCGCGACCTGATCCAGCACGCCATCGAGGTCTATTCCGGCCACATGAGCGAGATTGCGCGCCGCCTCGGCATCGGCCGCTCGACGCTGTACCGCAAGGTGCGCGAACAGGGGCTGGAAGGGCAGTTGAAGGAAGCGGGCTGAGGAACGGCCCGCCTCCCCCGCCGTTCCCCTCGGGAAGCTGAACATCCGGAGGCCCTGATGGCCAAGAAGCGCAAGAAGACCAAGTCGCTGCTGCCCAAGCGCGTGGCCGGCGTGAAGATTCCGAAGAGCATCCGCAAGGGCGCCGCCGGTCGGTTTCTGACCTCGCCCGTGGGCATGGCTCTGATGACCCAGGCGGTGGCGGCGGTCGGCGCCGCGACGGCGGTGAAGAAGGCTGACGAGGACTCCACCGTCGGACGTCTGCGCGATGACCCCAAGGCCGAGTTGAGCAATCTGAAGGGCGAGGCCAAGATCAAGGGCGAACAGTCCGCCGACGCGCTGCGCGGGGCCTTTTCCGCCGCGGCCGAGGCTTTCGCCGACGCCCTGCGCAACAGCGCCGACGCGCTGGAGACCGGCTCAAAAAAATCGCCGGCCCGCGACATGCGGGCCGCGCACTGACGATCACGCGGCTGGAGCCCGAGATGAGTCCGCCGGCCCCGGTGGAGCGGTCGCACCCGTTCCGCGACTGGGCCGCGCGTCAGGGTCTACGGCTGTTGAAGGCCAGGGCGGCGCGGGAGGCGAGGGCTTTCGACGATGATCCACGGCTGTCAGTGCGCTGGCCGTGGCGACGGGAGACGCCACCGGGAAATCAGACGCTGCGGGCGTTCATCCAGATCAACGTCCTTCCTCGCCCGCGCTAGACGAGCGCTTGCGCCCCCATCGCCGCTTCGGCTCCTCGCCCTTGGCCTTGGCGGCGATCTCCTTCAGCTTGCGGCCCTGCATGGCGGAGAGGGCCTGGCCGGGCGCGCCCTTCTCAGGATCGGCGAAGGCGCGGCCGTGGGTCTTCACCCGGTCGCTGACGGAATCGAGGAATTCGCCCTCCCATTCGGACAGCGAGACGCCCGCCTTCTCGGCCGAGCGGCGGGCGCGTTTCAGGGCGTTGAGCGCGGCGCGTTTCGCGGCTTCGCGTTGCACCTCGAAGGGGCCGGGCGGCGGCTTCTTCGAACCGCCGCCTTTTTGGACGCCTGAGCGCGACAGTCCTCCGCCTGGCTTGAAGGAGGTGCGCTTCAAGCCCGTCCGCCTCAGACCTCGCCGAGGGCCGACAGATAGAGGTCGAGGATGGCCTCTTCCTCCTGGCGCTTGGCCTTGTCCTGCTTGCGGATGCGGATGACCTTGCGCAGGACCTTGACGTCGTACCCCTCGCCCTTGGCCTCGGCGAAGACCTCCTTCATGTCGGTCATGACGGCCTGCTTGTCCTCCTCGAGGCGCTCGAGGCGCTCGATGATGGTGCGCAGCCGGCCCTGCGCCGTGGCGGTCAGGACGTCGGGCGAGGCGTCGAAGGCGGCGTCATCGGCCATGGGGATACTCCAGAAATCAGGCGCGGACGCTAACCATGCCCGCGACGGCGGCTCAACCGCGAACACGAAAAAGGCCGCGGACAAAGTCCGCAGCCTGTGGATCGTCAGCCATTCCCTTGTGCGCTGTCGCCCTTCGGGCTGCTTGAGCGCGCGCCCCTCATGGGGCGCGGGAAACTGCTTAGCCCTGCTTGGCCTTGAAGCGCGGGTCGGTCTTGTTGATGACGAAGACGACGCCCTTGCGACGCACGACCTTGCAGTCGCGGTGGCGGGTCTTCAGGGACTTGAGCGAGCTGCGGACCTTCATGGTCGGACGTCCTGAGAGAAACCAATAGAAAAGCCGCTGACCCGGTGGGGATCGCGGCGGAGGCGGTGCGTATAGATAGGCGACTCCCTCGCGTCAAGCCGAAAGGAGTCCTATTCCCGCGTTTCCGGCTTGTTTCGCCTTGCCGCCTCCAGCCGGTCCCTCGCGGAGGGGAGGGAGAGCATGACGTGCCCAAGTAGCCCGAAGGGCGAAAGAGTTGGAGGCCTGACCTCCGAGTCGAACGGAGGGTTCACGGGGTTGCACGCCCGTCGCGTCGCCACTCCGCCATCAGGCCGTCAGAGGGATCTGGTGCGCTATTACGCCGCAGCGCATCAAGGCGTCGACAAAAATCAGGGTTAACGACGCGCAATCGTGAGGCCGACAGCGACGCTTTCGCCTGTCGGGCGTTCCAACGAGCGCCGCAGCCTTCGCGCGGATGTCATTTCCCCTGTCCGGCGAGCTGGTCTAGTTGATTCCCATGCGCTTTTCCTCCCGCCTGCTCCTGATCGGCTGCGTCTCGGCCTGCGCGCCGATGCTGCCCGAGCCGCCCCTGCCCTCACTGCCGGCTCCGCAGCCCGCGCCGCCGGGTCCGGTCCAGACGCCGACGCCCGCCCCGACCCCGGCCCCTCCGCCGCTGGCCGCCTATGACCAGCAGGGGTTCGAGGGCTGGAAGCAGAGCTTCCTGGCGCGGGCCAGCGCCGCGCGGCGCGACGCCTACGCCCAGCAGATGGAAGGCCTGACGCCCGATCCCAGCGTGGTGCGGCTGGACCGCAACCAGCCGGAGTTCTCGCGCCCCGCCGGCGCCTATGTGCAGGCGGCCGCGACGCCGGTGCGCATCGCCCAGGCCAAGCAGCGCATCGACCGGGTGCCGTGGCCGGTGGTCCAGCGCTTCGGCGTGCCCAGCGAGATCCTGGTCGCCATCTGGGCGCAGGAGAGCGCCTTCGGCCAGGTGCAGGGCGACTATGATGTGATCCGGTCGCTGGCGACCCTGGCCTATGACGGGCGCCGGCGCGAATGGGCCGAGGGACAGCTGAAGCACGCGCTGGACATCGTCGTCGACGGCAAGCGCGAGCGCGCGGGGCTGAAGGGCAGCTGGGCCGGAGCCATGGGCCAGACCCAGTTCATGCCGGACAACTATCTGCGCCTGGGCGTGGACCAGAACGGCGACGGCAAGGTCGACATCTGGGGCGACGACGCCGACGCCCTGGCCTCGGCCGCCAATCTGCTGGCCCAGGCGGGCTGGAAGCGCGGCCAGGCCTGGGGATACGAGGTGATCCTGCCCGCCGGCTTCGACTACGCCGAGGCTGAAGGGCCGAAGCATCCGTGGAGCTATTGGGTGGCCAAGGGCGTCCGACTGGCCCAGGGCGGCACGCCGACGGGCGCCGAGGCGCAGGAGGAAGCCACGATCCTGCTGCCTCAGGGCGCCAACGGGCCGGCGTTCCTGGCCCTGCCGAACCACTATGTCATTCGCCGGTACAACAACTCGGTCTCCTATGCGCTGGCGATCGGCCTTATCGCCGACGGGGTGATGGGCAAGCCGGCCCCGACCAAGGCCTGGCCCAGCGACGCGCCCCTGTCGCGCGAACAGCGCATCGGCGCTCAGAGCGCCCTGACCCGGCTGGGCTACGACACCAAGGGCGTCGACGGCGTCATCGGCGCCAACACCCGCGCGGCCCTGAGGCGCTGGCAGGTGGCGAACGGACGGGTGGCGGACGGTTACCTGACCGCGGATCTGGCGGACGAACTGATCCGGAAAACGGAGTAGGCGCGCGGACGCGCTCCGCCCCCCGGCTCCCCTTGCGCCTCACGCCTGCTTCCCGCCGACGGGTGAGAGCGCCGGTGCGTCGCGCCCGCCTTTGCGCTACGCCGGTGTGGGGGAGGATTCGTCATGCTGTCACAGGTCTTCGGGGATCGGCGTCACGCCTGGGCCTTCTGGCTTGGGTGCCTGCTGGTCACGATCGGCGTGGTGCTGCACCTGCCGATGTACTGGATGGGCCACGGCATGGGCTTCCATCTGGCCGGCATGGCCATGGACGCCGGCATGTGGTGGGGCATGGCGCTGATCCTGCTGGGCGTCGCCCTGGCCGCCTTCGGACTGCTGCCTCACGTCCAGGAGGAGGCCGATCTCGGCGGCGTCATCGCCCCGCCCGAGGATGCGCCCCTGACCCGCGCCCACTGGCTGATGTGCGCCCTGCTGGCGGTCGCCCTGATCGTCGACATCATGAAGCCGGCCAGCCTGGGCTTCGTCCTGCCGGGCATGAAGGCCGAATACGGCGTCTCCGGCGCCGTGGCCGCCATCCTGCCGTTCGCCGCCCTGCTGGGCACGGCGGTGGGCTCCTTCGTGTGGGGCTGGCTGGCCGATGTCTACGGTCGGCGCGCCTCGATCCTGCTGTCGTCGGTGATGTTCGTCGGCACCTCGATCTGCGGGGCCATGCCGGACTTCTGGTGGAACGTCGGCATGTGCTTCCTGATGGGCGCGGCGGCGGGCGGCATGCTGCCGGTCGCCTACGCCCTGTTGGCCGAGATCATGCCCACCCGCCATCGCGGCTGGAGCCTGGTGCTGGTCGGGGGGATCGGCGCCGTCGGCGGCTATTTCGCGGCCAGCGCACTGTCGGCCTGGCTCCAGCCCTACTGGAGCTGGCGCATCATGTGGTTCCTGAACCTGCCGACCGGCCTGTTGCTGATCGCGCTCAGCCCCCTGCTGCCCGAGTCCGCGCGCTTCCTGATGCACACCGGCCGCATGGCCGAGGCGCGGACCATGCTGGCGCGCTTCGGCGCCGTGATCCGTCCCGAGGCCGAGACGCCAGAGCCCAGCCATTCGCATCTGCCGCCGGTGGATCGCCGCTACCTGGGCGTCACCGCCGCCCTGACCCTGGCGGCCCTTTCCTGGGGTTTAGTCAACTTCGGCGTGCTGCTGTGGCTGCCCAGCGCCCTGGTGGCCGAGGGCGCCAGCGTCGAGGCCGCCTCCGGCCTGATCGCCAAGTCGACCCTGATCGCCGCGCCGACGGTGCTGGTCTCGGTCTGGCTCTACAGCGCCTGGAGCACGCGCGGCGCCCTGGCGCTGATGCTGGGCCTGACGGCGGTGGGGCTGGGCGGCCTGCTGCTGCGTAGCCTGGGCGTCGCCGCCCTGTCTGACCCCGTCATCTCGCTGGCCCTGCTGATCGTCGGGTCCAGCGGCGTGATCTCGATCCTCCTGCCCTATACGGCCGAGAACTTCCCCCTGCGGATCCGTGGCCGGGCCACCGGCTGGATCGCCGGGTGCAGCAAGATCGGCGGCCTGCTGGCGCAGGGGTTCAGCGTGCTCGCCGCCGCGCCGCCGCTGGGCGTCGCCGCCGCCCTGGTCGGCGTCCTGACGATGGCGTCGCTAGGGCTGGTCGCCGTGCTGGGTCGCGAGACGCGCGGCCGGGACCTGCGCGATCTCGAATAGCGGCGCCGCGAATCTGTGGAGAACGCAAACCGCTGATCCGCAAACGCCAATTCCATCTGTCCACGGATATGCACAGGGTTACCCACCGATCCCGGGCCGATGCTGCACAGCGGGACGCTCTGGGGCGCTTGCCTCATACCGGGTTTCGCGAGAACGTCAACGGGCCGAGGGACACGGCGGCGCGGAAATCCAGGGAGACCTGGAACTCAAGCGAACCGACCCGGCTCTCCGACCCGACGTTTCGGGCGGTCTTCGGACCGTAACGGGCGACAGGCGGGATCCAGGCTCCAGTTTCTTCGACGGTTCGCCGTCGGACGCACGGGGGAACCGGATCGGGATCGATGGACGGCGTGGACCTAAGGTGCACGGAACGCCGGAGACCAGGAGCGCGACAGGATACAGCCGACCGCCCTTCTAGGTTCGCCTGGAACGGCGCTGACGCCAAGGCCCTGACCCGAAAGGCCAAGTCCCAACCCGGACTTGGCGAGGGGACGAAGAGCACGGGTTCGCCCGGACGCTTCGTCCCCTCGCTCAATTCCGGCCGGACGTCACGGGATCACGCTGGACAACCGCCGTTCCGTCGCTCACCCATGGCGAGCCGACGGAGACAGCCATGCGTGCACGCCCCTTTCTCACCGCCGCCCTGTTGAGCCTGGCGTCGACGGGAACAGCCTGGGCGGACAATGGCGAGAGCCCGGTCATCCATCCCTCTCCACCCCCGGTGGTCGACCGCCCCGAACAGTCGATCCTCGGCTCGCCCGACGCCCAGGTCACATGCGGCGGCGCGCCCGTCACCCCTATCTGGCGGGAGGATCCGGGCCCCATCTCGCTGTGGCGGGCCCCCGAGGCCGGATCGGAGATGATCCTGGCCTTCGCTATCGGCGGCGACGGCCGCACGCACGACATCCGCGTGACCCAGCCGTTCTTGGGAGCGGACGACGACGCCGTCCAGGCCGGCCTGGCCGCCTGGCGCTTCCCCGCCCAAGCCGCGAAGGATTGCCGCCTGACGGTCCGCTGGCGCACGACGCGGCTCGATCAGGCCGAGACCTCGGACCTGCTGCTCTATTTCGCCGTCACCCGCACCACCGGTCCGCTGCGCGACGCCGTCGCCCGAAAACTGGGCGGCCCCGGCGCCGACTGCGACCGGCGCAGCCGTCCGCCTCGCCTGGTGGCCTTCCCCGACTTCAAGGTCGGGCGACGCCCGCCGCCGGGCGGCCGGACCTGGACGGTGGTGCGCTGGAACGTCGATGCGGAAGGGCGCGCGACCGACGTCGAAACCCTGGGCTCTTCCGGCGACGCCGACCTGGACGCGGAGAGCCGCCGCGCGGTCGGTGAAACCCTGCTGCGCCCGGGACCGCCCCTGACCGGCTGCGTCTACAACTTCTACCGCGTCGGCGAGACCCTTCCGGCCCCGCCCGTGACGCCGGAGCCGGAACGCGACGATCCGCTTCAGAAATGCCCCGACGAGATCGGCGCCCGCTTCACCGCGCGCCCCGATCCGGGCTTCCCCGAAGCTTTCCGCCAGAGGGCCGTCGAGGGATGGGCCCTGGTGCGATTCGACATCGCCACCTGGGGCGAGATCGGCAATGTGGCGGTGGTCGAGGCCCAGCCCGCCGCCGCCTTCGGCGAGGAGGCGCGCCGCCTTGTCCAGTCCAGCCGCGCCGCGCCCGGGTTGGACGCCGGGGTGCGCTGCGTCGTGCCCGTCCACTACCGGATGCCGACCGAAGCGGGGCGGGAGGGCGGGGTCGAGGACTGAGCCCGCCTTCCCAACGCCGTCATCCACCCCTAAAGCAGGACCATGATCCAGCGTGGGAATCGCCTGCTGACGCGTCGTCGGGCCCTGGTCGCCGGCGGCGCCGCCCTGCTGGGCGCGACGGGCCTTCACGCCTGCGGCCGGTCCGAGGCGCCGGTGGACGAACAGGGGCGCGTGCGGCTGCGCTTCGCCACCGACTGGCGGGCCCAGGCCGAGCACGGCGGCTTCTACCAGGCGCTGGCGTCGGGGGCCTATGAGAAGCGCGGGCTGAACGTCCAGATCGTCCAGGGCGGACCGGGCGTGAACGTGCCCCAGCTGCTGGCCGCCGGGGCGGTCGAGCTGGGCATGGGGTCCAACAGCTTCATCCCGATGAACCTGGTCGCGGCCGGGGCGCCGGTGAAGGCGGTGGCCGCCTTCTTCCAGAAGGACCCGCAGGTCCTGATCGCCCATCCTGATCCCGAGCTTGAAGGCATCGCCGACCTGGCGGGACGGCCCTTCCTGCTGGCCGACGCCTCGATCAACGCCTTCTGGGTGTGGCTGAAGGCCAAGTACGGCTTCACCGACGACCAGGTGCGGAAGTACACCTTCAGCCTGGCGCCCTTCCTGGCCGACGAGCGGGCGGTTCAGCAGGGCTATCTGACCAGCGAGCCCTACACCATCGAGCAGGAGGCCGGCTTCGAGCCGAAGGTCTTCCTGCTGGCCGACGAGGGTTATCCCTCCTACGCCACCATGGTGCTGGCGCCGAACGCCTTCGCCCGCGACAACGCCACGGCCCTGCGCAACTTCATCGCCGCCTCGGCCGAGGGCTGGCGCGACTATATCCGGGGCGACGCCTCCGCCGCCGACGCCCTGATCCGCAGGGACAATCCGGAGATGACCCAGGATATCCTGGACCAGGCCCGCGAGAAGCTGCGCGACAACGCCATCGTCGACGGCGGCGACGCGGCCCTGTTCGGCCTGGGCGCCATGACCGAGGAGCGCTGGCGCGACTTCTTCGAGGTCACCAGCCAGGCGGGCGTCTACGACCCCGGCCTGAACTGGCGCGAGGCCTTCACCGACAACTATCTGCCGGGCCGTGGCTGACGCGCAGGCCGCAGCTTTGCGGGACGTGGCCGTCCGCTATCCCGGCCGTCCCCCGCTTGGCCCGTTGGACCTGACCGTCGCGGCTGGAGAGATCGTCGCCCTGGTCGGCGCGTCGGGCGCGGGCAAGTCGACGACGCTGCGGCTGCTGGCGGGACTGGAAGCGCCGAGCAGCGGCGTGGTGGCGCGCGCCGCCGGTCCCGGCCGAACCGGCTTCGTCTTCCAGAGCGCCACCCTCATGCCCTGGGCCGACGCCCGCGCCAACGTCGCCCTGCCGCTGGAACTGGCGGGTGTTCCCAAGGCCGAGGCCGTCGCCCGCGCCGCCGAGGCCCTGGCCGCCGTGGGCCTGGACGATCGGGTGACGGCGCGACCGCGCGAACTGTCGGCGGCATGGCCATGCGCGTGTCCCTGGCCCGCGCGCTGGTCACGCGACCCGACCTGTTGCTGCTGGACGAGCCGTTCGCGGCCCTGGACAGCGTCACCCGCCGCCGTCTGATCGAGGACCTGCACGCCCTGTGGGCCTCGGCCCAGCCGCGCCCGGCCGTGGTCTTCGTCACCCATGATGTGGAAGAGGCGGTCTATCTGGCCGAGCGGGTCGTGGTGCTGGACGCCGCCAGTCGGACTGTCGCGGACCTGCCTACGCCAGGCGTCCCGCCGCGCCCCCACCTCTGGCGCGCCGATCCAGCCTACCGCCAAGCGGTCGAGGCGGTCGCCGACGCCCTGGCCCGCAGCATGGCGCGTGAGGTCGCCGCATGAGGCGCGGCGAGGCCCTGCTGCCGCCGCTGGCCTTGACCCTGTTGCTGCTCGCGGGGTGGGAGACGGCCTGCCGTCTGCTGGACACGCCCGCCTACGTCCTGCCGCCGCCCAGCGCCGTGACGGTGGCGCTGGTCGAGTCCGGATCGCGCCTGGCCGTCTCGGCCCTGGTCACCTTCCGCATGGCGCTGACGGCGCTGCTGGTCGCCGGCCTGATCGGCGGCGGCCTGGCGCTGGCGGTGTCGCTGCACCGGACGGCCGAGCGCGCGGTGCGGCCGCTGGCGGTGGTGCTGCAGGTCACGCCCGTGGTCGCGATCGCGCCCCTGGTGCTGATCTGGTTCGGGCTGGACCACGCCGAGCGGGCGGTGGTCGCCCTGGCGGCGGCCGTGGCCTTCTTCCCGATCTTCTCCGGCGTCCTGACCGGGCTGAAGTCAGCCGATCCGAACCTGGAGCGACTGTTCGACCTCTGCGCCGCGACGCCGCTGCAGCGCCTGTGGCGGCTACGGCTGCCGTCGGCCCTGCCCTTCGCATTGGAGGGGCTGCGTGTCGCCGCCGGCCAGGCGGTCATCGGGGCGGTGGTGGCCGAGTTCGTCTCCGGCTCCGGCGCGACGCAAGGCCTGGCCTGGCGCCTGCTTGAGGCCGGCAATCGCCTGCGCACCGCCGATATGCTGGCAGGGCTGGCCTGCCTGTCCTTGCTGGGCCTGCTGCTGAACGCGGCCGTGGCCCTGCTGGCGCGGCGCGTGACGGCCGCAACGTGGCGTTAGCGCGCGATTAAGCGCTGCCCTTTAGCCTGTGCGGCGACCCATCATCCGGAACGCCGATGCGCCGCACCCTCGTCCTCACGACCGTCCTGCTCGGGGCCTGCGCCCTGCCCGGCGCCGCCCTGGCTCAAGTTCAGGCTCAACCGTCGAACGGCGCTGGCCTGCGCTATCTGTCCTGGCCCGGCAAGGCCGCCGTCGCGACGCCGCGTCCCGCGCCGGCGGTCGCCGCCGCCGCAACGCCAGCGCCGATCCCGGCCCGCGCCTCCGCCCCCATTCCGCTGGCCCGCATAGAGCCCGCGCCGGTTCCGACCCCGTCAT
>JAEXZS010000090.1 GCA_023451375.1 Pseudomonadota bacterium
GGGTGGTATCGGTCCACATCACTGATCTCCAGAAGTTCTTCGCAAAACTCCTGAATCAGCCCTGGATTTGGCCGTCAAGCTAACTCGCTGATATCACCCAACTTAGTTTCGGGTCAGGCTCTAAGGCGGCCGGACACCTGTCTGGCCGCCATTTTGCTTGCCCGGCAGATGAAGCCGGGCATTTGTTGCCGCTCGCTCGGCTATTTTTGCCGCGCTAGGCGATTATTGCCGACTTCGTTTTAACCTAAATATACTATTTACTCAATGAATACAGCGGGTTGTCGGCTTATTTATTGGCGTGCCCGTCCTCGAAACTGGCCCGGCAATTGCTTCCATCCAGACGGGCAAAAAGCCCCCGGCCGCCAAAATGGCGTCGGACACCAGAAGTGAAAAGGGCAGCCAAAATGGCTAACAGCATCAACACGAACTACGGCGCCAACATCGCGCTGCAAAACCTGAACGCGACCAGCAAGCTGCTGGAAACCACGCAGAACCGCGTGAATACCGGCATGAAGGTGTCGTCCGCCAAGGATAACGGCGCCATCTTCGCCATCGCCACCAATCAACGCGCCGAAATGTCGTCGCTGGATTCCATCAAGCAATCGATCCAGCGCGGCCAGTCAATCGTGGACGTCGCCTTGGCGGCTGGTGACACCGTCGTGGCGGCTCTGACGGAGATGAAATCTCTGGCGGTGGCCATCGAAGCCGACGGCACCACCACCAGCGCCAACTACACCGCTCTGAAGGCGGATTACGATGCCCTTCAAACGGAGATCACCAAGGCCTTCTCCGCGGCGAGCTTCGACGGGGTGAACCTCTGGTCCGCGACGGCGACCACCAGCGTTAAGGTTGGTACCGGCGCCACCGACACCTACGCCATCGGTGTCGCGGCTCCTGCCAATGGCACGCCCGCGGCGGTCACCGCCGCCGGCGTCGACGCCGCTATCAAGGCGGTGACGGCCAACCTCGCCACCTTCGGCACCAACTCCAAGTCCTTGGATCGCCAACTGACCTTCGTCAGTAAGCTCCAGGACGCCCTGGAAACCGGGGTGGGCAACCTAGTGGACGCCGACCTGGCCAAGGAAAGCGCCAAGCTGACGGCCCTGCAAACCAAGCAACAGCTGGGCGTGCAGGCCCTGTCGATCGCCAACTCGTCGAGCCAGATCCTGCTCGGCCTGTTCCGCTAAGACGACCGGCCGGAGCGGTCCTCGTGACCGCTCCGGCCGACCTCTTCCTCTAGGGGAGCGCGGCGACAGCCGCGCCTGGAGCCATGTCCAACCATGTCGCGAGAGTAGCCAGCGTATCCACAGCCGTCGTCGAACCCGCCGCCGCCGTCGTCCAGCCCAGGCCCGAGGCCCGCAACGACAACGCCGATGCGGCCCGCCTGCGTCTGACCATCGAGGCGACCCCCGAAGGACGCTTCATCTACAAGATCCTGGACCGCGTCACCGGCGAGGTGATCCGTCAGCTGCCCCGTGAGGAAGTCGAACGGCTGAACGCCGACCCGACCTATCGCGGCGGCAAGGTGGTCGACACCACCGCCTGACTTCCAGGAGCCTGTTCTTCCGCCCGTCGCCGGCCTTCGCCGCGCGGCGCGATCGTGGTTGCCGGCGCGTTAACCATACGCTCACGACTCATGGTTAATCCTGCTTCGAACAGAAGTTCCGAGGCTCGAAGCCATGACCACCAGCATCCATACGAACGCCTCGGCGCTGATCGCGCTGCAGAACCTGAACCGCACGAACGACCAGTTGGCGGCGGCCCAGAGCCGCGTCAACACGGGCCTGAAGGTTCAAGGCGCCAAGGATAATGCGGCGGTGTGGGCGGTGGCCCAGGGACAGCGCGCCGACAAGGGCTCGCTCGAGGCCGTCACCACCAGCCTGAACCGCGCGACCTCGATCGCCGACGTGTCGCTGGCGGCGGGCGCGCAGATCTCGGACCTGCTGATCGAACTGAAGCAGAAGGCCACGGCCGCCGCCGAGCCCAGCGCCACCGCGGCGACCCGCGCTTCGTACAACTCCGAGTTCCAGTCGCTGATCGAATCGATCCAGTCGTTCGCCAACAACGCCATCTTCGACGGGGCGAACATTTTGAACGGGACGGCGACGGCCCCGCTGGACTTCCTGGCCAATGCCACCGCCACCGAAACCATCTCGCTGGACCGCCAGAACCTGACGCCCGCCGGCCTGGGACTGACCGGGCTGGACCTGACCAGCGGGCCCAACGCCGCGGCCGCCCTGACGGCCGTGACGACGGCGATAACCACCAGCAGCTCGCGCCTGGCGGACCTGGGCGCCCAGGCCAAGCAGATCGAGCGGCACACGCTGTTCGTCTCGAAGCTGTCGGACTCGCTGGAAACCGGCATCGGCAACCTCGTGGACGCCGACCTGGCCAGGGAAAGCGCGCGCCTGCAGGCGCTGCAGGTTCAGCAGCAACTGGGCGTGCAGGCCCTGTCGATCGCCAACCAGGCGCCGCAGGTCATCCTGTCTCTGTTCCAGGGCTAAGGCCGCAGCTTAACGCCGCGTTATCCGGCCGCGGTCCACACTGGAGGCGCGGAGTCGGATGATGATCGACAACAGCTACCTTCTGGGCCTGTTCGGCGCCTCGACCTCCGCCGGGTCGAGCGGCGGCTCGTCGCCGATCATCCCGCCCAAGAAGACCCAACCGACGGCGCCCTGGTCCAATCCGGAAACGGCCGCGAAGCCCAGCGATCTGGTGCGTTCGGCCCTGGCGGGGCGGCGACTGATCAACGAAGCCGCCGTCGGCATAGACCTGGCCGGCGCCTCGGCCGACTACAACAAGCTGTTCGCCCTCTACCGGGGCCTGGAGACCCTCAGCGCCCTGGCCGACCGCGCGAACGAGCGGGGCCTGAGCGCCATTGAACTGGCGCAGACGCAGAAGCGGTTTTCCGGCGGGCTGCAGGAGATCGGCGACTGGCTGTCGTCCGCCCAGTTCCAGGACATCGATCTGGTCCAGGGCGTGTCGTCCGCCAAGATGAAGACCACGGCCGGGATCGAAAAGACCTCGACCACCTTCGTCACCCAGCCGCTGCACACGGGGAGCCTGGCCGAGCCGGTCGCGGCGTTCCAGGGCGACGTCCGCTTCTCCATGAGGGTCCAGGCCGCGGGCGGGCCCCAGGTCATCGAGATCGACCTGACCGAGATGGGCGACGCGCCCCGAACCCTGGGCGCCGTGACCCAGCACATCAATAGCAAGCTGAGCGACGCCGGGGTGGCGACGCGCGTCTCCTACGAGCAAATTCCTGGCGAGCCGAAGACGGTGAAGGCGGGCGACAAGACCATCACCCTGCCGGCCGGCGCCGACAGCTGGGCGCTGAAAATCCAGGGGGCGATCGGCGAGACGGTCAGCTTCTCGGCGGACGCCGTGTCGGACGCCGTCTATGTCACCCAAGGGGCGGGGAAGAAGGGCGCCAACGAACTGCTGAAATTTCAGGTCGAAGGCGGCGAAAGCCCGGCGCCGGATGCGGGCGTCGGCGATCCCTTCCGGGTGGAGGGACAGACCGGCCGCGCGATCCTGCCGGAAGGCATTGAGACCGTGCGCGCCAGCGCCACGGCGCCCGACGGTTCGCTGTGGATCGTGGCGGACCTGACCGCCGGCGATCCGAACCAGCCGATCAAGGGCGGGCGCGACGTCGCGTTGATGAAGTATGATTCCGCCGGCAATCTGGTTTCAACCAAGCTGCTGGGGGCCGCGTCCGATGCGAGCGGCTTCGCGATCGCCGTGAACGAGGACGGCCGGGTGGCGGTGGCCGGCTCGGTGACCGGCGCGCTGGAGCCGGGCAAGAGCGGCGCCGACGCGGCGGTGGCCGACAGCTTCGTCACCGTGTTCGACACCGAAGGCGCCGAGCTGTGGACACAGCGGCGCGGGGCCAAGGCGGCCGACGAGGCGACGGCGGTCAGCTTCGGCGCCGAGGGCCAGGTCTATGTGGCCGGCCGCGCCAAGTCAGCCATGCCCGGGACCGTGGCTCACGGCGGATGGGACGGCTATCTGCAGGCCTTCACCGAACAGCAGGCGACGCCGATCGCGCCGAAGATCGGCATGCCGACCTCGACGCTTCAGTTCGGCGGGGTTGGAGACGATTCGGTCCAGGCCATGGCGGTGTCCGGTTCCGACCTCTACACGGCGGGCGTGGAGAACGGCCGCATGGTGGTGCGTCAGTTCACCTTGGGGTCCGACGGGGCGCCGACGCTGGCGGCGACGCGCGACCTGGGCTTGGCTCAAGGCGCGATCGCCGGCATCGCGGTCGAGAATGGGCGGGTCATCCTGTCCGGCCAGACCGAAAACGCCGCGCTGGACGCCGGAACGCCGACGAACGCCCATGCCGGCGGCTCCGACGCCTTCGTCGCGGTCCTGTCCGGCGATCTGCAGCCCGCAGCGACCGACCGGCTGACCTATGTCGGCGGCGAAGGCGACGACAGCGCCGCCGACGTCGTCGTCAGGGAGGGCAAGATCTGGATCACCGGCGCCAACCGCGCCGCGGGAGCCAAGGACGAGGATCCAAGCCAGGGCTATCTGACGCGACTGGACGTGGAGAGCGGCGCGGTCGAATGGAGCCGCGCGTGGACGGCCGAGAGCGGTCAGGCCCGACCGGCGACCATCGCCTTCTCGTCCGGCGGGGCCAGCGTTCTGGATCGTCTGGGCCTGCCGCAGGGAACCATCCCGCAGTCGAACGCCAGGGAACTGACCCAGGCGACGGCGCTGCGCGTCGGCGACCAGTTCACCGTCACGCCCGGCAACGGAGCGAGGGCGGTCACAGTCGAGATCACGGCCAAGGACACGCTGGACACGCTGGCGCGGAAGATCATCAACGCGTCGGGCCGTCAGCTGAAGGTGGCGGTCGTCACCGACAAGACCGCGCCCTTCATGCAGCGTCTGGAGATCACGGCCGAGGACAACAAGGCCGGCGCCGTCATCTCCGCCGGACCGCCCGGCAAGGACGCGCTGGGCGCGCTGGGCCTGTCGCCGGGCCTGGTGGCGCCCAAGTCCGAGGAGACCGACAAGGACAAGAAGGAGGCGTTCGGCCTCAGCCTGCCGAACAACCTGAACCTCAACAACAAGGAATCGATCAAGGCGGCGATCGAGGCCTTGTCCGCCGCCATCTCCACGGTCCGCTCCGCCTACAAGGGGCTGGCGCCGGAGACGACGACCATCACCAACAGCCTGACAGGCAAGGGCGGATCGACCGCCTATTTCAACGCTCAGGCGGCCAACTTCCAGGCGGCGCTGAACCGGCTGGGCGGGCTGACGGCCTGAGGGCCCGCCTGCACGGTTGACGCCCGCCGTCGGGTCGGGGTTATTGGCGGGCTCCTTCCGCGAAAGCCCCCGCATGGCCCCTTCCAAAGACAATCGCGTCATCATCGTCATCGGCGCCGGCCTGGTGATCATCGCCGCCGTGGTGCTGGCGCTGCTCTTCACCGGCGGCGGAGACCCGACGCCGGACGACGCGCCCGCGTCGAAGGGCGGGCTGACGGTCGACCTGGCCGAGGCGCCGTCGCTGGAGCCGACGCGGGAGCTGCGCTGCTTCGTCGACGGGCAGTTCGTCGGCATGGCCACCCTGGCCGACTGCGCCGAGCGCAACGGCCTGGCGACCGACGCCCTGGACGTCGGGCTGGACGAAACCGGAAACCTGGCGGCGGCGCCGACCGCCGCCTTCGCCCCGCCGCCGGAGCTGCCGTCGGTGGAACTCGCCGAGGCCGAGCCCCTGCCCGACGCCGGGGCCGCCGCGCCGCGCCCGGTCCCTGCGCC
>JAEXZS010000092.1 GCA_023451375.1 Pseudomonadota bacterium
GGGTGGTATCGGTCCACATCACTGATCTCCAGAAGTTCTTCGCAAAACTCCTGAATCAGCCCTGGATTTGGCCGTCAAGCTAACTCGCTGATATCACCCAACTTAGTTTCGGGTCAGGCTCTAAGGCCGGACACGAATGACGAACATGGGGCCCGCCGGACGCGTTCCGGCGGGCCTTTTTGTCGCCCGACACGGAATCGACATGCCGCGAAGCGCCGCCTAGGGTCCGTCCCCCGATCATTCGGTTGAGGGGTTCTCATGCGTCTAGTTTCATCCATCGCCGCCCTGCTGCTGACGGGCGCGGCCCTGTCCGCATGCGCCACCACGGCGGGGGAGGGCGCCGCCGCCCCGTCCTTCGACGCCGCGCGCATCTCAGAGGACATCCGCATCCTGTCCGACGACAGCTTCGAGGGACGCGGCATCGCCACGCCGGCCGAGGAGAAGGTCGTCCGCTATCTGAGCGAGCAGTACGCCGCCGCCGGCTTCCAGCCGGGCGGTCCAAACGGGCAATGGACGCAGGACGTCGTCCTGAACCGCTTCACCCAGTCGAACATCAGCGCCTCGCTGAAGCTGGGCGACTGGACCCTGCCGATGACCCAGGGACGGGAGGTCGCCATCTCGACCCGCCTGCCGGGCGAGCACGTCAGCCTGAAGGACGCGCCGCTGGTCTTCGTCGGCTACGGCATCAAGGCTCCGGAGCGGAACTGGGACGATTTCAAGGGCTTGGACGTACGCGGCAAGATCCTGGTGGTGCTTGTCAACGACGCCGACTTCGAGGATCCGTCGCTGAACACCTTCGGCGGCAAGGCCATGACCTACTACGGCCGCTGGACCTACAAGTACGAGGAAGCGGGCCGTCTGGGCGCCGCCGGCGTGCTGATCGTGCACGAGACGGCGCCGGCCTCCTATGGCTGGGCGACCGTGGCCAACTCCTGGGGCGTGCCCCAGTTCGACATCCTGCGCCAGAACGCGGCGGCCGAGCGGGTGGCGATGGAAGGCTGGATACAGCGCGACGTGGCCGTGGACCTGTTCCGCCGAGCCGGCCTCGACTTCGAGGCGCTGAAAGTCCAGGCGCGCAGCCGCGACTTCCAGCCCGTGCCGCTGCCCGGCGCCGCCTTCTCGACCGAGTTCGACGTGGCGACCAGCCAGGTCACCACCCACAACGTCATCGCCCGCCTGCCGGGCACGGCCCGTCCGGACGAGACGGTCCTCTACACCGCTCACTGGGATCACATCGGCATGGGCGAGCCGGACGCAACCGGCGACCGCATCTTCAACGGCGCTGTGGACAACGCCTCGGGCACCTCGGGCCTGCTGGAGCTGGCGCGAGCCTACGGCCGCGCGCCGCGCACCGAACGTTCCATCGTGATGATCAGCTTCACCGCGGAGGAAAGCGGCTTGCTGGGCGCCGAATACTACGCCTCCAACCCCGTCTATCCGTTGGCCAAGACGGTCGGCGGCTTCAACATGGATTCAATGAACGTCTACGGCCGCGTCACCGGCCTGGGCGTCACCGGCTACGGGCAGTCGGACTTCGACGAGCGTCTGGCGGCGGCGATCCAGCCGCAGGGCCGCACCCTGGTTCCAGACCACGAGAACGCGGCGGGCACCTACTATCGCTCGGACCACTTCCCGCTGGCCAAGCGCGGCGTGCCCATGGCCTACGCCGGCAGCCGGGGCGACTTCCGCGACGAGCCGATCGCTGAACGTCAGGCGGCGCGCAGCGAGTATGGCGCCAACCGCTATCACCAGGCGGCCGACGAATGGTCGCCGGACTGGGACTACAGCGGCATGATCGAAGACCTGACCGTCTTCCATGAGGTGGGTCGCGACCTGGCGAACAGCCGCGAATGGCCGGAGTGGAAGCCGGGATCAGAGTTCGGGCCCGTGCGGGCCGAAACGGCGGCTCAGCGCCGGCCGTAAGATGACAAAAAAGTAAGGCGGCGCCGGACCGGCGCCGCCTTACAGCTTCGGGCTTCCTCAGCGTGAGCCCATGATGCGTTCCTTCCTCGCCTCCAGCGTCGCCGCCCTGGCGATGATCGCCTCGGCCGCCTCGGCCCAGGACTTCTCGGCCCAGCGGTTGTCGAACGAGATCCGCATCATCAGCGCCGACGACTTCCAGGGCCGAAAGCCCGGCACGGAGGGCGAACGCAAGACGCTGGAGTTCCTGCAGACGCAGTACGAGGCCATGGGCCTGGCGCCCGGCGGACCGGACGGCCGATGGCTGCAGCGCATCGAGCTGAAGCGCTACACGCCGGTCGAAGGCGCGGCCGCCTTCGCGCTGAGGGTCGGCGGGAGAACCGTTCCCGTGGTGCTGGGGTCGGACGTCATCGTCCGCGCCGTATCCAACGACGGCCAGGCGAACGTAGCCGACGCGGCTGTGGTCTTCGCCGGCTACGGCATCACCGCGCCGGAGCGCAGCTGGGACGACTACGGCGATATCGACGTGCGCGGCAAGGTCGTGGTCGTGACGTCCGGCGAGCCTGAGGGCGAGCGTTTCAACGGCGAATACGAAACCTACTACCAGTCCACGGCCTATAAGGCCGACGAGGCGTTCCGCCGGGGCGCGGTCGGTCTGGTGACGATCGCGAAGGACCGCGACTGGACCCGCGCGCAGTCGGGCGCGAGCCGCCAGCGCACGCTGGCGCCGGGCGCGGCCGACCTGGAGTTCATCGCCACGGTCAGCGCCGAATCGGTCAGCCGGTTGGCTCAAGGCGCCGGCTTGGACGCCGCCCGGATGGGCACAGTCGACAACGGTTCGTTCAAGGCGTTCGAACTGCCGGGTGTCAGGCTGTCGGCGAGGCAGTCGGAGACGATCGACACCCTGGTCACCCACAACCTGCTGGCCAGGATCGAGGGAACCGAGCGGCCGGACGAAGTCATCGTCTATTCCGCCCACTGGGATCATATCGGCGTCGGCGGCGAGCACGCCGGCGGCGAGGACAACATCTTCAACGGCGCCTGGGACAACGCCTCGGGCACCATCGGCGTGCTGGAGATGGCGCGCCAGCTGGCGGCGGCGCCGCGTCCCGAACGGACGATCGTCTTCGCCCACATGGCGGCCGAGGAGATGGGCCTGCTGGGCGCCTACGCCTATGTGGCCGATCCGGTCTATCCGCTGGAGACCACGGTCGCGGATATCAACATCGACATGCTGCCTCTGTCTGGACCGACGCGGGACGTGCCGATCTTCGGCAAGGGCCAGAACACGCTGGAGGACGAGCTGGAGGTCCTGGCGCGGGCGGAAGGCCGCTATGTCTCCGACGACGGCCAGCCGCAGCAGGGCTTCTACTACCGCTCCGACCACTTCCCCTTCGCTCGGGCGGGCGTGCCGGCGCTGATGCCGTGGCACGGGGTGGATTTCGTCGAAGGCGGCAAGGAAGCAGGGTGGGCCGCGTGGCGCGAACGGTTCGGCCGCGTCTATCACCGGCCGTCCGACGAATGGTCCGCCGACTGGGACCTGACCAGCGCCACCGAGAACCTGACGCTGCTCTACCGCCTGGGCCTTGAACTGGCGAACAGTGAGGACTGGCCAGGCTGGAAGCCGGGCTCAGAGTTCGGCCAGGTTCGGGCGCGCAGCGAGGCCGCCCGTCGCTGAACGGAAGCACGGCGACTTCCTCGATGGCGCCGCTATGAGCGTCGGATTTGAACCACCAGCTTGGCCATGGCGTTAGGGGTGGATGAAAACCGTCTGGCTGCCGTCGCTCCTGGCCCTGGGTCTGACCGCCTGCGGCCCTTCGGGCGTCAACCCGCCGGACGAGCCGGCCCGTCCGGTGCAATCGCCGGAGGCCTTGCAGGAGATCGAGGCGCCGGGGCCGTCATCTCTGGCCAGTCGTGGAGCGAAGAGCTTCGTGGGTCGCTGGGCGGCCAACGCCGCCTGGTGCGCCGATCCCGGGGGCGATGAGCGGCCGATCGAGATCACGCCGATGCGGTTCGAAGGCTATGAGAACAGCTGCGACATCGCCTCGATCACCGAAGTGGCCAGCGGATACGACGCCGCGCTGGTCTGCGCCGCCGAAGGTCAGACCCGGCGCGAGCGCGTGCGCCTCGCCGTCAGCGGCGACATGCTGACGCTGGTCTATCTGGATCGGGACAACGCTCTGATCCGGCTGGGCCGCTGCCCCGGTTCGCCCGAACCGGCCCAGGAGAAGACGGGTCTCGCGAAGATGCTGAAGCGCTGAGAGGCGTCAGTTGTTGAACAGGAAATGCAGCACGTCGCCGTCCTTGACGACGTAGCTCTTGCCCTCGGCCCGCATCTTGCCGGCCTCCTTGGCGCCCGCCTCGCCCTTTAGCGCGACGTAGTCGGCATAGGCGATGGTTTCCGCGCGGATGAAGCCCTTTTCGAAGTCCGTATGGATCACGCCCGCCGCCTGGGGCGCGGTGTCGCCGACGTGGATGGTCCAGGCCCGAGCTTCCTTGGGGCCGACGGTGAAGTAGGTCTGCAGGCCCAGCAGCTTGTACGCTTCGCGGATCAGCCGGTTCAGGCCCGGCTCTTCCAGACCCAGGGTTTCGAGGAATTCCCTCTGCTCCTCGTCGTCCAGGACGGCGATCTCGGATTCGATTTGGGCCGAGATGACGACCGAGTTGGCGTTGTCCGCGGCGGCGCGCTTGGCCACCAGATCCGACAGTTCGTTGCCCTTGTCGGCGCAAGCCTCCTCGACGTTGGCGACATAGAGGGCGGGCAGGGCGGTCAGCAGCTGAAGCATGTCCCAGGCCTTGCGGTCCTCCTTGGATACCTCGGCCAGGCGCGCGGGCTTGCCGTTGCTCAGCTGCGCCAGCGCCAGGTCGATCAGCTTCAGGTTCAGCTGGCTTTCCTTGTCGCCTCCCTTGGCGCGCTTCTCCACCTGAACGCGACGGCGTTCCAGGCTTTCCAGGTCAGCCAGCATCAGCTCGGTCTCGATGATCTCCAGGTCAGAGATCGGGTCGATGCGGTTCTCGACATGGGTGATGTCGTCGTCGACGAAGCAACGCGCGACGAAGGCGACGGCGTCGCAGTCGCGAATGTTGGCCAGGAACTGGTTGCCCAGCCCCTCGCCCTTGGACGCGCCGCGCACCAGGCCGGCCACGTCGACGAAGGTGATGCGGGCGGGGATGATCTCCTTGGAGCCGGCTATCTCGGCCAGAACCTTCAGGCGCGGCTCGGGCACCGCCACGTCGCCGGTGTTGGGCTCGATGGTGCAGAACGGATAGTTGGCGGCCTGGGCCGCCGCCGTCTTGGTCAGGGCGTTGAACAGGGTGGACTTGCCGACGTTGGGCAGGCCGACGATCGCGACTTTAAGGGCCATGGGATTCCTCTAGAGGCGCGAGCCTTTAGCGGGTTCCAACCTGTTTGTCAGGTCGAGGTTGGGGGCGGCGCGAGATCGTCCGCCCCGCGACCTGGTCAGGCCGCCATGTCTTCCGCCAGCAGCGACAGGAAGGGGCGATCGTCAGAGGAGAAGCCCAGCGCCGGATTGCTCAGAACCTCCACTACGCGCTCGCCCCGATACAGGCATATGGTGTCGAAGCCGACCCACCGGTCGGCGACGTCGCGCAGGGCGACGCGGGCCGCTGAATCATCGGCGGCGTCGAGCACGCAGATATCCCTGACCTGCACGCCGGGCAGGTTCACGATGCAGTAGTAGCAGTCCAAGGCGGCCGGTTCCGAAAAACAGGCTGCTCAAACGGCCCTGCCGACGCCGGGTTCCTGACCAACGCGGAAAAGGGCAGGTGATGAGGTCGGTGGCGGGCCAAAGCCGATGAAACAGGGAACTACGTCTTCGCCGTAGGTCTCAATCACTACTAGGCCGCGTGACCCGCTTGCGCCATGTGTGGACGGCTCCCGCCACAGGGGCCGGGCTAGAGCGCATCGAAGTGCTGGAGGGGCGGCTGGAGCAAGCCCCGGGAGACGGCCCTCCAGGCGCTTGAGAAGCTCGCGGAAGAGTGCGCTGCGGCCAAGGGTGAGACCGTTCCCGACGCCTATGCAGTCGTGATGGCCACGCCTGAGGGCGCCGAGCTGTATCAACGCGCGAGGTGAAAGACACCAGCGCGGCACAGCATGGCGCATCGACATACCCGGGGAACGGAGCCGGGGGGGGCAGTCGAAGGTGACCGCAAGAACACCGACAACTCGCGGCGTCTCCTTCGGCGCGCCGGGCGTGGCCGGCGCGGAGGGGTTCCGCGTCGGCCCCTATTCCTTGCCTGCCTCAGGGGGCGTGGGGGGTTCGGGCGGCTCAAGCGGCACCGCCTCGGCTTCGTCCGCAGCCCACATTCGCTCCAGCGCCTCTCGCTCCGCCGCGCGATCGTCGGACGAATAGACATCCATGCTGAGACGCTTGTGGCCCCGAGCCGCGTATTGCCAGTCCTCCCGCAACTTCTTGAGCTGATCGGCGACTTGGATCATCGGATCCGCCGCGCCAAGGCGGCTCATTCCCTCGATATCGTTCATGTCGAGCGTGTAGGTCAGCGCTTCCGTCTCAACGTCGTTCGGATGGCGCTTCCACCGGACATCGACCGTGTAGGTCTTCCTGAGGAGCGGCACCCAGCTTCCGATGTGGCTGCTGACCTCTTGGCCGGGCTTCAGCAAGCTGATCCTCTGGAGCGGCACAGCGCGAGCCTCGTGCCGGCCGTCCCTCTCCAGCGGCGGGTCGAACGTCACTCGAATGTCGAACGCACTGGCATTGCCGGTGTTTGAGACGAAGAGGTCCGCGTGGTTCCCTGCCCAGCGGTTCGGTTCGATATGGGCGACCACCTGGGGCTGAGCGCTGGCCTCGGCCATCCGTTTCGTCTCGACAGCGAGCACACGGGTCACGCGCCAGAGGAAGACGGTCGCAACGGCGGTGACAAGTGTGCCGAGCACCGTCGCCACTGTCGCGGCAACAGGCCCAAATGATGCGACCGTGCCGAAGACCATGCCGATCAAGTCCAGAGCGAAACGATCTGGAGAGCCGTGCCCAAACACACGAGCAGGAAGCCCGTGCGGGGCCGGAAGAACAGAGTGTTTCTGATTAGAGTGCGAATGGGTCGGTCTGGATTGTCGATGATCTGTCGGGTGATCCTCGAAGGCGGGCCGTAAGGGTACTTCTCGTCATCCCCGTACTCCCTGATCAAACCCCCAAAGAAATCGGTCACGTCGAGTTGGATGAAACCGCTCAGCGCCGCCAACAATCCCGCTGTGCCAAACAGAACGGAGGTCGAGGGAGCTCTCTCTGGATAGGCAGGCGAGAGCGACGCTAGAGCTGCGACGAGTGAGAAGCAGGTCGAAATCAGCAGGAGCTGCAATAGCTGGCGTTCAAACTTCTTCATGCGCTCGCCTGCATTGTCGGCCTCGCTCGAAGTCGCGCTCAGTTTCGGTCTAGCGTGGAGGCGCCTTTGCGCTCCTTGCCAACGGCCGCCTCAAGGCGCGCTACCTGCGCTCCCCGTAAAGCTACCGTTAGCGCATAAGACAGGAGCAGCGCTGCCGCCGCCATGCCAAAGGCGATCCGTTGAAGCTCATTGCTCACCGCAGGGTAGGCTGTCTGGATGAGTCTCGCGCCGAGGATGAGCGTCAGCGTTGTCAGGTAAAGCCAGAAAAGCTGCTGTTGCCGATCCAGCCGCCTCTTAACATTGTCGGCGTCCACTCGAGCTCTCTTCCACCCTCCAGGCCGGAGGGTCTCGTCTCCGAGGAGCGTCATGATCGCGATGATGAATCCGGCTAGGATCGAAAACAGCGTGACGATGACATCCATCGCCTTGTCGTTTCCTAGAATATGCGGGGCACCAAAACGGTAGGCCGCAAAGCCGACGGCGACCGCCGCGATCAGGAGGATCAGATAGGACAGGCGCTCCCGGTTCATCTCGGCCTCCTATTGATTCAGTTCGGCGTAATACTCACCAAGCCGCGCCCAACCGCTCTCATGGTCTGGATGCTTGCCGAGAGGGGTGAGCACGACGTGCTTCGTCAGCTTGACGTCATCAGCGCTTATGGTTTTGCCTTGGGCAGTCACGATCTTGAAGCCTTGATCGTCGTCCTCAACCGCTTGCGTTGCAATGGCCAAGACAAGCGGGTCGGTAACCAGAGCCGCTCTGCGCTTGTCCAAGGTGAGCTTAACCTCGACCTTCATGTCGGGCGACGGGGCGGGCGCGCCAACGCCCTGTCCGGCAAGAGACCGGAGCTGGTCGAGAACGGCACCGACAACACTCTCGCGAGCCGAGTCGCGCTGAACCGCCTCTACAGCGGCCTCTGATGCCGCGCCGTTGAAGGTCAGCGAGCTGATGCCATCCCGGCGGATCATCGCCAGCTTATCTACGTCGGTTCGATCCATGAGATCGAAACGGTAATGATCGTCAATGACGTTGGCTTGGATCGCCGCTTGATTGATGAAAGCGACAAGGTATGAGTCTGACGAAGTTCCGCTGCGGCAACAGAGAACATTGTTGCCGCTGACCAGGTAAAGGAGCGTGGCATCGGCATATTGGCGTTGGGGCGGGGGTGGCTCAGCCTGAAGCGCATTGCCCGCGCCGCCGCCGCCCGGGTCGCCTAGTGTGGTGACAGAGTCGCCCCGCGTATAGACGACCAGATGCAGATAAATTCCCTCAGGCTGCGGGTTCTCATGCATGAGGTAAACGCTCTTGCCCCCGTAGTTGCCCAGCCGAAACACCGCCGGTTGAGAGATGAGCTGACGAACGAGCGCTTCGAGAGAGCCTGGTCCTGCGTTCTGAGCGCCGAAATCTGACGGGCTATGGGCCAACCTTACCCGCAGCCGCCTCATAAATGGTAGTGCCATGCGATTCCCCCTCTAGTCCTAGTTGAGGGCGTGCAGCCGGCGAGAGTCAAATCTCGGTGCTCTGGTCAACTAAACAGCCTCGCTTCAGCTTGTCACCGCTGCGGTCTTAACGCGCACATCACCCAATAGACGAGACTGATGATGGGCAGTCGATCTTGGCGTCCAAAATGCTAATAAACTCAACGGCGTGTGGCGCGGCTGAAGCTGAAGAATCTCGGGATTACGTCTTCTCCGTACCTCTCGTCCAGGCTTCTTTGTTACCCTTGCGTGCACTATCGTCGAACAGGGCGCATCGCCCTACAAGATCTGAAGGGATGGGCGATGAACGAAGCCGACGAAGACGATAGCACACACTTCCTTCTACCTGAGGACGGGATCCAGCTTTTGCCACAAGAGTGGCAAGACGCGATCTATGCTCGCGCAGAGGATGGGCGGAAGGTTCTGTATGCCGCTGAGCCGGAACTGCGGCAGGTGTCGCGGCTATCTGCCTCCTACTATCAGGTAACAGTATTGAAGCACATCCGAGACCGACTCGCGCAATATTGCGTCGAAGCGAACATGATGGCATTTCTCGAGCTCGAAATGCTGACGACGGCATTTGTCGGTGTTTATACCCGCCTTTTTACCGGCGGCGGTGGGAGCGGCTTTGCCCGTGACGCCCTACCTCAATCCCTTAGGGCCGCTCACGACGAAATAATCGAGATGCGCAATAAGCGGTACGCCCATTTGGCCGAGCATCACTCCGTATCTGATGAGATGGAAATATATGAGGAGGGCGGCCGGTTCGTCGTTAAAATGGGCATGCGCCTTGGTTTCTACATTGGTGGCTCTAACGACTGGACTAAGCTCGTTGATGCACTCGATGAACTATTCGTCGACAGGGGTGAAAAGCTCATTGCGCGCCTTCGGGCTCGAACGGGCCGCGAGTGGGCTTTCGCCCAAGGCTCGCCCCCCGCATCTGTCAAGCTGACTTGATGGTGGTCGGTGGATTGATGCCATGATGTTGTCGATCGAAGTCAGACGCTCAATCCAAAACGTTGCCTAGCCTTTCTTCGAAGATTGATCACACTATGCCTCGCACCGCTGTGGCGAAGGTTGAGCCCCATCCGAAAAAGCTCCGGGACCTCATATGGTGCCGCGTCGCCAAAGATGATTCCGTGTCGCCTCAGCAGAGCTATGTCATTTTCATCGAGTCGCAGCGTTCTCAAAGCTTCAGCGTCTAGCGGCGCGACGATAGGGTCACTTACTGCCCTAAACTTATTGAAAACAGGTCGAAGCTCGGAGATTTCCTCCTCAGTTTCGCTGACTTTAGCAATACTGGTCGGCTTGACCGCGTCCTTCAACGCCCTTGGAACAAGGAGACGAGTAGCCAGCATGTCGCGATCAACTTGCGCCGGTTCATGTGCGGCAGCGTTAGCGAGGAACCTCACTAGGTCGCGCGCCACGAGCCGACTTTGAAGGTCGGACAGGACAGCAACAACCCAATTCGCCGTGTAAGCTTCTGCCGTCCGTTTGCCAGGCTTGTCGTCGCGCCCTAACTTTCTTCCCCAAAGAGGAAATAGGCGTCGTTCCTTTTCAATCTGTGGCAGATCGCGGAACGTCGACGTCCAGATGTCCAAGCTTTCGGCTTCTGTCGCCAGCCACGCCGCGAGTTCCAAGAGGTCCTGCTCGCTCCACGACAGTTCGAAATCCTTATACGAGCGACGGAACTGATCGAGATTATGAGGTACGGCAGACTCCACGCTGTCTCGCCGCGCGAATACGCATAGCCCGATTGGTCGTCCAGGTTCGCCTCGCAAGCGTTGGGGTAGATCGACTATCAAGCTTCTGTATGCCGCTTGAGCATCCGGAGCATAAGGATCAGTATAGAGCTCCTCAATTCCTTCTACTACTGCCAGGATTGAGCGCTGGGTGCCGCGTAAATTGTCGATGAGGCGGGAGCCAGCTCCGGGGTGATCAACTTCGAACCCAACACTCCATGCGACCACATCCAGCCAAAGTTCCACACGGGCTTCCGCGCCATGCGCCGATGGGAACAGCGACAGCAGAGCCTGACGGGTCTGGTCCACTCGTTGTGGCATCCCGAAGCCGAGTGATTTTGCAGCCGCAGCTCGACGGGTCGTGATTTCCGCTTGATACCGCTCGCTCGATTGGATCGATCCAAAGACTGGGATTATCTCGCCATCAATCAGAGGCGTGGACGAGGACAACGCTGACGCAGCGTGCTTCCACGTTTGCTTGTTTACGAGAAAACGTGCCGACAGGGTCTTGCCGGTCCCCTTCGCCCCTTCAGCTACGATGATCGGTAGCTGACTCTGAAATTGCGTGGCGAGCATATGCAGAGGGTGTGTGATGAGCGGGTTGGCGACCGCGTCGTCAGCCGTTTCGGCTGCAACCAAGCGCTCAGCAAACGCTGCAAGCTTATGTCTACGATCCTCAGTGCGTGACTGACTACCAAGCTGAACTGTCTCCTCGTGAAATCCGTCGACGGCCAGTTCCAGCCAAGAATCCAAGCTCTCCGTCAAGCTTCGAGTGAAGCCAGACTCGGCGACCTGCGCGGAAAACAAGTTCCAGTCCTTCTGACGTGACCCCCTGAAACTCCTCCAGGAATAGCTAGAGTCCGCCCAACGAAGGACGGACAGAATGAAGCGATCGAGGTTCACGGAAGAGCAGATCATCGGGATCCTGCGGGAGCAGGAGGCCGGT
>JAEXZS010000048.1 GCA_023451375.1 Pseudomonadota bacterium
CACATCGGCCGGCCTGCTGCGCTGGTTGATGGCTGCGCAGACCGGCCTCTTGCCAACCCAGCCGATCACAGCTCAGATCAACCTAGGACTCTCGTTATGGCTGGATGAGAAACGGGGGTCACGTCAGGATCAACCGGAGCGCCCCACCAAAATCATCCATTTCCAGCCGCGCGATCTCAGCCGAAGGATCAACTCTCAGCAAGCTATCTCGCCCAATCAGGAGCCCCGCTTGGCCCGTGGCGTTTTGGCTCGCCAGATGCATGGCCGATTTTATGATGGTCCGCCAATGGAACAGACCCCCTGCATTGGCTTGGCCTTCGGTAAATGGGACGTCCACATCGCCGCAGCTGATTGACAGGATTTCAATATCATCGCGGTCCACCCCTTGAGCGGTCAGCGCGTCTACAAGTCCGATCATGACAGGATTGTTGGCCCAAACGCCGCCGTCGGCGAACACCCGACCGCCACTTCTATAAGTCTTGAAGAAGGTCGGTGCCGCTGCCGTAGCGAGAGCCACATCTATCATACGCTCTTGCCAATCCTTCCTGAAATCAGGGTGATGCGGCGTCTTGAAAACATGGACCTCGCCATAGGCTCCCTCGAACGAGGGAATGCACAATCGTCTCTGCGCGTGCCCCAGCAAATGTCCGCCGAGAACGCCTTCCAACGCCCTCTCTAAAGGTTCGCGCTCATACGTGTACCGCCAGATTTGCGACGTTCCACGCCACCACCTACGGGTGCCGGTGAAGGGCCCCTCGACCGGCGGAAAGATGACTCTGCCGTGTTCAACGTAGAGGTCTCGAATGGCGGCTGCCGGGAGCCCGAGAGCGAGGCCCAAGGCAATGATTCCTCCCGTCGAGGTCCCAGTGATCAGGTCGAAGTAGTCACCGGCCGATCGGCCGCCGCACAGGCTCCGTTCGAAAGCGGCTAAAATAGAAGCAGGGAACAGGCCTTTGATCCCACCCCCGTCGATCGACAGGATGCGGAACGGCCGCCCGGAAGGCCAGGTCAGAGGCTGTCGACGCCCAGCGATCATGCCAGCGGAGCGGCGTTCCATCATCGGGGTGGTATCGCCCTTGCGGGTCATGCGATCGGCCTTTCCCGTGCCACTTCCCCGTCGCAAGCCATCCTTCGTACCGAAGCAGCCAGCGACAGGTCCAATACATGATTGTCTGTGCGATCGGATCGGCCGGGGTCCAGTCCCGCCCATCGGGGTCGTAGACGCAGAGCCGGAAATCTCCGTCGGGCAGCCAATAGACGTGCGGAAGGGGATTCAACGGCACGTCATACCGCCGGACGAGCGGCGGCTCCGTGATCGCTATCCTCGGCTGCGACCGTTCAGCGGCCGCCTCTGGTGGCGGCGGGAGGGCGAAGTCTATGCGGACTGTATACGCGGTCCCGGTGACATCGAGCTTCCCCTCCCACACGACGGCAGACAGTCCAATCCGCCGGCATTTGAACCCGGGCCAATCAGCCGCCATGGCGGCAATCTGATCCTCGATGGAGATCAGTCGGCGCGCCCCCCGAAGTCAGTGCTGGAGCGCACTGCGGCACGGGTCGAACTGGCAGCCGCAGCTCCAGACAGCACAGCGCCGGTGACGCCGAACTTGAGGGCTCCCGCTTGCGAAGCTTCTGCGTGGCGCTTCATCATCTCGTCCACGGCGTAGGTCGCCGCCGTCTCGCCGAACAATTCTTCGAGCACCGCCTTCGCGGCGGTCGGTGAGAGAGCATTCGAAGCCAAGACCTCCAGCTTCGTGGTCAGGTCAGCCATGTCATCGTGCAGCGCCCGCTGCTCAAGGTGCGAAGAAGGCCAGCAGTCCGTAAACCGGTCCACGCCCGGCCAGACGGGGTTGTAAACGTCGACCAGCTGGCCCGTAGCAGAGGCGATCGCCAGCTGAGTTTTAATAAAGGTCGCCTGCTCGTGCAGCTCCCACAACAGCGTGGGCCGAGGCTCCGGCTTCGCAAGCGCCCAAGCGGCCAGAACAACGGAAGGGACGCACCGTTGGCCCTTCCGATCGGCCTTCCGGTGACGGACGTCGCGGCGGCGCTTCAATAGCTGAATGCTGACAGTCCGAGCGGACTTCTCCTCCAACCGGACCGGTGTCTCCATCGGTTCGACCAGCGCCTTCGCCACGACCTTTTCGTCCAAGGCGCGGAAGGCCCGGACAAAAGCGGGGTCAGCGTCAACGGTGGCGTTATAGTAGCTCTTGAAGCCGAACGGATTGACTGGTTTGCGATAGGCGCCCTCACCCGCCTTGTAGTGGAACAAGGAGCCGCGTCGGGAGATGTTGGACCCGTCGCGAACGATCGGCATCAGGTCGACGGTGAAGCCGTCCTCGTACTCCACGGTGACGCAACGACTGTTCAGCGTAGTCTTGTCATAATACCGCGAACCGGGTTCGCCACGGATCGCCATGTAGAGCAGCCCCAGGACAACCGCGGGCGGCGTGTCGGCCGAGAGGAGCAATTCGATGACGACGTCGAGGTCGTGCTGATTCTGGCGCACCCGCGACGCCACAACCGTCCCGATCCCGAAGCTTCCGCTCGGGTAGCAGATGTCCACGAGGTTGTGCAGCGGGCTGCCGGGGCGATCAACATGGGCGCACAGGGCTTCGTAGCTGACGACGGCTTTATCGTGTTTCCAATCCGGCAGCTGAAGCCGGCGGGCAGTGTCGATCAACAGCAGCTCCGCTGTCTCGGCATTCCGGAAACGGTGCTGTTCGTGCAAACCCATCGGTTCCCCCTTTCAGGGACATGTGGGGACGAACAATACCGGAACAAGTGAGTCGGGCAAAATTCATGGACCACCGCTCCGCCAGAGGCGCGGCGGCCACCTTAGCGTTGGATATCGATCATGATCTCGGCGCTTCGTTTCGACAGACGAAGGCAACCCCCCGTCATTGCGGTCGAGATTGGATGGTTCAACCTCAGTTCAGAGTCAGAAGTGGCTCAAGGCCCTTCCCACTGGGTACCCACGCATCTCCCACGCGGAAGCACCTTCCGGCTTAGCCCGGCCGGGCGTCAAAGCTAGTGGTGCTCTGGAAAGGTGGTGCCGCTTGCGTGACTCGAACACGCGACCCCCTCATTACGAATGAGGTGCTCTACCGGCTGAGCTAAAGCGGCCCGGTGCGGCGGGCGAGCCCGCGCGGGAGAGGCGCTCTTTATACGTGCGGATCGCGCTTGCCAAGCGCCGCCTGCAAGGTTGCGAGCAGGTCGGTCTCATTGGGGCGCGGAGAGACGGCGCAGGCGCGGCCGACGGCCTGGAGCGGCGCGGCGGCCGCGGGGGAGATGCAGGCGACGACGGCGTCCGCGGGCCAGCGGATGCGGACGGCCTCCCGAGCGGCGCGGGGGGAGTGGATCAGGACGGCGTCCACGGCAGGCGGGACGGGGGCGGCGGTCGGAACGGTGCGATAGACGGTCAGCATTTCAACAGTCTGGGCGCCGCCGGCCTGGCGCAGCGACTGGACGAGGTCGCCGGCCGGCGTCTCGGCGGCGAGGGCCAGCAGGGGGTCGGGAGCGGCCCCGGCCAGCAGCCTGGCCAGGTCGCCGAGGTCGCCCGCGGCGGAGCGGACCTCGGTGAAGCCGGCGTCGCGCGCGGCCTGGGCCGTGGCGTCGCCGACGGCGAAGACCGGGGCGTCGCGGCGCGGCGTCAGGTGGGCGTAGGCCGCGACGCCGTTCAGGCTGGTGAAGACCAGCGCCGCGAACCGGTCGAGGTCCGGCAGGGCGGGGAACAGGGGCTGGACGGCCAGCAGCGGCTGGACCACCGGCTCCAGGTCCAGGGCGCGCAGCCGTTCGGCGGTGCGGTCCGCGGCGGGCCGGGCGCGGGTGACCC
>JAEXZS010000049.1 GCA_023451375.1 Pseudomonadota bacterium
GACAGCATCCGCCCGATATCCCGTGCCCAGAGACTTCATGACGTGCGTCTTGCCGATGATCCCGGCCAACGGTCGAGGGACACGAAGACGAAGGTAGTAGGTCGATCCCCGGACGATCAGGCCAGACGATTGCCGCCGCCCAGCATTATGTGACCGTGGAGAGGGTCTGGGAGGCCGTTTGGACGGTGTGTGCGACGAGGTGGTGCTACAGCCTCGGGACGGTGAACTAACTGTAGAGGAACGCTTTTTCGACGGTCTCTTGGAGGCCGTGTGTAGCAGCGTGGTGTCAGTTTTTTCGCCTGTTTCCGACCAAACCCTTGTGGAACAAGGATTTGGTGGAGCCGAGGGGAGTCGAACCCCTGACCTCGTCATTGCGAACGACGCGCTCTACCAACTGAGCTACGGCCCCGGTTCCAGTCTGGATCGGGTTCCAGGCGAGGGCGCGACATAGGCGGGCGAGGCGGGCGGTGTCAACGGGCTTGTGCGCGTGACCTTGCGCCCGCCAGCGTCTCGCCCTGGCCCCGGGGCGCCGACGAGCGTCATCGACGAGGCCCGACCGCCGGAGGATGGCGACGCCGCGCCGCGCGGCCATCGGTTTTCCACCGGCGAACGGAGCGGCGGCGGCTTCAGCCGGGCTTGACCGGCGCCACCCGGAACAGCGCCGCCGCGCCCAGCCACAGCACGCTGAAGAAGGCGGCCGGTCCCAGGGCCAGCCCCCATCCCATCGTCGCCGCGACGATCGCCGGCGCCATCTGCGCCGCCGCCGTCACGACCAGCACCAGGCTGAAGCGACGCGGCTTGAACCGCACCATCACCCCGCCCAGGAAGGCGACGACCAGCGGCGTCCAGAACATCAGGTTGACCGGATTGTCCTCGCTGCCGACCAGGCCCACCGCCAGGTTGGCCCAGGTCATCAGGAAGCCCGTGCCAATGGTCAGGGCGAAGGCCGCCTGACGCGCCAGGTCGCCGCCCATCCGCGTGGCGAGGTCGAACAGGGACGCCGCGATCGCCAGCATGGCGCCGAAGACGGCGAAATCGAACACGCTCCACCGCACCTCCTCAGTGAACTGCATCGCCACCAGCGGCGCCAGCCACAGCAGGGCCGCGCCTCCCCACGCCGCCATGCGCAGCGCGCCGGGTGTCAGGGTCTTCTCCATTGCCTTCTCTCCATCCATGAGGGAGCTTCGACATGGCCCGGCCGCCGGCTGAGCGGCATGAGCAAATCCTGAGGAACGGCTGAAAAGTGTCGCGCGAGGTCTTCCGCTTCGAGAACTTCACCCTCGACCCCGACGGGCGCCGCCTTTCGCGGGACGGCGCGACGGTGGAGCTGAACGCCCGCTATCTCGACGCCCTGATCCTGCTGGTGCGCGAGAACGGCCGGCTGGTGTCGAAGGCGCGCTTCCTGGAGGAGGTGTGGCGCGGCGTCCCCGTCACCGACGAAGCCCTGACCCAATGCGTCGCCGCCCTGCGCCGGCGGCTGGGCGACGAGGCCGCGCGTCCCCGCTTCATCGAGACGGCGCCCAAGCACGGCTATCGCTTCATCGCGCCGGTGATCCGGCAGGCCGAGGCGGCCGGCCCGCCGCCTCGGCCGTCGCGCCGCCAGGCGCTGGAGACGCTCACCCGCACCGGCCGCGCCGGTCTGGTCGGAGGCGCTCTCGCCGGCCTGATCGGCGGGCTCTTCTACGGGGCCACAGCCGCGCCCGGCGGCGGCGGCGTCTCTTCCCTGCTGGTCATGGCCGTGCTGACGATGGTGATCGGCGCCTTGGGCGGCAGCGCGGTCTGCTTCGGCGTGGGCGCGGCCGGCCTGCTTCAGGGGCCGCGCGGCCTGCTGACGGTGCTGGGCGGCGCCGCGGGCGGGCTGCTGGTCGGGGCGCTGGTCAAGCTGGTGGGGCTGGACGCCTTCGACCTTCTGTTCGGTCGCGCCCCCCAAAGCGTCACCGGCGCGCCCGAGGGCGCCCTCTTGGGCGCCGCCATCGGCCTGTCGGCTCTGCTGGTCGAGCGCCAGGGGCTGTCGCGGAGGCTCCGGATCGCCGGCTCCGGCGCGCTGACGGCGATCGCCGGCCTGCTGATCACCGCCCTCGGCGGCCGACTGATGGCCGGCAGCCTGGCGGCGCTGGCGACGCAGTTCCCCGCCTCGACCCTACGTCTGGACCGACTCGCCGACTGGCTGGGCGAGGACGGCTTCGGGCCGGTCAGCCGCCTGGCCACGGCGGCGGCCGAGGGCCTGCTGTTCGGGGGCTGCATCGCCGCCGCCCTGATCCTGACCCGCGAGGTCGCGCCCCGTCCGTCCGCGCCGCTCAGCGCCCTTTCGGCCCGCCCACGGTGATGTCCATGGGATTGGAGGCGAACAGGCGCGGGCCGCCCAGGTCCAGCGCCACGCGCCGTCCGTCGAACGCCTCCATGCCGATCAGGGCCTTGGGGAAGCCCGGCGCCGGCACGTCGTCGTAGATGGCCACCTCGGCCTGGCGATACAGGTCGTCGCCGATGGTCAGGGTTCGGGCGACCACCGTCTCGGCCCGCACCACCCCGCCCAGGACGATGCTCTGTCCCGACCGCCGCTCGCGTCCGTCGAACAGGCCCGCCGCCCGCGCCGTCTCGCGGGTCAGCGCCAGTATGGCCGAGGCGCCGGTGTCCACCACCGCCTGCACCTCGACCCCCTCCACCGTGATCGCCGCCTGCAGCGCCCGGCCCGAACGCGTCACGGGGATGGGCCGGACTTCCGCCGGGGGCGACCAGCCCTCGCGGCCCGACAACCGCAGCCGCCGCTCCGGCGTGTTCAACTCCAGCACCAGCCGGCGCAGCACGTCCTGTCCCAGGATCAGGGGCGCGGCCAGCCCCTGCGGCCCGGCCAGCGGTCCCAGGCCCAGGATTGCGGCGCGCAGCCCGTCCAGCCTCAGCCCGCCGACCGCCACGTCCAGCGTCGTGCCCCGCCCCACCTGCGCGTCGCCGCCAACGCCATAGGCCACCATCGGCAGGGTGAAGACCTCGGTCAGGCCCAGCGCGGCGAACAGCGACCGGTCTATGACCGAATACTGGGCGCCGGAATCGATCAGCGCCCGCACCGGCGTCCCGTTGACGGTCGCGGCCACCGTCGGCGTCGGCGCCCGGGGCTCGGCGTAGGGCAGCCAGCCGGTCGAGCCCTGCGCCGGCAGCACCACCTCCGGCTCGCGCCACAGCACATAGTCGCGGAACCACCAGGCGCCGCCCACACCCGCGCCCAGCAGGCCGAGGCGGATCAGAAGGTCACGTCTTCTCATGCGCCTGACATGGACCGTCCCGTCGGGAACCGCCAGCGTCGCCATGGTCGCAAGCCAGTGCCGACGCGGCGGAGCGGCAAGAACCTTCCACATGCATCCCTCCTGTGCGGCCTCAAGTGGCGCCGCCGCGCCACTTCACCGGCAAAGGCGACAAAATCATCCAGAAAGCGGATGACGATCGCCGCCGTGGTGGCTAGGACCACGACCATGACCGCCTCCAGCGCCCGCTACATCTCGACCCGGGGTCAGGCTCCGAAAACCGGCTTCGCCGACGCCCTGCTGCGCGGGATCGCGCCCGACGGCGGCCTCTACATGCCGGCCGCCTGGCCGGCCCTTTCGCCCGACGCCTGGTCGAAGGGTCGCGACTACAGGGCGATCGCGCTGGAAGCCGTCGCCCCCTTCATCGGCGACGCCCTGCCGGCCGGCGCGCTGGACCGTGCGCTGGATCGCCTGACGACCGGCTTCGATCACCCGGCCGTGACGCCGCTGGTGGAGCTGGAGGACGGCCTGTTCGTGCTGGAGCTGTTCCACGGCCCGACCGCCGCCTTCAAGGACCTGGCGATGCAGCTCGTCGCCGCCCTGACGGACGAGGCCCTGGCGGCGTCTGGCGAACGGCTGACCCTCCTGACCGCCACCTCGGGCGACACCGGCGCCGCCGCCGTGCGCGCCTTCGCCGGGGCCCGGTCGGTGGATCTGGTCGTGCTGCACCCGCTGGACCGGGTCTCACCCGTCCAGCGCCGACAGATGACCACGGTGCAGGCCGACAATGTCCTCAACCTGGCCGTCCGAGGCGACTTCGACGACTGCCAGCGGCTGGTCAAGGGCCTGCTGGCCGAGGAGCGCCTGCGCGAGCGCGGCCGCCTGTCCTCGGTCAACTCCATCAACTGGGCGCGACTGGCGGGCCAGATCCCCTACTATGTCTCCGCCACGGCCCAGTTGGGCCAGGCGGCGACCTTCGTCGTGCCGACGGGCAATTTCGGCGACGCCTTCGCCGGCGTCGCGGCGACGAGGATGGGGCTGCCCGCCGTCGGCTTCGTCGCCGCCGTGAACCAGAACGACGCCCTGGCCCGCGCCATCAACGACGGCGTCTATTCGCGCCGACCGGCCGTGGAGAGCGGCAGCGTCTCCATGGACGTCCAGGCGCCGTCCAACTTCGAGCGTCTGGTGTTCGAGGCGACCGGCCGCGACGCCGAACGCACCCGCGGCGTGTTCGAGACCTTCGCCCGCGACGGCGCCGTCGCCTTTGATCCCGACCTGCTGGCGGCCCTGCGCGCCGAGGTCTCGGCCGTGTCCATCGACGAGACAGAGACCCGCGCCGAGATCGCCCGCGCGCACGAGACCTGGGGACGGGTGGTGTGCCCGCACACGGCCGTCGCCCTGGCCGCCGCGCGCCGCCAGGACCGTTCCAGCGGTCCCGTGGTGGCCCTGTCCACCGCCCACCCGTCGAAGTTCGGCGCCTTCGTCGGCGACGTGCTGGGCGTGGAGCCGCGGCCCGCGCCGGTCATCGCCGCCCTGGGCGACCAGGCCGAGCGGATGACCGTGGCGGACAACACAATGGAAGCGGCGCTGGACGCGGTCGCCGGCTTCACCGGCCGTCGCTGATCTCTCCCTCCCCGGATGGGGAGGGAGAAAAAGAAAGAACCCTACCGCCGCCGCATGCCGCGCGAGGCCAGACCCGCCAGCAGCAGGCCCACGCCCGCGACGGACAGGGTCGTCACCAGCGGCTTCTGCCGGGCCGCGGCGGCCACTTCGCGGGCCTTGGGGCGATAGTCGGCCGGCGCCTTCTCGACCAGGCGGTCGATGGCGTCCATGGCCTTGTTGAACTGCTCCAGCGACCGGCCCTTGGCGTCATGGTAGGCGCCCTCGACCTGCAGCTTCTGGTCGCCCAGGACCTTGCCCACACCCTTCTGCGCCTTGCCCTCGACCTGCGAAGCGGCGCCGTTGGCGAATTGATCAGTCATGTTGAAACCTCTTCCTCGGGGAGGACGGCGCCCCGAGACGCCGCCACGGGGTCAAGCGCGACCGGAGACCATCGGTTCCCGCGACGCCTCGCCTCAGTCGAGCGGCTGGGGCCGGGTCACCACCGGCGCGTCCGGATCCGTTTGCGTCGGGCGTGCGACGGTCGGCGCCGGAGCGGGCGGAACCACCACCAGCGGCGCGGTCTCGACGGCGGGCGGCGCCGGGGTCGATGGGGCCGGAATGGACGGCGCCGGGGCGGAAGGAGCCGGCGTGGAGGGGGCCGGGACCGAAGGCGCGGGCGTCGGAGGCCTCGACGTCGTCGCCGCGGGTCGCGAGGTCGCGGCGGGGCGAGGCGCGGGCGCTTCATCGACGGTCGCGGGGCGCGCGGACGGCGCGGCGGGCGC
>JAEXZS010000055.1 GCA_023451375.1 Pseudomonadota bacterium
CGGAGCTGGCCGAGCGGCGGAGAGCCTTCGAGGCGGCCGGCGGCTACAGCTACCCCGCCTCGCAGACCCCGTGGCAGGAGATCCAGCGCTCCATGGTCGGCGAACTGCAGACCGGCGCCGTGCTGGAACCCGCCGTCAAATACCACCGCATCGTCGACACCCTGGGACCGCCCAGGGACAACCACTGACGAGGCGAAGGACGCTCCGTCAGTCGGCGGGGGCTGAAGCCAGCGAGCCTTCGACGGTCAGGGTGGCGTCGGCGTTCTCGACCACGCTGAGGCCGGTGATCTCGACACCCTTTTCGTGCAGGGCGGCCAGCCACCGGAAGGCCGTGGGGGTCTGGACCTCAGCCAGGCTGAAGCCGAGGCCGCCGTCCGGAGCCATGCCCATCACCGGAGAGACGCCCGCCGCTTCGTTCGCTGACTGGACCGCCGGCTGGATGTCGGCGCTCCCCGGCCCCGCCGCGACGGGCAGGCGGGTCGCCGCCTGACGCACCAGCACGAGGCCGTTCTCGGCGCGCGCGCGCTCGTCCGCCGCCGCCTCGCGCCAGGCCCAGGCCGGACGGACGACCGCCAGCCAGATCACGACCGCCAACAGGATCAGACCCATGGTCGCCAGCATCCGCTGCTCGCGCAGGGTGCGGCCTTCCCACCAGGCCAGGGCCGTCGACATCAGGCGGTTCATGCCGCGCCTCCCACGATGACTTCGCTGACCACGCGGCCGCCGTCCTCCACCGTGCTGGTGTCCGACAGGCTGAGCCCCGAAGCCTCGATCGACGAGCGAATGGCGTCCAGGTCCTGGAACGCCGGATAGCTGAGCGTGGCGCGCAGGCCCTGGTCCGCATCGGCGGACAGGCCGTCCAGCTCGGCGCCCTCGACCTGCTCCACGGCGGCGAAGAGGGCGGCGGAGCCGGCGGCGAAACCGCCCGGCGGCGGCGCCACGGCGAGGCGGCGACGGACCTCGGCGAGGGGGTCGTCGGCCTGGGCGGCCTCGGGCAGTGCTTCGGCAATCAGGGCGCGCGCCTGGCGATCGGCGCGGTCGGCGGCGATGCTGTCGCGTCCGGCCTCGGCCAGGGTCAGGATCAGGGGCGAGATCAGAACGGCGGCGGCGAGACCGGCCGCCAGCCGCCAGCCGCCGCGCGATGTCGACCGGGGGCGAGCCATGGCGGACAGGAGATCGACCGGCGGATGGAGGGCGGCCAAGGCCAGTCGCTCCTCCACCGTCTCCTGATCGGAGATCAGCGAAACGGGCCGTCCAGCCGCCACGGCGTCCATCAGGTCCGACTGGACCGAGGCGGCCAAGGCCCGGCCGCGAAGGGCGACGTCGCCTCCGAACCGAATGGCGTTGAGCGTCGCCTCCGCCTCGGGCGCCGGCGGGACCAGGCAATCGGGAACGATCGAGGCCGGCTCCACGCCCAAGGCGCGCAGATAGTCGATCCACGCCTCGAGCAGCGGGGCGGCGACGGCGGCGACCATGCGCGGCCCGCCATCGACGGGGACCGCGCCGAGGGCGATCGCCAGCCTTTCCGGATCGGCGGCCAGATGTTCCTTCAGCATCCAGCGGGCGGCGACGCGCAACTGGGCCGCGCCGCCGACCGGCAGGTCCAGCCAACGCACCAGAATATCGGCGCCTGGGGCGATGGCGACGGTGCGCAGCTCGGGGCGCGGCTCGGGACGCGGCTCGGCGGCCTCCAGCGACAGCGAGCCCCGCTGCAAGACACGCCCACGGGGATCGACGATCAGGAAGGGCGCCGGCATGGCGGCCGTCGGCGGAATCAGGACGATGCGGGTCTGGCTCATTCTTCGGGGATCCAGCGACGGATGACGGTGCGCACGCCGCCGTCGGGCGCGGCGTGGATCAGGGCGGTCCGAACCGCGCGGGCGCCGCCGTAGTCGACGTCGACGCGCAGATCGTAGAAGCGGGTCAGCAGCGAGACCTGACCGCGCGTCGCCTCGTCCGGCGAAACGCCGCGCAGGGCCGGCTGGGCCCAGAAGGCGTCGACGCTGGTCCAGCCGCCGGGCGGACGGGCGGCGATGGCGGCCTTGGCGCCGTTGAGGCCCAGGGCCCCGCCGGTCAGCATGACCAGCAGCGGCGCCTGCTCCGGCGTCAGGGTGTTGGCGTTGATCGACGACAGGCCGGGGGTCGGCAGGGCGCAGACATAGGGCCGCAGGCGGCGATAGAGGCCGTCGTCCATGCCCGCGACGGCGCGCATCTCGCTGACGTCGGCCAGCATGACGCCGCCGGTGCGGTAGGGCGTGGCCATGCCGGCGTAGCGGGCGTCCTCTCCGCCGCCCGGCCGGGCGTCGGCGTCGCCGTCCATCCAGTCGGTCAGGGCCGAAGCCAGGGCCGTCATCCGGCCGCGCGGCAGGCCCAGCGCGGCGCCCAGGGCCAGGAACTGCGCCTGACCTTCCGGATTGGCCGACAGATCCTCGTCCTGGCCGATGACGAGGCTGTTCAGGTTGAAGCAGGCTTGACCGTCGGTGACCACGGCCTGGATCGAGCCTTCCTCGATGGGGAAGCTGAGCACGCGGCCGTTCCAACGCGGCTCCAGCGGGGTGCGGGCTGGGTCGGCGGCCGTCAGGTCCGCGATCTGGCGGCGGGCCAGGGCCTCGGCGCCGGCGGCGTACCACTGGGCCTGGCCTTGCGTCTCCACATTGGTCGTGCGGCGCACGGAGAAGCGAATGTCGTCGAGGATCAGCACCGCCACCGCCGCCATCACCGCCACCAGCAGCAGGACGGTCAGCAGGGCCATGCCCTCGCGCCTGTTGACCTGGCGGCTCATGCGGCGGATACCGGGAACAGTTGCTCGACGCGGCCGAAGCCGTCCAGGGTCATCACGATGCGCACCGCCTGGGGCAGCGGCCGGTCGCGGCTGGAGAGGAAGGCGGGCGCCTCCGACCCGTCCTGCAGGAAGGTGACGGCGACGTCGCTGACGCCGCGATAAAGCACCTGCGGCGGTCCGGCCCGGGCGCCGTCGAGGTAGGTCGAGGCGCGGCGCTCCAGCCGGCCGTCGACCACGCGATACTCGACGCGCTGCAGCGATGGTCGGGACGCCCCGTCGGGATTGCTCCATCCGGCGCGGGCCAGGACCAGGATGGGGTCGCCGGGAAGTTCCTGGCCCGTGATGGCGCGCGGCAGGGGGCGGCCGGTGGGGGCGCGGGTGCGGCGGGGCGCGGCCTGGGCCAGGTCGGCCCTGAGAAGGGCGCGCATGCGCTGAAGCGCGGCGATCCGTTCCGAATGCTCGTGGATGGTGAAGCGGGTGTCGATCGTGCGCGCCAGCACCAGGGCGCCGGCGGCCGCGATCAGGGCGAAGACGGCCAGGGCCACCAGCACCTCGACCAGGGTGAAGCCGTCGCGTGCGCGGCTCAAGCGCCCGCGCTCCGGAACAGGGTGCGGTCGGCGGCCAGCCCCTCGTCGGAATAGACGGCGATGTCGATGCGGCCCATGCCCGGAACCTCGGTTCCGGCGACGGTGCGACGCCAGCGCCAGGCCTGGCCGGCCAGTTCGACCTGGCCCGAGGTTTCGCCGACGGGCAGGTTCTGGGCGGTCATGGCCTCGACGGCCAGGTTCTCGGCGACGATGCCGCCGAGGGTGCGGGTCTCCACCCGCGCGGCGGACCGCGCCCCTTCTCCCAACAGGTTGAGCAGGGCCATGGCCGCCAGGGCGAAGACCGCCAGGGCCACCAGCAGTTCGATCAGGGTGAAGCCGCGCCGGTCAGCCATCGATCGTCACCTCTCCGGCGGCGTCCACCTGGACGGAGACCGAGCGGCCGTCGCGCGACAGGGGGACTTCGGCCGGCTCGGCGCCTCCCGTGGCGTCGAAGACGATGCGGACTGGACGCGGGGCGATGACGCCCTCGTCCCAGCGCCGGCGTGCGAAGGGGCCCGTCAACGGCGTCCACTCGGCGCCGTCGAAGCTGGCGAACTGATAGCCGCCCGCATCGGTCGTGGCGGCGACGATGCGGTTAGTCAGGATGGCCTCCTCCCGCGCGCGGACCAGTCGGGCGGCGAAGCGCTCAGCCGCCTCGCCGACGGCGGGGCGTGGATCGGGCATGGACAGGACAACCGCGCCGGCGGCGAGGCCGATCACCACCAGCGTCATCATCAGCTCGACCAGGGTGAAGCCGGCCCTCTTCCCCTTTGCGCTGGCGCTCGCCGCCGGGCGGCTCGCTGCTCGAGCGCGATCAGGCCTGCCAGTTGCCGAGGTCGGCGTCATCGCCCTCGCCTCCCGCCTTGCCGTCCGCGCCGAAGGAGAAGACGTCGAACTGGCCGCCATGGGCGCTGCTGCGCCGGTACTGGTAGGGATTGCCCCAGGGATCGGTCGGCAGGCGACGGACATAGCCGCCCTCGCGATAGCGTTCCGGCCGCGCCAGATCGGCGGGAGCGGCGACCAGAGCCTCCAGCCCCTGCTGGTCGGTCGGGAAGGCCAGGTTGTCCAGGCGGTAGGTCTCGACGGCCTGCTCCAGCACCGAGATGTCGGCGCGCGCCTTGCCGGCCATGGCCCGGTCCTGGCTGGGCAGGACGTTGATGGCGACCACCGTGGCCAGCAGGCCGATGATGACGATCACGACCATCAGCTCCACCAGGGTGAAGCCCTGGCGTGTGCTTCTCGTGCCAGCGGTCGCCGCGCCGCGGCCCGCGGCTTGGGCGCGCGTCCTCAAGAAGCGAAGGGCCGCGCACTGAGTGTTATGACCAAGAAACATGGGCAACTCCTCACCCCATCGCCAGGGTGTTGATCTGAAGGATCGGCAACAGGATCGACAGCACGATCAGGGCGACGACGCCGCCCATGACCACGATCACGGCGGGCTCGAGCAGGCTGAGCATCACGGCGGTGAAGGCGGCGAACTCGCGTTCCAGGTAGTCGGCGGCGCGCTCCAGCATCGGCTCCAGCCGGCCGCTGCTTTCGCCCGAGGCGGTCATGTAGACCAGGATCGGGGGGAAGACGTCGGCGCGGCGCATGGCGGCGGATAGGCCGCCGCCCTCGCGCACCGCCTCGGCCATGCTCTCGGTCGCCTGGCGCAGGGCGCGATTGGAGACGGTGCGGGCGGTGATGGTCAGCCCCTCGAGCACCGGCAGGCCGGCGGCGATCATGGTCGACAGGGTGCGGGCCATCTTGGCGCCGTGCAGATCGCGGGTCAGACGCCCGATCAGCGGCGCGCGCAGACGCCAGCGGTCGAACTGCAGGCGGATGGCCGGATTGCGCAGGGCCGCCGCGCCGGCCGCGATCAGGCCTGCAAGGATGAGGACGACCAGCCAGCCCCAGTTCCGCATCAGGTCCGACAGGTCGATGACCAGGCGCGTCAGCAGCGGCAGGGTCTGGTTCATGCTGTCGAACTGATCGACGACCTTGGGCACGACGAAGACCATCAGGGCGGCGACGACGCCGAGGGCCACCACGGCCAGGACGGCGGGATAGACCATGGCGGTGACGACCTTGCCGCGCACCTGCTGGTCGCGCTCCATGTCGTCCGCCAACCGCTCCAAGATCGGCTGCAGCGTGCCGGAGCGTTCTCCGGCAGAGACCATCGCCCGATACAGCGGCGGGAAGGCCCGGCCCTGCTGGCCCATGGCGTCGGCCAACGGTCGGCCCTCCAGCACGCCGGAGTGCACGCCTTCCAGCACGCGGCGGACAACAGGCCGGTCAGCCTGCAGCGCCAGGGTGCGCAGCGCCTCCTCGATGGGCGAGACGGACACCAGGGTGGCCAGCTGCCGCGTGGTCAGGGCCAGGGTCTTGGCCGACAGCTTTCCGCCTGGGCCCTTCGGCCGCTCCGCGCGCACCGCCATGCGAGCGGGCGTGACCTCAAGCGGCGCCAGGCGGCGCCGACCCAGTTGGCCGCGCGCGGCGGCCTCGTCGGCGGCTTCCAGCGCGCCGGTCACGGTTCGGCCGGCGCCGTCGACAGCGACATAGTCGAAAGCCGCCATCAGACCGCCTCCGCCGGGTCGGCGGCGGTTTCCTGCCGCGCGACGCGGACCGCCTCCTCGACCGAGGTGACGCCCGCCAGCACCAGGTCGCGGGCGCGGTCGGACAGGGTTCCGCCGTGCTTGAAGGCGGCCTCGACCACGGCGTCCTCGCCCGCCCCGGCGGCGATCAGGCGGCGGACCTTGTCGTCCACCTTCAGCACCTCGTACAGGCCGACGCGACCGACATAGCCCGTGCCGGCGCAATGGGAGCAGCCATGGGGCCGCCAGATGCGCGTTCCGGCCTTCACCCCAATCAGTCGGGCGGTCGGCTTGTCCGCCTCCTCAGCCACGCGGCTGTGTTCGCACAGGCGTCGCACCAGCCGCTGCGCCACGACCAGGCGCAGGGTCGAAGCCAGCAGGAAGGGTTCGATCCCCATGTCGCGCAGGCGGGTGACGGCGCCGGCTGCGTCGTTGGTGTGGACGGTGGACAGCACCAGGTGGCCGGTCAGCGACGCCTGAACGGCGATGCCCGCCGTTTCCACGTCGCGGATTTCGCCGACCATGACCACGTCCGGGTCCTGGCGCAGGATGGCGCGCAGGCCGGCGGCGAAGGTCATGCCGACCTTGGGATTGACTTGGGTCTGGCTGACGCCGTCGATGGCGTATTCGACCGGGTCCTCGACCGTCAGGATGTTGCGCGCGCCGTCGTTCAGCAGCGCCAGGCCGGCGTAGAGGCTGGTGGTCTTGCCGGAGCCGGTCGGACCGGTGACCAGGATGATGCCGTTCGGCTCCGCCAGCGCGGTCCGGAAGGCCGCCAGCGCGTCCTCGGCCATGCCCAGCCGGTCCAGCGTCAGGCCCGCCTGATCCTTGTCTAGGATGCGCAGCACCACCCGCTCCCCGCCCCGCGACGGCAGGGTGGAGACCCGCACGTCCAGCGTCTTGCCGCCTAGCGCCAGCGGTATCCGCCCGTCCTGCGGAATGCGCTTCTCGGCGATGTCGAGCCGCGCCATGACCTTGATGCGCGAAACCAACAGCGGGGCGATGCGCGGATTGAGGCTCAGCGCCTCGCGCAACACGCCGTCGATCCGCATGCGGACGATCAGGGCGCTTTCGTAGGATTCCAGGTGGATGTCCGAGGCGCCGGCGCGCACGGCCTCGGCGATGACGCCGTTGATCAGGCGGATGACCGGCGCGTCGTCAGCCGTGTCCAGCAGGTCGGCGGCGGCCGGAATGTCGTCGATCAGACTGTCCAGACCGGCGGGCATGTCCAGGTCGTCATCGGCGGCGCTGAGACGGTCGCCGGCGTAGATCTCCGACAGCTGGCGGTCGAAGGCGGCGGCGCTGAGCGGTTCGACCGCCAGCGGTCGGCCAAGGGCCCTGCGCGCCTCGATCAGGGCCGACGGATCACTGCCCTCCCTGACGCCCACGCGCGCAATGTCGCCGGCGTCCAGCAGCAGGACGCCGTGGCGCTTGGCGAAGCCGTAGGCGAGCGTGGGGCTGACCAGGGTGATCATGGCTCAGGACACGGCGGGCGGCAGGGGCTGGGCGGCGACGGGCGGGACCGGCGCGATCACGGTCGGCTCGCCCGCCGTGGGCGCAGCCGGCGGCTGGGTGCGCATATAGTCGCGGACCAGGGCGTCCAGGCTGGGCTCGCGGTCCGGCTGAACCGCCAGCTGCTGGTCGCGCATATAGCCCCAGCGGTCGGCGGCGAGGCCTTGCGCCTGCTCCGGCGTGCCCACGATGGTCGGCCGCAGGAAGACCATCAGATTGGTGCGGCCGCGCTGGCGACTGGTCGAGCGGAACAGGGCGCCGACGCCGGGGATGTCGCCGAGGCCGGGCACCTTGTCGTTCCTCAGCCGGTCGTTCTGGTCCAGCAGGCCGCCCGCGACGGCGATGTCGCCGTCGTCCACCACCAGCGTCGTCTCCAGCTCGCGCTTGTCCAGCACCAGGTCCGAGGCCCCGTTGGTCAGCACGCCGTTGATGCTGGACACCTCCTGGCGGAGGGTCAGGGTGATGGAGCCGCCGGCGTTGATCTGGGGCTTCACCGTCAGGCGTACGCCGATGTCCTTGCGGTCGGTCGTGGTGAAGGGGTTGGAGTTGCCGTCCAGCAGGGTCTGTCCCGTGGTGATCGGCACCTCCTGGCCGACCAGGAAGGTGGCCTCCTCGTTGTCCAGCGTCATGATCGACGGCGTCTGGAGCAGGTTGGAGCCTTCGTCGGTCTTGGCCGCGTTGATGATGAAGCCGAACAGGCCGTCGCCGACCCTGCCCCCCGCCCCGCCGACGAAGCCGTTGGCGCCGAGCAGGGTGTTGAGGGCCAGGTTCTGCAACTGCTCGCGCAGCGGGTCGTCCGGGTCCAGCCGGCCGGCCGCCGCGCCGCCCGCGATCGGGACCAGCGGCGTGGCGCTGTCGGAATAGTTGGTCAGGCCGACGCCGTTCTCGCCGCCGTACAGCCATTGCACGCCAAGCTCTCGCACGGCGTTGTCGCTGAGCTCGACGACGATGGCTTCGATCAGCACCTGCTGGCGTCGCACGTCGAGGCGGCGGATGACCTCCGACAGGGTGCGCTGCATGTCGGCCGGGCCGGAGATCACCAGCGCGTTGGCGCCGGGGAAGCGGGCGATGGTGGCGCGCTGGCCGGTGGCGGTGATGGTGGTGGAGCCGATCGGTCCCGTATCCTCGGCGCCGGTCGTGGTCAGGCCGGCGCGCAGCCCGCCGGACGCGGGAGCGTTGGTCGAGGCGCGGGCGGTCTGAAGGCGCGGGCCCTGGTCGCCGCCGTCGCCGCTGACCGGCTGGCCCACGATCTGCTGCAGCACCGGAAGAAGCTGCTCGGCGTTGGCGTGTTCCAGAAAGATGACGTTGACGTCCTGGGCGGACCGCGAGCGGCCGTCCAGGTCGTGGATCAGGCCGCGCACCCGATCGAGCGCCTGGGGATCGCCGCGCAGAACCAGGGAGTTGGAGCTTTCGACCGGGGTGACGGACACCATCCCCTGCCCGCCCCCGCCCGGCGCGGCCAGCACCGACTGCAGCACGCCCGCGATCTCGCGCGCCGAGGCGTTCTCCAGCGTCACGACCTCATAGCTGGAGCGGTCCACGTCGATGCGCGCGATCAGCGAGCGGACGCGCGCAAGGTTGTCGGCGAAGTCGGCGACGACCACGCTGTTGGCGCCGGGGTTGGCCAGAACCTGGCCCTGGGCGCCGACCAGCGGACGGATGGTCTCGGCGGCCGAAGCCGCGTCGATGTTGCGAAGCGGGAAGACCTCGGTGGAGAAGCGCTCCGCGCCGACGGTGGCGGGCCCTTGGGCTGCGCCCTGGGCCGGGCTGATGCGATAGGCGCCCGACTGGGTGGGGGTGACCACCAGACCGTTGGCGCGCAGGGTCGACAGGAAGACCTCGAACAGCTGGGCGCGGCTCAACGGCCGGTCGCTGGTGACCGTCACCGTGCCGGTGACGCCGGGGTCGACGATGAAGGTGCGGCCCGTCGTGCGCGCCACGTCCTGTATGAAGGCGCGGATGTCGGCGCCCTGGACGTTGAGGGTCTGGCCGGACTGGGCGATGGCCGGCGCGGCCGCCAGCGGTCCCTGCGCCGCCAGGATCGCCGTCAGCGCGCCGACCAGGGTGTTGCGGATGCGGGCGTTCATGGACGCGTCCTTATGGTGGTGGTGCGCGTCTCGCCGTTGCGCTCGTACTGAAGCTCGGCGGACGGAGCGTCGGCCAGCTGGCCGCGCAGGGCGCCGATGGCTTGGGGACTGTTCAGCGCCGTCCCGTTGACCGACAGGATGACGTCTCCGGCCTGGAGACCGGCGGCGCGCAGCTCCGAGGCGTTTCCGGCCGAGGAGACGGTGAAGCCGTTGACGCCCAGCCCCTGGATCCGAGGGCGCAGCGAGGCCTGCGCCATCAACCGTTGGGGATCGACCACCGCGCCGGCGGAGGCTGCCGGCGACGGCGTGACCACCTGGTCGGTGGAGGGCGGCGGAGGCGGCGGCGCGGCGCCGGTCGGGGTCTCCGTGAAGGTCAGACGCGACAGGGACTGGCCGCGCCCCAGGGTGACGAAGTCGGGACCGACTTCGCGCAGGACCAAGCCGGGCTCGACTTCCTCGCCGACGCCGACGGACAGCTGGCGGCCGTCCGCCAGGCCGATGATGGCCGAGCCGCCCCCTTCGCCCCCGGCGCGGACGCCGAACAGCCGTAGCTGGCTGGCCTCGGCGCCCGAGGCGCCGGCCAGGCTGGAGGCCGCGCCGGTGCGGAAGAAGGCGTCGAAGCGGGTCAGCACGCCCATGTCGACGGGCTGGGCGGGCGCCGCTTCGGCCATCTGGACGGCCGGCGCGGGAGCGAGGAAAAGCCAGACCAGACGCCCGACCTGGATCAGCAGGATCAGACCCAGCGCCGCTTCGACGAGGCGGCGCCAGGGCGCTTGGCGCAGCGCCTCGCGGATCGTGTCCGGCCTCAGATTTCGCAGTGTCGCGATCACAGCGCCTGTCCAAGCGGCCCCCCAGGGACCGACAGCGCGGCATTAGACCAATCGTCCGTATGCGGGCCTCACGGCTGCATGACGAGCCGGAGAACTTGTCGTGACGGTTAGGACCGACACGGACCATTATTCACGAAAACGACCGGAAAGCCGCGAGGCCTTCCGGTCGCGATCGTCTTATTAAACGAAGATCAGAAGCGGGCGGTCAGGCTGATCGAGCCGCTGGTCCCCAGGTCGTACTGGTTGACGCGGATCTTGTTGCCGAGCTCCTGGTATTCGTCGAAGTCCGTGCCCAGCAGGTTCCGCAGCTCCAGGGCGAAGCCCAGGTCGCGGTCCATGACGGTGAAATCCTTGCGGTACACGAAGTCGAGGAAGACGCCCGGCTCCTGAACGAAGTCCGGCTCTCGGCTGGCGCCGGTCCCCGCGCCGCGGGCGGTGATCCGCTCGCTGACGTAGTTGACGATGAAGGTCGCCTGCGAGCGGGCCGTGTCGTCTTCCCAACCCAGCTGCAGATTGGCGACATGTTCCGACTGGCCCTGGAGACGGCTGCCGTCCTGGATGAAGAAGGCGGCGGGCTCCGGCGAACCGGCGCCGCCCAGGGTCAGGACGGTGTCGTCGTCGCCGACGCTGACCTCGGAGTCCGACCAGGTGTAGTTGGCCTGAACCAGCCAGCGCTTGTTCGAGACGAAGGCGTTCTGGTCCGGGAACTCGAAGTATTTCTTCACCTCGAACTCGGCGCCGAAGATGGTGGCTTCGGGCGCGTTCAGGAACGACTGCTGGCGCTGGTTGCCGACATCGACGATCACCGCTTCCACCGGTTTGTCCAGGTTCTTGTAGAAGACGCCTGCGGTCACGAACTGCTGGCGGGCGAAGTACCATTCGTACCGCGCGTCCAGGTTCAGTATCTCGGTGTCCACCAGGAAGGGGTTGCCGATGAAGATGCGGTCGCTTTCCGGGTCCGTATAGGCCTGGGGCGCCAGTTCGCGGAACTGCGGGCGGCCGATGGTCTTGGAGGCGCCGAGACGCAGCTGTTGATCTTCGGCGAAGTTCCAGGTGCCGGTGAAGGACGGCAGCCAGTACTGTTCGTCGATCTCGGTCGGCTCGTAGGGCGCGGCGCCGCCGAACAGGTCGCGCGGGGTGACGCTCTGTTGGCCGTCCTCGAAGCGGACGCCGACCGTGGTGCGCAGCAGCGGAAGCAGTTCCGCGTCGGCCATCACATAGGCGGCGTTGACCTGCAGCTCGGCGTCGTAGGCGCTGGCGCCGTTGATGCCGGCGATCTCTCGCAGCTGCAGGGTGTTCGGGTTGATGTTGTAGTCCGAGAACAGATAGTCGATGCGAGACTGGCGCTGATCCTCCGTCAGGGCGTTGACCGCCTCGAACTGGAGATCGTGACGTTCCGCGTTACGGGTGTTGTCGAACGAAGCCACGCCGGCGCTGAAGATCACCTCGCGGGCGTTCGACAGCGGCAGGGTGTACGCGACGTCCGCACCGCCCGAGAAGATCTCGTCGTCCAGCTCGCTGAACGAGATCAGGTTGCCCTGGACGTTGTGGATGAAGTTCCCGTCAGCATCCACGCCGTACTGGAAGCGCGATTCATAGGGCGCGTCGCGCGAGGTCTTGGCGTAGGCCGCGCGCCAGTCGAACTCCAGGGCGCCGTCCATGAACTGGTGCTCGCCGGCCAGTTGGCTGGTGAACAGCTGGCGCACGAACCACTCGGTGTAGTCATTGCGGATGACGCCCCCGCCGGCGTCGAAATCGGGGCCGGCGGCCGAACGCGCTTCCTTGGTGGTGCTGCGGACGTAGAGATTGGTCCACTTCACCTCGTGGTCGTCTGTGGACAGCGACACGCCGCCGAGGAAGTTCAGGCGGATGTCGTTCTGGTTCGACTCCACGGCGTAGCTGGTGACCGGCACCAGTTCATCGCCCTGGAACTGGCCTTCTTCCTGGACACCCTGGCGCGCGCTCCAGCTATTGTCGTAGCCGGCCACGGCGATGACGCCCAGCGTGCCGATGCCGGTCTCGTTCGAGAAACCGCCGGCGAGCTCCAGTCCGCCGTCGATCGGGGTGGTCTCGCGCTGCAGCAGACGGAGCGGGGCGTTGACCAGCGACTGACCCATGGCCTGCAGCTCGTCCGCCGAGAAGTTGGCGCGGCTGATCTGCTGGCCGGTGTTGAACGCCAGGCGGATCAGGCCGGGAACCTCGCGCGTGTCGTCGTCAAACCCGGTGAAATCGGTGCGCGAGCCGAAATAGACGAGGTTCTCCTTGCCCGTCGTCTCGGTGTTGCCGCCGATGGAGGCCTTCATCGAGAAGAACGGCTCGGCCGGGGCGTCGATGGTGTGCAGGTCAATGACGCCGCCGCCGAACTCGCCCGGGAAGTTGGCCGAGTAGGTCTTTTGGACGGTGACGCTGTCCAGCACGTTTGACGGGAACAGGTCCAGCGGCACGACCCGCTGCAGCGGCTCGGGGCTGGGCAGCGGGGAGCCGTTCAGCAGGGCCGAGGAGTAGCGCTCGCCCAGGCCGCGCACATAGATGAAGCGGCCCTCGACGATCGACAGGCCGGTGACGCGGGTCAGGGCGGCGGCGGCGGTGCTGTCGCCGGTGCGCTCCAGATCCTCGGCGGTCAGGAAGGCCGCGACCTCGGAGCTTTCGCGATTGGGCTCGGGGATGTAGCGGCCCAGTACGACGATCTCGTCGACCGTGGCGGGCTGAGCCTGCTCGGCCGGGGTCTGCTGGGTCGGCGCGGTTTCGGTTTGAGCGAAGGCCAGCCCCGGCGCGATCAGCGCGCTGCTGGCCAGCAGGACCCCGCTCAGGGTCATCGTCAGTTTCTTCATTGTCTGAGCCTTGGTTCGAGAGAGATGGCAGGCGCCCGAAAGGGCGGCGGCGGCCCTCGGAGAGGACCGCCGCCTGCTTCAGCTCAGATCAGCAGGTCGAACCGGAGGTCAGGCCGCAGGTCCAACCCTGCCACCAGGTGTCGGTGCTGTTGCGGACAGCGCCGATATAGGTGGTGGTGTCGAAGAAGGAGTAGACGGCCTTGGCGTCCACCGCCGGCACTGCGTTTTCGTTGGCGCCGTTGATGAAGGCCAGGTTCTGGTTGGCGATCGTCGTGCCCGAAGCCGGAGCGGTCATGGTCGAGGCGCCGTTCGCCGTCACGTTCGTATTGCGGGCGTTGGTGAAGACCGCGGTCGAACGGGCCGTGTTGGCCGGACGGTAGGAGATGCCGCAGGACATGTAGACCGAGCGGATCGCCGCCGCCGTGCCGCCGTCGAAGCTGGTCTGGGTATCGCCGTCGGCGATGTCGAAGCAGCCGGCGGCGGAGCCGGTCGTGCTGGTGGAGACGATGTTCAGCAGGGTCGGGTTCGTGCCGGTGTCGAAGTGCATCACCGTGTGGGCGTCGGTCGGCGAGTTGCGGCCGACCAGCGTCCAGTTGGCGATTTTCGGTTGCGACAGGTAGCGGGAGGCGTACGGCGTGGCGGTCGGGGCCGCCGAGAACTCGAAGGCCGCCGAACGGCTGGTCGAGTTCGGCGCACGCTGGGTGACGATGCCGAACTGGGCGCCGCCGCGCCAACCGGTGTCGGTGTCCAGGCCATCGTCGTCCGCGCCGTTGATGACGATGTACTTCAGGTTGGCGTTGCCGCCGAAGATCTCGATGCCGTCATCCGAGGAATTGTAGGACTGGATGTGGTCGATGACGGTGCCGGAGCCGACGCCGGCCAGGGTGAGGGCCTGAAGCTCGTTGCCGGTGGAGATTTCGAAGCCGGAGTATTTGATCTGCACATAGCGCAGGCGGCCCGAGTTGTCGGTCGGCGTGTTGCCGCCGTAGAAGGCGTTGGTGCCTTCCACCTGGCCGGTGCAGGTGACCGGGGCGGTCAGCTGGCAGTTGGCCTGCGGCGCACGGCCGGCGATGACGATGCCGCCCCACTGACCCTGCGAGGTTTCGGTGGTCGAGCCCTCGACGTTCTGGCGGCTGGTGAAGATGATGGGGTTGGTCGCGGTGCCTTCGGCGAAGATCTGCGAGCCACGGTTGACCAGGAGGTAGTCGCCGCCGCCCGAGGCGAACAGGCGTACGCCGGCCTCGATCGTCAGGATGCCTTGGGTTCCGCTCGGAGCGGCCGGATCGACGCCGGCGTCGGTTCCGACCGAGGTGCGGCCGCTGAAGGAGTAGATGGTGCCGGCGCGCAGCGGAACCGTCAGGTTGCCGTTGATCTGCTGCGGCAGTTGGCAGACGCGCAGGGTGTTGTTGGCGATGGTGCCGACATTGGCGAAGCCCGTCGGGCAGTCGGCCGCAGGCGTGCCCGGCGCGGGCGTGCCGCCGCCGCCGCCGCCGCCTCCGTTGCCGCCGCCGTTGCCGAAGTCGCCTTCGCCCGGCGAGGCCACTTCGGAAGAGCCGCAGGCGGCGAGCGCCAGGGCGCTGGCCGCGACCACGAGCAGGGATTTCATCTGTTGGCCGGTCATCATCAGTCCACCGTGTCTGGTCAAAGAGCTACGACAGGGGACAGCCGGGCCCATGCCCGACCGTGACGAGACATCGCCCCCTCCTGCCCGCGAAGGAGGAATAGCGGCCGGCCCGAACGGCGATTGCGCGTCTTCGTGAAACTTAGCCGGAGCTTTCTTGGCGGTTTGCGCGCCATTTTGCGAAGGTCGATCCGAAGGCGGCGCAACTGTCACACAGGCAGGCCGAAATCTTGCCGCTGGCCCAACACGGGCGAAGATGCTACTTTGGGTTGAACATGACCCGCCAGACCGAGCCCAGACGTCATTCCCTGCCTGCGCGCGCCGTGGCGATCCTGGGTCCGATCCTGGGTCCGATCCTGGGCCCGATCCTGGGCCCGATCCTGGGCATGGTCCTGTGGCTGGCCGTCGCCGCAGGAGCGTTTCTGCTGGCGCGGTGCGCGGTGGGCTAGTCGCCGCCCCAGAGCGTCAGCCTGACCGGGGTCCGAGCCTGACCGATGATCAGTCGGCCTTCGATCACGACGGTCTGGTCGCCTAGGTTTCGCCGCGCCGTCGCCAGGGCGCCCTGGTCCAGACGGCCCTCGAAGCGAACGGGCAGGTTCGCACCCGCCTGCCCCTGAAAACCCACCATCTGGTCCGTCACCCGATAGGAGTCGGGCCCCAGCCTGCGCGAACCCCCGGCCGAGGCGAAGGTGAGAACCAGCGGCGCCGAGCCGCCCGTTCCGTCTTCCCAGGCTTCGAAGGCCGACGCCTGGCCGATGAACAGGCTCTCCAGGGTCGTGTCGCCCAGGCGGACGGGTTCGACGGGGCGGTATTCGCCGGACACATCCGTCTCCAGCGCATGGCTGAAGGCCGCGGCCGCGGCCGGCCTGCCGTCTTCGGCGTTAGGCCGGCGCTCGCAGGACGCCAGGCACGCGCCGACAGCCAGCAGCGCCAGGAGAAGCCGCCTCATCGATCCAGGGACCGGTCGAGGGCGCGGAACGCGTCGATCGACAGCGCCGTCGCGCTGGCGAAGACCGAGGGCGTGATGCGCTCGAAGTCGTCGCTGGGGCGGTGATAGTCCGGGTGATAGTCGACGCCGAAGTAGAGGAAAGGCACGCCGGCCGCGTGGAAGGCGCCGTGATCCGACGCCTCGACCCAGTTGTCGGCGCCGACGTCCTGCGGCGTGTCCTTGCCGAAGGCCAGGGAAACGGCGCCGTTCGCCGGAACAGCCTCGAGGAGGGGGCGGAAGGCGGGGTGCTGGTAGGTTCCGGTGACCCACAGGCGTCCATCCGTCTCGGCGCGGGCGGTCATGTCGAAGTTGATATTCAGGCTGATGGCGGACAGCGGAACGGGCGGGGCCGAGACGAACTCACGCGCGCCCAGCAGGCCGCGCTCCTCGCCGTCCAGGGCCACGATCAGGACGCCGTGCTCGGGCGGCTGGGCCTTCAGCGCTTCGGCCAGGGCCAGCAGGGTGGCGACGCCCGAGGCGTTGTCGTCCGCGCCGTTATAGATCTGACCGTCCCGGACGCCGACATGGTCGTAGTGCGCGGTCACGACGATGTAGCGATCACCGACCCGCGTCCCCGGGATCATGCCGACGATGTTCACCCCGTCGAAGGTCTTCGGGCCCTCGGGCGCGTGTCCCCGCGCCTGGAACGGCTGCAGGCGGCCGAAGGGCGCCGGGGCGACGCCGATCGCCTCCAGCCGGGAGATGATGTAGTCGCGCGCCCTTCGGCCGCCGGGCGAGCCGGTGTCGCGCCCCTGCATGTCATCCGCCGAGAGGATGCGGACATCCTCCAGAAGCTGAGCCGGAACGACCGGCGACGCCTCCGCCAGCGGGGCGGGGGTCGCCGTTGGGGGGACGCAGGCGGCGAGCGTGAGGGCGAGCGAGCCGAGCAGGACGGAGCGGACGGGCGGACGGAACATGCGGTCTCCAGGATTCCTCGAAGGCTAGCGTCGCCGGAGGGGGACGTCAGCATAACGATCTGTCATCCGCCACCGGCGCGGCGGTGATATGGAGAAGGCATGGCGAATCCCACTCCCCTGCCCGTCGAAGACCTGTCGCGCGAGGCCGCCGAAACGGAGCTGGCCCGACTGGCCCCCGAGATCGCGCGCCACGATGCTCTCTATCAGGAGGCGACGCCGGAAATCTCCGACGCCGACTATGACGCCCTTCGCCAGCGGAACGCGGCCATCGAGGCGCGTTTTCCCGACCTGGTTCGCCCGGACTCCCCATCGGCCAAGGTGGGATCGACCGTCTCCAACCAGTTCGCAGAGGTGCGCCACGGCGTGCCCATGCTGTCGCTGGACAACGCCTTCGACGAGGGCGAGGTGCGCGACTTCGTGGCCCGCGTCGCCCGGTTCCTGAAGCTGCCCGCTGACGAGCCGATCGCTTTCGTGGCCGAGCCCAAGATCGACGGCCTGTCGGCCAATCTGCTCTATGTCGAGGGCCGACTGAGCATCGGCGCCACGCGCGGCGACGGCCGCACCGGCGAGGATGTCACCGCCAATCTGAGGACGATCGCCGATGTGCGCCAGACCCTGGCCGGCGGCGGCTGGCCCGATCGGATCGAGGTGCGCGGCGAGGTCTACGCGCCGAACGAGGCCTTCCTCGCCTTCAACGCCGCCGCCGAGGCCGAGGGGCGGCGAACCTACGCCAATCCCCGCAACTTCGCCGCCGGATCGCTGCGCCAGAAGGATCCTGCCGTCACCGCCCGGCGTCCGCTGAACTTCTTCGCCTACGCCTGGGGCGAGCACTCGTCCGACTTCGCCGAAACACAGTGGGAGGCGTTGCAGAAGCTGAAGAGCTGGGGCTTCCCGGTCAATACGCGGTCAAAGCGCGTTCTGGGCGCCGAGGGGCTGATCGCCGTCTATCGCGAGCTCGAGCGGGACCGGGCGACGCTGGGCTATGACATCGACGGCGTGGTCTACAAGGTCGACCGCATCGATTGGCAGCACCGGCTGGGCTACGTGGCTCGCAGTCCGCGCTGGGCCATCGCTCACAAGTTCCCGGCCCAGCAGGCGACGACGGTGCTGGAGGGCATCGACATCCAGGTGGGACGAACCGGCTCGCTGACCCCCGTGGCGCGGCTGCATCCGGTCACCGTCGGCGGGGTGGTGGTGCGCAACGCCACCCTGCACAACGAAGACGAGATCGAGCGCCTGGACGTCCGCATCGGCGACACGGTGCGGCTGCAGCGCGCGGGCGATGTGATCCCGCAGATCCTGGGCGTCGTGCGGGACCTGCGGCCGGCGGGCGCGGTTCCCTACGTCTTTCCGGACCGGTGCCCGGTGTGCGGATCGGAAGCCGTGCGCGAGGCCGACGAGGTCAAGCGCCGCTGCACCGGCGGGCTGATCTGCGACGCCCAGATCGTCGAGCGGCTGAAGCATTTCGTCGGCCGGCGCGCCTTCGACATCGAAGGGCTGGGCGAGAAGCAGCTGGTCGCCTTTCACGCGCGCGGCTGGATACGGGAACCGGCGGACATCTTCCGCCTGGCGAAGGACGAGGCCAAGCTGGCGATGCTGAGGGCCGAGGACGGCTACGGAGAGACCAGCGTCCGCAATCTGGTGGCGGGAATCGAGGCGCGGCGGCGAATCGCCCTGGACCGGTTCCTGTTCGGCCTGGGCATCCGCGAGATCGGCGAGCAGACCTCGCTGGTGCTGGCGCGCGCCTTCGAAAGCTGGCCGGCGCTGAAAGCGGCCTGCCTGCAGGCGGCCCAGGGCGCGCCTAGCGAGGCCTGGACCGAGCTGGCGGGAAGCCATGCCGTCTCCCCGCGGGTGCTAACCCTGATGGCCGAGGCCAACCCGCCCGAAGCCGATCCCTGGCCCGAGGCCACCATGGACATGAAGATCAGCCACGCCTTCCCCGGCATGGCGGCGCCGGCGCGGCGGAGCATCGCGGCCATGGTCGACGACTGGGCCGGTCTTCGGCGGCTGGCGGCGGTGGCCCGTTCCGAGGGTCCGTCCGAAATGCTCAACCAGATCGCGGGCGTGACGGGCGTCGGGCCCGTTGCGGCCGCGGCCCTGGCCCACTTCTTCCACGAGCCGCACAATCTCCAGGTCGTCCAGGCTCTGGAGGGCGAACTGACGGAGATCGTCGACGCCGAACGCCCCAAGTCGGACACGCCGGTCGCCGGAAAGACCGTCGTCTTCACCGGCGCCCTGGAGCGGTTCACCCGCGACGAGGCCAAGGCGCGGGCCGAGAGCTTGGGCGCGAAGGTGTCCGGCTCGGTGTCGAAGAAGACCGATTATGTCGTGGCCGGACCGGGGGCGGGGTCCAAGCTGAAGGAGGCCGAGAAGCACGGCGTCCAGGTGCTGACCGAGGACGAATGGCTGGCCCTGATCGCGCGCTAAAGCTTACGTAAGGTACGGTTTTGGTTGGAGATCATGGCTCGCGAGGGCCTTGTTTCGGACCGAAACCCGGATCACCCTGGTTCTCGACGGGTCGGCAGCGACCGCCCCGAGGAAAGGGAAAGACCATGAAGACCAAGATGCTGCTGGCCGTCGCCGCGCTGGCGACCGCCCTCGCCTCTCCCGCCCTGGCCGGCGATCCGACCGGCTTGTGGCAGACGCCGACCAATGGCGGCCAGGTGCGGATCAGCCGTTGCGGCCAGGCGCTGTGCGGCGCCCTGGTGACCTCGGACCAGATCCGCCGCGACCCGAACGTCCGCGACCAGCACAATCGCGAGGAAGGCCTGCGCGGCCGCACCCTGCGCAACCTGCCCATGCTGACCGGCTTCACCGGCGGACCGACGGAGTGGCGCAACGGCTCCGTCTACAATCCGGCCGACGGCCGCACCTATCGCGGAACGATCACTCTGCAGGACGACAACACCCTGCGCCTGCGCGGCTGCGTCGTGGCTCCGCTGTGCAAGACCCAGACCTGGACCCGCGTCCAGTAAGGCGTTGCTGGACGCAGGAAGGCCCGGCCGGAGCGATCCGGCCGGGCCTTCTTAGATTCAGACGTTTATCTGTTCAGGGCCGCGCGCGCCGTCTCGGCGTAGCGATGGCCGGCCGCCGCTCCCTTGGGGAACACCGCCTCGATCCGGGCCAGGTCCTCGGCCGTCAGCGCCAGGTCGACGGCGGCGACGTTCTCCTCCAGCGTCGCGATGCGGCTCGTGCCGGGAATGGGCACCAACTCATCGCCCTGGGCCAGAACCCAGGCCAGCGCCAGCTGGGCGGCGGTCGCGCCCCTGTCGGCCGCGATACCATTCACGGCCTCGACCAGGTCGAGGTTCTTCTGGAAGTTCTCGCCCATGAAGCGGGGATTGCTGCGGCGGAAATCGTCGGGGGCCAGATCGTCGACCGAGCGTATCTCGCCGGACAGGAAGCCGCGCCCCAGGGGGCTGTACGGCACGAAGCCGATGCCGAGTTCGCGGCAAAGGGCGATCAGTTCGTCCTCCGGTTCACGGCTCCACAGCGAATATTCGGTCTGGAGGGCGGTGATCGGATGGGTCGCATGCGCCTTGCGCAGGGTTGCGGGCGCGGCCTCCGACAGTCCCAGGAAGCGGACCTTGCCCTCCTCCACCAGCCGGGCCATGGCGCCGACGGTCTCCTCGATCGGCGTGCCCGGATCGACGCGGTGGAGGTAGTAGAGATCAACGTGGTCGACCCCGAGCCGCTGGAGGCTGCCCTCGATGGCGCGGCGAACATTGGCGGGGCTGCCGTCGGTGGTGATGGACCCGTCCTGCCCCCGGCCGATGCCGAACTTGGTCGCGATGAAGGCCTGGTCGCGACGATCCTTCAACGCCTTGCCGAGCAACACCTCATTGGTGTGCGGACCGTACATTTCGGCGGTGTCGAACAGGGTGACGCCCAGATCCAGCGCCCGGTGGATGACCGCAATCGATTGCGCTTCATCGGAGCCGCCGTAGAAGGCGCTCATACCCATGCAGCCCAGGCCGATGGCGGAAACCTCGGGACCTGCGGCGCCCAGCTTGCGCGTCTTCATGAAGCGTCTCCTGTCGATGTGGGGGTTCGGCGTGACGTTCGCCGGCGACAGAAACCTGGGGATCGCCTTGCGCCGCCGCAAGCCCGACGCTTTAGCGATGGTACCGCCTCTCAGGCTTGAACTGAGGACCTCCGGCTCCACAAACCGGCGCTCTAACCAACTGAGCTAAGGCGGCCCGCGCATCGCGAGGGGCGTTCTCTAGCGGGAGAGTCGGAGGCGATCAAGCAACATGATGCCGATTTCAACTCCCCCAAACGAGAAACGCCCCGGCCGGGGCCGAGGCGTTCCAATCGATTTGTCGCCGTGGACTACTGGAGACGGAAGCGCACGGTGAAGCGCGCCTGTCCACCTTGAGCCACACCATCGACGGTGCCGGGCGAGAACCGCGCACTGCGCATGGCGCTGAGCGCTTCCCGACCGAAACCGGCGCCGCTGGGCGTCTCGGAAACGACGCTGCAGTTCGACGCAGACCCGTTGGCCTGGACCGTGCAGAGCAGCACGACCGTGCCTTCCTCGACTCCGCGTTCCTGCGCACGGGCGGGGAACTCGGGACGGGGCGGACGGGCCCAGCTGACGCTGGTCACGACCGCGGGACGCGGCGGGGCCGGCGGAGCGGGCGGAGGCGGCGGACCGGGGACGATGACGGGCGGACCCGTATATTCGACCCGATCTTCCTTCTTCGTCGGCTCGATCGGCAGAGTGACCGGCGGCGGCGGAGCCTGGGTGTTCAGCACCGGCTCGCGCACCTGAAGCTTCGGCGGCGGAGGGGTGTCCGGCGGCGGCGGGGGGGGCGGAGGCGGCGGAGGCGGCGGAACCGGCTCGACCAGCTCAACCTCGACCGACTCGTCGACGTAGTTGAACTCCTTCAGCTTGAACTTGGCCTGCTGGAGATAGAACAGCAGAAGCGCAAACAGGATGGTGACGACGAGCAGGCAGACCAGGAGCACGGGGGTGGAGACCCCCATGAAGCCCTTTTGCTTCGGCGCGTCGTATCGACTGCGGTGATAAGTGACGTCTGTCATTGCACCTCGCGCCCTATTGCGTCGACTGGTCTTCGCCGACCAGGGCGACACTGTAGAAGCCGTTGTCCTGCAGGGCGTTCATGACCTGCATGAAGTCGCCGTACCGGACGTTCTGGTCGCCACGGATGAAGATCCGCTCGTCGGCCGGGTTCCGCGATCCGATCTGGTCGGTCAGATCCTGGCCCAGGGTGCCGACGTCGGAGCGGAAGTCGCCCACGAAGACATCGCCGTCATTCTGGATCGAGATGTAGACCGGCTTCGGCGGATTGACCTGCGGCTTGGCCACTGCGATCGGAAGTTCCACTGGCACCGACACGGTGGCGAGCGGGGCCGCCACCATGAAGATGATCAGGAGGACCAGCATGACATCAACGAAAGGCGTGACGTTGATCTCGCTGTTGGCCTCGACCTGGTACCTACCACCGCCGCCGGATGAAAGCTTGGCGGCCATCTGGATTACGCCCCCTTGTCGAGCTGACGCGAGATGCCGTTGAGCAGTTCAGCGTTGAAGCCGTCGGCGCGGGTGCCGTAGGCCGCAATGCGGGTGTTGAAGTAGTTGTAGAAGATAACCGCCGGGATAGCGGCGAAGAGGCCGATACCCGTGGCCAGCAGAGCCTCGGCGATACCCGGGGCGACGACGGCCAGGTTGGTCGTGTTCGATTCCGCGATGCCGATGAACGAGTTCATGATGCCGTACACGGTGCCGAACAGACCGATGAACGGACCGCCCGAGCCGACCGAAGCCAGGAACTGCTGACCGCCCGAGATGCGCTTGGCCAGACCCGCCTGAACGGCGGAAACGGCGGCCTGGGCGCGGGCCAGGGTGTCGTGGCGGTGCTCGCCGGTGACCGACAGACCGGCCTGACGCGACAGGTCGATTTCTTCGGTGGCGGCGGCGGCCATGTCGGCCAGCGGGTTGCCTTCATATTCCTCGGCCGTCGCGATCGCCTTCATATCGGCGATGGTGCGGGCGCCGCGGAAGTTCTCGAGGAAGGCGTCGGTCTTGCGGTTCAGGGCGCCGAACTCGAAGAGTTTGATGAGCAGCAGCGTCCAGGTGAAGATCGAAGCCAGCAGCAGGCCGGCCATGACGACCTTCACGACCACGGTCGCTTCCATGAACATGGAGATCGGGGTGATGCCGCCGCTGTGACCGCCGCCGACCGCTTCACCGACCGAAGCCGGATCCGTCTCGGGGGCGGCGGCGTCGGCCGCCGGGGCGGCGGGAGCCGCGGCCGGTGCAGCCGCCGGAGCGGGTTCGGCCGGAGCCTGCGCCAGGACCGGCGTGCTCGCCATAAGGACGGCGACGCCGGCCATAGCGAGGAGGGTGTTCGTCTTCTTGCTGTTCAGCATAGTTCGCCAGTTCCTGCTTGGTCTGACTCGTGGAACCAAAGGTGCGGCCATGTCACCGGCCGTCCCCCAACCTGAAATGTTTCCTTCCAGCGCGCCTGCCCCGTCTGGAACCAGGTTCGCTGAAAACGAGCGAGGACCCATCCGGTTGCCCGGCAGCCCCTCCCCGATGTTGAGGCGTTAGGAAACGGGTTTCCATCCGCCGTTCGGCCTGCCCCGAAAGTTAATCTGGGAAAGCGTCCCGAAACCCTTTGGCGAACCGTTACCAGAGCGTCAAGGGCGAAGAGCGCGATTTCGCCACCGAAGGGGTTACGGGCGAAGTCTTGCTCGACCTGGCCATCAAGAGGGGCAATCGCGACATTTTCATGATGAATGGTCGGCAGGCGCCGCAAGTCTGTTCGAAACGGACCCGGTCGCGACAACCCGCCGCGTGCAGACAAGAATGAAGGAATGCGGGAAATGGTGCCTGGAGGCGGATTCGAACCACCGACACGCGGATTTTCAATCCGCTGCTCTACCAACTGAGCTATCCAGGCGCCGCTCGGCGTCGCGAGAGCGGCGTCTATAGGCGAGCCGCTTTCGGGTGTCCAGCGTCGGATTCAGTCGTTTCGCGGTTCTTCTTCAGAACCCTCGTCGGGCTCGCCGGGAATGACGTAGGAGCCCGAAAACCAACGCTGCAGATCGACGTCGGAACAGCGGCGGGAGCAGAAGGGCCTGTACCGCGGGTCCGCCTCGGCCTTGCGGCAGATGGGGCATAGGGCCATGTTCAGTTCTCCTCCATGCAGGCTTGGCCGGGACGCAGGGCCGGATCGGCCAGCACGGCGGCGCGCGGCCCCAGCCGGGCCACGAAAGGGGCGGCCGCGGCGGCCTCCTCCGGCGCGCACCGGACGACGCAGCGGGGCGCGGCGGTGTCCGCCAGGAGCTGACGGCGCAATCGCCGCACGATCGCCTGCGCGCGGGTGCGGTGGGTCGGCTTCAACACCTCCTCGATCGGCGTGCGCGTCCACGGCAAGGAAAGCTGCAGCAGGCCGAACCGGCTGACCGGGCCGAAGGCGGCTTGCGGCTCATGCGCGAAGGCCGCGCGGGCGGCCTTCAGCTGCGCCTCCCCGTCCCGCCCATCGCCGGCCAGATCGACCGCGACCAGGCCGCCCCAACTCTTTAGGCGGATGAGGCGAGCCGCTTGGACCAGGCCTTCGGCATTGACCCGCGCTCGATCCTTGCCGGCGTCACGGCCCGGCGTCGGGGCGTGATCGATGTCGACGGCGACCAAGGCGCGGGTGCGCTGGACGGCCAGGTCCAGCCCGCCGGCAAACGAGAGCTGATTCGCCAGCGCCTCTTCCTCCGCATCGCTGGAGGCGTCGATGGCGGCGAGGCCAACGACAGGCGGCGCGTCGGGCGCGAACTTCAGCAACCATTCGGCGACGCTCGGCGCCGATTCGAGCAGCCGGGGGGTCCCCTCCCCCTTCCCGAGGCGACGAACCGCCGCACCCTTGTCGGCCCGGGGCTCGGCGGTCACGACCACCTCCACACGCTCGCCCTGCGTCACCGTAGCGCCGCGTGGGATCGGCAGGAAGGCGGGCGGGCCCGCGCCGAGATCGACGAAGGCGCCCCTCAGGGCGGAATTGATCTCCAGCACCCGTCCCACGGACCGGGCGCCGAGCCGCTGCTGTGGGACATCGTCTTCCCGCGCGACCAGAAGATGGGTGTAATGACCGTTGCGCGCCACGACGCCCCGCGTCTCACCGGGCGTCTCGTCGAGGAACGCCTCGAGGTCGCCCGCGCCGCTCATGGACGCCAGCCGACGCCGGTCAGCAGTTGCACGGCCTCGTGGACAGGCAGCCCCATCACCGACGAATGGCTGCCGACGATCCGCTGGACAAAGGCGCCGGCGGGACCCTGGATGCCGTAGCCGCCCGCCTTGCCGCGCCAGTCGCTTGTGGCGACATAGGCGGCGATCTCGTGGTCCGACAGCGGCTTGAAGCTGACGCGCGTCTCGTTCACCCGGATCGACAGTCGGCCGTCGCGGATCACCGCCACGCCGGTGTGAACCCGGTGGTTCCGGCCCGAGAGCAGCTTGAGGAACCGCGCCGCCTCGGCCTCGTCCGCGGCCTTCTCCAGGAAGCGGCGGCCGACGGAGACCACGGTGTCTGCGGCGATGACCACGGCGCGCGGATGGCGGGCGGCGACGGCCTGCGCCTTGGACGAGGCCAAGCGCCGCGCCAGCAGGGGCGGCGTCTCGGCCTTCAGCGGCGTCTCGTCGATGTCGGCAGGATCGATATGGTCGGGGCGGATGCCGACCTGCGCCAGCAGTTCAATGCGGCGCGGGCTGGACGACGCCAGCACCAGTTCGGGAGAGGCCAAGCCGGCCGCCCCTTACTTGAAGCGGTAGGTGATGCGGCCCTTGGTCAGGTCGTAGGGCGTCATTTCAACCAAGACCTTGTCGCCGGCCAGGACGCGGATGCGGTTCTTGCGCATCTTGCCGGCGGTGTGGGCGATGATCTCGTGGTCGTTCTCTAGCGTCACGCGAAAGGTGGCGTTCGGCAGCAGTTCGCTGACGGTGCCGGGAAACTCGAGCAGTTCTTCCTTAGCCATGCGGCCTCTCGCGCCCGTCGAAAACAGGTCCAGCCCCACGCCGGGCGGGCGCGTGGGGCGGAATGGACGGGCCTAATGCCCGATTTTGCGTAGATAGTCGAGGTCAGCCGCGACGGTAGAGGGCGCAGACCAGGGTGAACAGCCGCCGAGCCGTCTCGCGATCCATCGCCACCTTGCCGTCGAGCCGCTGTGTCAGCTGATCGGCGCCTTCGTTGTGCAGTCCGCGCCGACCCATGTCGACAGCCTCGATCTGGCTGGGCGACGAGCCGCGCAGAGCCTCGTAATAGCTGTCGCAGATCAGCAGATAGTCCCGCAGCACGGTCTTCAGCGGCGTGAGGCTGAGGGCATAGGCGCGGCCGAAGCCCGGACCGCTGACGTCGAACACCAGGCGGTTGTCCTGCAGTGACAGCTTCAGGGCGTAGGGGCCGCCTTCGGCCTCCGCCGGCTGGAAACTGTTCTTCTCGACCAGATCGAAGATGGCGACGCGGCGCTCATGCTCTATCTCGGCCGTGGCCGCCGGCAGGGTGGCGGCGTCCAGTTCGACGGAGGCCAGGACGTGGGGGCCGCTCATCCCTCCGTCCCGTCCAGATGGGTCGGCGCGACGCGGGCGGGCCAGCGCTCGGAGATGTCCGTCACGACGGCGTCGAGACATTCGACGTCGATGCGCAGGTCGCCTCCGCCCGCGAACATCAGAATCACCCGGCCGCTAGGCGCCTCGGTCGGTTCGAAGTCCAGCGCCAGCAGTTCCAGAGAGGCGTCCGGGTTGCGCGGCAGGCGGCGGCTCTTGACCGCCAGCACGTCGCCGAACTGCATCGCAGACAGCACGCGCGTGCCGCCGCACTCCCAGCAGAAGCGGCTGAAGGCGATGGTCAGGCGGCGCGCCTGTCTTTCCCAGACGATATCGACCGGCTTCAGTATGGCGTCCTGGAGCGCGGCGGAGATGATCTGCAGATCGTCGGCGTCCTCGGCCAGGAGGCGCAGCGGCTCGGCCGCGGACCCAGTCTGCGTGGCGACGCCGTCGATCTCAGTGCTCATCGCCTGTTCCCTTGATCCGCCGGATGGAGGCCCCGCATGCGCGGAGCTTTTCCTCCAAACGCTCGAACCCGCGATCCAGATGATAGACGCGGCCGACCGTCGTCTCACCTTGCGCGACCAGGCCGGCGATGACCAGACACATGGAGGCGCGCAGGTCGGTGGCCATGACCGGCGCGCCGTGCAGCACCTCCACGCCGCTGACGTGCGCCTCGCCGGCGTGGACGGAGATGTCCGCGCCCAGGCGGCCCAGCTCCGGCACGTGCATGAAGCGGTTCTCGAAGATGGTCTCGCGGATGGTGCTGGTCCCCTCCGCCGTGGTCATCAAGGCCATGAACTGGGCCTGCAGGTCGGTGGCGAAGCCCGGATAGATGGCGGTCTCGACGTCCACGGCCTTCAGCCGCTGCCTGGGGTCGCGTTTGATGACGACCCCGTCGGCGGTTGGTGAGACCTCCACGCCGGCCTCGACCATCTTGTCGGTCAGGGCCGCGATCAGCTCGGCCCGCCCCCGGGTCAGGCGCACCTCGCCGCCCGCCATGGCGGCCGCGACAGCGTAGGAGCCCATCTCGATCCGGTCGGGAATCACCGACCAGGTCGCGCCGTTCAGCGACGAGACGCCGGTGATGGTCAGGACGTCGGTGTCCAGCCCCTCGATCTTCGCCCCCATGGCGATCAGGCAGCGGGCCAGGTCGCCGATCTCCGGCTCGCGCGCGGCGCGGCGCAGGACGGTGACGCCGTCGGCGAGCACGGCCGCCAGCAAGGCGTGTTCGGTGGCCCCCACGGAAACGAAGGGGAATTCGATTTCGGCCCCGCGCAGCCCCTTGGGCGCCGTCGCGCTGACGTAGCCCTCGTCCAGTTCGATCGCCGCGCCCAGCGCCGTCAGCGCTTGAAGATGCAGGTCCACCGGCCGCGCGCCGATGGTGCAGCCGCCCGGCAGCGACACCTTCGCATGGCCGGTCCGCGCCAGCAGCGGCCCCAGCACGTTGAACGAGGCCCGCATCTGGCGGACCAGGTCATAGGGGGCGAAGGTGGAGGTCAGCTCGGCCGCGTGGAACAGGCTCTCCTGTCCGTCCACGCCGTCCCGCTCGGTCACCTCGACGCCGAACTGGCGCAGCAGCTGCCCCAGGAATCGCGTGTCCGCCAGACGGGGCATGTTCGTCAACAGCAGCGGCTGGTCGGTCAATATGGAGGCGGCCATCAGCTTGATGGCGGAGTTCTTGGCGCCGCTGACGGGTATCTCCCCGCGAAGCTGGGCGCCGCCCTGAATGGCGATGCTGTCCATAGACGGTCCTGACGCCGGCGACGCGCCGGCGGGCCTCTCTAGCAAGCGCGGCCCATGGCGCGAAAGGCCGCGCGCCGATGAACTTCAGTTGCGGTCCGTGGCGAGGGGCGTGGCCTTGGGAACCTTGCGCCGTCGCAGGTTCTCGCGAAGCGCGGCCGCCAGCCGGGCGGCGCGTTCCGACCGCGCCCGGGCGGCCGCGGAAGACGCGTCCGATTCGCGCCCGCCGGGCGCTTCGGCGGCTTGCGGCGGCAGGTCGGCGTCTCGGGGCGGCTGGCTCATGCCCCGATCATGGCGCGATCGGGGGCCATGTCCAAACTTTCTTTGGAAGGGTCAAAAACGGGCTTCCATCGCCGGAAGGCATTGGCTATACGGCCGCTTCCTCAGTCGGGGCCGCCGTAGCTCAGTGGTAGAGCGCATCCTTGGTAAGGCTGAGGTCGGCAGTTCAATCCTGCCCGGCGGCACCATCTGAGACCCTTGCAGCAAGGGATTTGAGCGGGAGACCTCATCCCACTCCCCAAGCTGCCAAGGAGAACGAAACAGGCTCTTCCCGCCCCAAATCTGGGGAAAATCCGGGAAGAGATGTTCCGAATTCGTTCTCCCGCTTCCGGCCCTCACCGAACCGTGGCATCATCAACGCATGGAGCAATGCTCATGGCTGAGGTGATCCCTTTCCCGCTGGCGCGGCGGGTCGACCTCGTGCGCCGTCATGCTGATCGCGTCCTCGAACTCACGCCCGATGCTGGCGAGCGCCACCTTTTCCGGCAGGTCGATGTCCAGCGACAGGCCCTCCTCCGAAAAGGATGCGATCCTGAAGTGGTGGAGGCAGTGTGCCGAGACCTTGAAGGCGCAATGCGCGCGGAGATCTGGAAGATCGTCCTCACAGGCCATGGGGGCGCGGCTTGACAGCAGCCGTTCTCCCGCTCCGCGAGACAAGCCCCTTCCAGCAGTGGCAACCTTTGTATGCCGCGCTCGGCATTCCGATCTTCCCCGTCGACATGGGACCAGACGGCGGGCGCAAGAAACCCCTGCCGGTCGGCTACCTCGGGACGACGGCGGGTCGCAGCCTTGCTCACCTCTCCCGCTGGCCCGATGCGGAGGCCTTCGGATTCGTACCGGGGAAGGTAGGGATCACAGTCCTCGACATCGACACCCAGGACGAGGTGTTCCTGGCCGACCAGATCGCGCGCTATGGACACCCCCGCGTGATCGTTCAGACCGCATCAGGCAAGTGGCACGGCTATTACCGGAATACGGGCGAAGAGGATCACATTCGGCTCTTTGGCCCCGACGTGCCGATCGACCTCAAGGGCAGCAGCAAAGGATACATCGTCGCCCCAGGGTCGCGGACAGCGTACGGCACATACGAGATCGTCTTCGGCGCATTGGAAGACCTCGCCAGCCTAACGCCCATGGGCGCTCACCAGTCCACGGCGCGAACGATCGAAGTAGCCGCCCGCCCCAAGAACGAACATTCGGCGTCCGCAAATGATGACGGGGTGCGGATCAAGGCAGGCTCCCGCAACTCGGCGCTCTTCGATCACTGCTTGGCGCAAGAACCTCACTGCGAAGCGCTCGAGGATCTGATCGATGTCGCGCGCTACTTCGCCTCGACCGTCTTCGACGATGCGATGCCCGAGGATGAGGTGCGTAGGACGGCCGTCAACGTCTGGAACAACTACAGCGGCGACCGGAACTGGAAGGCAAAGTCGCAGAACGGGAGACAGAAGGTGCAGCTCTACGGAGACGACATCTCGGAGCTGATCGCGTCCGACAAGAACGCCCTAGTCCTGTATGCGCTGCTCAAGCGGCTGCACCCCAGTCCAACCGAAACCTTCCAGATAGCAAACGGACTAGCGGGCCAGACGTGGGCGGGCGCCATGTCGCGACGCGAACTCCAAAATGCTCGCAAGACGCTGGTGGAGAAGAAGAAAGTCCGGTGCGTCGTCGGGGCAAGCTCAAAGCGCGGCCCGGCTTTGTTCCGGTGGTCGAGTTAAGAGTGACCAGAACTGGTCAGGGATAATAACTAAACACCCCTCCCCCGCTCCCCTTGCCCCAAAAGGCCCTCCAGCAGCGCGCGGCCCGATTTCGGCGTCTGTTTCGAGGCTCAGAACCCCGGAAAATGGCCCTCCAAAAAATTTTGGCGGCGTCGTGGAGGGGGGGGTGGCGGCCTGGGCGTCACAGGGTGTTACAGGACGTCACGTGACGCTGCGGCCCCTGTCCCGCGTATGTCCCGTGACTGTCCCGAGGGACATGCCGCTTCCAAATCGGACACCGTGTCCGATCCCCCTGGTGACAGGCTGTCACCCCCCTGGTGACGCCAGTGTCACCCCCCCCAACGAAAGGACACTATATGGCCGCCATCCAAGTCAGGGCCGAGGACCTGGTGGAGATGTTCCAGGGCATCATCGCAGCGCAGTCGGCAGCGCACCTCATGATCGTGAAGTCGCTGGTCGATGCTGGCGCGTTGGACGGACCGGGCGTGCTGGACGCCATGGAGAGGATGGCGGCTGGTCCAGATGGCCCAGCGACGGACATCCTTCGCTTCCAAGCCGACAACTTCCGCGCTTACCTTGAGGACACGACGCCGCCGGAGCCCTTCACGCTCCAGGTCATAGAAGGCGGCAAGTCGGATTAGGCGCGCTCGCAACGGGGAGAAGTGGGATGACGAGGCAGACGATTGAGATCCAGATCGAGAACGACGAACTGAAGAGAACTCTTCGTGGCATGATCACAGCACAAGCGGCTGTGAACGGGATATTCCTCGGGTACTTGATAGGCTCCGGCACTGTGGAGAGCGAGACGGCGCTCAAGACGTTCACAGATTTTGCAGAAAAGGCAGATGACCCGATTGTGAAAGCAACGCTCGAGGGGCTGGCAGAGTCAGTCCGCCAGCTCGAGAGTGGCGATCAACACCCCACCCTGACGGTCATAGAAGGTGGAAGAGAAGACTAGCACTAGGGGCGTCTCCAGACTTTCAGTCGTCACTTAGGGACCGGCGGGGGGCGACAAAACGAAAAGTCATCGGATTGGTGGTTTTTCCGGCCTGCCTAAGATTGCCGACTACTGCCTAATGTTGCCGAGTGGGGTCCCTGACCTTGGCGAATAGATCGACAATGGCCTCGTCAAATCACTGGCGGGGCCATTTTGCTGCAAGCTGCTGCACGACTCCTCGGGATGGAGGCGAAGGCCTCTCCCTCTGTCGCGCCTGACGCCCAGGACACCGAGTCCGCCTCCTGGCTGGCTGAAATCTTCGGCGCCCAGCGTGGGCTGACGGGTGTGTCGGTCACACCCGAGACCGCCCTCAAGAACCCGACCGCCTACGCCGCCGTGGCAGTCATCGCCCAGGCCGTCGCCCAACTGCCCCTGCACCTGTACCGGCGCACCGCTGACGGCGGGAAGGAGCGGGCCTCCGACCACCCCCTGTCCGTCTTGCTGAACGATCAGCCGAACGACTGGACGAGCGCCTACGACTTCCGCCTGTCGATGACCTCGGCGGCGCTGCGCTACGACCAGGGCGCGTTCGCCTGGATCGGCCGGGCCGGCGGCGAGATCATGGAGCTGGTCCAGATCCCCTCGCAGAGCGTCACGGTCGAGACCGATCCTCTGACCCGCGAGCCGACCTATCGCGTGACCGAACGGAACGGGCGCCAGCGCACCTACGACCGGTTCGACATCCTGCACATCCGGGCCATGGACGGGGTCGCCCCGATCACGGCCGCGCGGGAAGCCATCGCCATCATGACCGTGATGGAGCGCCACGCCGCCAAGCTGTTCGGCAAGGGCGCCCGTCCCTCGGGCCTGCTGAAGGCTCCCAAGGGCCTGTCGGTGGACGCCATGAAGCGGGCCGTCTCCTCTTGGAACAAGGCCCATAGCGGCGACGGCGGCGGCGGCACGGCCTTCCTCGAGAGCGATTGGGAGTGGGTCGCCACCCAGCTTTCGAGCGTGGACGCCCAGTTCATGGAGCTGCGCGGACAGCAGGTGGTCGAGATCGCCCGGCCCTTCCGCATCCCGCCGCCCATGCTCCAGGACTACGGCCGGGCCACCTGGTCGAACCAGGAGGAGGGCGGACGCCAGTTCCTGACCCTGGCCCTGATGCCCTGGCTGAAGGTCTGGGAGGGTGGCATCCGCCGTTCGCTTCTGACCCGCGACGAGCGCGAGACCTACTTCGCCGAGTTCCTGGTCGATGACCTGGCCCGCGCCAACCAGGCCGCCCGGTTTGAGGCCTACGCCAAGGCGATCACCAACGGCATCCTGAACCCGAACGAAGTCCGCGCCATGGAGAACCGCCCGCCCTACGCCGGCGGCGACGAGTTCCGCCTGCCCCTCAACACCGAAGCACCGGGGGCCGCCAATGGCGAATGAGCTGTTTCCCATCGAACTGAAGGCGGTCGGCGACCAGGGCGAGATCGAAGGATACGCCTCGAACTTCGGCAATCGTGACCTGGCCGGCGACATCGTTCAGCGCGGCGCCTTTGCCCGGTCGCTGAAGGCCCGCCCGGCCGGCGCTGTGGCCATGCTCTGGGGGGCACGATCAGAAGCGTCCCATCGGCGTCTGGAGCGAGATCGCCGAGGACCACCTGGGCCTGCGCGTGAAAGGCCGCATCCTGACCCAGACGCGCGACGGCGCCGACGCCTACGAGTTCGCCCGCGCCGGGGCCGTGCGCGGCCTGTCCATCGGATACCGCACCACCCGGGCGCGCCGCGACATCGAGCGCAAGGCCCGCCTGCTGGATGAAGTCGATCTCCACGAGATCAGCCTCGTCGCCATCCCCTGCAATCCGCTCTCCGGTCTGGAGAACGTGAAGTCCCATGACCCCGACCGCGCGCGCCGGTTGGTGGCCCAGCTCAACGCGGCTGCCGCCGCCATGCGCGCCGGAGAACCCCTGAAATGCTGACTGCCCCCTACCACCACCTCGAGACCAAGGACGCGCCGGAAGGCGACGATCTGGAGGTCAAGGAAGCCTTGGCCAACCTGGAGAGGACCGTCGATGACCGCGTGAAGGCGGCCGTCGAAGCTGGTCTGAAGGCCGGTCAGGACGAGACCAAAGCCCTGAAGGCCGAGATCGCCGCCCTGAAGCGCCCCGGCGCGGAGAGCGAGGACGAAGAGCCCGCCGAGGTGAAAGCCTTCTGGGGCTTCGTCCGTAGCGGCACCGAGTCCCTGGAGCCCGACGAGCGTAAGGCCCTGATCGTCTCGGACGACACGCGCGGCGGCTTCCTGGCCCCGGAGCAGTTCGAGGCCCAACTGCAGAAGGAGCTGGTCGAGATCAGCCCCATCCGCGCCGCCGCCCGCGTCACCCAGACGACGGCCGGCCGGGTGGTCTGGCCCAAGCGCACCGGCACCATCACCGCCAAGTGGGTCGGCGAGATCGAGGAGCGCCCGAAGACCGAGCCGACCTATGGCCAGGCCGCGCTCGAGGTCCACGAGATGGCCGCCTACGTCGACGTGAGCAACTGGCTGCTGGAAGACAGCGCCATCGACCTGGCGTCCGAACTGGCCAGCGACTTCGCCGAGGAGTTCGGGCGCCTTGAGGGCGTCGCGTTCATCGACGGCGACGGCGTGAAGAAGCCGGTCGGCATCCTGAACGATCCGTCGATCAAGACCGTCGCCAACGGTCACGCCGCCAACGTCTCGGCCGACGCCCTGATCCAGCTCATGTACGACCTGCCCCCGACCTATCGGAACCGTGGGTCCTGGCTGCTGAACGGCGCCACCATCGCCGCCTATCGTCTGCTGAAGGACGGCAACGGCCGGTTCCTCTGGCAGGACTCCATCCAGGTCGGTCAGCCGGCGACCCTGCTGGGCCGTCCGGTGGTCGAGGCGGTGGACATGCCCGGCATCCAGGCGGACGCCACCCCCGTCATCTACGGCGATTTCGCCACCGGCTACCGCATCGTTGATCGGGTCGGCCTGTCGGTTCTGCGCGATCCCTACACCGTCGCCACCGAGGGCCTGGTCCGCTTCCACGGCCGTCGCCGGGTCGGTGGTGGCGTGGTCCGCCCCGACGCCTTCCGCAAGCTGAAAATGGCCGTGAGCTGAGGAGCCCCTGATGCGCGAGCAATCCAACACCCTGAAGATCGTCTCGGCCGTCGCGCCGGGCGCCTATGCCGCCGATGTCACGCCGGTCCAGATCGACCGGCAGGGCTTCGGATCGGTCACCTTCGCCGTCCACGTCGGCGCCGGCGGGATCACCTTCAACGGCACGAACAAGATCGAGTTCGTCCTGGAGGAGAGCTACGACGGCGAGGACTGGACCGATGTCCTGGCCAAGGACGTGGTCGGCCTGGACCTGACCGATGACGACGGGATCGTGCTGGCCCTGAAGACGGCCCATGCGAACCCGACCGTCACGAAGTTCGGTTACATCGGCGATGCCCGCTATGTCCGCCTGACGACGGATTTCAGCGGGACGCACGGGACCGCCACCCCTCTGTCGGCTGTGGCCATCTTCGGCCGCCCGGCCCAGGCCCCGGTGGCCTGATGCCGATGCGGGCGCCGAGCATTTGCGGCTGCGGCCGCGTGGTCCGGACGGGGCGATCCTGCCTCGCCTGCACGGCCGCGCGCGCCAAGGCCTATGACGCCCGGCGCCCGTCCGCCCGCCAACGCGGGTACGATTCGAAATGGGAGCGCGAGAGCAAGGCCTTCCTCGCCCAGCCCGAGAACCGGCTATGCGCCTGCGGCTGCGGCCGCCGCGCCGACATGGTCGACCACATCACCCCCCATCGTGGTGACAAGGCGCTCTTCTGGCGTCGGTCGAACTGGCAGCCCATGGCGTCGTCGCCCTGTCACTCCTCGATGAAGCAGAAGCAGGAGCGCGCCCATGGCTAACGCCGTCGTCGGCGCCCTGCGCGTCACCCTCGGCCTGGACTCGGCCGCCTTCGAGAACGGCCTGACCGGCGCCCAGAAGAAGATGCAGGGCGTAGGGAACAGCCTGCGCGGCATCGCCACCACCATGGCCGGCGTCGGAGCCGCGATCGGCGCGGCGCTGGGCGGGGCCTTCGCGGTGGTCAACGAGATCACCGGCAACCTGGTCGAGATGGGCCGGGAGGCCGAGACGGCCGGCGTCGCCTTCGAGGAGTTCCAGAAGCTCAAGTACGTCGCCGAGCAGGCGGGGGTGAGCATCGAGGCGCTGACGGACGGCATGAAGGAGATGCAGCTCCGCGCCGACGAGTTCGCCACGACCGGCGGCGGATCGGCGGCGGAGGCCTTCCAGCGCATCGGCCTGACCGGCGCCCAACTGACCGAAGCCCTCAAGAACCCGGCGGCGATGTTCGATGACATCATCGCCCGCATCTCCAAACTCGACACGGCCGCGCAGATCAGGGTCGCCGATGAGATCTTCGGCGGCACCGGCGGCGAGCAGTTCGTCCGCCTCCTGGACATGGGCGCCGAGGGTATCGCCCAACTCAAGGAGGAGTTCGTCGCTAACGGTGGTCTGATCCCAGAGGAACAGCTCAAGAAGGCCGAAGCCTTCCGCCAGTCCATGGACAAGATCAAGGCGAGCCTGGGCGGCCTGGCCGTCAACGCCCTGGTCGATAGCGGCCTGCTGGAATGGTTCTCGGCCGCCATCCCAAGGCTGATCGCCTTCGGTCGCGCCGTGGTGGACTACCTCGGCCCCAAGCTGATGCCGATCTTCGACGCCCTAGTCGGCGTGATCCGCAGCGTCGCGGAGGTCGTGACCTCGATCTTCGGCGATAACGGCTCGGCCTCAACAGGCGTCATCACCTTCGGCGAAATCATCAAGCGCATCTTCGAGGCGAGCCTGACCCTGATCCAGGGCGCGCTGGAAGTGATTGCGGACCTCCTGTCGGCCTTCGGCGCCCTGCTGAGGGGCGACTTCAGCGCGATGTGGGGCCATCTCGGCGACGCGGTTGCGGCGGTGGTTGCGGGCATCGGCCGGGCCTTCGCGGCCCTATTCCCCGAAGTGGTGAACTGGGTCCGCCAGACCTACGAGGGCGTGCGCCAATGGCTGCTGGAGCGCTTCACCGCCCTGGTCCGCTCGGTGATCGAGAAAATCCAGTCCGTGGGCCAGGCCTTCTACGACCTCTACGACAAGGTCGTCGGCAACTCGTACATCCCCGACATGGTCATCGCGATCGGCGACTGGATCGGTCGCCTCGACGACGTGATGGTCAATCCGGTGCGGGACGCCACGGCCGAGGCGGCCGACGCCTTCAGCGGCTTGTCCAGCAGCGTCGAGAGCAGCCTTGAGGGCATCATCCAGTCCATCGGTTCCAAGGACTGGAAGGGCGCGCTCGGCGGCATCTTCGACATGCTGGGCGAGAAGGGGTCGGGCGGGTGGTCCAAGTTCGGAAACCTTGGCTCGTCCCTCCTGAAGTTCCTGCCCGGTTTCGCGCGCGGCGGATCGTTCAACGTCGGGGGCTCCGGCACCGTGGACTCGAAGCTGGTGGCCTTCCGCGCCACGCCGGGCGAACGGGTGGACATCTCCACGCCTCGCCAGCAGCGCCAGCAGGGGGGCGGCGGCATCGCCCAGATCGTGCCGTCCCCCTATTTCGACGTTCAGGTCTTGCGGACCGCCCAGCCGGCGATCGCCGAGGCCGAGCGCCGGTCCAACGCCTGGGCCGCCGCGAACATCCCCGGCCTGACCCAGAACCAGATCATGAACCGTCAGCGGTACTCCACCGGGAGGGTGATCCGATGACCGTCACCGTCGCCGAAGCCAAGGCGCACCTCGGCATCCTGGACGACCATCAGGACGTATTCATCAGCGACCTGCTGACGGCCGCGACCGACGCCTGCACCCGGTACATCGGAACCGACGACCAACCGGACCCCCTGCCGCCCATCTTCGATCAGGCGGTGAAGATGACCGTCGCCGCCCTCTACGAAGGCCGGGAGGGCGCGACCGTGCCAGAGGAGGCGCAGGCGTTGCTCAACGACCTTCGCCCGTGGGTGTTCGGATGAGGCTCGGTCGGCTGGACACCTTCATCGAGATCGTCCGCAACGGCGAGATCGGCCGCGACGAGTTCAACACCCCCATCTACGGCGAGGCGGTGGTGGTCGAAGCCATGGCCGAGCGGGTCCAGCAGAGCGGCCGGGAGTACCTGGCGGCCGATGGCGTCCAGGCCTCCCGCCGGATCGTGTTCCGCACCCATCGCCAGCCAGACATCCGCCTGACCGATCATGTTCGGATGGACGGCGCCCTTCTCAACATCCGCGAAGTCCGTCCTGTCGGCCGGCTCCACATGGAGCTGCACACCGAGGGAGCCGCATCGTGAACCGCACCCGAGTGAAGGTGGAAGGTCTGCGCGAGCTGGATCAGGCCCTCAAGGAACTGAAGCTGTCCACGGCCCGGAATGTGGGACGGCGCACCCTCAAGGCGGCGCTGGAGCCCATGGCCGAGGCCGCCCGCCAGAACGTCGCCAAGGACCGTTCGGGCGAGCTGCGGGAAAGCATCGGCGTCACCTCGGGCCGGCCGAAGGGTCGCGGCTATCGGCGCGTGAACCGGATCGAGGTCCACATGGGGCCGGGGCGTCAGCCTCAAGCCATCCAGGAGGAGTTCGGCAATCGCAGGCAGAGCCCCCGCCCGTTCATGCGCCCAGCGTGGGAGGCCGGGAAAGGCCAGGCCCTTGAGAGCGTGAAGACCATCCTCACCGAGGAAATCGCCAAGGCCACCCAGCGCGCCGCCCGCAAGGCCCTGCGCCAGAAGAAGGGAGGCAAGTGATGGAAGAGGCCCTGACCGCCCTCCTGCTGACCAACGCCGGCGTCTCGGCCATGGTCGGCGATCGCGTGAACTGGTCGGCCCGGCCCGACGACGCCGCCCTGCCCGCCGTGACCCTGCACCGCATCAGCGGGCGCCGGGATCAGACCTCGTCCGGTCGTTCCGGCCTGGTCGACAGCACGGTCCAGATCGACACCTGGGGCCGCACCTTCAAGGAGGCGAAGCTGCTGGCCCGCGCCGTGATCCTGGCGCTGCCGCACGCCCGCACCCTGACCGGCGGCATCGTCCTGCAGGGCATCTTCATCGACAGCGAGAGCGACAGCTTCGAGGGCGACGACCCCGAGCCGCTCTACCGCACCCGCATCGACATTTCCGTCTGGCACAAGGAGGCCACAGAATGAGTACCGAAGCATCCATCGGGAACGGCGCGCAGTTCCAAATCGAGAGCGCCACGCCCGGCACCTACACGGCCATCGCCGAGGTGTTCGACATCACCCCGCCGAACGAGACGACGGACGTGATCGACGCCTCGCACATGGGCTCGCCCGATCGCGAGTTCATCATGGGCCTGACCGATCCGGGCGAAACCTCGTTCGAAATGAACTTCGTCCCCGGCTCCACGAGCGAGGGTCTGATCCTCGCCGCCAAGGCGTCGCGCCAGGCCAAGAGCTTCCGCATCGTGTTCCCGAACGCGGCGACCTGGACCTTCTCGGGCCTGCTGACCGGCTACGAGCCAGCCATGCCGAACGACGACAAGATGACCGCCACGGTGACGATCAAGGTCACCGGCTCGGTCCTGCGGGAGGCTGGTGAGTAACATGGCCAATCCGATGAAGGGCGAAGTCAGCTTCGAGACCGGCGGCGACACCTATGTCCTCGCCTACACCATCAACGCCCTGGTGACGCTGGAGAGCAAGCTGGGCGTGACCACGACCCAGCTCGGCGAGCTGCTGGGCGCCAACCTGTCTATGGGGAACCTGCGGACCCTGTTCTGGGCGGGCCTGCTGGCCAACCACGATTGCACCGAAGAGCAGGCCGGCAACCTCATCAGCGACATCGGCATCCAGAAGGCCGGCGAACTGATCGGCGAGGCGTTGTCCAAGGCGTTCCCGGAGGCCGGCAAGTCCACCGCCCGCCCTCGGCCGGCGGCGGCTGGGACTGGGAAGACCTCCTGATCGGCTGGTGCGAGATGGGCGGCTGGCCAGACGGATTCTTCGCCACCACGCCACGGCTGTATGTCGCGGCGGTGGAGGGGCGGACGCGCGCTGAAAGGCGCCGGTTCCGCATGACCGGCTGGCTGGCGCACACGACGGCCTCCCTGGAGCGGGCCAAGAAGATCCCCGCGCTGGAGAAGCTGGTCGGAGGCCCCGACATCAAGCCCCGTTCGGCCGAACCGCCGTCGCCTGGAATGCTCCTGTCCATCGCTCGCCGCTGGCAGGTGGCCATCTCCGCGAGGCCGCCTCATGCGGGGTGACAAGCCGAACCTGAAGCAGGACCGGGCGCCGCTCACCACGGCCCCGGCCTGCCCTGCCTGGTTGCCGAAACAGGCGAAGGGCGAATGGAAGCGGTGTGCGCCCATCCTGGCCGAGCGCCGCATCCTGACCGAGGGCGATCTCGGCAGTCTGGAAAACTACTGCCTGGCCATTGGTCAGGTCCGCGAATGTCAGACGATCCTGGCAGGGCTGGAGAGCCCATTCTTCGCCGGCGAGAACGGCGCGCCCAGGCCGCACCCCGCGATCCGGGTGATGCACACGGCCATGACCCACTCCCGCCAACTGGCGGCCGAGCTGGGTCTGACGCCCGTCTCCCGTTCTCGCCCGGCCATCAGTGACGAAGGCGACGACAACGGGGGTTTCGGTGACCTGGTGGACTGACGACAGCCCCATACCCGATCCCGAGGGCAAGGGCGCCCGTGCGGTGAAGTTTATCCAGAAGCTGCGCCTCCACGAGGGCAAGCTGGCTGGTCAGCGGTTCGCTCTGGCCCGCTGGCAGCAGCGCATCGTCCAGCGCATCTACGGCGACACGCGGGAGGACGGCCGTCGCCGCATCCGCACCGTCTTCATCCTCCTGCCTCGGGGAAACGGAAAGACCACCCTGTCCGCTGGGCTGGGGCTGCTGCATCTGGTGGGGCCTGAGAAGGAAGCCGGTGGTCAGGTCATCGTCGCCGCCGCCGACCGGGAGCAGGCCTCCATCGCCTACAACGCCGCCTCGGGCATGATCGCCCAGGAGCCGGTGCTGAAGCGCCTGACAAAGGTGCTCCCGTCCTACAAGACCATCCAGCACGCCGGGTCCCGCTCGACCCTGAAGGCCATCTCGCACGAGGCCTATTCCAAGCACGGCCTGTCGATTTCCTGTCTGATCGCCGACGAGGTCCACGCCTGGCCCAAACGCGAGCTGTGGGACGTGCTGCGCCAGTCGATGGGTAAGCGCGAGGAGCCCCTGACCATCGTCATCACCACGGCCGGTTCCGGCGTCCACGGCCTGGCCCATGAGCTGTACGAGTACGCCCGCAAGGTCGCCTCGGGCGAGGTGGACGACGAGACGTTCCTGCCGATCCTGTTCGAGGCGCCCAAGGATGCCGACTGGCAGGACGAGGCGGTGTGGCAGGCGGTCAATCCCGCCATCGCTGCCGGTTTCCGGTCGCTGGAGGAGATGCGCGTCACCGCTCGCCAGGCGGCTGAAATCCCCGCCCAGCGTGAGGCGTTCAAGCGCTACTACCTCAACATCTGGAGCGACGGCGCTCCTGACCCCTGGCTCGACATGGACTTGTACGACCGTGGGGGCGCACCGCTGGACCTGGAAGCGCGTCAGGGGGAGCCGGTCTGGCTCGGCGTGGACCTGTCCAGCACCCAGGACCTCACGGCCATCGTGGCGGCCTTCAGGGACGACGACGGGGGCTATACCGTCCGCCCCTGGTTCTTCTGCCCAGCCGACAACCTGTCGAAGCGCCAGGAGCGCGATCAGGTCCCGTATCTCACCTGGGCCGAGCAGGACTACATCACCCCGACGCCGGGGAACGTGGTCGATTACGCCTACGTCGAGAGCGTCATCGAGGACATAGCCCGCCAGTACCAGGTTCAGGAACTAGCGATCGACCCGGCCATGTCGGCCGGCATCGTCCCCCGGCTTCAGGACATGGGCCTGAACGTCATCCACTTCCGGCAGGGCTGGCTCTCGATGACGCCGGCCATCATGGAAACCGAGCGCGCCCTCCTGTCGGGCAGGCTGCGCCACGGTGGTCACCCGGTGCTGCGCTGGAACTTCAACAACGCGGTCATCGATCGCGGCCCCAAGGGCGACACCGCCCGCTTCGTCAAATCCAAGTCCGCCGAGAAGATCGACGGCGCCGTAGCGGCCGCCATGGCCATCGCGCGCGCCCAGGCGTCGGACGCGGGTCCCTCCATCTTCGAGTCTGCATGGGCCGAAGAAATCCACTTCGCTTAGGAAAGGATGCCTATGTCTATCCCAGTCACCATCACGTCCATCCGCCGGGTGGACTTTCCGCCGTCCCCGACCGGCGCCTATCAGCTCGCCAAGTTCGACTTCAAGATCCCCGGGCTGTTCTCCTATTCCAACGCCATGCTGGGCTGGGCGCCCGCCAAAGGGCCGCGTCTCTGGCTTCAGGCGATGCGAAAGTCCGGGTCCAACCATCCGACGATCTTTCCCGCCAAGGAGGTCAGCGAAGCCGTCCTCGCCGCCGTCAAGCAGGCCTACGAGGGTATCGGCGGGACCTATCCCGAGCAGCCGGGTCCCGAGATTTCCGCAGCCGTCGCGCTGGTCCAGGAGATCGAGAAGAGGGACGCCGCCTGATGCCGATCGTCCTCCCATCGTCCCCGGCGCCCAGGTCGGCGAACGTCCGCCTGGTGACCTCCGTGGCCGAACTGCGCTCGGCCCTCGGAGGGTCCATCCAGCGCATCAACCGCAAGGGCTCTCACTTCGCCATCGACTACGTGATGCCGCCCATGGAGTACGAGCAGGCCATGACCTGGATCGGCCTCCTGGCGGCCGCCATGGTGGACACCGTCATCATGCCCTTCCCGCAGGGCGCGTTCGATGCCGGTCCCATCGGCTCACCGGTGGTGGACGGCTCGGGCCATGGCGGGACCATGTTGCCCGTCCGAGGTCTGACGCCCGCCACCTCTATCGTCACCGGGCAGGTCTTCACGCTGGTCAAGGCGGATGGGCGCTACAACTACATCGTCACCGAGCCCGCCACGGCGGACGAGAACGGCAAGGCAACGCTCCGGTTCGCGCCCATGCTGCGCCGTCCGCCTGCCGATGGCGACGAGGTCCTGATCGCGGAGCCGGAGATCGAGGGTTTTGCCACGCCTGCGGGCTCGGGATGGTCGATGGACACCGCCCGCCACGTCGGCCTGGCGTTCACCGTGGAGGAGCGGAACTGAGGGGATGCTCAAAAATGAGCAGACCCCGGCTCTAGTAGAGCATCGTTCGAGGACCGATTTTCTTCCGCACGTCCTCATAAGCAGGCGCGGTGATCTGAACCAGGCGGTCAAACATCAGGGCGCTTCGGACAGCGTCGTGGTCGTCGGAGAGATCGTCGATCTTCTGAGCAGCGATCAGGATGGCGTCGGCGCGCGCTTCCTTGAATGCTTCCAAGGCCCGTTCAAGGTCCTCCGCTCGCCGTTCGAGTTCTTGGGTGTCGTCAGCCATCGAAATCTCCTTTCGTGAAGGCAGTCAGTTCATGCAGGGACAGCCGCTTTTCCGCCGACCATGGGTGATCCGGATCGATCGAGGTCCACCTTAATGCAGCCGCACTACTTCTTCGCGCGCTGGGGGATCGCCGCTTTCACGTCGAGTACCTTTTTCCCCGTCACGACAGTCCGATGGATGAAGTGCTCTAGGGACTGCAGCAGTTTGGCTAAATCGTCGTCCGAGGGGTTCCACCCACGGTGAGCCGCAGCACTCCCGGCATCGACGACCGTCTGTAAGATGCTAGCCTCAGTTTCGCCGATAAAACCAGCGTCTTGAAGGGCCTTCACTTTGGCGGCCAGTGGAAGGCTTTCATCGACAGCATGGTAGCTCACAGCCCTATCAAATGCCGTACGAAGACCCGTCGCGGCTAAGATGTTCGACCGATGCTCGACTGCATCATAGACTTCCGACAAGATCTTCTCGAGTTGCGGATCCTGCTTCGCGATCTCCCAGACCCAGTCAGGTTTGCGCCCCTTCTTTTCCGGAACGGGATAAGTCTCGACGTGCACTACCGGGACCATAAACGACCGACCTTCGTCGTCAAACTCGACATCTAGGTCGTTATCATCCCAACTCGACTTCTTATAAAAGACAGTCTCGCATCCCCTGCACTCGACAAGCTGATGGGTCACTGATCCGTCGATTGAGTGGCTCCGATCCTCCCATCGCCACGGCCGTTCCACGGCTCCGAGCACATCGCAAACTCGTTCGCCGTCGCAACGCGGGCAATGAGTTTTGGTCCGGACGGACGCTGCTTTTCCGTTTTCAGCCATCGAACCGCTCGCGCAGGATTTCCCTGATCGCATGCGCGCGACTGTTCGGTTTCGACAGCCCCTTGTAACGGACCTCCCCTTCCAGCCAGCCGTCCAGCTTTTCCAGCATTTCGGGATGGAGACGGACGCCGACGAGTGTGCCTTGTCCGGTAGGTGCGGGGCCACGTCGTTTCTTTGTTATCAAGGTATCTTTACCATTCATGCTTACTCTGTTATCAGAGTAGCAGGCCGGAGGGAAGTTGGAGCTCCCCCCCAGCCCTAACCGCAACCGATCCTTGGGAGATCAGGTCATGGCCTTTGACGCCAATAGCACACCCGCGCCCGTATTGCAGGTGATCGAACACCCCTCAATCAGCCGCGCACGTCTGCACCGGCGCTTGTCGATCCTCGTGGACCGGATCATCACCATCATGGACGGCCTAGACGCCGATCCCGACTTGGAGCCCAGCCTCGCCCATCCCGAGGTCGCTCACTGGCTGAGCCAGGCTCACAGCTCCAAGACCCTGCCGCTGGGAGGCGAGGAATGGACCGACCTCGAAGACGCCTCCGAGGACGAGGGCGCCATCGAGGAGGACGACGACCGGGAGACTGAGGCCAGCCTGTGCGGCGTCACCTTCGGCCACGGCCACGCGGTGAACCTCGGCCCCTACGGCGGCGGCTTCACCTACGACCTGGAGGAGACCTGCGAAGACGAAGGCCACGACAGCGACCGCGAGCCGGAGGACGGCCTGTGATCCCCGACAAGCTGACCCCAGAGCAGGAAGCAGCGCTCGAGGAGCTGTTCCACCAGTGCGATCTCATCAGCGCCCGGCCGCTGCCGTGCGAGATCGAATGGGTGCTGCAGAAAAACGGGGGAAACCCATGATTCGAGGCGAGAAAGAACCTCTCGCCTATTGGCGAATTTTGGAAAATGAGAGATGGTGGAACCCCGGCTCAAAACGGGAACAAAAGCCCGCGCTCATGGGGGAGCGAAACTGGAAAGGAAGCCATCCCCATGGCCGAAAGCAATGTTCTCTACGGCGCCAAGGCGATCGCCGCGCACCTGTTCGGCGACGAGTCGAAGTGGTCCCGCATCATCGACATGAACCGCCGGCTGGATGTCCCCCATCGGTTCCCGATGTTCTATCTCGGCGCCACGCTGTGCGCCCGGAAGTCCGCGATAGACGAATGGATCGCGCAGCGGGAGGCGGCGAACTGCAATGCGCCGATCAGCCGCGATGAGGCCGCCTGAGATGGGGTGGCCTGTCATCAAGACGGCCCAGGCGTTGATCGCCGAGGAGATCGTCCCCTGCTCGCAGGCCACGCTCATCAGCCTGGCCAAGGCGCACGGCGTCGGCCGCAAGCTCGGTCGCGCCTATGTCTTCACGCCTGATGATGTCCAGGCCCTTCTGGAGGCCCTTCCATGCCCCTCACCCTCAAACGACGACACGGCTCCCCGAACTGGTACCTTCGCGGGTCCGTCAGGGGCATCCTCGTTGACGAAAGCACTGGCACTGGCGACCGTAAAGCGGCCGAAGAAATCCGCGCGGTCCGCGAAGCCGAACTGCTCAAGCGATCGGTCCACGGTGATTCCGCTACCCGAACGTTCGCCGAAGCCGCGCTGAGCTACATGGAGGCTGGGGGCGAGCGATCTCACCTCAGCCCCATCCTGAAGGCTCTGGGGACGAAACCGCTGGCCAGCATAGGCCAGGCCGAGATCGACGCGCTGGCCAAGAAGCTGAAGCCGGGCGCCGCGCCGTCCACTGTGAACCGGCACGTTTACACGCCGGTCTCGGCGGTGCTGCACCATGCCGCTCGCAAGCGGTGGTGCGACAAGCCTGTCCTGGCCCGCCCGAAAGAACCGAAGGGCAGGATCCGCTGGGTGACGCATCAGGAGGCCAATCAACTGATCGAGGCGGCCGCCCCACACCTGAAGCCTCTGGTGATCTTCCTCTTCTCCACCGGCGCCCGCCTGTCCGAAGCGCTGTACTTGGACTGGCGCAATGTCGACCTGAGCCGTGCTCACGTCGAGTTCATCGACACGAAGAACGGCGATGCCCGAGGCGTCCCACTCCACCCGCGCGCTCTGGCGGCCTTGGCCAACCTCCCGCACCGCGAGGGAGCCGTATTCCGACGCGCCCTACCCCGCACGAGCGCAAGGGGCGTCACCCGGCCGCTGGGAGAGGCCTACGAGGTCCGCGAGGGAGGCGGTGGTCAGATCAAGACGGCTTGGGCTGGGATGCTGCGCCGCGCCGGCGTGACCGACTTCACCCCGCACGACTGCCGCCACACCTGGGCGACTTGGCACTATCGGGCCAACCGCGACCTGACCGCCCTGATGGAGCTGGGGGGATGGAAGAGCGCTGCGATGGTCATGCGCTACGCTCACGTGAACACCTCCCATCTGGCGGGCTCGATCAGCTCAGTCTGGGAAGACAGCGCGGAGCCCCAAACCGGGGAGAATGCGGGGATCGCCCAATCCCCTGCCCTAAAAGTCGTTGGATCATAGGAGAAAAATGGATGCGCCCTGCTCCCTTGGTAAGGCTGAGGTCGGCAGTTCAATCCTGCCCGGCGGCACCATCTGAGACTGGAAAGGCCCGGCGAACGCCGGGCCTTTTGTCGTTTTGGCGATCAGTCGGTGATCAGCGGACGCCGGGATGACCAGTCGTCGTCATCGCTTCCGTCCTTGGACCACGAGAAGCCCATCGACATGGACCGACTGCGGCCCACATCCACGCCGCCGAAGCGTCCCAGGCCGTAGATCGGACCGTAGGCGCGGGGATAGCCCCAGTAGGTCGGCAGGTTGTGGCCTTCGCGATAGGCCAGATCCAGGCGGCCGTTCTCGCCCACGGGCAGGGAAACCGCCGCGCCGTAGCTGCGATAGCCGCCGGTGCCGATGCCGGCCTCGATCATGCCGTGCATCTGCCGGTCATCGGCCGGGGCGGCGATGACGGCTTCCTCGAAGGAGGGCGCCGAGGCGCGCGCCGCGATCCAGCCCTGGATCTGCTCCTCAGTGGTCAGGCCATGGGGAGCGGCGTCCTGGGCTGTCGGTGAAGGCGGCGCGGCGGCGATCGGGGCGACGGCGGCCGACGAAAGGTCCAGCGCGCCCCTGGGCGCCGTGGCGACCACGCCGTCGGGATCGGCCAAGGCGGCGACGGTCAGCAGGCTGGCGATCAACATGGTCGATACTCCTTACGCTGAACGCACCCTACCACGGCGATTGCGGCCAAGGTCAGGCCTTTCCATCGCCGCGCCCCAGAGGATCAGGCAGCGCCTCGCCCTCCGGCACGAAGCTCAGGGCGACGGAGTTGATGCAGTAGCGGTTCCCGCTCGGCGGCGGACCGTCGGGGAAGACGTGGCCCTGGTGGCTGCCGCAGCGGGCGCAGCGGGTTTCGATTCGGACCATGCCGTAGCTGGTGTCGCGGACCGCTTCCACGTGGGTCTCGTCCACCGGCTCGGTGAAGCTGGGCCAACCCGTGCCGCTCTCGAACTTGGTGCGGCTGCGGAACAGCGGCAGGCCGCATTCACGGCAGCAGAACACGCCGGCCCGTTTTTCGCCCAGCAAGGTCCCGCAGAACGGCGCCTCGGTGCCGTGCGCCAGCAGAACGCGCTTCTCCTCGGGGGAAAGATCGGCCTCCAGCCGCGCCCGCTCCTCGTCGGACGGCGGCGTGAGGTCGTAGCCGGAGGGGGAACGCGGCGAGACGGGGTTGGCGGCGATGTCGGTCATGGTTCGCAAATAAGAAGGGCCGGGCGGAGGTTCCACCCCTGCCCGGCCCTCTCATCGGTTCAGATCGCCTACGTTACTGGAACAGCGTGCCGACCCAGGCGCGCACAGCGGCTTCGTCCGTTGGATTGCCGGTATAGGCCAGACCCTCAGCCGGGGTGAACGGGGCGTCGTTGCCGCGTTCGCGCGTGGTCCACGCCTTGTGGCCGTAGCTCAGCTCCGCGTAGTTCGACGGCAGGCGCAGCACGGTCGGTTCGATGAAGATCGAATCCTCGGCCGTCACCGATCCGGCCAGGCGCACGTTCGGCAGGCGGGTCAGCAGGTCCAGCGTGTCGAGGCAGCCGCTGGTGCAGCCGCCGTCGGCCAGGACGATCACCGGGCCCTGCACCGGGTTCGGCGCGCCGGTGTCCGGGACCGAGGGCCGGCCCGGCATGGTGAAGGTCTGCTGCCCGGCCGCGATGGCCGAATCGAACGCGGCGACGATCGCCTGGGTCTGTTCGATCACCGCCGCCGATTCCTGCACGAAGCGCGGGTCGGCCTGCATCCGCGCCAGGGTGTCGGCGAACCACTGACGGTTCGCGGGCGTGGCGCGGTAGGTGATGGAGCCGGCCTCGGGCTGGCGGCTGACGGTGAACTCCGGCGTCCAGATGCGGTTGGCCAGGCCATAGCCGCGCGAGGTGGCGTTCAGCGACGCGCCGTTGGCGCCGCGCAGGTCGATGACCACGCCCTGCGGACCGCGGATGGCGGCCAGCTGGGCCTCGACGGCGGCGTAGAAGGCGTCCCAGCCGGCGTCGTCCGCCAGGCTGTGCACGTGGACCCAGGGACGCCCGTCGACCGTCTCCACGGCGAGGGGGTTGCCCCCGGGCGTGTAGACGCTGGCGCGATAAGCGGCTTCCAGCGCGGCCTTGTCGGCCGGCTGCGGCGTCATGCGATAATCGCGCGTCCGCCGTCCCTGCTTGAACTGGCATTCGACCGTCGGCACGCCGCCGGCGAACGGGTTGTTGCGGTTCCACAGCAGATAGGGCGCGGTGCGGACCCGGCCCGCCTCGGTCGTCAGGTCGCCTTCCCAGCGATCCAGCTTTTCAGACGCCATCTGGGCGGCCGTGTCCTCGCCGCAGCCGACGAGGACCGCGCCGACGGGCGGCAGCCCGCGAACGCCCGGTTGAACGTAGGAGACGACGTATTCACCGTTGCGCCATGCGGTGGCGATGCCGGGCCAGCTGGTCGCGAAAAACGGTCCAAGGCCTTCGTAGGTCGGGCGAATGGCGATGTTCGAATCGCGGAAACCGTTTGCGTAGAAGCGCATCAGATAGGCGTGGCTGTCGCCGCTGTTGACGCGACCGACCTGGCCCAGCGCTTCCTGCAGACCGGTATCGATCCAGGCGCGGAAGTCCTCGCTGGCCGCACCCGGGACCACGGCGGCGGGGTGGTTGGCGGCCAGGGCGTCATGCGCGGTCTGAAGGTCCTGCTGCGCCAGCGCTCGGAAATCCTGGGCCACGGCGGCGCCGGCGGCGACGGTGAGGCTCAGCACGGCGGCCGAGGCGGCGGCGATCATGCGGTTCATCGGGGTAACTCCTTGGCGCCTGCTTTGGTCGACCGTCGTTAAAGCTGAACACGGCGGGTCTTGCCAACCCCGAGGTCGTGGTTTCGCCCGATTGTCGCCACGCCGCGACGAAGCAGCGCAAGGTCTCAGAGCGGCGACGCCGCCGGTCGGGTCGTTCCAAACACCGCGTTGAAGCTGTCTCTCAGCGCCCCGTCCGCCTCGTCCATTGTCGCCAGCACGCCCAGGTCCACCAGGCTGGTGACCCCATGCTCCTGAATGCCGCAGGGGACGATGCCGCCGAAGTGGTCCAGCTGCGGCTCCACGTTCAGACTGATCCCGTGGAAGGACACCCACTTGCGCACCTTGACGCCGATGGCGGCGATCTTGTCCTCGCGCGACCAGCCGGCGCCCTTGCGCTCGACCCAGACGCCCACACGCCCGTCTCGGACGCCCGCCGACACGCCGAACGTGTCCAGCGCCCCGATCAGCCACGCCTCCAGCCCGCGCACAAAGGCGCGCACGTCCTTCCCCCGCCGCCCCAGATCCAGCATGACATAGGCCACCCGCTGGCCGGGGCCGTGATAGGTGAACTGCCCGCCCCGGCCCGTTCGGTGGACGGGAAAGCGTCCGGCGTCCAGCAGGTCCTCGTCGCGCGCCGAGACCCCGGCCGTATAGAGCGGCGGATGCTCCAGCAGCCACACCATCTCTCCGGCCTCTCCGGCCGCGATGGCGGCGACGCGCGCCTCCATGAAGGCCACGGCCGCCTCATAGTCGACGTGGGCGGTCGAGACCGCCCATTCCACCGGAACGTCGTCGGCGCGAAACAGCCTTGTCGGGATGGGACTTAACGGCTCGGCAAGCATGACGCTTCAATGTGCACGGCGGAGCGGTTGCGCAAGGGCGCGCGCTCGCGTGAACGAGTACAGCTCTTGAGCCAGATCGAAGCCATCGACGTCGAAATCTCCGTGGTGCTGGGCCGGTCGGTCCTGCCGATGTCGCAACTGCTGCGCATGGGGCGCGGCGCGGTGATTCCCCTGGACGCGTCCGAGAAGGACGAGGTGTGGATCCTGGCCAACAACCATCCCGTGGCGCGGGGCGAGATCGAGATTCGCGATGATCGCATCGCCATCACCGTCACGCGCGCGGCGGACGTCTACGACTTCATGGCCGGCGCCGCCTGACGCCGACATCCCGTCGAACAACAGCCCTTTTCTTTTCCGCTGCGTTCGTCTATTCGCCGCCGCTCCGATGCGAGCGGTCGTGGCGGAATTGGTAGACGCGCAGCGTTGAGGTCGCTGTGGGGCAACCCGTGGAAGTTCGAGTCTTCTCGACCGCACCATCTGGCTTAACAGGACGATTCATCGGCTAACTGCGGCTGGGCATACTACCAACGGGAGGCGACAACGTGAGCACCACGGATTCCGCCCTCCTGAAGCCCGCCGATCCAGAAACCGAAGAGCACATCGCCCTCGACGAGGACTATGTCCTCACTCCCGCCTTCGTGGAGAAAGTGGTCGACGCCGCCGACGACGGCGACGGCATGCGGCTGCGCTCGCTGCTGGAAGACCTGCACCCGGCCGACGTCGCCGACCTGATGGGCTTCCTGACGGTCGAGCACCGTGCGGTCGTGGTGCTGTGGCTGCCGCCCGAGTTGCTGGCGGCGACCCTGCCCGAGTTGGACGACGGCATCCGCGAGGAAGTCCTGGAGCGCGTGCCCCACGGCACTCTGGCCGAGGCGCTGCAGGAACTGGATTCCGACGACGCCGCGGCGGTCGTGGAGGATCTGGAGGACGACCAGCGCGAACGCGTGCTGGCCGCCATGCCCGAGGTCGACCGCGCCGCCATCGAGAGCAGCCTAGGCTACGAGGAGGACTCCGCCGGCCGCCTGATGCAGCGCGAGGTGATGGCCGCGCCCCAGTTCTGGAGCGTGGGCGACACCATCGACCACATCCGCCGCCAGGGCGACGACCTGCCCGAGCTCTTCTTCGACATCTATGTGGTCGATCCGCTGAACCGGCCGGTCGGCGGGGTGGCCGTCAGCGGGCTGCTGCGCGCGCCCCGCGCCACGCCCCTGTCGGAGCTCATGGACCCGGTCAACGAGATCGCCGTGGATCAGGACCAGGAAGAGGTCGCCTACATCTTCGAAAAGTACCACCTGATCTCGGCGCCCGTCGTGGACGCGGCCGGGCGTCTGGTGGGCCAGATCACCGTCGACGACATCGTCAACATCATCCAGGAAGAGAACCGCGAGGACATCCTGCGCCTGGCCGGCGTGGCCGACGAGGATCGCGGCTCCAGCGTCGCCGAGATCGTGCGCGGCCGGGTGCCCTGGCTGACCATCAACCTGGCGACCGCCGCCTTGGGCGCCAGCGTGATCGGCCTGTTCGAGGGCACCATCCAGCAGATCGTCGCGCTGGCCGTGCTCATGCCGATCGTCTCGGCGATCGGCGGCAACGCGGGCACCCAGGCCCTGACCGTGACGGTGCGCGCCCTGGCGACGCGCGAGCTGAGCTCGGCGAACGCCATGCGGACCTTCCTGCGGGAGCTGATGGTGGGTGTGGCCAACGGCTTGGTGCTGGCCCCGCTGATTGGGGTCGCCGCCGCCTTCTGGTTCCGCGACGAAGACTGGCGCATCGGCCTGGTGATCGCGGCCGCCATGATCCTGAACCTGCTGGTGGCCGCCTGCGTCGGCGTGCTGACGCCGCTGACCCTGTCGCGGCTGAAGTTCGACCCGGCGGTGTCCTCCGCCGTCTTCGTGACGGCCACGACCGACTTCTTCGGCTTCCTGATCTTCCTCGGCCTGGCGACGATGGTCCTGCTTTAGACACGTCCGGGGGCGACACGGCCCGCAGCTTGCTGCTTAGGAAACGAAGGTCCCGCCTCCGTTTCAAAATGGGTCAATCGTGTCCGAAGCCGTGCCGTATCCGACCAAGGTGTCCCGCAACGGGGTCGCCCTGATCAAGAGCTTCGAGGGATTCCGCCCGCATGCCGTCCGTCGCTCCGACGACCGCTGGGTCATCGGCTATGGTCATACCGCGTCGGCGCGGGAGGGCGCCTCGGTCTCGGCGGCGGACGCCGAACTGCTGCTGCAGTACGACCTGATCCCGGTGGTCCGCGCCATCGGCGAGGCGGTGACGGCAAGACTGAACCAGCACCAATTCGACGCCCTCGCCAGCTTCGCCTTCTCGGTGGGGATCGAACGGTTCCGCGTCTCGGACGTGCTGGTGCTGACCAACGCGGGCCGGATGAGACAGGCGGCGGAGGCCATCATCGGCTGGCACGACGAGGCCGAAGCCCATATGCCGCCGCGCCGTCGCTCGGCCGAGCGGGCCCTGTTCGTCGCCCATCCGGATGGCCCGGCTTCTCTGGACGTCCTGCTCGCCCAGCCGCTCGCTCCCTTTCCCGCTGTCTCGGACGCTGCGGATGCAGCGGCTCCGGAGCCGGAGGTGGCGCCCTTCCCCGCCCAACCGGACGCTTTCGATGCGCGCGCGCCCTATGTCATGGGACCCGACGGGCCAGTCGCCGCCGGCGGCGCCTCGACGATGCCGTCCGCCATCGACGTCGGCCCCAGCCTGACGCTGACCGAGACCGTCGCGACGGAGGGCCTGGTCCTGGCTCCGGCGAACGACACGGACAAGGCGGCGTCCCCGCCCTCCGAAAGCCGCGTGGTGTGGGACTCCACGACCGAAGCGCAGTCGCACCAGGCGGAGACGCCCTCGCTCGAAGAGGCGGCCCCGGCGGATCAGCCCGCCCCGCGCCCGGCCGGCCGCGCCGAGCCCGGCAGCCCCTGGCCCTTCCTCATCCTCGGCGCCATGGGCATGGTGGCCTTCGGCGCCGCCATGGCCGCCTTTCGCCGCGCGGTTCAACCGGGCGGGGGGGAGACGGGACTGATCGGCGTCGCCTTGTCGGTCATCGCCTTGGCGTGCGTGGCGGTGGCGGCGTGGAACCTGTTCCAGCGCTGGGGCCGGACCGGGCGCTGATAGCCGCGCTTGGCGAACGACCATGCGCGATGCTACGCCTCCCCGCATGAGCATTCCCTTCGCGCCCCAATCCATGGAATTCGGTCTCGGCGAGAACGCCGACGCGATCCGCGACACCACGGCTCGCTGGGCCGCCGATCGCCTGGCCCCACTGGCGGCCGAGATCGACGAGAAGAACGAGTTCAAGCGCGAGCTCTGGCCCGAGATGGGCGAGCTGGGCCTGCATGGAATCACGGTCGAGGAAGAATACGGCGGCCTGGGCCTGGGCTACCTCGAGCACGTGGTGGCGATGGAGGAGGTTTCCCGCGCCTCGGCCTCGATCGGCCTGAGCTACGGCGCCCACTCCAACCTTTGCGTCAACCAGATCCGCCGCTGGGGCACGCCCGAGCAGAAGGCGAAATACCTGCCCAAGCTGATCTCGGGCGAACACGTCGGCTCGCTGGCCATGTCGGAGGCCGGCTCGGGTTCGGACGTCATGTCCATGCGCACCCGCGCGGAGAAGAACGGCGATCGCTACGTCCTGAACGGCGCCAAGTTCTGGATCACCAACGCCCCGCACGCCGAGACGCTGGTGGTCTACGCCCGCACCGGCGACGGCAACGGCGGCGTCACCGCCTTCCTGATCGAAAAGGGCATGAAAGGCTTTTCGGTCTCCAAGAAGCTGGACAAGATGGGCATGCGCGGCTCCGACACGGCCGAACTGGTGTTCGAGGACTGCGAGGTCCCGGAAGAGAACATCATGGGCGGCGAAGGGCGCGGCGCGGCCGTGCTGATGAGCGGCCTGGACTATGAGCGCGCCGTGCTGTCCGCCGGACCGTTGGGCATCATGCAGGCGGCGCTGGACGTGGTGCTGCCCTACGTCCGCGATCGCAAGCAGTTCGGAAGGGCCATCGGCTCGTTCCAGCTGATGCAGGGCAAGGTGGCCGACATGTATGTCGCGCTGAACAGCGCCCGCGCCTACGTCTATTCGGTCGCGCGCGCGTGCGACCAGGGCAAGACCACGCGCTACGACGCGGCGGGCGCCATCCTGCTGGCCTCGGAGAACGCGGTGAAGGTGACGCTTGAGGCGGTCCAGGCCCTGGGCGGCGCCGGCTACACCAAGGAATGGCCGGTCGAGCGATTGGTGCGCGACGCCAAGCTCTACGACATCGGCGCCGGAACCAATGAGATCCGCCGCTTCCTGATCGGCCGGGAACTGCTGGGCGGCTGACGATTTCCTTCCCTGGAAGGAGACCGTCCATGCCCGCCAAGTCCGCAGCCCAGCAGAAGGCCGCCGGCGCCGCCCTGTCGGCCAAGCGCGGCGACACGCCCAAGTCCGAACTCAAGGGCGCGTCCAAGTCGATGATGTCCATGAGCGAGAAGGAGCTGGAGAAGATGGCCAGCACCAAGCGCAAGGGCAAACCCGAACACGTGAAGAATTGAAGCGCGGCGTCGGAGCGACGCCGCGGTGAATTCGACCGACTTTCAGATCGGTAAGTGGCGGCGGCGCGCGCCGTCCCCTAAATGGCTCGAACCGTCACCGAGCGCCGCCGCCCCTGATGCCTGAAATCGACAATCAGAGCGATCTCCGCCGCTTCTCGGACGTGGTCGAGGAGCTGGGCGCGGGCGCCGAGCCTAAACTGACGCTTCAGGAGCTGGTCGCCGCCTTCGGCGAGCGCGGCTTCGGCGCCATGATCCTTGTGCTGTCCCTCTTGGCGCTTCTGCCGTGGCCCCCGGGCGGCAAGGCGGTCTTCGCCGTGCCGATCATCCTGATGTCGCTGGAGCTGGCCTTCCAGCGCGATTCGGTGTGGCTGCCGCGCTGGGTGCTGCGCGCCTCGGTCAGTCGCGCCGCCTATCGCGCCGGCGTGTGCCGCATCATGGGCCTGATCCGCCGGGTGGAGGCCCTGACCCGTCCGCGCCTGCACTATCTCACCGGCGAGGTGGCCGACACGGTGACGGGGCTGGTCTGCGTGCTGTTGGCCCTGATGATGGCCCTGCCCGTCCCGTTCGGGGACATGCTGCCCGGCCTGACGCTGGTCCTGTTCGCCCTGGGCATGATGCAGCGGGACGGCGTGGCCATCCTGATGGGCGCCGCGGGGACGGGGCTGTGCGTCCTCTACCTCTTGTTCGTCTGGACCACCGTCGTGGAGGTGGCCCAGCACATCTGGGGCTGGGCGTCCGGCCTGTTCTGACCAACAAAAAGGGCCGCCGCGTCGCCGCGACGGCCCTTCATTGTCTGACCGCGAACGGCCCGACAGCAACTCAGCCTGAAAGGATCAGGCCCGGACCTCCATGAGGACCAGGGTCGAAGCCGCCGTACGCGATTGGTGACAATGAGACACTGGATCACCTCCTTTCAGCTGTTGAACAGGGAGGCGAAAGGTAGGGTGGCCCAGGGCCATATGCAAAGACCCTTCCCGATTTCGTGAAGAAACGGCTGGTCAGGCCGCCTGCTGCTGGCCGGAGAGCCCCTGCATCATCATGCGGTTCAGGTCGATCAGGTCTTCGAAGCTCTCCTCCCCCCGCATCACCGCCGAGGAGTGGCGGTTCACGAACAGGCTGAGGGATATGATCTGGGCGCGCAGCGAGTGGCCCAGCACATTGCCGGGGCTGCCGCAGTCGTTGGCCAAGGCCGTCCATAAACGGCGGTTCCAGTCCAGCGCGTCGATGCGCGTGGCCACGTCGGAGGGGTCGACCGTCGAGGCGTGGACGAGCGCACGCGTCACCTGGCCGAACAGGCGGTACTCCATGTCACGCGGAGATTCAGCCCGCGTCGCGGCCGTCGTGTACGCCTGAAGCGACATTCAGCACTCTCTCTTCGTAATCGACTATCTTACGGGCCGACATCAGCGCCTTGTAGTATTCGCGGGCCAGAACGTGGCGGGAAGCCGCGACACATTCAGCCAGGATGTCGGAGTTGCGGGTGGCGCCCATGAACTCCGTGATGCGCAGCGCCATCTCGTCGTAGAACTTCGAAGCCGATCCCTCGTCCAGATACATCATCATGATCGGGAAATAGATCCGGCGGGCGGGGGTGGTGACCTCTTCCGCCTGCATGATGTCCTTCTCGCGCAGGACGCTGGCCTTGTTCTGTAGGATCAGCACGCCGCGCCTGTCGCCGTTTTGCACGACGGCGCCGTTGAGGACGAACTTCTCCCCCGGCTTGAGGGACAGCTTCAAAGGCATCGGCTATGGGCTCCCAGGGTCCGGCCGAGGTCGTCTGCGTAATAGACCGACCAGAACGAACCCAAGCTAAAGAGTCAGGGTTAACCATCCCTTGTGCGCCGTCTCCGGGGGAACGCCTAACCGTCGCCTGACGTTGATCCCAGGCAGAGGAGGCGCAAATGCCCGAGATTGAATTCAACGACGATCAGGAACAGTCCGAGGTGTTCGACGAAACGCACCTGGACGACGAGGGCGACGGCGAATTCCTGCTGGACGAGGCCGACCCCGTTCTGGACGTCACCCAAGCCGACGGTGACGCCGATGAGGAAGAGTTCGACGAGGACGACATCAGCATCGACGACCAGCTGGCGCTGGACGGCATCGAGCGCGAGGCTGACGCTCTGCTCGGTGTCGACGGCGAACGCATCAACCAGTCGGACGCCGACAGCAACGGCCTGGAGAGTCCCGACGAAGTCGAACTCGTCTACTCGGGCCTGATGGAGAACGAGCGCGGGGCCCAGGCCAGCGCCGCCCATTGGGAGGCGCGCCGCCTATCCGACGACGACATCGAGGACCTGGGCTACGGCCCGGACGACAACACCCCCGCCAATCCGTGAGCAAGACCATGACCACTGGAACCGACCACAAGGGCGCGAGCAGCCAGAACGAACCGACCGACACGCCGCACGCCCGCCGCATCACGCCCGAAGAGGCGGACCGCGCGCATCCGCGCGACGAGGCCGAGGACCATCAGGAGGCCCTCATCGACGAAGGCGTCGAGGAGACCTTCCCCGCCAGCGACCCTGTCTCGCCCAAGCACATCACCTGATCGCTGTTCAGGCGCCGCCTGATCCGCTAACCCGCTCCGTGACATCCATGGAGCGGGTTTTTCATGAGCCGGTTCGAAGGCACCGATCGATACATCGCCACAGACGACCTGAAGGTCGCTGTCAACGCGGCCGTGGCCTTGGAACGGCCGCTGCTGATCAAGGGCGAGCCAGGCACCGGCAAGACGGTGCTCGCCTACGAGATCGCCAAGGCCTTCGACGCCCCGCTGATCACATGGCACGTCAAATCGACGACCAAGGCGCACAACGGCCTGTACGAATATGACGCCGTCAGCCGCCTGCGCGACAGCCAGCTGGGCGAGGCGCGCGTCCATGATGTCCGCAACTATTTGAAGAAGGGCAAGCTGTGGGAGGCCTTCACCTCGCCCGTCCGCCCCGTGCTGCTGATCGACGAGATCGACAAGGCCGACATCGAGTTTCCCAACGACCTGCTGCAGGAACTCGACCGGATGGAGTTCTATGTCCAGGAAACCGACGAGACCATCCGCGCCGAGGTCCGCCCGATCGTCATCATCACCTCGAACAATGAAAAGGAGCTGCCGGACGCCTTCCTGCGCCGCTGCTTCTTCCATTTCATCCGCTTCCCGGACGCCGAGACCCTGGCCGCCATCGTCGATGTCCACTTCCCCGGCATAAAGCCGCGCCTGGTCTCTGAGGCGCTGAAGACCTTCTACGAGATCCGCGACACGCCGGGCCTGAAGAAGAAGCCTTCGACCTCGGAACTGCTGGACTGGCTGAAGCTGCTGCTGGTCGAGGACATCGACGCCGAGACGCTGCGCGAGCGGAGCCCGAACAGGCTGATCCCGCCCCTGCATGGCGCGCTGCTGAAGAACGAGCAGGACGTGCATCTGTTCGAAAGGCTGGCCTTCCTGAACCGCCGCGAGGGCGCCCGTCCCGGCGGCTGAACCCCAAGTTACCTCGATTTCACTGGATCACCTCGCGCCTGCGCGCACAATGGTCCCGGTAAAGAGGTTCGCCATGCGTCATGTCCTGATCCCCCTGCTGATGGCCGTCGGCGTCACCGCCTGCGACGGCGAGAACGCGGTCCGGATCACAACCACCACGACGACCTCGTCCGACGACCAAACGATGGGCGTACTCAAGGTGGTGGACGCGCTGCAATGCCCGCAGACCCTGCGGACGCTGACGCGCAAGGGCTCCGCGGACCCCGGCGGGGCCACCTGCACCTATGGCGGACCGCGAGGATCGGAAGTGGTGCTGCACCTGGTCAAGCTGGAAGGGCGTTCGGCCGAACACGTCCTGTCCGACTTCGAACGTCGCGTCACGGCCGACATGCCCCAGGCGGCCGTCCGCATCGACGCCCGCGAAGGCGTCTCGGGCCCGGAGACGGCTTCGGTCGCGGCGCCCGGCGTCAACATCCAGACCAAGGGCGAGGACGCCACCGTCAGCCTGCCGGGGCTCCATATCGAAACCCAGGGCGAAAAGGCCACCGTGCGGATCGCCGGCATCAACATCAGTGCGCGTGACGGCCAAGGCGCCCGCACGGAGAAGGCCGGCGTCAGCGTCGACTCCTCGGGCGCGACCACGCGCGTTCAGACGCGCGCGCCCGGCGAATCCACCCGGATGACCTTCCTGCTGGCCGCTGACGCGGTCGAGCCGGGCGCCTGGCGGCAGGTCGGCTTCGAGGCGCGCGGCCCCGCCGGCGGCCCTCTGATCATCGCCACGGTCCGCTCCAAGGATCGTCGCGACCGGGTGTTCGACGACGCCAAGGACCTGGTGACGCTCAACGTCGGCGAATAGTCTGTCCACGCCTGCGGAACGGCCGACGCGCCCCGCGCCTTGATCCCGCGACCGCTTTGCGTCACCTGACCAGCCCCGAAGCGAGCAGGATCGAAGAATTGGCCGAGCGCCCCCGCAAGAAGAACGAACCCCGCGCCTGGCAACGCATGCTGTCCGGCCGCCGCCTCGACCTGCTGGATCCCTCGCCCTTCGACATCGAGATCGAGGACATCGCCCACGGGCTTGCGCGCGTCGCCCGCTGGAACGGCCAGACGGTGGGCGAGCACGCCTTCTCCGTCGCCCAGCACAGCGTCGTGGTTGAGGAGATCGCCGCCCACATCAAGCCGGGACTCGATCCGAAGTGGCGGCTGGCCGCCCTGCTCCACGACGCCTCGGAGTACGTGATCGGCGACATGATCTCGCCGTTCAAGGCGGCGCTGGGCTCCGGCTACAAGGATTTCGAGGCGCGGCTGGAGGCGGCGATCCACGTCCGCTACGGCTTGCCGCCCAAGACGCCGCAGACGATCAAGACCCTGATCAAGAAGGCCGACAAGGCCTGCGCCTATTTCGAGGCCACGCAGCTGGCCGGCTTCACGCCGAAGGAGGCGCTGGGCTTCTTCGGCTCGCCGCCGCCGGGCTACGACCTGCATATCGAGCCCCTGCCCGCCTCCATGGCCCAGGCCCGCTATCTCGAGCGCTATCAAGTCCTGGCGAAGGCGGTGGGGCTGATCCCGGCCGACGACGCCTGGCACACGGAGTAGCCATGGTCGAGCCGGCGGATCAGGGCGTGCGGATCGGCCTGTCGGTCGTCGTCATGACGCTGAAGGCCCGCCAAGCCGTGGTCCTGACCACCCAGGCCGAGGACGGGACCCGCGCTTTGCCCTTCGGTCCCTTCGATCCGGCGCGAGACCGGACCTTCGAACTGGCGCTGCGCGATTTCGTCACCGCGCAGACGGGCTTTCGCCTGGGCTTCGTGGAACAGCTCTACACCTTCGGCGACGCCGGGCGGTCCTCGCCCCGCCCAACGCCGGGCCCCGACCTGAAGCGGGAGGTTTCGGTGGGCTATCTGGCCCTGACCCCCGACGCCGCCGAAGCGCCTGCCCACGGCTCCCGCTGGGACGCGGTGTTCGAATTCTTTCCCTGGGAGGATCGTCGCGGCCGGGACGGAACATCCGCCCTGACGGACGGCCTGATGCGCTGGGCGGACGGCGACGACCGCCGCCTGGCGCGCGCCCGAGCTCTGTTCGCGCTCACCCCAGAGCAACGCTGGAACGAGGAGCGCGTGTTGGAGCGGTACGAACTCCTCTACGAGGCCCGTCTGGTGGCCGAGGCCTACCGTGATCGCGACGAAAGCCCCCCGCCGGACGCGCCCGGTCGATCCATGGCCTCAGACCACCGCCGCATCCTGGCGACCGGCCTCGGGCGATTGCGCAGCAAGCTGAAGTACCGGCCCGTCCTGTTCGACCTGACCCCCGACGCCTTTACCCTCTCGGAACTGCAGGCGGCGGCCGAGGCCGTCTCGGGCCTGTCGCTGCACAAGCAGAACTTCCGCCGCGGGGTCGAGCGCACCGGCCTGGTCGAACCCACCGGACGGGTATCCGCCGCCACCGGCGGCCGCCCCGCCGAACTGTTCCGATTCAAGGGCGTCGACGGCCAAACGGGCGCTGCGCCGGGGCTGTCGCTGCCGGCGCAGCGATAGCGTCGGATTTCTTGTCCCCGGCGCTTGCGATGATCCGCGCGTCCGACTAAGGAAGCCGCTCGCTCGACCAAGCGTTCTATTCGGCCCCGCGGAGAGGTGGCAGAGTGGTCGAATGTACCGCACTCGAAATGCGGCGTGCCTTTACGGGTACCGTGGGTTCGAATCCCACCCTCTCCGCCACTTCAGTCCCTGACTGGGCACTGCTGCTGCATTGCCGTTCGCGGCGAGCGTCTGAAGCAGCCGGTCCTTCGATCCCATAATACGAACCTCGCCCTGATGGACCTCGACCCTTTGGGCCAGAGCACGCAGGTGGTCGCGGCGATAGCCGCCGCCGTCCAGACGCATGCGCTGCCGGGCCGTGCGGGCAAAGCGCTTCAACATCTCCGGCGTGACGGCCTGACGTCCTGAGCCGCTCAACAGGGCCTGCGCGCGCTCGGCGTCGGCTCTGGCCTGGTCCCTGACTGCCTTGAGCCCGTCGAGCCGGTCCTTGAGCGCCGGGTCGCCGAGATCGGCCACGCCCGCCTCTATGGCGTCATACAGCCGCTTGAGTCTCTGGTCGGCCTCGGTGGCACGCTTGTTCAGTTCGGCGATGTGGTCGCGCCGTCGCTCGGCCTGCTCCTGTCGCCGATCCAGCACGGCCTCCAGCACTTCCTCCAGCCGTTGCGGCTGGAGCAACCGCGTCTCCAAATGCTTGGCGACCAGATCGTCCAGCTTCTCCATCGGTAGCGCCATGCCCTCACAGGCCGTCGGACCTTGGCGGGCCTTGATCGAACAGGCGTAGTAGCGATAACGCCCGCCCTTGCCGGTGCGGATGGTCATGGCGCCGCCGCACTTCCCGCAATGGATAAGGCCGGTCAGCAGCGTTGGCCCCGACACCACCCGCGCAGGCATGACCTTCGGATTGCGGGATTTGAGGAGGGCCTGTACGGCGTCGAATGTCTGCCGGTCGATCAGCGGCGGCACGGCAACCACGACCATTTCGCTGACCGGCTTCTTCTTGCCGTCCTTGTCCTTTCGATTGAACTCATGCTCACCGATGTAGGTGCGCCGGGTCAGGATGCGGTGCACTTGGCCGATGCCCCAGCGTCCGCCGTCGCGCGTGAAGATGCGGCGACCGTTCAGGTAGGAGACGATGGCCTTGATCCCCATCTGGCCCGAGGACCCGTCACCCTGAAGCGCTAGTCGGTACATCAGCCGCACCGTGTCCGCGTGCAGCGGATCGATCTCCAGCACCTTCTTGACCTTAATCCCGCGCGTCTCGGCCGCGACCGTGCGGTAGCCGATGGGCGGACGCGAGCCGTTCCAGAAGCCCTGACGGGCGTTCTCCTTCAGGGCGCGCGAGACGTGCTTGCCGTTCTCCTTCGACTGATACTCGTCGAACAGGGCCATGATCCGTCGCATCATGTCGTGGATCGGATCGTCGCCCAGTTCCTGAGTGATGGAGACCAGCTTGACCCCGTTGCGAGCCAGCTTGCGGACGTAGAACTCCATTTCGAAGGCGTCGCGGAAGAAGCGCGAGAAGCTGTGCACGAGGACGATGTCGAAGGCCGGCGGCTTAGCCGTCCCGGCCTCGATCATCCGCTGGAACTCTGGACGTCGGTCGTTGGTGGCGGTGTTACCCGGCTCGACGAAGGTCTCGACCAAGTCAAAGCCGCGCGCCTCGCACCAGGCCTCGCCCTGCTTTTGCTGATCCGGGATCGACACCGCGTGTTCAGCCTGCCTAGCGGTCGAAACCCGAAGATAGAGAGCGGCTCGCGTCATGGCTGGCATCCTTGTCAATCAGGAACGCAGGGATCAGCCCGCGCCATCGCTGTCACTCCCGGCAATCGCGCGCGTCGCCTCTGAGGCTCCGGTGAGCAGGTCATCGAACAGGTCGCCGAACCACGCCTCGAACACGGCCACCTCGGCCTCGGTCACCGGCACCGGGTCCGGCCAGTCGTCGCAGACGCGCCACTTGGACAGGTCGTGCCTCGGCGGGCGGCCAGCAAAGGGCCAGGGCGCGCCGAGAAGAGCGGCAAGCTGTTCGGAGGCGGTGGGCTGGCCGGGCTTGGGAGAAGACTGGGGCATGACCGAAGGATCGGACCAAGGCCACCGCACCCGAACAGCCTAATCATTCGACCCCGCACGCCTCGCATCATCGCGCGCAGTGACAGGTGCACGACAAGCGCCGCCGACACGGGGGTATCCAATCGCAGGTCGGTCGCTGCCATGTCAGGGCTCGACGGACGGCGCCGCGCAAGCGATGCGGACCAGCGCATCGACCAAAAGGGCGTCCACCTCTGCACGCTCAAGGCCGAGGTGATCGCTGACCTGATCAAGCGACATCCCTCCGAACCGGTGCAGCAGGAAGACGTCGCGCGGCCCAACCGGCAGTCGCAGGATCGCCCGCAGCAAGGCTCGGCGACTGTCGTTGGCCTGGCGTCGTGATTGGCGTTCGGGTCGAGGCTTCGAGACGCTCATCCGCCTGACCTCCGCTCCTGCCCGATGACGGATTCTGCCACAGCCAATAGGTCGGAGATGGCCTGGTCGGCGGCATCCGGCGGCAAAGGCATCGCCGGGTTTGCCAGATCTCTCGAGAGAGCCCCTGACGCGTAGAAGGGGCTGAGGACTTCGGCCAGTTGGCGAACGCCCTCTGGAACGTCCTTCAGACCTGCACGCCGGACGCACTTGAGCGCCTTGGTCAGGTCGTGCCGCACATGGTCCCGGTTCCACTGGTCGGTGATCCCCCGGTGGAGCAAGTAGGCCTTCAGGCCGAGCTCAATGGCGATGGCCAGATAGTAGGGCGATGCGCTTCCGCGCCTATTCTGCTGATGGCGGGCCATCGCCTGGAAGGAGCGTGCGTTGTCGCAGAACGCGGCGGCGAGGTGGCGATCCGTTCCGCGCCCTCGACCGGTCATGGCTGGTCCCTCATCCGTGACAGGTCGCGTACGGCTCGCGAGATCAGCCCATGGACGACATGGTTCTCCTCTGGCGGCAGCAGGCGTTCGGCCACGCTCAGATTGGCCGCCACCTCCTCTAGATCGCGGCTCGGCGCCGTGGGGAGGGAGCGGAGCCATTGCCGCAGGCGGCGGTCAATCGCCCGCAGACGCTGATCAAGCTGCGGAAGTCCAGCGACTAACTCCGCTTCGGCTCGGTCTTTCTCGGACAGGTCAAACCAGCCCGGCTGGCGCTCAAGCTGTGCGTTGATGCTGCACCAAGCCTCCAGATACCTTGCGCGCTCATCGTCCAGCGCTAGCCAGCGCCGGCGCCAGGACACACCCTCATAGGCAGGCATGAGTCACCTCCCGCGCAGCTGCCCGGTCGCTCAGTCAAGGCTGAACGGTGGAGTTTGATGGAATCTCCACTACACTCGACCGAATTTCAGCGACGAAGTCAACGAAATTCCGCCACGCATAGAGGAATTTCATTCATGTTGGACCCTGTGCAGGTACGTATGGCTCGCGCCGCCCTCGGATTAAGCGTTCGGGAACTGGCGGAACGATCAGGCGTCGCCGACTCCACCATCCTCCGATTTGAGACCGGGAAGGGTGCTATCCTGACGACCAACATGGCGCGAATTCAAAAGGCGCTCGAAGAGGCTGGCGTTCTCTTCCTCCCTGCCGACCCCACAGGCGGACCTGGCGTTCGTCTGAGGGCATGACCGTCACCAACATCACCACGGCGGCCAACCGCCGAGCCGCGAACGGACTGTCAGGGGTGAGCGCGGCACGCGCTCATCGCTTCGCGACGGCGTAGCCGCCCTTGACCGGCCGAGAGCGGTTCGGCCCACTCCAAATGCCGGTGAGGCTAAGCGGTGTGATCGTCGAAGGTCAGCTTGGGGATGATTGCGTAGTAGTTCGCGTCTCTCGGAAAGCCCAGGTCGTCTCACCAGCGACATCACTTCGTGGGCCGCCGCTGGGCTGCGATTGCGCAAGCACAAGCTATGCGATCTAAGAACCGTAACGGTGTTCGGGAGGGACCAATGAAGAAAGCTATCGTCGCCTTGATTGCGGGGCTATCTGTGGCAACGGCTGGCTGCGTCAGCATGGGAGAGAACTTCTCGATTGCCGACGTGGAAGCTCTACAGCCGGGCGTGAGCACCAGAGCGGACGCGGAGCGCACTCTGGGGCGCCCCACGAGCATCACGAACCTCTACGACGGTACGGTCCTGCTTCAGTGGATACACACTCAAGCGGTCCTCACCTCAGCCGAGTCCAAGCACGTTGCGCTGATCTTCGACGTGCAAGGGCGTTTCGTTCGAGTGTTTCAGCAGACCCAAACCCGCATGTGACGGAGAGGCGCATGACAGCGAGGACAAAGCGGACTGCGGCCTGGGTTGTGGGGGTGATCATCGTAATCTGCCTCACGCTTCAGCTAACCCAGACTAAGCTCCTGATCTGGCAAAGTCGCACCGAGGCAGGGACAGGAGGAGGCGAAGTCACCAACGGACTGACCCGGCTGAACAGCACCACAGACGGGTTTAAGTGCCACTATTTCACGGGCCGCTCTGTCGTGGACCGGCACTTCGGTGATGCCCGAGACGGCATCTACGGCGTGGACGAATGCCCTCTGTTGCTGGGCGCGGAGGACTAGCCATGAAGTTCGACCGCAGCGGCGATTGGTTCTGCGTGGGCTGTTTCGCGGCCGTGGGCGTCATGGAACTTCTCGACCTCAGTTGGGGCTGGGTGGTCTTCCTAGGTTTCCTGGGCGGCTGGGCACTGAACGAGGCGCGTCGCAAGGAAGTAGAGGATAGGATGGCGCGAAACGATCAGCGGCGCTCAGAGGGACGTTTGCCGTACGATGACCCCTGATATCCCCCCCGCTCGGCCGATGGAAACGCCCAATAAGGTGCGGATTAGGCTTTCTCTTCAATACGCTGCCCGCAATGCACCTTGTGGCGCCGACGCACGCCTTCTCCGATCAGATTGAAGACACAATAGAAATCGTCGTCCAACGCCAGCCACACCTTGCGGCTTTTATCTTGCCCTCAATCGCCGGGAGCTCCCGACTGCTCTCTCCGAAGATCCCTCCCTCCGTGCGAATCGGTCCGGAATACGAGGAGACGCTGACGTTTGGCACACTGCAAACGACGATCGCAGCAGCTCCCGGTTACAAACGGGAAGGACCTCAGGAAATATCATCTCGTGGACTGGGTGCGCCCTTGAAAGCTACGCCGTTAGTCGACTGCGCGATTCCTCCTAAGGGACGGTGCCCCGCTGATGCCAGGTGAGGTAGGGTCTCTGACGTGACCCCCGTTTCTCATCCAGCCATAACGAGAGTCCTAGGTTGATCTGAGCTGTGATCGGCTGGGTTGGCAAGAGGCCGGTCTGCGCAGCCATCAACCAGCGCAGCAGGCCGGCCGATGTG
>JAEXZS010000091.1 GCA_023451375.1 Pseudomonadota bacterium
GGCCCGTTCGGCGCGGCCGAGCCTGAGCCCTTCGACGCGGCGACCGCCTTCGCCCAGGCCGATGCGTCCCAAATCGCTCCGCAGGCGACCTCCGGGCCCGATCGCCTCGACGCCTTGGCCGCGCGCCCCCGGCCGGCGCCGGCGCCTGAGGCGCAGGCGCGGCCGAAGAACGCCCCTGGCCCCAAGCCGACGGCGGGGCTGGAGCAGCTGAAGAAGGCCCAGGCGGTCGCCGAAATCGTCCGAGAACAGAGCGACTATTATCACGCCACGAAGACGACGATCTTCAACGCGCTGATGAACACCATCGACCTGGCCCAGTTGGCGCAGCTGGACCAGAAGGCGGCATCGGAGGAGATCCGCGACATCGTCGCCGAACTGGTGGCGATCAAGAACGTCTCCATGTCGGTCGCCGAGCAGGAGCACCTGGTTCAGGACATCGTCAACGACGTGCTGGGCTATGGCCCGCTGGAGCCGCTGCTGGCCCGCGATGATATCGCCGACATCATGGTCAACGGCGCGGGCCGGGTCTTTATCGAGGTCGGCGGCAAGGTCCAGCTGACCAACGTCCGCTTTCGGGACAACGCGCAGCTGATGAACATCTGCCAGCGTATCGTGTCCCAGGTAGGCCGCCGCGTTGACGAGTCGAGCCCCATCTGCGACGCACGCCTGCCGGATGGGTCCCGCGTCAACGTCATCGCCCCGCCGCTGGCCATCGACGGCGCGACCCTGACGATCCGGAAGTTCAAGAAGGACAAGCTGACGATGAAGAACCTGGTGGAGTTCAACTCCATCAGTCCCGAGGGCGCGCGCGTCCTGGGCGTCATCGGCGCCTCGCGATGCAATGTCGTCATCTCAGGCGGCACGGGGTCGGGCAAGACGACGCTGCTGAACACCCTGACGGCCTTCATCGACCCGACCGAGCGCGTCATCACCTGCGAGGACGCCGCCGAGCTGCAGCTGCAGCAGCCGCACGTCGTGCGCCTTGAGACCCGGCCCCCGAACCTGGAAGGCCAGGGCACGATCACCATGCGCGACCTGGTGAAGAACTGCCTGCGGATGCGCCCCGAACGGATCATCGTCGGCGAGGTGCGCGGGCCTGAGGCCTTCGACCTGCTGCAGGCCATGAACACCGGTCACGACGGCTCGATGGGCACCCTGCACGCCAACAGCCCGCGCGAGGCCATCAGCCGGATGGAGTCCATGATCACCATGGGCGGCTACGGCCTGCCATCCAAGACCATCCGCGAGATGATCGTCGGTTCGGTCGACGTCATCATCCAGGCCGCGCGCCTGCGCGACGGGTCGCGCAGGATCACGCACATCACCGAGGTGGTCGGCCTGGAAGGCGACGTGATCGTGACCCAGGACTTGTTCGTCTACGAGATCACCGGAGAAGACGAGCACGGGCGCGTGGTCGGCCGCCATCGCTCGACCGGCATCGCCCGGCCGCGCTTCTGGGATCGCGCGCGCTACTACGGTCTCGAACGCGAGCTGGCCGACGCTCTGGACGCGGCGGAGTAGGGCGATGCTGTCGATCCTCGCCGCCGTGCTGGCTTTCATAACCATCGGAAGCATCGGCTGGGTGCTGGTCGGTGGCGACGATTCCGGCTCCCAGGCGGTCAAGCGCGCCCAGGCGATGGGCGCGGCCAACAAGACACAGGCCGGCGCTCGCAAGACGGCCGCGGCGGCCAATACCCCCGAGGCGCGGCGCAAGCAGATCATGCAGCAGCTGCAGGAGGCCGAGAAGCGGGGTCGAAAGGCGCGCATGACCCTGAGCGCCCGCCTAGCGGCGGCGGGCCTGTCGATCAGCCAACGGACCTTCTACATCATCTCGGCCGTGCTCGGTCTGGTCGCCCTGCTAGTGGCGGTCGTGGCGGGCCTGAACATCTTCGTGGCCTTGGGCGCCGCCCTGGCCGCCGGCTTGGGCCTGCCGCGCTGGATGGTCGGCTTCCTGGGCAAGAAGCGGATGAAGAAGTTCTCGCTTGAGTTCCCCAACGCCGTCGATGTCATCGTGCGCGGCATCAAGTCGGGCCTGCCGGTTCACGAGTGCTTCAAGATCATCGCCCGCGAGAGCCCGGCGCCCCTGGGGCCCGAGTTCCAGAAGCTGGTCGAGGGCCTGGGTGTCGGCATGACGCTGGAGCAGTCGCTAGACCGGATGTACGGCCGCATGCCGACGTCCGAACTGCGGTTCTTCACCATCGTCATCGCCATCCAGCAGAAAACTGGGGGCAACCTGGCTGAGGCTTTGAGCAATCTTTCCACCGTACTGCGCTCGCGTCGGCTAATGGGCGAGAAGATCAAGGCCCTGTCCTCCGAGGCGATCGCCTCGGCGGGCATCATCGGCTCGCTGCCGCCGGTGGTGATGGGCTTGGTCAGCCTGACGGCCCCAGCCTACATGGGCCTGTTGTTCACCGACATGCGCGGCCAAGTCATGCTTCTTATCGCGGCCGTCTGGATGAGCTTCGGCGTCTTCGCGATGAAGAAAATGATCAACTTCAAGTTCTAGGACGGGACGATGGACGGCATCCTCATCTTCCTGACCGATCCCCGCAACCTGCTGAGCATGGGCGTGGCCGTGCTGGTGTTCGCCACCGTGCTGACGCTGCTGTCGGGCGTGGTGGGAAAAGCCGACCTGGACAAGCGGATGAAGGCGGTCGCCGAGCGCCGCGACGAACTGCGCCGCCGCTCGCGCGCCGCCATTCAGACGCCGGGCGGACTGCGGCAGACGGACGCCGGCTTCAAGAAGCGAGTCGTCGACCGGCTAAACCTGAGCACCTTGCTGGAAGACCCAAAGGTGGTCGATCAGATGGCTCAGGCGGGCTTCCGCGGACCGCGTCCCGTCACGGCTTTCTACTTTTTCCGCTTCGCCACGCCGTTCGTCTTCATGGCGTTGACCGCCTTCTACCTGTTCGTGGTCAACGGCTTCGATCTACCAGTGATGGTGCGGGTGACGGTCAGCATTGCGGCAGCGTTGGCCGGCTTCTATGCGCCCAACATCTACCTGTCGAACCTGATCTCCAAGCGCCGCACCTCCATCATGCAAGCCTTTCCGGACGCGCTGGACTTGCTGTTGATTTGCGTGGAGGCCGGCATGTCGATCGAGGCGGCGATCCAGAAGGTCAGCCAGGAAATCGGCGGAACGTCCATCGAACTGGCCGAGGAGCTGTCGCTGCTGGCCGCCGAGCTCAGCTACCTGCCCGACCGTCGCGTCGCCTATGAAAATCTGGGCCGACGCAACAACCATGCGGGGGTTAAGGCGGTAGCCACGGCCATGACCCAGGCCGAGACCTACGGCACGCCTCTGGCCTCGGCCCTGCGGGTGATGGCCAAGGAGAACCGCGACCTGCGCCTGTCGGCGGCCGAGAAGAAGGCGGCCGCCCTGCCGGCGCAGCTGACCGTGCCGATGATCGTCTTCTTCCTGCCGGTGTTGTTCGTCGTCATCCTGGGGCCGGCGATCATCAACATCATGGACACGATGAAGAACTCGGCGAGCGGCTGACGCTCAGGCTTCCGACGCCGTCTTCAGCCCCTGGACCAGGCTCTCGTGCCCGCGCCGCAGCGCGCCGCGATGCTTGTCGTGGAACAGTTCGCCGCGCAGGCCGGTGAAGCGTGTCCCCGACGCCAGGATGCAGCTGCCGCGCTCCAGCTCCTCGATCTCGATGTAGCGCAGGGTGCTGAACAGGAAGCCGCGCTTCTCGACCCAGACCAGCCGGGCCAGCGGCTGCCATTCGGCGATCTGCGCCGAGGCGCGGCGCGGCTCCAGGCCGGGCCAGGCCTCGGTCATGTGCAGCCGACCGCCGAAGGCGATGGCGCCCTCGACGTCGCGGTCATGCGGATTCCAGCGCGACCAGCCGTCCAGGTCGGCGATCAGATCCCAGATGCGCTGGGCGTCGGCCTGCACCCCGGCGCGCTTTTCGATGCGAGTGTCGTCCATGGCGTCGATCTGACACGGCTTTCGGCCGGAAGGAAGGCGTTCCGGCGCCTCAGCCGTTCTCGACCAGACCCAGCGGCGCGCGGGCCCGGCGATGGTCCTGGAGACCCAGCCGCGCCTTGACCTCCAGCAGGTCGGCGCCCGCCGGCACGATCAGCAGCTCCTTGGGCCGGGCGCCGTTGACCGCGATGACGCCGCCCTTCGGGCAGACGTCGAAACAGTCGACGCCCGTCACAACCAGATCGCCCTTGCGGCCCTTCTTACCCTTCTTGAGGTTGAAGTATTTCCGCAGCGCCTTCTTCAGCGTCAGGTCGCCGTCCGGGCCGAAGCCGCCGTCCAGCTTCTTCGAGCATTTGCGGCAAACCAGCACGACGTCGCGCCATTCTGTGCTGGTGCTCTTGAAGTCCCTGACGGCCATGAACGGAGGATCGCCGTTCCTCGATGGTTGCACAAGCGGCGCCGGCGCCCTCACCATGGGCCGGAACGAAATTTCACGGGAGCTTCACATGCGCCGACGGATCGCCGCCACCGCCCTGGCCCTGGTGTTCATGGCGGGCGCCGCCGAAGCTCAGGCCATCGACCCCGCCACGATCGACGCGGCCGTGCAGGCCGTGCTGCCGGAGGTGACCGCCTGGCGCCGCGACTTCCACCAGCATCCCGAACTGGGCTTCGCCGAGACGCGCACGGCCGGGGTGATCGCCGAGCACCTGCGCGGCCTGGGGCTGGAGGTCCGCACCGAGGTCGGCAAGACCGGCGTGGTCGGCGTGCTGCGCGGGGCGCGGCCGGGCCGGGTCGTTGCCCTGCGCGCCGACATGGACGCCCTGCCGGTGCGGGAGGCGACCGGCCTGCCCTTCGCCTCGACGGCCACGGGGACCTACATGGGCGCCGCCGTCCCGGTCGCTCACGCCTGCGGCCACGACACGCACATGGCCATGCTGATGGGCGCCGCCGAGGTGCTGGCCGGGATGAAGGACCGGCTGAGCGGGACCGTGGTCTTCATCTTCCAGCCCGCCGAGGAGGGCGCGCCTCCGGGCGAGCCCAAGGGCGGCGCGGCGTTGATGATCGAGGAGGGCGCGCTGGCCGATCCGAAGCCCGAGGCGATCTTCGGCCTGCACGTCGTGCCGGGCCGCGCGGGCACGGTCTTCTACCGGCCGGAAGGCTTCATGGCCGCCTCGGACCGGGTGGACATCACCCTGAAGGGCAAGCAGACCCACGGCGCCTGGCCCTGGCGGGGCGTGGACGTGGTGGCGACGGCCGCCCAGATCGTGCAGACGATCAACACCCTGACGGCGCGGACGGTCGACCCCACCACCACGCCGACGGTCTTCACCATCGCCACCGTCAACGCGGGCGTGCGCTACAACATCATCCCCGACAGCGCGACGATGTCGGGCACCCTGCGCACCTTCGACGTCGCCCAGCGCGACGACCTGGTGGCCCGCGCCGAAGCCGCCGTCGGCCATGCCGCCGAGACCTATGGCGCCACGGCCGAGTTCGGGGTCCGGCAGAACGCCGCCCTGGTCTACAACGACCCCGCCCTGTCCGCCTGGCTGGCCCCCGTGCTGACCGAGGCGGCGGGCGAGGGCAATGTCGATCCGGCTGCGCCGCCGACCACGGTCGCCGAGGACTTCAGCTACTTCCAGCAGGCTATCCCCGGCGTCTTCTACCACCTGGGCGCCAGCCCCGACGGCGTCGACTCGGCCCAGTCCGCGCCGAACCACTCGCCGGAGTTCTCGCCCAACGAGAAGGTCCTGCCCCTGGGCGTGAAGACCCACGTGCTGACGGCGCTGCGGTTCCTGGAGCGACCGTAGGGCCGGGCGCGGCTCGCCAGGTTTCAATGGCCGACCAAGGCGGCGTAGGGGCTGGCGCAGAGGTCGAGACGAGCCAGAGGGAGCTTTGGTGCCTGCTGACACGTGACAACCTCTTGGCGATCGCCGATATCCTTGCAATGGTCGAAAGGAGCCGCCACGCACCGAGATCCTTGTCGTGACAACGTGGCCTTGAATAGGGGAAAGCCGGGGTGTTCGCTGCAGTTCTGGGCCCGGTGCTCGCCGGCCTCACCATGCAAGAAGCCGGTACGGCGATTGATGGGCTCCTCAACGCTCAAGTCGAGGCCTACGCCTTCGCCCGGCCCAATCCGGGCATCCATCTGTCTCCCTCGGCGGGTGCGCGCTACGGGATGGAGCAGGGTTGTCTTCCCCACGTGATGACGGGGCGTCCAGCCCGCGACTTCTTTGAGACCGCCACGGTGGCGCGCGGCCCGAAAGTCGAGGGGCAATACACCGTCACCAACGCCATCACCCTCAAGGAGGAGGCCCAGGGCGCATGTACGATCATCGCGCGGCGGGGCGACCCAGAGGGACTTCGCACAGAAATGCTGGAGATCTTCAGCGCGGCTGGCGCCGCAAGCGAGATAAGGGACGACACTGGATCCAACGGCGACTTCCGACTGGAACTGCACTGCCTGACCTTGCATGGGAAGCCGCTGTTTCTGTTGATGTCATCATCGTCCGCTCGAAACCGGCCTAGATTGATGGCCAGCCTGGGTCCGGACCCTGACCAAACCTGCCGAACTCGCGAAGACCCGCCTAGCCGCGAATAGGGTCCCGCCTCTCGAGGGGCATGGCAGCATCCGACCCGTCGAGGACGCTGCGGGCGACCGCTTGCGGGACTAGGAACAGCCGCTCGTAGCGCGATGCAGCGGTCGCGCGGACGCCCGCAGGCGTTGGAGCTAGTGCGCAAAAGCGCACTCAAAAAATGCGCCGCCGTCATAAAGGGTTGGCGGCGTCACAGCCGCTCGAACACCGTCTCGATGACCCGCTGGTAGACCTCGGTCAGGGCCTCCAGCTCGGCCACCGGCACCCGTTCGTCGATCTGGTGCATGGTCTGGCCGACCAGGCCCAGCTCCAGCACCGGGCACAGGGCGCGGATGAAGCGGGCGTCGGAGGTGCCGCCGGTGGTGGAGGCCTCGGGACGGCGGCCGGCGGCGGCCTCGACGGCGTCCTGCACCGCCTCGACGAAGGGGCCCGGCTCGGTCAGAAAGGCGTTTCCTGAACACAGGTGCTCCAGCTCGATGCGCAAGCCGGTCTCGGCCTGTACAACGCCGGCCTCGCGGTTCAGCCAGTCGATCAGGTCGTCGCCGGTATGGCTCGGGTTGAAACGGATATTCAGCCGCGCCCTGGCCTCGGCCGGAATGATGTTGGTCGCCGGATTTCCGATGTCGATGGTGGTGATCTCCAGGTTCGACGGGGGAAACCCCTCGTAGCCGTCGTCCAGGACATGATCGTCCAGCCGCGCCATCAGCTTGGCGATGACCGGCGCCGGATTGGCCGCGCGCTCGGGATAGGCGACGTGGCCCTGCTTGCCGTGGACGGTGATCCAGGTGTTCAGCGAGCCGCGCCGGCCGACCTTGATCATGTCGCCCAGGTGCTGGGACGAGGAGGGTTCGCCGACGACGCAGGCGTCGATGACCTCGCCCTCGGCGCCCAGGGTTTCGACCACGCGCTTGGTGCCGTGCAGCGCCGGGCCTTCCTCGTCGCCGGTGATCAGGAAGGACAGGCTGCCGGCAACCTCGCCTTGGGCCAGGACGCGCGACACGGCCGCGACCCAGGCGGCGATGCCGCCCTTCATGTCCACCGCGCCGCGTCCGTAGAGGACGCCGTCGCGGACCTCGGCCTGGAACGGCTCAGCCGACCATTGCTCGGACGGGCCGGTCGGGACCACGTCCGTATGGCCGGCGAAGCAGAGGTTGGGCGAGGCGGTTCCGCGGCGGGCGTAGAGGTTCTCGATCCGGGCGTCGGCGCCGGTCCCGCCCGGCCCCTCGAAGGCCAGGCGGCGGCAGGTGAAGCCCAGCGCCGTCAGATGGCGCTCCAGCACGTCCATCGCGCCCTCGTCGGCGGGCGTGACCGACGGGATGCGGATCAGGTCGCGGGTCAGCTCGACAGGATCGATCACGGGAATTGATGCGCGGCTCATGCGGCTATGCTTTAGGAGCATACCGCACCCGCGAGAAGCCCATGCCCAGGATCGACATCGACACCGCGCCGCGCGGCGACGGCACGACCTATCCCGAGGAATTCGCCGGCCCCTGCAAGCCGCGCCGCCGCCATCGCCTGGGCGACGCCGCCGGTCTGGACCAGTTCGGCGTCAACCTGCTGCGCCTGCCGCCCGGCGCCTGGTCCAGCCAGCGCCACTGGCACGCCGCGGAGGACGAGTTCGTCTGGGTCGTCGAGGGCGAGGTGGTGCTGGTCGAGGAGGACGGAGAGACGGTGCTGCGCGCCGGCGATTGCGCCGGGTTCAAGGCCGGCGTCGCCAACGGCCACAAGATCGAGAACCGATCCGGCGCCGAGGCGGTTCTGCTGGAGGTCGGCACGCGCAGTCCGACCGTCACGCCTTGCGACTATCCCGACATCGACATGGTCCTGCCCGAGGGGGCGGACCGCTACTTCCACCGCGACGGCTCGCCCTATCCGAAGTTTCCCCGAAGATCGTGACCACAGACTCCATCGACACCGGTTCGCCGACGCCGCCCGCCCCGCCCGCGCCTCCGGAAGGTCCTGCAAGCCCGTGGGGCATCCGCGACTTCCGCCTGCTGTGGTTCGGCCGCGTGGTGGCGGTCCTCGCGATCCAGATCCAGTCGTCGGCCCTGCTGTGGCAGGTCTATGAGATCGCCCGACGGGACCATCCGATCGAACAGGCCAGCCTGTATCTGGGCCTGGTGGGACTGTGCCAATTCCTGCCGCTGCTGGCCTTCACCCTGCCCGCCGGGGCCATGGCCGACCGGCGCGATCGCAAGCGCACGGTGTGGATCTCCATCCTGGTCGAGGCGACCTGCGCCGCCTCCTTCCTGGCCATGGCGCTGCACGGGGCGCCGCCGCTGTGGGGTCTCTTGGCCGTCGCCGCCCTGTTCGGCGCGGCGCGGGCCTTCCTGGCCCCGGCCAGCCAGGCCTTCCTGCCGATGGTGGTGGGGCGCCGGGCCCTGCCGCCGGCCATCGCCGCCCAGTCCATCGCCTTCCAGACCGGGGCCATCGCCGGCCCGGCCCTGGGCGGGGTCATCGTGGGGGTCAATGTGCCGCTGGCCTACGCCGTCGCGCTGGGCATGTTCCTGCTGGCCGTCGCCGCCTTCCTGCTGATCCGCACCAGCGGCAAGCCGGCGCCGGTGGAGAACCCGCTGTCCCCGGTGGAGTCCGTCAAGGAAGGCCTGGCCTACGTCTGGAAGACCAAGATCGTGCTGGGCGCCATCTCGCTGGACCTGGTGGTGGTGCTGATGGCCGGAGTGGCCCTGCTGACGCCGATCTTCGCGCGCGACATCCTGCACGTCGGGCCGGAGGGTTTCGGCCTGCTGCGGGCGGCGTTCGGGGTGGGGGCGATGGCGGTGGCGATCTATCTGAGCCGCTTTCCGATCGTTCGCCACGGCGGGCGCTGGATGTTCGCGGCGGTGGCGGTGTTCGGCCTGTGCACCCTGACCTTCGGCCTGTCCAAGATCGTCTGGCTGAGCGCCCTTGCCCTGTTCATCGGCGGCGGCGCGGACATGATCAGCGTCAACATCCGCCAGACCCTGATCCAGCTGGCCACGCCCGATCATATGCGCGGGCGGGTGTCGTCGGTGTCGATGCTGTTCATCGGCGCCTCGAACGAACTGGGCGAGGCCTATTCCGGAGTGATGGTGCGGCTGCTGGGCGCGATCGGCGCGGCGGTGTTCGGCGGCTTCGGAGCGCTGGCGGCGACGGGGGCGTGGTCGGCGATGTTCCCGGACCTGCGGAAGGCGGATCGGCTGACGTAGAGCCACGTCTCCTCCCATGAAATGGGGAGGGGACCGCGAAGCGTGGAGGGGCCTCTTGAAGTCCCACAGGCTTTGGTGACGAGCCATTTCCCGCCTTGCGGAGGAGACAGCTCAGCCGATCACCACGGCCGGAAATGCTTCGACAGCTTGAGCCCCTGGCTCTGGTAGTGGCTGCCGCTCTCGCCATAGAGGCGGCTGGGGCGCTCGGTCAGGGGCTCGTAGACCAGGCGGGCGACGATCTGGCCGTGCTCCAGCAGGAAAGGCGTGTCATGGGTGCGGACCTCGAGCACGCCCTTGGAGCCTGCCCCGTGCGCCTCGTCCGTGCCGAAGCCAGGGTCGAAGAAGCCGGCGTAGTGGACGCGGAACTCGCCGACCGACGGATCGATCGGGGTCATCTCGGCGGCCTGGTCGACGGGTATCTCCACATCGTCAGAAGAGGCCAGGATGTAGAATTCGCCCGGGTCCAGCAGCAGCTCGCCGCGCCGAAGGCTCTGGGGCTCCCAGAAGTCGCGGGGATCGTGGCCGTCGATGTGGTCCAGGTCGACCACGCCGGCGTGGCGACGGCCGCGGAAGCCGACGATCTCGCCGCTCTGCAGGTCGACGCCCACGCTACGGGTCTCCAGCTTCGGCGGTTCGCCGGCCTTGAGCCGCAGCTGGTTCAGCCGCGTGCCGGGACGGACCAGGATCGAGAAGGTCTGGGGCGCGATCTCGAGGTACAGCGGACCTTCATAGCCCTCGTCCACATCGTCGAAGCTGGCGCCGCGGTCGGTCAGCAGACGCACGAAGACGTCGACGCGGCCAGTCGAGCTCTTGGGGTTGGCGCGGGCGATCAGACCCTTGGGCAGGCTGAGCCGCTCCTGCAGGCGGGCGATGTAGACGCAGCCCTTCTCCAGCACCACGCCAGCGCCGCTGATCTCGACGGCGTGCATGGCCACGTCGGCGATGCGTTCCTCGACCTTGCGCCGGCCCGGCAGGAAGGAGGCGCGCACCCGCCAGGCGCGGTCGGACAGGCGCAGGTCCAGGCTGGCGGGCTGGACCTGGTCGGCGTCGAAGGGAGTGTCGGAGGTGATGGCGCCGGTGGCGATCAGGGTCTCGATGGACTGGGCGGGCAGGATGCCGGGGCGGGGCGTCTCGAAGGTCATGCCGTCTGTCTTCCACGGATTCGGCGGCCTGTCTCCAGGCCGGGCTTGAGCCGATCGGCTCTTGCGGCCCGCGCGCGGCGGGGCGAGCATATAGCCCATGCACGACGGCCCTGCCTACACCGCCGAGACTGACGGCATCCTGGTCCGCGTCCGGCCCAGCTATCTGGCCGGCCAGTCCGATCCGGAGGGCGGGCGCTGGGTGTGGGCCTACCACGTCGAGATCGTCAACCTGTCCGGCGTCGCGGTGCAGCTGATGGCGCGCCGCTGGACCATCACCGACGGCCGGGGGCGGGTGGAGGAGGTGCGCGGGCCCGGCGTCCTCGGCGAACAGCCGATCATCGCGCCGGGCGAAAGCTACGCCTACGCCTCGGGCTGTCCGCTGGGCACGTCCACGGGCTCGATGGCCGGCGCCTACTATATGACGGACGCGGAGGGTCGTCGTTTCGAGGCGGCCATCCCCGCCTTCTCGCTCGACACGCCGGACGCGCGGCGGGTGCTGAACTGAAGGTCCTCCCCCGCTGCGCTGTGGAGGATCGGGCTCAAGCAGAGAGGCGCCGCGCGGCGAGCGATAGCGCGAAAAGAAAGGGTCCGGATGGGGCTGCGTCAACCCGGATGAACCGCAGCCCCGCCCCCTGGAATCTCGCCGGCCGCTTGCGCGACCGGCGAGGAGGAGGTTGGCTCCCGAAGGAAGCGTTGGTGATGACCCGCGCGAAGCGCCGCGCTCAAGTCGTGAGCGACCGCGTCGCGAGCGTAGCGCTCTTAGATATACCTGCGCAGGCTGCGGGCCAGATCGCCGGCGCCGTCCTTGCCGCCGCGCTTGGTCTGCGGCTGATAGGCGACGCGGGCGTGCTCGACGCAATAGACGCCTTCCGAGGCGCGGCGGCCGCAGAAGCTGAACTCGCGCGACGACGGGTCGCCGATCGGCCATTTGCACATGTGGGCGCCCAGGGTCATGACCGTGGCCGTGCCCGGGAGGTCCGGGACCGGCGCGGGGGCCGGGGCGGCGGGCTGGGCCGGCTTGGGCTGGACGGCTTCGAGACGGCGGGGAGCCGACGGC
>JAEXZS010000096.1 GCA_023451375.1 Pseudomonadota bacterium
TGGTCGACATGCAGACGATGGCCCCTGTGCCGAGACTCGATGATCCGGGCATTGGCTTACGCGACAACGGCCGACGCGTACTGACCTACGGCGATCTGCGCAGCACGTTCCCCGACCCCGACGGGCGCGCGCCCGGCCGCACGGTCGAGCTGCACCTGACCGGTCACATGGAGCGCTTTGCCTGGTCCTTTGACGGCGTGAAGTTCGCTGACGCGGAGCCCCTGCGCCTCAACTACGGCGAGCGCATGCGGATCGTGCTGGTCAACGACACGATGATGTCGCATCCGATCCACCTCCACGGCATGTGGAGCGACCTCGAGGACGAGTCCGGCAACTTCATGGTGCGCAAGCACACTATCGACATGCCGCCGGGCACCCGACGCAGTTACCGGGTGCGTGCCGACGCGCTCGGCCGCTGGGCCTACCACTGCCACCTGCTTTACCACATGGAAGCCGGCATGTTCCGCGAAGTGCGGGTGGAGGAATGAGCGCCATGATCGGTTCCAGCCGCCATCCCCTGGCCATCGGCCTGGCCTCCGCACTGTGGCTTGCCGCTGGGTTCGCGCCCGCGTGGGCGCAGGAGACAGACCACGCCTCGCACCATCCGGAAGCGAAGCCGGCTCCAGCTGCGACACCATCGTCACCTGAGCCTGTTGACCCACACGCCGGCCACCAGCCGACTCCGACAGACACGATGTCCGATGATCACGGGGCCATGGACCACGGCTCCATGAAACATGGGGCCGCGGACACTGCCGGCAGCGATCACTCCACGATGGATCACTCCACGATGGATCACTCCACGATGGACCACTCGGGGATGGACCACTCCACGATGGACCACTCCGAGATGGATCACTCTGGCATGGACCACGCGTCGATGGGCCATCAGCCTGGTGCCAGCCAGGATCTTCCGGCGACCGCGGAGCCGCACGAGCCCATCCCTGTCCTCACCCCGGCCGATCGCGCCGCGGCATTCAAGAACCTCGACGACCACGTGATACACGGCGAATCGATCAACTCGTACTGGTCGCTTGACCGGCTCGAAGCGTGGGACGCGGATGAGGACGGCACCGGCATGGCTTGGGAAGCGAAAGCCTGGGTCGGCTCAGATTTGAACCGGCTTTGGCTCCGCAGCGAGGGCGAGCGTGCGGGCGGATCCACCGAGTCGGCGGATGTGGAAGTCCTGTACGGCCGGGCCATCGCCCGATGGTGGGATGCAGTCGCCGGTGTCCGACATGACTTCGGCTTTGGCGGCGGCCCGTCGCGCACTTATGCCGCGCTCGGCGTCATCGGCCTTGCCCCGTACAAGTTTGAAGTCGAAGCGACCGCGTACCTGGGCGAGTCCGGCCAGGTCGGGCTTGGGGCGGAAGCCGAATACGAAATGCTGTTCACCAACCGGCTGATCGGCCAGTGGCTCGTCGAGGGCGAAGCCTGGAGCAAGGACGATCCGGCGGTTGGAATCGGCAGCGGACTGAGCAAGGTCGAAGCCGGTTTCCGCCTGCGCTACGAGTTCCATCGGCAGTTCGCTCCCTATGTCGGCGTCGTCTGGGAGCGTGCCTACGGCGGAACGGCGGACCAGCGTCGCGCACGGTCCGGGGACGTCGACGACACCCGGGTCGTGGCCGGCGTCCGAATCTGGTTCTGATGGGAGAACACACATGCAACCAAAGACACGCAAGCGTGTTTGGTTGATCGGGGTTCCGCTGGTTCTCGTGGCGGGTACCGCGGGCTTCATCTGGGGCGGCGTGTACAACGTCGCCGCCGATGACATGCACACGAAGCCCGTGCATTTCCTGCTCGAAACCGCACGCGAGCGCTCCATCGTGTCACGTGCGGGACGGCTGGACGTGCCGTCGGGCCTAGACGATCGCACACGGATCGTCCAGGGCGCGGGCAACTATGCGGCGATGTGCGCTGGCTGCCACCTGGCCCCGTCGATGGCCGAAACCGAGTTGAGCCAGGGCCTGTATCCCACGCCGCCGGACCTCAGTAAACACAAGGTCGACGTGGCCAAAGCGTTCTGGGTGATCAAGCACGGGATCAAGGCCAGCGGCATGCCCGCCTGGGGCAAGAACATGAGCGACGAGTACATCTGGAACATGGCCGCGTTCCTGCAGGTGCTGCCCACGCTCGACGCGACTGCGTACAAGGAACTTGTCGACAGCAGCGAGGGCCATTCGCATGGCGGCGGCGAGACGCAAGGCCACCATGACGACGAAAAGGCCGAGGATCACCCTGCCCCATCCGAGCCGGGCAACAACTCCATGCCGCATGCGCACCCGCCGGGCGTGGACGACGATCACCACGGCCCGACACTCAGCGACACGGAAGTCGGGTTGGTGGACCACCGCCATCCCAACGGCAAGGTGGAGTCGCACCCTGCACCACACACGCCCGTGGCCGGTGACGGCCATGCACACACCCATTGATCTCCTTGGAGCCCGCGCAATGAACGCAACAGCAATCTCCTTCACCCTGGCGCTGGCACTGGCCGTCGTGTCCCCCGCAATGGCGCAGGCGACACCGTCGCACGCACATCGCCCCGCTGCCGCGCCATCTGCGGACGTCGACGTCCCAGCCACTGCAGAGGCCGCGGTCGCCGTGGCGGAACGGTTCAACACCGCCCTGTCCAGCGGCGACCTGGCCACGGTCGAAGCCCTGCTCGCTGCCGACGTTCTCATCCTCGAGTCCGGAGGTGCAGAACGCAGCCGCGAGGAATACATGGGCCATCACGCAGTCAGCGATGCGGCGTTCCTCAAGGGCGCCCATCGCCAGCTGCTCCGTCAGCGTGCACGAACCGCTGGCGAGTTCGCGTGGGTCGGAACCGAAAGCGAGCTGCACGCCCAGAAGGACGGCAAGCC
>JAEXZS010000008.1 GCA_023451375.1 Pseudomonadota bacterium
GGCGAGGCCGGCGAGCGCGAGGCGCCGGCGGGCGGCGGGGCGGCGGCGACCGGCCTGCTGCGAGCGGCCGTTCTTGCGCTGCTGGGCGGGCTCATCCTGAACCTGATGCCGTGCGTCTTTCCGATCCTGGCGATGAAGGCGGCGGCGCTGTCGGCCTCGGCGCACGAGGCGCGGGACGCGCGGCGGGACGGCTTGCTGTTCCTGGCCGGCGTGCTGGCGACCTTCCTGGTCCTGGCCGGGGCGCTGCTGGCGCTGAGGGCGGGGGGAGAGGCGATCGGCTGGGGCTTCCAGCTGCAGTCGCCGGCGGTGATCGCGGTGCTGGGCCTGCTGATGCTGGCGGTGGCGTTGAACCTGTCGGGCGTGTTCGATGTCGGCGGGTCGCTGCAGGGTGCAGGGCGGTGGTCGCATGTCTCGGGCGGCGCGGGCGCCTTCTTGACCGGCGTGCTGGCGGTGGTGGTGGCGGCGCCTTGCACCGCGCCCTTCATGGCGGTGGCCCTGGGCGCGGCCCTGGTCATGCCCTGGCCGGCGGCGCTGCTGGTCTTCCTGATGCTGGGGCTGGGTCTGGCCCTGCCCTATGTCATTGTCAGCCTGTCGCCGGGCCTGCTGCGACGCTTCCCCGGGCCGGGACCGTGGATGGAGCGGCTGCGGCGGCTGCTGGCCTTTCCGATGTACGGCGCGGCCCTGTGGCTGGCCTGGGTGTTCGCGCGCCAGACCGGCGGCGCGGCCCTGGCCTTGCTGTTCGGGGCGGGCCTGCTGCTGGCGCTGGCGCTGTGGCTGTTCGGCACGGCGCAGGGCGAGCGGGCGGCGGGGCGGCCGGGCTGGCTCAGCAGGAGCGCGGCCTTTGTCGCCCTGGCGCTGGCGATGGTCGCGGGCGTGGCGGCGGCGCGGGCGCCGGCGTTGGACCTCGGCGAAGCCTCCGGCGGAACCTTGCTGGCGTCGCAACCCTGGTCGCCCGACGCGGTGCGGGCGGCCCAGGGCGCAGGCCGACCGGTGCTGGTCAACTTCACCGCCGACTGGTGCGTGACCTGCAAGATCAACGAGGGCGCGGCCCTGTCCTCCGCGCGCGTGGGCGAGGCGATCATGGAGACGGACGCGGTCTATCTGGTCGGCGACTGGACCCGGCGCGACGACGCCATCGCCCGCGAGCTGGAGCGCCATGGGCGTTCGGGCGTGCCGCTGTACCTGCTGTACCCGGCAGGCGGCGGCGAGCCGCGCATTCTGCCGCAGCTTCTGACCGAAGGCCTTGTGATAAGCTCCCTGCAGGAGGCCGCGCGCGGACTGCGGCCGTCACAGGGAACGCCGTCATGATACGCCGTCTGGCCCTCGCCGCCCTCGCTACTCTGGCCCTCGCCGCCTGTCAGCAGGAAGCCGCCGCGCCGGCCGAGACTACATCGACCGAACCGACGCCCGCCGCCGCGACGCAGGAGGGTATGGCGCCGGCCTTCACCCTGGTCGACGCGGAAGGGGTGCAGCGCGCGTTGGCCGATTTCCGGGGTCGGACGGTGGTGCTGGAATGGACCAATGAGGGCTGTCCCTATGTCCAGAAACACTATGGCGCGGGCGCGATGCAGGCGCTGCAGCGCGACGCGACCGCCGACGGCGTGGTCTGGCTGACCATCGTCTCGTCGGCGCCCGGAACTCAGGGGTTCGTCGAGGGTGAGGCGGCGCGCGCCTTCAAGGCCAAGCACGAGGCGGCCTACACCCACCTGCTGCTCGATCCCACCGGCGAGGTGGGCAAGCTGTACGGCGCCAAGACGACGCCCGACATGCGCGTGATCGATCCCCAGGGCCGCATCGTCTTCGAGGGCGGGATCGACGACCGGCCGACCAACAAGCCCGAGGACCTGCAGGGCGCCAACAACTTCGTCCGAGCGGCCCTGACCGACATGGAGGCCGGCCGCCCGGTGCAGACCCGTTTCGCCCAGCCCTACGGCTGCGCGATCAAATATCCGGAGACGGTGGAGGGCTGACGCGCCGCGATCGTCTCCCTCCGGGACGGGGGAGGGAGAGTTGGTCAGGCTTCCGGCTGCGGGGGGGCCGTGATGACCTCGACGTTGTCGTTCAGCAGGTAGGAAAGTTCGGACAGGGCCACGGCGCGTTCGGCCGAGGTCGGGGCGGCCTCAACGGCGGCGACCTTCTTGGGCATGTCCTCGGAAATGCCGCGCAGGATGCATTTCAGGTCGCCGTCCGTCCCACGCTCCTTCAGAACTAGGTGGCCCTGCATGTCCAGGGCGGCCAGTTCCTCGGCCTGCGCCTTGAAGCCGAGAAAGGCCGGGGTGGCGAAGAAGCCGTCGGCCTCGGCGGCCTTCGATGCGGCCCAGCCGTCGACCATGGCCTTCAGCGAGGCCGATCGGGCGATGATGTCGGCGAACAGCGGCTCGCCCGCCACGGAGACCGGCGCGCCCGGCGCGACGGGGGTTTGGGCGGCGGCCTCGGCCACGGCGGGATTGGAGGCCATCAGGGCGATCGAAAGGGCGATGCCGCAGGACATGGGGTGATTTCCTGTTTGCGCGTCGCTAGGACGTTGGATGAGCCTAGGCCCCAGTCGTGAACGACTGTTTACCATCTCCCCGAGGACCGCATGACCCGAGACGCCGCCTGGAAAGCTTTCGACCGCGCCGCCGAGGCGGCGTCAAAAACCCGGATCGACCAGCAGTTCCATGCCGATCCCGACCGGCTGGCGCGGATGTCGGTGGAGGCGGCGGGTCTTTATCTGGACCTCTCCAAGCAGAGCTGGACCAGGGAGGGTTTCGAGGCCTGCCTCGACCTGGCCCGCGCCTGCGACATCGAGGCTCGTCGCGCGGCCCTGTTCGCGGGCGAAGCGGTGAACCTGACGGAGGGTCGGGCGGTGTTGCACCCGGCGCTGCGGGCGCCCGCGGGCGCCGACTTCCATGCGCTGGGTGAACCGGTCTCGGCCGAAGTCGATGCGGTGCGGGCGGACATGAAGGCCTATGCCGAGGCCGTGCGTTCCGGCGGCGAACAGGGAGCGACCGGCAAGGCGTTCAAGGCCATCGTCCACATCGGCATCGGCGGCTCGGACCTTGGGCCGCGCGTGGTGTGGGACGCCCTGCGTCCGCTCGATCCCGCCCTCGATCTGCGCTTCGTCGCCAACATCGACCCGCGCGACATGGCCGAGGCGCTGACGGGCCTGGATCCCGAGACCACGCTGGTCGTCGTCGTGTCCAAGACCTTCACCACGCAGGAGACCCTGGCCAACGCCGAGGCGGCCAAGGCCTGGCTGGCGGCGGCGCTTCCCGCCGAGGGGATGACGAAGCACTTCATCGGCGTGACGGCGGCGCCGGAGAAGGCGGCCGCCTTCGGCTGCGGCCGGACCTTCGCCTTCCGCGACTGGGTCGGCGGCCGCTATTCGCTGTGGTCGGCCGTCAGCCTGTCGTGCGCCATAGCGCTGGGGTGGGACGTGTTCGAGGCCATGCTGGCGGGCGCTGCGGCCATGGACGAGCACTTCGTCTCAGCCCCGCTGGAGAGAAACGCGCCGGTGCTGCTGGCGCTGGCGCAGGTGTTCAACGTTGACGGCCTGGACCGTCGGGCGCGAACGGTGGCGCCCTACGCCCACGCGCTTCGCCGCCTGCCGTCCTTCCTGCAGCAGCTGGAGATGGAGTCGAACGGCAAGCGGGTGCGCCGCGACGGCTCGACGGTGGAGCGCCAGACCTGCCCCGTGGTGTTCGGCGAGCCCGGCACCAACGGCCAGCACGCCTTCTTTCAGCAGATCCACCAGGGGCCGCAGGTGGTTCCGGCCGAATTCGTCATCGTGGCCAGGACCCACGGGGTCGCCCCGGAGTCGCCGCTATGGGCCAACGCCCTGGCCCAGGCCCAGGCCCTGATGCTGGGCAAGACGCCCGACGCCGCCCAGGCCGAGGGTGTGGCGCAGGGCCTGTCGGAAGACGAGGCGGCGCGCTTGGCCCCGCACCGCGCCTTCACCGGAAACCGCCCCTCGACCGCCATTGTCATGGAGCGGCTGACGCCCGCAACGCTTGGCGCCCTGATCGCCCTTTATGAGCACAAGACCTTCGTCGAGGGCGTGATCTGGGACATCAACAGCTTCGACCAGTGGGGCGTCGAACTGGGCAAGGTGCTGGCCAGGGCCATCCTGAAGGACGTGGACGCCGGCGGCCCCGGCGCGGAGCTCGATCCGTCGACGGCGTCGCTGATGGCTCGGCTGATGGGCTGACATGAAAAAGGGCGCTCCCGATGGAGCGCCCTTTCCTCATTCCCGACCTTACCGCTTACCAGCGACGGTCGTAGCGGTAATCGCGACGGTGATCCCGGCGGTCTTCGCGGCGGTCGCGACGCCATTCGCGATAGTCTCGACGCTGTTCCCAGCGCGGGTCGCGGCTGTTGATGCCGTGCTCGCGTTCCCAGTGGCCCTGGTTCCGGTAGCAGCGGCCGCCGCGATAATATTCGCAGCCCGAGCCGCGATTGCTGGCCACCGCGCCCAAGGCGGCGCCGGCGAGGGCGCCGCCGGCGATGTAGCGGCCGTCGCCGTTGCCGTAGAGCGCGCCGGCCAAGCCGCCGACCGCCGCCCCGATCAGGGCGTTCTCCGCCGTGTCGTCGTCGCGGTCGCGATACGACTGGGCCGACGCCGGGGCCGCCATCAAGGTCAGGGCCACGACCGGAGCGGCCGCGACGGCGGTGATCTTCAGCATCTTCGACATGGTCCGTCTCCTTTGTATCGTCGCCCAGAGCCCCCATGGGAAGGCGTCGAGCGTTGGATCGGTTCTAAGGTCCCGCGCTTGAACGACCCCGGAGGCAGGCGTTCATTTTCGGTTCATCCGTCCCCAGCGTTCCGCAGAGAATCTTCGGGCTTGGTGCTTGACGCTGGATGGGTGTCTGCCTAACTCCCGGCCGCGTTAGCACTCTCGCAGGTCGGCTGCCAAAACGGCCCTCGCGAGGGCTGACCGACTGTTCAAATCGCCCCATCCGGGGGATCAAGGGAGACAACCGATGGCGTTTCGTCCGCTCGGCGACCGCGTGCTGGTCAAGCGCGTTGAAGAAGAATCCAAGACCAAGGGCGGGATCATCATCCCCGACACCGCCAAGGAGAAGCCGCAAGAAGGCGAGGTCGTCGCCGTGGGGCCTGGCGCCCGTGACGACTCCGGCAAGGTCAACGCGCTCGAGCTGAAGGCCGGCGATCGCATCCTGTTCGGCAAGTGGTCGGGCACGGAAGTGAAGATCGACGGCGAAGACCTCATCATCATGAAGGAATCCGACGTCCTGGGCGTGCTGTCGTAAGCACCCGCGTCGACGACCTTCTTCATCGTAATCAATAGATAGGAGCAGCCCGCATGGCCGCTAAGATCGTACACTTCAACACCGATGCGCGCGACAAGATGCTGCGCGGCGTCAATGTCCTCGCCAACGCCGTCAAGGTGACCCTGGGTCCCAAGGGCCGCAACGTGGTCATCCAGAAGTCCTTCGGCGCCCCGCGCTCGACCAAGGACGGCGTTTCGGTGGCCAAGGAAATCGAGCTGGAAGACGCCTTCGAGAACATGGGCGCCCAGATGATCCGCGAAGTCGCGTCGAAGACGAACGACAAGGCGGGCGACGGCACCACCACCGCCACCGTCCTGGCGCAGGCCATCGTGCAAGAGGGCCTCAAGGCCGTGGCCGCCGGCATGAACCCGATGGACCTGAAGCGCGGCATCGACAAGGCCGTCAGCCTGGTGCTGGAAGAGGTCAAGACCAACTCCAAGCCGGTCTCGAACAACTCGGAAATCGCCCAGGTCGGCACCATCTCGGCCAACGGCGACTCTGAAATCGGCGAGCTGATCGCCCAAGCCATGGCCAAGGTCGGCAACGAAGGCGTCATCACCGTCGAGGAAGCCAAGACCGCCGACACCACCGTCGACGTCGTCGAGGGCATGCAGTTCGACCGCGGCTACCTGTCGCCCTACTTCATCACCAACGCGGACAAGATGGAGGCCGTCCTCGAGGAGCCTCTGATCCTGCTCCACGAGAAGAAGCTGACCTCGCTGCAGACCATGCTGCCGATCCTGGAAGCCGTGGTGCAGTCCGGCCGTCCGCTGCTGATCATCGCCGAGGACATCGAGGGCGAAGCCCTGGCCACCCTGGTGGTCAACAAGCTGCGCGGCGGCCTGCGCGTGGCGGCCGTCAAGGCTCCGGGCTTCGGCGACCGCCGCAAGGCCATGCTGGAAGACATCGCCATCCTGACGGGCGGCCAGGTCATCTCCGAGGATCTGGGCATCAAGCTGGAGTCGGTGACCCTGGACATGCTCGGCAAGGCCAAGAAGGTCTCGATCACCAAGGACGACACCACCATCGTCGAAGGCGTGGGTGAAAAGGCGGACATCGAAGCCCGCGTGGCTCAGATCAAGCGCCAGATCGAGGACACCACCTCGGACTACGACAAGGAAAAGCTGCAGGAACGTCTGGCCAAGCTGGCCGGCGGCGTCGCGGTTCTCCGCGTCGGCGGCTCGACCGAAGTCGAAGTGA
>JAEXZS010000062.1 GCA_023451375.1 Pseudomonadota bacterium
CTTCCGGCTTCCTGCTCGCGCAGCACGCCGATGATCTGCGCCTCGTTGAACCTGCTCTTCTTCACATCCGTCTCCTTGATGAAACGGACTCTCACTCAAAACGAGGGATCAGGAAGGGGGCGCCTCAGATCGTGCTCGACATGATGATGCCGGGAGAAGACGGCCTGTCGGTCTGCCGACGCATGGGGGGCAAGGGCGCCCCTATCCTGATGTTGAGCGCTATGAGCGAGGAGACCGACCGGATCGTCGGCCTGGAGCTCGGCGCGGCGGACTATGTCGGCAAGCCCTGCAATCCGCGAGAACTTCTTGCCCGGGTTCGCGCCGTTCTGCGTCGTCAGGACGCGACGCGATCGGCCACGGGGGGCGCCGTGGCGACCTTCGCCGGTTGGCGGCTCGACCGAGTGCGTCGCGAGATCACCACGCCGGGCGGCCGCGAAGTGGCGCTGTCGCGCAATGAGTTCGTCATGCTGGAGGTGTTGATGGAGAATGCGGGTAGGATCGTTAGGCGCGAGCAACTGCTGGAGCGAACCCGGGTCTCCGGTCGCGACGCAAACGAGCGCGCCATGGACGTCCAGGTCAGCCGATTGCGCCGAAAGTTGAGCGAGGACGGCAGCCAGGAACTGATCGTCACTATTCGGAGCGAGGGCTATCTGTTCGACGCCGTGGTCGACAAGGAACACTGAAGCCATGAGGGGCATGCGGCCGCCGACCGTCCTTGTGCAGGTCGCCCTGCTTGCTGTCGCGGCTGTGATCGCCACGCAGCTGGCTACGCTGGCCATTGTCGCGCTTGCGCCGGCGCCGAAGCCGGTCGGCTTCACCTTGCCCGCGGCGGTCGCCGCCCTCGAGGGCGGGCCGGCGCAGACAGCGGATGGTCGAGCGTTGCGGCGTCAACTGTACGCCGCCGCCCCCTTCGGCCAGGCCGAGGATCCCTTCGCGCAAGCGCTGGCGCGCGCCTTGGCCCATGCGCTGGGGCGAGACCCGTCGGCGGTGCGCGTGCGCATGGAGCGCCCGGCGCGCAGCGGCCCGCTCCGGCTGTCGACCGCGATCAATCGTTGGGAGCCGCCCAGTCCAGGGCGCCCTGGGTCGTCTGCTCCGCAACCGGACGATCTTCGGATCGGAGTTCTGTCCGACCAGATCGCCATCCCGCCGTTTTCGGCGACCGTCAGGCTGGAGGACGGACTATGGGCGACGATCGTTCCTCCAAAGGGCGGGTTGGCCCCCTGGCAGCGCACGCTCTTGCTGAGCATGGGGCTCAGCCTCGCCCTGTTGTCCCCGCTGATCTGGTGGATGGCGCAAAGGCTGGCGCATCCGATCCGCCGCTTCGCCCAGGCCGCCGACCGGCTGGGGGCGGATCCCGACGCCGCGCCGCTGACGCCGCGCGGCCCTGCAGAGGTCCGGCTGGCGGTGGCCGCCTTTAACGACATGCAGGCCCGGCTGCGCGAACATATCGCACGTCGCACTCATACCGTGGCGGCGATCGCCCATGATCTGCGCACCCCGCTGACGCGGCTGCGATTTCGCATAGAGGCCATGGCGCCCGATCAGCAGCGCCAGGCGATCCGCGACATCGAGGAGATGGAGGCGCTGATCGCCCAGGCGATGCAGTTTGCAAAAGGCCGGTACGAAAAGGGTCAGGCCGAGATGCTGGATCTCGGCGACTTGGTCCGATCCGTGGTCGAACGGTTCGGCGAGAGCGGGGCGGACGTCGCTATGACGCTCACGAGCCGCCTTTCGGTCTATGGCGACGCCGAAATCCTGCGGCGTGGCCTGTCGAACCTGATGGACAACGCTCTGCGGCACGCGGGCGCCGTGACCGTAAGGGCGGCGTCAGAGAACGGACGCGCCGTGGTCCGCATTCAGGACCAAGGCCCGGGCATTCCAGCGGACCAACTGGAACGCGTGTTCGATCCGTTTTTCCGGCTGGACGGATCGCGCAGCCGCCGCACGGGCGGGGCGGGTCTGGGCCTGTCCATCGCGCGTCACGCCGTTCGCGCGAACGGGGGCGAACTGATCCTGAGCAACGCCGCGACGGGCGGCCTTGTCGCCACCTTGTCCCTGCCTCTGGTGGAGGGCGACAGGGCCTAGCGGACGGCGGCCGTTGAAAGGGCGGCGTTGGATTTGCGGGCAGATGGACCAGTTTCCAACCTGGGCTCCAATTCGCCGCGGGTGATGACGAACGCCGTTTGGCAGGTGACGGGAACGCAATCCTGGGTCGGGTTATGAGCCTATGACGACCCCCGGCGGCGGAACGCTGGTCGCCGGAACGAAAAAGTCGGGAAGCAGCGGTTGACCCGGCTCAACGCTGTAGGTCGCGAAGTCTGTCACGCCCTCTCCATACAGGAGCGTGTCATCGATGACGAACTGGCCGGTAAACTCCCTAGCCTTCTTGAGAAATATGGCATGGGCGGCGTCCGCCATAATTTCTGGCTTCCGGCAAAAACGAAGCGAGTCCGCGCCATTGAGAGCGAATTCAATCGCTGCGGTGGCGATGGCCGTCCGAGGCCACAAGGCGTTGAAGGCGACGCCGTCGTTTCGGAACTCGTCGGCCATCCCCAACGCACAGAGGCTCATATTATACTTGGCTATAGAATAGGCGACGTGGCTGCCGAACCAATGGGGTGATAGGTCGAGCGGCGGCGATAACATGAGAACATGAGGATTCTCTGCCTTAAGCAGAAAGGGGATGCAGGCTCTCGATGTCAGGTACGTTCCCCGGCCGTTAACCTGATTCATCAGGTCATAGCGTTTCGCATCGGTCGCCAGCGTACCCGTCATCGAAATGGCCGAGGCGTTGTTGACGAGAATGTCGATGCCGCCGAACTGCGCCGCGCCCGCCTCCACCGCACGTTCGATTGAATCTGGATCGCGAACGTCCACCACCAGCGGTAACGCCTGACCGCCGGCCTTTTCGATGGCCGAAGCTGCGGTGTAGATCGTGCCTGGGAGCTTGGGATGAGGGTCGGCGGTCTTGGCGGCGACGACGATGTTAGCCCCGTCTTGCGCTGCCCGGAGGGCGATGGCGAGACCGATGCCGCGGCTCGCGCCCGTAATGAAAAGCGTCTTTCCGTTGAGTGTCACGGTCGTCTCCCATCAGCAGAACTGGCTGAAGTCAGGCGCCCGCCGTTGGGCGAAGGCCATGAAGGCTCCTGCGCTTCAGGGGTCTTTATCGCAGCCGCGAAGATTTCGCCTTCCACCTCAATGTGACGCTGAATGACGGCGGCATCGCGCATCAACTTCTTGGTGGCCATCAGGGCGCCAAGCGGTTGAGCGGCGAGTTTCGCAGCGACCGTTGCAGCCGTCGCGTCGAGGTCGGCGCGCGAGACCACCTGATTGGCGAGGCCCCAGGCCAAGGCCTCCGTTGCGCCCACAGGCTGACCAAGCGCGAACATCGTGTAGGCGCGGGCATGGCCGATGCGGTTGGAAAGAAGCATGGTCGAAGCGGCTTCGGGGACAAGGGCGAGATTGACGAAGGGCGTCGTCAGTTGAGCGTCGTCGGCCAAGATCACATGATCGCAGTGAAGCAGAAGGGTCGTTCCGACACCCACGGCCTTGCCTTGAACGGCGCCGACAAGCGGCTTGGTCGCTCTCGCCAGAGCCACGATAAAACGACCGACATTGATCAGCCCTGTCCCACTCATTGCGGCCCTGGCGAACTCTGAAACATCATTGCCCGCGGTGAACAGTTCGCCTTCGCTGCGGATTATGATCGCCCGGACAGCGCTATCCGTCTCGGCGCTTTCAAGTTCGTTGGCCAGGACCTCATACATGGCGTCTGTGATGGCGTTTTTCTTGTCGGGACGATCGAACGTCAATGTCAGAACGCCGTTGGATTTCAACACTTTGATACTATCTGTCATGTCGATTTTCCTCTGCAAACTTGTTTGGGAAGGCCGCAAGCCAGCGCGTCACCACATCGAGTTCTTGCTCAGTGAAATCAGCGGCGAGTTTTGCGTTTAGGGCGCGTGCGAGAGCGATGGCTGTTGCTCGCCCCTCGCGCCCATTGGCTGTCAGGTGGAGACGGACACCCCGCCTATCCATCGGGTCCGGACGACGCTCGACCAGATCGGAGGCTTCCATTCGGTCGATTAGACCGCTCAGGGCTGACGCGCCAAGGCCCACAGCTTTGCCGACATCGCCCAAAGAAGTTCCAGCAGGCTCATCGCGCGTCGCCATGAGGACGCCGCTGCGCGCAGCCGTGGCGCCGTCCGACTGGGCGGCGATCCATTGCGTCATGAGCTTCTGCGCGACGCTAAGAAGATATGCGAAGCGATGGCGAGATGAACTCGGCGATTTCATTCGCATACGAAATACATGTTTCGCATGCGAAGTAAATGGCTTCGTGGCCGCTCCCGGGCGAGGAATCGTCGCTGGGCCTGGTCCGGGAGCATCAGGCAGGAGCCGGTTGCGCGATCAAAGGCCGGTAAACGGGCGACGGCGGACATTCCCTCCGGCAGGGAGCTTCCGAAGCGGCTCCGATGAGTGCGTGAGGCCTCCAGACAGGCGTTCCTACGACAGCGACGCGCTTCTGCTGGGCATCGCGCAGCACGTGATCCAGTTCGACGCTCAATGGCGTGTCGTCGAAGCCTGAGAACGCCTTCCAGCCTACCGTGAGGTCCAAGGATTGAACCTCTAGGCCATCGCCATCAGCGGACCGCCCTGTCGGGACGAACAGCAAGGCTCGTCAGGTTCCCGCCCCTGGCAACCCGTCGGCAGATGCTGACTGGGTAAGAAAAAGGCGCCGCTCAAATCGAAATACCTCACTGGGTCGCCCAAGCGTGCCGGACTCGACCGACCGCAGAGACCTGGGTCGGTAAGATCGAGCTATACGCATTGATCGGGCAGAAGCCGTAAAACTGCCGATTGCGCGACCCCGTCTCACGCGCCATGGTTGACTTTCTTAGGGGAGCAACGACATGCCGGAGACGGGCCAGGCCGACGACAGGGAGCCGGTGCGCTACCATTTTCTCGACGTCGGGGGACTGAAGTACGGCGAATGCACCCTGGTGGTTGCAGGCGCGGTCCGTGTCCTGATCGACGGCGGCCACCGCAAGGACTTCGAAGGTCAGGCGGGGTACGAGTCGATCCCGGCTCAGCTGGCCAGAATCCTGGACGAGCCCGCGCCCCACGCCATCACCTTGCTGGTGGTGACCCATTGTCACGACGATCATATAGGCTGCCTCGTCGATCTCGTCCGCGAGACGATTATCCGCCCCGAACATGCGCTCGTCACAGACCCCCGTCTTGGGTTCGGTCGCCTAGCCGGGACGGATATGGCCCAGGATATGGAAAGCGCGGTGACGCCGCTGGCCGCCATCCTTCGCGAGGAGGACGCCAGCGATCTGTCCGACGCCGACCTAGCGGAATTCATCGACGCCGTCGCCACGGCGGAAAGCCGGTACGCGGACCTCATGGCCGCCCTCGACGATCAAGGATGCCAGGTCATTGCCTATCAGGGCCGGCCCCTGCCGAAGGCCGTGGCGACGGCCGTGGCGCCCACTGGCCTGACCCTGCTGGGGCCGACCGAAGCTCAGCTCCTGTACTGCGCCGAGCGGATCGCCTCCACCAATGCGGAGGCGCAGGACGCTATCAACAGTCTCGGCGGGGACGCGGATCACCCCGACATCGTCCAGTTGTACCGGGATCTTGTCGGCCGCGACCTGGAGAGTGACGCCCGCAACCCTCGCGGCTCGGGGATGAACTGCCAGAGCATTACTCTCGCCTTCGGCCCGCCTGACGCCCGCGCCCTGCTGGCGGGCGATATGCAGTTCACCGAGCCTGGTCTCGGCGCGGGCGACGCCGAGGTGGGTCGTCTGCGCGAGCACGTGATCGCGGCGGGCCCCTACCGCCTCTTCAAGACAACCCACCACACCAGCCACAACGGCCAAGACGCCGAACTTCTCAACGCGCTCGGATCGCCGCCGCTGGTCGTCCACAGCGGCGGGGTTCGCGATCCCAAACATCCTTTCCCCGATGTGCTCGACATGTTGCGCGGTCGTCCGAACATCGTGTTCGCGCGAACGGACCGGAATGGCGCCATTCAGGTCGCGCCGCAGGACAACGATGAATCGGCGATGACGGTGCAACGCGGCCGCCTCAACGATTTCACCGACAATCGCCCCGAGGATCCGGAGGCCATCCCTGTGCGGCCGACGCTCCCGCCTCAGCCTGCGGCGCCGCGAGATCTGCAGTTGATGCCGGTTGCCTCCGGCAGTCCGGCGTCCCAAGGCCCCCAGATCATCATCGTCAACCCCGGGCCGGGTCCGATCGCCCTGAGCGTCGCCGGCGTCGAGGTCCGCATCGGCCCCGCCGCTGACAGAGAGACGTCGCGATACGATCCGGGCGCCACGCCAGCGCCCTTGAGTCATGCGGAGGATCGACCCGCCTTCGCGATCAGCCGCGATCTTTCCGGACTTGTGTTCGTCACCAATCCAACCCGGCTGCGTGCGAACATCGGCGAGGCCGAGGCCGAGGCAATCCTGGCCGCCGTGGAGGAGGCGGGTGCGATCCTTGCTCGGGGCGCGGGCGATGCACTCATAGACCTCGCCGTCTCGGCGCTGCGCCGCAACCCCTCATCCCGGGGCGTCGTGCTTTTGGGCGGCTACGACGTGGTCCCCGGCATCCGGACCGATGCGATCGGTCCGGAATTGCGGCGGCGCCTGGGCAGCGTCTCCCAGTCCGACGCCGACGATTTCTGGATCTGGAGCGACCGCCTCTATGCCGATATCGATGGCGATCACCTGGCGGAATATCCCGTGTCGCGCATCCCCGACGCGCGCGACGCCCAACTCGTCCGGGCGGCGCTCAACGCGCGCGCCTTCGTCCCGGGCGAACGGTTCGGCGTGCGAAACATCGCTAGGCCCTTCGCGGGTGTGATCTGGGCGGAGGCGCCAGGAGTCCGTGATCTGGCGATCAGCGAGACCTTCCTGGACGCCGATGTCGTCCCTGCGGAGACCCGCTCAGCCTGCCACTATTTCATGCTGCACGGACGCGCGTCCGACGGCCGGGTCTTCGAAGGCGAATACCAGGACCGTCGCGGCTACACGACGGCCTTCACCATCAACACGGTTCCGTCGGCCTTCGACGGCGTCGCGATAGCCGGTTGCTGTTGGGGCGCCCTGGTGGTCAGTGAGAAGGCGCGCGACACCCTGGCGGCCGTGCCGGCGCCGCGCGCCCGGGAGGGATCGATCGCCCTGTCCTACTTGGCGGCGGGGGCGTGCGCCTTCATCGGCTGCACCGGCGCTCACTATTCCGGGCCCGATCCCGATCTCGACGCCAATTACGCCGCCCGCCTACACCAGGTGATATTCCAGGGTCTCTATCGCTCTTTGGCCCCTGCCCAGGCGCTTCACGAGGCGCGGCTGGACTATCTCGGCCGTGTGATCCAGGCGGGGATCCGGGATCCGCTGGAGCTCTCGCGGCGTTTGAAGAACGCGCACCAGTTCACCTGTTTGGGGTTGGGCTGGTGATGTACTATATTCCGTCTTGGAGGTTCGGTGCGCCATGAGTGTTCTATCCCGGAAAGAAGCGGAAAAGGTGGTCGGAGCGACCATGCCCGGATGGCGACTGGCATCTGCGGGACCCGTCGTCACGATCACGTCCTTTGTTCAGGATCAGGGGTTTGAGATGAAGATCGACAGCGGGCCGAGCCTGGACGAGTTGCGCCGGAAATTTCTTGGAACAGGCTCTCCGTCGCCCCAGGCTGACTTCATCGACGCCGGTCACAATGCGCGGGGTCAGGACGTCACCGCGGTCCGGATCGAGCCCATAGGCGGCGGCGGGGCCAAGACGGCGGACATTGTCGGCGGCCGGGTCACCATCGTCCAGGGCTGAGGTTAGAACGGCGGGTTCGAACGAAGGAAGATCGCGCCGGCCAAGCCGAAATCACGCGTTGCAAAAGCCGATCGCTACGGCGCAGCATTGATGAGCAGACGGTCGTTCACACCGTGGGGCGTCAGGCTGGCGACCACGCTGTTGTGATAGCGGATCAGCCACTCATATTTCATATGCACGTCTGCCTCGCGGCCGCAACAGGCGGCAGCCTCCAGGACCTTGTCACGATGTCTCGCCAGCAACTCGGCGATTGAAACGCCAGGGTCGAGATTGAAGCCATGACGCGGAGATAGTCGACCAAATATCTCGCCGAGCTCGCGCGCCGGAACACCTGACGCCCGTCCCTGCGCCGTGGGGCGGAGCGCTCGTGAATCTGGGCGACATAGACCACAGTTGCGGCTTCGACACGCCCATACCATCACGCCGGCTTACCCCGATGCAGGCCGGCGCTATTTCCCTTTTTCCATGGCAATGACGAACGCGCCCGTGGTCGAGGCAAGCGGTGAAGGGGGCCGGGGCGCTGACGGGTGTAAGCGAGGCCAGGCCTAGCCCTTACTGCCCCGGCGTAGCGACCACACCGCCCAGAGCGTCGATGATGTCCTGCGGTGCGGTGCGAACTGATCCCGTATCGAACGGCGGATCCGGATCGTATTCAATCGCGAGCTGCGCCATCTGACCGCTTCGTCTGCCGTAGATTTCGGCAATAAGGGCGATGGTCAGATCCACCCCCGCCATCACACCCGCTGATGTCCAATATTTGCCGTCCTGCGTCCACCGCTCGGGCACAAAGGTGGCGCCAAATCCACTCAGCATCGGCGTGAACTTCCAGTAGGTCGTGGCGCGCCTACCGTCCAACAGGCCAAGGCGTGCGAGAAACAAAGCGCCCGTGCAGATGCCGACGGTGTAGCTTGAAACGGCGTCCATCCGTCGAACCCAGTCCGCGGTCTGCGGGTCCGCCGCCGCCGTCAACATCTCCTTGGCCCCTCCCGGTATGAGAAGAACATCCGTCGTCGCGACTTCATCAAAGGTGAGGTTCGCCTTGTAATCGACGATGCCGCTGTCGCTTTTGACGACATTCGTCGTCTTGCCCACCAGCAGGATCTCAAATCCGTCGATGCGGTGCATCGCCTCGTAAGGCCCGATCCAGTCCAGCATCGTGGCTCCGGGATAGATCAAGATGGCGACCCGTGTCTTGCGGCCATGGCGCGTCCCGATCAGGCCTCCCTCGGAGCGCTGTCGAGCGGCTGCGTTAGTGCTCATCAGACCTACACCCATCCCCAATCCCAGGGAGGCAAGGGCTCTGCGATTTAGCCACGTCGTCATGAGAAAGCTCTGTGTACTAAGGGATCAAGGACACGATGCGGCCGCGCCTTCGAGCCGAAGGCTTACATCGGTCGCCTTAAACGACAAGGACGAAAAGCCGCCCTTGCCTGCCATCGGGCGCGGCTCAAGGCGCTTTGGATCTCCGAAGGCTGCGAGGTCCGGCGGCCGTACAGCGTCACGGACAAGCCGTTAGGACGGAGCCTTGACCGGGCCGCGTTCGAGGTTTCATCTCATCCGAGGCAGCAGGTCGATCAACAGCTGCTGTTTGGCGAATCTGAGCCCAGAGACGCCCAGACGAGCGACGTCGTCTCGCTCAAGCAAATGGGGCGGGCGCGTCTACCCACCCCATTTGGCTAATGGCCCACCATTCTGACGTTTCACTCAGGCGTCAGCAGGCGCGCGTCGCGGTCCGCTTCCTGGCGATCAAGCAATGTCCGCAGTTGGCGGATTTCGTTGAAAAAGGCGGGCTCGGGCAATTGGCATAATGGGACGTCGCTGATTCACTCTGGTTGTTGAGACGGGAGGTTCAGCGATGATGGGCGAGCGGCGGGTCGATCAGTCGGCCCTGTTCTA
>JAEXZS010000082.1 GCA_023451375.1 Pseudomonadota bacterium
CCTGCCGCCTGGCCGCTGGCGGCCGGCCTCGGCGGCCTGTGGGGCGACGGCGTGACCGGGCTGGCGGCGCAGGGGCTGGGCGCGTTGCGCATTCCCGGCGGACGCATCATCGCCGGCGTCGTCTTCCTGATCGTCGGCCTGTGGATGACCGGCTTCGCCATCGGTCTGAGGGCCATGGACTTCATCGACGCCCTGCACTGGGGCCGGTCGCTGCGCGCGCCAACCACGCCGGCGCTGCCCAAGGCCCCGCGCGCCAAGGCGGCCCCTCCGAAACCCGAGACGCGCGTCGCCGCGCCGCTCTCGGACGCGCCCGCTTCGGATGAGGGCCCTCAGACCGCCTACGACGACCTGCCGCCCTGGGAGGACGAGGTCGTCTCTCCCCCGCCGACGGCGCGCGCCTCGGGTCGTCCCGAGGAGCCCCGCGTCGCCGCCGTGAAAGCGCCCAAGGTCCGCAAGGACGTGGACGTCGACCAGCAGGCCTTCGATTTCGTGCGTCCCGAAGGCGCCTTCGACCTGCCGCCCCTGGGCATACTGACCAAGCCGAGCCAGCGCGTCGCCTCGGTCGACGAGGAATCGCTGAAGCAGAACGCCAAGATGCTGGAGGGCGTGCTGCAGGAGTTCGGCGTGCGCGGCGTGATCGACCAGATCCGTCCCGGTCCGGTCGTCACCCTGTACGAACTGGTCCCGGCGCCGGGCGTGAAGCACGGCCGTGTCGTGGCCCTCGCGGACGATATCGCCCGCTCCATGTCCGCGCGCGCCTGCCGCATCTCGGTGGTCCAGGGCCGCAACGCCATCGGCATCGAACTGCCCAACGCCAAACGCGAAACCGTCTATCTGCGCGACCTGCTGGCCAGCGGCGAATACGACAAGAAGGGCCACCTGCTGCCCCTGGCGCTGGGCGAGACCATCGGCGGCGAGCCCTATGTCGCCGATCTGGCGCGAATGCCCCACCTGCTGATCGCCGGCACCACCGGCTCGGGCAAGTCGGTCGGGGTCAACGCCATGATCCTGTCGATCCTGTACCGCCATTCGCCCGCCGAATGCCGCTTCATCATGATCGACCCCAAGATGCTGGAGCTGTCGGTCTATGACGGCATCCCGCACCTGCTGGCGCCGGTCGTGACCGATCCGAAGAAGGCGGTCGTCGCGCTGAAGTGGACCGTGCGCGAGATGGAGGACCGCTACCGCCGCATGTCCAAGCTGGGCGTCCGCAACGTCGCCAGCTACAACGAACGCGCCCGCGAGGCCCAGGCCAAGGGCGAGCATTTCGAGCGCACGGTCCAGACCGGTTTCGACGACCAGGGCCGCCCGGTCTACGAGTCCGAGAAGATCCGCCCCGAGCCCATGCCCTATCTGGTCGTGGTCATGGACGAGATGGCCGACCTGATGCTGGTCGCCGGCAAGGACGTCGAAGGCGCCGTCCAGCGCCTGGCCCAGATGGCCCGCGCCGCCGGCATCCACCTGATCATGGCCACCCAGCGCCCGTCGGTGGACGTCATCACCGGCACCATCAAGGCCAACTTCCCGACCCGGATCAGCTTCCAGGTCACCTCCAAAATCGACAGCCGCACCATCCTGGGCGAACAGGGGGGCGAACAGCTGCTGGGCCAGGGCGACATGCTCTACATGGCCGGCGGCGGGCGGATCACGCGGCTGCACGGCCCATTCGTCGACGACAAGGAAGTCGAGGACGTCTGCAAGCATCTGAAAGCCCAGGCCGAGCCCGATTACCTGGACCTGATCACCGACGAGCCCGACGGCGATGGGGACGGCGGCTTCGACGAAGGCGCAAACGGCGGCTCAGGCGACGATCTGTACGACCGAGCCGTGGCCGTGGTCACCCGCGACCGCAAGGCCTCGACCAGCTACGTCCAGCGCCGTCTTCAGATCGGCTACAACCGCGCCGCCTCCCTGATCGAGCGGATGGAGCAGGAGGGCGTGGTCTCCCCCGCCAACCACGCGGGCAAGCGCGACGTGCTGGCCGGCCCGCCGCCGATGGTGTGACGCAACCCTCTTCACCTCCGCCCGTTCTCAACCGCGCTGTCTTCCCAAGCTTCAGCATTTCGATGAACACGGCTTCATCGGAGCGCCGGAATATGGTCAGGCTCGCGTCATTCCGACGCCAGACCACCGGGGCAAGACGGCAGGACCGAAACCGTCCCGAACGGGAGATTGACTGACATGACCGCACGCGTCCGCACCCTCGCGCTCGCCCCCGCCGACCTCCAGCGCCGCCGACTGCTGGCGGGTGTCGGGTTGATCACCGGCGTAGCCGCCTTGGGCGGCCTTGCCCTGCCCGCCGAGGCCCAGTCGAACCTGTCGGCCGAGGACCGCGCCACCCTGCAGCGCGCTCAGACCTATCTGCAGAACCTGACGTCGGCCGAGGGGACGTTCGTCGAGACAGGTCCCAACGGCCAGCGTCGCGAAGGCCGCTTCTATCTGCAGCGCCCCGGCAAGATGCGGTTCGAATACACCAACCCGGCCGGCCTGCTGGTGGTGTCGGACGGCTATAACGTCAAGCGCTACGACCCTCGCCTGGAGGTGTTCCGCCAGGTGCCGCTGAGCCAGACGCCGCTGTCCACCTTCCTGGCGCGCAACGTCCGCCTGGACCAGGGGGTTCGCATCGATCGTGTGACCCGCATGGCGTCCGGCGCCTTCGCCGTCACCGCGCGCGACAGCAGCCGTCCGAACGACGGCCAAGTCATCCTGGCCTTCGCCGGCAATCCCCTGCGTCTGCACGAATGGACCATCACCGACGCGCAGGGCGCCCGCACGCGGACCCAGCTGACCTCCCTGCGACCGGCGTCCAACCTGTCGGCCAGTCTGTTCCAACTGCGAGACCCCACGCGGCGTCCCGGCCGCAACTAAGGATTGACGACGCATATCGTGGTTATCGATCCGTTACCGGATCATCACGGTCGGCTACGAAATATGACAGTTTGACCTTTTCTCTTGGACGTGACACTTTGAGCACAGGACGGCGGCGGCCGTCCTACCGCCACGGATGTCATCCCCCTCCCGGCGGCGAGAGAGACGAACCTTCCCCAGCCCGGCCCGTAGCGGCCGGGCCTTTTTTATGCGGAACGGCCTGCTAGGACGGGGCATGACCGTTCGCATCGCCACCTGGAACATCAACTCCGTCCGCCTGCGCATCGACCTGGTCGCCCGCTTCGTGCAGGAGCGCGCGCCTGATGTCCTGCTGCTGCAGGAGATCAAGTGCACCACCGACCAGTTTCCGCGCGCGGCGTTCGAGGCGATGGGCATGCCGCACCTCAAGGTGGCCGGCCAGAAGGGCTGGCACGGCGTGGCCATCGCCAGCCGCCTGCCGATCGAGGCGAACACGACGCTGGAGGTCTGCAAGCTGGGTCATGCCCGCTGCGTCTCGGCGCGGATCGCCGGCGTCGACATCCAGAACTTCTACATTCCGGCCGGCGGCGACGTTCCCGATCGCGAACTGAACCCCAAGTTCGATCACAAGATGGACTTCTATGAGCGTCTGATCGCCGAGATCGCGGCGCGCGACAACCAGGCGCCCCTGGTCCTGGCGGGCGACTTCAACATCGCGCCCGGCGAGAACGACGTCTGGAACCACCGCTACATGTCGAAGATCGTCAGCCACACGCCGCTCGAAGTAGAGACGCTGAACCGGTTGCAGGAGACCGGCGGCTTCGCCGACGTGCTCCGCGACCGTTTCCCCGAGCCGCAGAAGTTGGCCAGCTGGTGGAGCTATCGCGCCGCGGACTTCAGGAAGTCCAACCGAGGGCTGCGCCTGGACCATATCTGGACCTCGCCCGGCCTGACGCCGGCGGTCGTTCCGGAAACCGCGCGCATCCACGATGACGTGCGTGAATGGGACCGGCCCAGCGACCACGCGCCGGTGACGGTCGACCTCGACGTCTAGAACGGGAAGAAGATCGGTATGGCGACCATGGCCGCCGCCCAGGTGATCAGGTTCAGCGGCACGCCCACGCGGACGAAGTCCATGTAGCTGTACCCGGCCATGTTGTAGACGAGGACGTTGGTCTGATAGCCGAACGGCGTGGCGAAGGCGGCCGAGGCGGCCATCATGACGCCGACCAGGAACGGCCGGGGATCGACCCCCAGGCTCTCCGCCAGGGCCACGGCGATCGGGGTGATCAGCACGGCGACCGTGGCGTTGGACAGCAGTTCGGTGGCGAACAGGGTCACGCCGTACAGCACGATCAGCGCGCCCAGCGGCCCCATCGGTCGGATCACGTCGATCAGTCGATCCGCCGCCGCGCCCGCCAGCCCGGTCACCTCAATGGCGGTGCCGATCACGACCATGCCCGCGATCAGCAGCAGGATCTCGGGCCTGAGGCCGGCGTAGGCCTCTTCGGGGGTGATGACGCGCAACAGGATCAGCGCCACCGCGCCGGCGAACGCCGCGGCCGCGATGGGCGCCCACCCCAGGGCCGCCGAAGCGATCACCAGGGCGAATATCCCAAGCGAGATCAGCGCCGGCTTCAGATCGAACGGGCGGTCGGCGGCGCCGTACAGGTCCACGTCGCCCAGGTGGGCGTCGCCGGATCCGTCGGACAGGTTTCGCGATTCCCCCAGCCGGGGCAGGCCGAAGGGCAGCAGCCGACGGGCCTTGGCGGCCTTCTCGGCCGCCGCGCGCCGCTTCTCCGCCTCCAGCTCAGCCAGGCGCACGGCCTCCGCCTCGTCCCGCGCCACGGAGCGCCCCAGCTGGCGCGCGCCGACGAAGTAGAGCCACAGGCCGCCCACCGCCGCGATGCACAGGCCCACGGGGGTGATCTCGAACAGGCCGAACACCGGCTGGCCGGCGTTGCGCGCCATGTCATTGACCAGCAGGTTGGTCGAGGTGCCGATCAGGGTCAGCAGGCCGCCCATCACCGTCACATGGCTGAGCGGCATCAGGAAGCGCTTGGGCGACAGCTTCAGCGACTGGGCCACGTCGCGAATCACGGGGGCGGCCAGCACCACCACCGGCGTGTTGTTGAGGAAGCCGCCGACGGAGCCGCACAGGCCGATGACGATCCAGATGCCCGTGGCGCCGATGCGCGCCGCCATCCGCGTCGCCTGGCGGATCAGCAGGCCCAGCAGGCCCGACAGTTCGATGGCGTAGGCGATGACGAACAGACCCGCCAAAGCGATGACGGCGGGGCTGGCGAAGGCGCCCTGCACCTCCACCGGCCGCACCACGCCCAGCAGCAGCAGCACGGCGGCTCCGGTCAGCGCCACCACATCGGCGCGCGCCTTGCCGTGGATCAGCACGCCGACCACGCCGATGAGCACCGCAAGCGCGGCGATCTGATCGAAGGTCATGAGCCCGTGCAGACCGCCCCCCATGGCTTTCGTCAACCTTTTTCGGCCGCCCGTCCCCAAATCAGCGAACCGCGTGCTAGGCTGGTTCCATGCCCGAACCGACCGTGTCGCTACACCCGTCGGTCGTCGCGCTCGCGGCGTCCGCCCTCCTGCTGACCGCCTGCCAGCGCGAGAAGGCTGCCGAACCCGCCCCGCCGGCCCCGGCCGCCACGGAGACACCGGTCGTCTCCATCGCCCCGCCCCAGACGCTGGATCGCGCCGGCCTGCTGCAGGCCATGGACATCGCCGCCTCGGCCTACGCCGCCGGGAAGGACCCCGGCGGAGACACCCTGGCCGGCCGCCGCTTCGTCGTCCGCCAGGCGTTCGGCTGCACCGGACCGACGCCGCCCGCCGTCGAGGAGAGCGCCGGAACCGGCCTCGCCGGCTGGTCGTGGGGCGATCAGCGGCGCACCCTTCAGCTGTCCCTCACCCCCGGGGACTGGAGCGATTCGCCGCTGATCGCCGGCGGCGCCGACAGCTGGGAGGCGGCCGAAGGCTTCTGGCTGCCTCGCCCCTGGCTGCGCGCCGAAGGCTGTCCGGGGGCGCTGGGGGACCCGCTGGCCAGAGGCCCCGCCGCGCCGTCACCGCAGACGGCGGGTCTGGCGGCGGTGTTCGAGGAAGGCGGCTCGCGCCTGGGGCGCCGCAAAGGCCGCGCCTACAGCTTCACCGTCCGAGGCGAGGGCGACCAGCCGCCGCCGGCGCCCACGGGCGGCTACCGCCTGATCCTGGAAGGGCGGATGAGCGCCTTCGCCGACGGCCGAGCCATCCGCTGCCGCGCCTCCAGCCCGGACCAGCGGCCGGTGTGCATCGGCGCGGTCCAGCTGGACCGCGTGGCCTTCGAGGACGCGGGCGGCGCCGTGCTCAGCGAATGGCGGCCCGGCTGATCGTCCGCGCTCAGTAGACGGCCTCGAGCCGGCGCGGGGCGACGCGGCCAGCGGGCGTCCGCTCCACCTTCCGAACCGCCCGCGCCAGGATATCGACCGCCGCATCCAACTCTGCCTCGGGCAGGGTGTAGGGCAGCCGCAGCCGTCTTTCGAAGGCGCCGTTCACGCCGAAGCGGGGTCCGGCGGCCAGCCGCAGCCCCTCTGCCGCCGCCTGAACGGCGAGGGCCGAGCTTACCGGCGTCGGCAGACGGGCCCAGATCGACAAGCCGCCGGCCGGGCGAGGACAGCTCCACTCCGGCAGGCGCTCGGCCAGGCGCGCGCGCAGATGATCCCGCCGCGCCCTTAGGAGCGGCCGCCGCAGCGCCAGCGCAGCGCCGCCGTCAGACAGCAGCTCCACCGCCGCCAGCTGCTCCAGGATCGGCACGCCCAGATCGAAGCTGGCGCGGCTGCGGGCCAGCCGTTCGATGACCGCCCGGTCCGCCCGGATCCAGCCGATCCGCAGGCCGCCCCAGACGCTCTTGGACATCGACCCGAGGCGTACCACCCGCGGCGCATCGACGCTGGAGGCCGTGAGCGCGGGCGGTCCGCTCAGCGTCAACTCGACAAGGGTCTCGTCCAGCACCAGCAGGGTCTCGCCGCCCTTCAACCCCGCTAGCAGGCGAACGCGATCGGCCGCCCGCATCATCCGCCCGGTAGGATTGTGGTGGTCTAGCGTCAGATAAGCCATCGCGGCGCCGCTGCTCCGGCAAGTCGCGATCAGGCCCTCGACATCCCAGCCCGCCTTCGCCTCGTCCTCGGGCAGGGCGACCGGCGCGGGCCGTCCTCCCGCGGCGATGATGGCGTCCAGCGCCTGCGGATAGGTCGGGTGATCGACCACCACCGGATCGCCGGGCCGCACCATCAGCCTGAGTAGGTGGACCAGGCCGTTGTGGGCGCCGTGGGTGATCAGTATCTGGCCCGCCGTGGTCGGCAGGCCGCGCCGCTGATAGCCCGCGGCCACCGCCTCGCGCAGTTCCTCCAGCCCGGTCGTCTCATAGCCGTGCCCGGGCAGGCGCACCGGCATCCGCTCCAGGGCGCGCACATAGGCTGCGTGGACATTGGGATCGGCGGGCAGGACGGCGGCGGTCATGTCGATCAGCTCGGGCGTCGAGGGCTCGACCGGCGCCAGCGGGCGACCGGAGGCCCGGGCGACGGCGGGCACCGTCGTCCGCGCGGCGGCTCCCTGGCCGCCCGCCAGGAATCCCTCGTCGCGCAGCACGCCGTAGGCGGAGGAGACGGTGGTGCGGCTCAGATCCAGCGCCCGGGCCAGTTCGCGCTCGCCGGGCAGGCGCGCGGCCAGCGGCAGGCGTCCGTCCAGGATCAGCAGCCGCAGGGCCCCGGCGAGTTGCCGATAGGCCGCGCCCGCGCCGGTCGACGCCCGCTCCGCGCGCCAGGCGCCTAGGTGGCGGATCAGGGACGGGATGGGGACGGTTCGGATGGACATGGAGCCAGCATGCCACGACTGGCCCTTTTTTTAATAGCCAGTTGAGGGCAGATGGAGTCATGACCCGTCGCCTCAGCCAGCTTTTCGTCGGCCTCGCCCTGTACGGTCTGTCCATCGCCCTGATCGTCCGCGCGGACCTTGGGCTGGACCCGTGGGACGTCCTGACCCAGGGCGTGTTCGAGCAGTTCGCCGAACCCGCCGGTCTCAGCTTCGGCCTGGTGGTCAACCTGATCGGTATGGCCGTGCTGCTGCTGTGGGTTCCGCTGCGCCAGAAGCCGGGGGTCGGCACGGTGGCCAACGTCCTGATCGTCGGCATGGCCGTCAATCTGGGCCTAGACTGGATTCCGGCGGACCAGGACCTGCCGATCCGGGCGGCGTTCCTGATCTCGGGCGTGGTTTTGAATGGGGTGGCCAGCGGCGCCTATATCGGCGCGGGTCTCGGCCCAGGGCCGCGCGACGGCCTGATGACCGGTCTGGTCGCCCGCACGGGCTGGTCCGTGAAGCGGGTCAGAACGGCCATAGAGCTGACCGTCGTCGCCGTCGGCTGGACGCTGGGGGGATCGGTCGGAGTGGGCACGGTGCTATACGCCCTGGCCATCGGCCCGTTGATCCACCTGTTCCTGCCGATGTTCACCATCCGGGCGCGCGCTGACGCCCTCGCCGCGTGAGGCGCCGCCCTCAGGGCTGCAGCCGGTATCCGCCCGCGTCGGTCAGCAGCAGGCGGGCCTGGCCGGGCTCGGGCTCGATCTTCTGGCGCAGGCGGTAGATGTGGGTTTCCAAGGTGTGGGTGGTGACCCCGGCGTTATAGCCCCAGACCTCCGTCAGCAGCTCCTCGCGCGACACCGGCTTGGCCCCGGCGCGATAGAGGTACTTCAGGATGTTGGTTTCCTTCTCCGTCAGGCGGATCTTCTTGCCCTTGGCGTCCATCAGGACCTTGGCGGCGGGCCGGAACTCGTAGGGGCCGATGGAGAAGACGGCGTCCTCGGACTGCTCGTGGCTGCGCAGGTGGGCGCGGATGCGAGCCAGAAGCACGGCGAAGCGGAAGGGCTTGGTCACATAGTCGTTGGCGCCGGCGTCCAGCCCGAGGATGGCGTCGGCGTCGGCCGACTGGCCCGTCAGCATGATGATCGGCGTGGACACCCCGTCCTTCCTCAGCAGGCGGCAGGCCTCGCGCCCATCCATGTCGGGCAGGTCGACGTCCAGCAGGATCAGGTCGGCGCGGATCTCGCGGCCCATGCGCACCCCGTCCGTCGCGGTGGCCGCCTGCTGGGTCTTGAACTCCTCATGCAGGTTCAGCTGCTCCGCCAGCGCCTCGCGCAGGTCGTCGTCGTCGTCGATGATCAGGATGGTCTTGGGCGTGGGCATGGAGAGACAATGGCGAGGCTTGGCCCCCGCGCCAAGGCTTGGGAGCGTGAATTCACGTCGGGTTACGCCCTAGAGGCCTCATCAGGCTGAATTCGTTCCCCGAACAGCGCGGTTCCGACCCGGACATGCGTCGCGCCGAAGCGGATGGCGGTCTCATAATCGCCGCTCATGCCCATCGACAGGACGGGCAGGCCGTGGCGCGCGGCGATTTCACGCAGCAGGGCGAAATGGGCATCGCCGGGTTCCTGGGCCGGCGGGATGCACATCAAGCCCTCCACAGACAGGCCGTAGGTATCACGCGCGGCGCGGACCAGAGCGTCGGCCTCGATCGGTAGGACGCCGGCCTTCTGCGGCTCGGCGCCGGTGTTGACCTGGATCAGCACGCGCGGCGCGGCCAAGCCCCGTTTGTCGGCCGCCTCGGCCAGGGCGCGGGCCAGTTTCTCCCGGTCCAGCGTCTCGATCACGTCGAACAGGGCCACGGCGTCGGCGGCCTTGTTGGTCTGCAGCGGCCCGATCAGGCGCAGGTGAAGGTCGGGCAGCACCGGCCGGCGCCCGCTCCAGCGGCCTTGCGCCTCCTGCACGCGATTTTCGCCGAACACACGCTGGCCCGTCGCCAGGGCCGCCTCGATCGCCTCGGGCGGCTGGGTCTTCGAGACCGCCGTCAGCGTCACCCCGGCCGGATCCCGGCCGGCCTCGCGGCAGGCCGCCTCCATGCGCGCGCGCACGAAGGCGATCCGTTCGGCGATGGACGGCGACGGGGAAGCGGGGGAAGAAGGGGTCATGATCCTGCCGGCCGATTACAGCGACGACGCGCGCGGACTGTGGAGCGCCGCCCAGGCTCTAAACCGCGCCGCGACGGCTGTCAGCTCGCGCGCGGACGTCCTGCCGCCCCTGCTGTTCTTCACCGATCCCGAACGGACGCCGCGGCCGTGGCGGACGGCGGCTTGCCTGCCGGCGGGGGCCGCGGTGGTCTATCGCGCCTTCGGAGCACCCGACGCCCGGGGAACGGGCCGGCGCCTGCGCCGCGTGACGCGTGCGGCGGGCGTGCGGCTTCTCGTCGGACTGGACTTCGATCTGGCGCGGACGATCCAGGCGGACGGCGTGCATCTGCCCGAACGCGAGGCGGCGCAGGCGACGGCCATTCGCGCCATCCGTCCCGACTGGCTGCTGACGGCCGCCTGGCATGGCGAGAGCGCGCCGCCGGAGGGGCTGGACGCCTTGGTCCTGTCGCCGGTGTTCCCGGCCGGCGGGGCGTCCGCAGCCAAACCTTCGCTGGGCGTGGCGGGTTTCCGAGCAAGGGCGGAGGAGGCCGGCGCGCCTGTCTACGCCCTCGGCGGCGTCACGGCTGCCAATGTGCGTGAACTGGAGTATTCCGGCGCCTGCGGCGTGGCGGGCGTCGGCGCGATCCAGGATGCGTTCGCCTGAGGCGCCCGCTCAGAACTTAAAGATGGTTTCCAGACGGACGCGCGACTGGGCGCGGCCATTGGTTTCAGGCGCGCGGGCCGGGTCGGCCTCGGGCGTGGCCACGGCGGCGGCGGCGCCGACGCGCAGCCGATCGTTCAGCCGATAGTAGGCGCCGGCCTCCACATCGCCCCAGTCGGTCTCGCGGCCGACGGGCTGGTTGAGGTTGAAGTCCAGACCCCAGCGGCCGTTCTCGTTCAGGCGCAGGCCCCGGCGCTGCTGCGGCGTCGGGGCGTTGCGTTGCGCCGCCTGCGCCTCGTTCAGGGAGACGGACGGCGTGCGCGCTTGCGCCATGGCGGAGCCCACGCCCGCAAGCGTCGTGGTCGCAACCAGCACAGCCATGAAAACGCCGAAACGCATTCCCAACCCTATAGCCCCGAGATCGCGGAGCGACTTACCCTGAACCGACCTTTGCGGTCGTGAACCTCGCGATTAGACATCGGAGGTCCGCCCGGTCAACGCAACGTGGCCCACATAACATGGTTCCTGTTCATTGTTGCGCTGCGATGTGTCTCAAGCATCACGGGAATTGGGCGGGTTCGGATCTCTCGCCGGCCCGTGAAACCACGCGCCGAAGCCTTCGCCTTGTCATCGCCCCTTTTCGCCGTGTTATAGAGCCCCGCTGCGGCGCGACCTGCGCGGAGCCGTGCGCGCGTGCGGGCGAGGCCCCACGGTCCTATGGTTACGGAGACTTTCTTGATGAGCCTCAACACGGCCCTGGTTCGCGGCGTCGCCGTCGCCCTCCTGTCCGGCGTGGCCCTGTCCGCCTGCTCCAGCATTCCGTTCGTCGGCGGCGGCGACCGCAAGACCGAGCGCGTGGATGTCCAACGCGGCATCGGCGTCAACGGCTATCTGTGGCGCGCGTCGCTGGACACCCTCAGCTTCATGCCGCTGGCCAACGCCGATCCGTGGGGCGGGGTGATCAACTATGACTGGTACACCAACCCTCAGACGCCGAACGAGCGCTTCAAGGCGACCGTCTTCATCTTGGATACGCGCCTGCGCGCCGACGCGCTGAACGTGACGGTGACGAAGGAAGTGAAGGGCGCCGACGGCCAGTGGACCGCCGCTCCCGTCGCCGCCCAGACCGAGGCCGACCTAGAGAACGCCATCCTGACCAAGGCGCGCCAGCTCAACCTCGCCAACGCGGGCTGATCGCCCAAACCCTCTCGTGGCGCTGCCGCCCCCTGGGGCTGGTTGAACGCCGTATTTTCTTGGGTGGCCCACGCCCTTCGGCTAGTTGAGCGCGAGGGCGTCGCCGCCCTTTCGCTTCAGGACGCCCGTGGCCCGCTACGAACCCAAGACCGCCGAACCCCGCCAGCAGGCCCGCTGGGCCGAGGCGAACGCCTTCGTCGCCAGGGACACGGGGCGACCCAAATACTATGTGCTTGAAATGTTTCCCTATCCCTCGGGGAACATCCACATGGGTCACGCTCGCAACTATGTGATGGGCGACGTGGTGGCGCGGTCCAAGCGCGCCCAGGGCTTCGACGTGCTGCATCCGATGGGATGGGACGCCTTCGGCATGCCGGCCGAGAACGCGGCCATGGAACGCGGCATCCATCCGAAGGGCTGGACCTATTCCAACATCGACAACATGCGCGAGCAGCTGAAGCTGCTGGGCTTGTCGCTGGACTGGTCGCGCGAGTTCGCGACCTGCGACCCGGGCTACTACGGCAAGCAGCAGGCCTGGTTCCTGGCCCTCTATCGACGCGGGCTGGTCTACCGGAAGGACGGGGTGGTCAACTGGGACCCGGTCGACAACACCGTGCTGGCCAATGAGCAGGTCATCGACGGCCGCGGCTGGCGCTCGGGCGCGGTCGTCGAGAAGCGCAAGCTGAACCAGTGGTTCCTGCGCATCACGGACTACGCCGACGACCTGATCGACGGATTGAAGGCTCTGGAAGGCCGCTGGCCCGAGAAGGTCCGCCTGATGCAGGAGAACTGGATCGGCCGCTCCAAGGGTCTGCAGATGACGTGGAAATGGGCTGGGACCTTTGCGGATCAGGCGCCCGCCGGCTGCGAGGCCGGGGTCGAGATCTACACCACCCGCCCCGACACCCTGTTCGGCGCCAGCTTCCTGGGCCTGGCGCCCGATCACCCCGTCTCGAAACAGCTGGCCGAGGCTGACCCCCGCGTCGCCGCCTTCGTCGCCGAATGCCGCAAGGGCGGCGCCTCTCAGGCTGAGATCGAACAGGCCGAAAAGATCGGCTGGGACACCGGCTTGAAGGTCGTCCACCCCTTCACCGGCGCCGAGGTTCCCGTCTGGATAGCCAACTTCATCCTGTCGGAATACGGCACGGGCGCCATTTTCGCCTGCCCCGCGCACGACCAGCGCGACCTCGATTTCGCCCGCAAGTACCATCTGCCGGTGCTGCCGGTGGTCCGTCCGGAAGGCGCCGGCGACGACTTCTCGGTCGCGGACGAGGCCTACACCGGCCCCGGCTCCATCTTCCATTCTGACTTCCTGGACGGCCTGGACATCGAGGCCGCCAAGGCAGAGGCGATCCGCCGCGTCGAGGCCGCCGGCGCGGGCCAGGGCGCGACCATCTATCGCCTGCGCGACTGGGGCGTTTCGCGCCAGCGCTACTGGGGCTGCCCGATCCCGATCATCCACTGTCCGTCCTGCGGCCCGGTGGAGGTTCCCGCCGACCAGCTGCCGGTCGAACTGCCCGAGGACGTCACCTTCGACGTGCCCGGCAATCCCCTCGACCGTCACGCGACGTGGAAGCACGTGAAATGCCCGTCATGCGGGGCGGAGGCGACGCGCGAGACCGACACGCTCGACACCTTCGTCGATTCCAGCTGGTACTTCGCCCGCTTCACCGACCCGACCGCGGCTGACCCCATCTCCAAGGCCGCCGCCGACCGCTGGCTGCCGGTGGACCAGTATATCGGCGGGGTGGAGCACGCAGTCCTCCACCTGCTCTACGCCCGCTTCATCACCCGCGCCCTCAGCGACGCGGGCCTTATGGACGTCAAGGAGCCCTTCGCCGGCCTATTCACACAGGGCATGGTGGTCCACGAGACCTATCGCCGCGCTGACGGCCAGTGGGTCGAACCCACCGATGTCGAACTGGCCAGCGAGAACGGCGTCCGCTCGGCCCGCCAGCTGTCGACGGGTGAAGCCCTGATGATTGGCGACATCGAGAAGATGTCCAAGTCGAAGAAGAACGTCGTCGCCCCGGCAGAAATTCTGGAGTCGCACGGCGTCGACGCGGGCCGCCTGTTCGTCCTCTCGGACAGCCCGCCCGAGCGCGACGTGCAATGGACCCCCGGCGGCGTCGAGGGCGCCAGCCGCTTCGTGCAGCGCGCCTGGACCCTGTTCGACACGTTCGATCCCGCCTTCGCCGGCGAAGACAAGGCGAATGCCGACCTGCTGCGGGAGACGCACAAGGCCATCAAGGCGGTGTCGGAGGGCGTCGAGGGCTTCCGCTTCAACTCGGCCATAGCCAAGCTCTACGCCTTTGTGGCCACCATTCGCGACAACGACAAGGCCGGCGGCGACGCCCGGCGTCAGGCCCTGTCGGCGCTGGCCCGCCTGATCGCCCCCTTCACCCCGCACCTGGCCGAGGAATGCTGGACGCGACTGGGCGAGGACGGGATGGTTCTGGACGCGCCGTGGCCCCTGTGGGACGCTGCCCTGGCGGCCGACGACGAGGTGGTCCTGCCCATCCAGATCAACGGCAAGCGCCGGGCGGAAATCCGCGTGACGCGCGGCACGGAGCCCGCCGAGGTCGAGACGATCGTCCTGGCCGACGAAACGGTGCAGGCGCGGCTGGAGGGCCTGAGCGTGAAGAAGATCGTCGTGGTCAAGGACCGCATCGTCAACCTGGTGGCCGGCTGATGAAACGCGTCCTGCTGGCGCTCATCCTGGCGACTCCGCTGGTCTCGGCCTGCGGCTTCACGCCCATCTACGCCGAGCCGGCCGTGGGATCGTCCCTGCGCCGGATCGCCGTGACGACCCAGGACGACCGGCTAGGCTATCGACTGCGCGAACAGCTGGAGGACGCCCTGGCCTGGGATCGCTCGTCCGCGCCCCTCTACCGCCTGACCACCCAGGTCGAGCAGAACCGGCGATCGCTGGGCCGGCGCATCGACGACACCGCCACCCGCTATGAGCTGACGGTCAACGCCGCCTGGACCCTGACCCCGATCTCGGGCGGCACGCCCCTGACGGGGACCGAGACGGTCACCACCACCTACGCCGCCGCCGACCAGCCCTACGCCGCCATCGCCGCCCAGCAGGACGGCGAGGAACGCGCCGCTTCCGAACTGGCCCGTCTTATCCGCCTGGACCTGATGCAGGCGCTGGCCCAATGATCCTCCCCCGCGCAGCGGGAGAGGGGGCGACCCCAGACCCGGTGCGCGCCTTCGCCTCCTCCGCCGCCTGCGGCAGGCTCCCTTCCCCGTTCCGCTACGCTTCTCGGAGGAGGACCTCGTGATCCTCTCCAAACGCCCCGAGATCGATCGCTTCCTCAAGGCGCCCGATCCCGCCATCCGGGCGGCGGTGATCCATGGCAAGGACCGGTCCGGGGTCGCCGAGCGCGCCCAGATCCTGTGCCGGACGGTCACGCCCGACCTCAACGATCCCTTCAACGTCACCGTCCTGACCGACAGCGATATCGACGGCGACGAGACGAAGCTGGAAGAGGCCCTGACGGCCATGTCGCTGATGGGCGGCCGACGGCTGGTGCGCATCCGCCTCTCGACCTTCAAGGCCGGCGTGGACAAGGCGGTCGCCGCCGCTGTGAAGATCCACGCCGAGGGCGGCTACAATCCCGACGCCATGCTGGTGGTCGAGGCCGATCAGCTGGGCCGCGATTCCGCCCTGCGCAAGACCGCCGAGAAGGAGGCCGGCGCGGTCGGCATCGTCTGCTACGAGGACGAGACCGGCGACGTCGCCCGCATGACGCGCGAGGCCCTCGCCGCCGACAAGGTGGGGCTGACCGCCGACGCCCTGGACCGGTTCGTCGCCCGCCTGCCGCGAGAGCGGGGCCTGATGCGCCAGGAGCTCGAGCGCCTGGCCCTGTTCATCGGCCCCGGCTCCGGTCGAACCATCGATTTGGACGAGCTGGAGCAGCACCTGGGGGTGGAGCCGGACGCCTCACTGTCCGACGCGGCGCTGCAGGCGTTCGGGGCCCGGCCCGCACAGGCTCAGTCGGGCCTGCGTCGCGCGTTCGCAGAGGGTGAATCCTCGGTGCTGGCCGTGCGCTCCGCCGCGCTACACCTTGGAAAGCTTCGTAGAATCAATATCTTGCAAGCCAACGGCGCTAACGCCAAGGAGGCCGCTAAGGCCGCCGGGGTATTCTGGAAGCAGGAAGTCGAAATGCTGCGTCAGGCCCGCGCCTGGCGTCTCGAAATGCTGGACGAGGTGCTGGACAGCATCAACGCCGCCGATATCGCCACCAAGACCACCGGCATGCCCGATCAGCTCATCGCAGAGCGCCTGCTTCTGGAGATCGCCGGCAAGGCCCGCCGACTAGGTCTCTAGCCCCGCTTCGACGCCCGCCGAAACGCTGGCTTGGCCAAGGCCACATTGCGCGCGGAGACGCTCTTCTCCTCGGCCTTGGCGCCCGGCTGGGCGCTGAAGCCGTGCCCGCCCTTGCCGCTTCTTTGGGCCTTCTTGGCGGCGAGCGCCTGCTTCAGCTTGTCGGCGGCGGAGGGCGTGTTGTCTTCGGTCATGCGGCCATCCTAGCACGCCCCCACGTCAGCCGCGCATTAATCGGCGGCAGAGGTCGTCCAGCTGCTCCAGCGAGCCGTAGCGGATGGTCAGTTCGCCTTTTCCGCCCTTGTCCGCCAGCTGGACCTTCAGCCCCAAGGCGTCGGCCAGATCCTGTTGCAGGGCGGCGACGTCGGCCGCGCCCTCCCCGCGCGCGCCGCCGGACGCAGCTCTCGCCTTGGCCGGCTTCGGCCCCTCGACCGCCTTGCGGGCCAGCGCCTCGGTTTCCCGCACGCTCAGGCCGTTGACGAAGGCGATGTCGGCCAGCTCAGCCGGGTCCGGCGTGTTGATCAGGGCTCTGGCGTGCCCCGCGGAGAGCTTGCCCTCCCGGACATAGAACAGCACCCGCTCGGGCAGCTGCAGCAGGCGCATGGTGTTGGCGACATGGCTGCGGCTCTTGCCGACCACGCCGGCGACGGCGTCCTGGGTGCGGCCGAAGCGCTCCATCAGCACGCGATAGGCCTCGGCTTCCTCCAACGGGTTCAGGTCGGCGCGCTGGACGTTCTCGACGATGGCGACTTCGAAGACCTCGACATCGTCCATCTCGTTGACGATCACCGGCACCTCGGTCAGGCGCGCAGCCTGAGAGGCGCGCCAACGGCGTTCGCCGGCGATGATCTGCCAGACGCCGTCCTCGCCCGGCTGGCTGCGCACCAGGATAGGCTGCAGCACGCCCTTGTCCCGGATCGAGGCCGTCAGCTCCTCCAGGTCTTCCTGGCGGAAAGTCTTGCGCGGCTGATCCGGATTGGGCTTCAGGCTCTCGATCGGCACGCGCTGCACGCCGGCGGGGACCGGGGAATCGGACGCCACCGGCGCTTCCGCGTTCTCGCCCATCAGGGCCGACAGGCCGCGCCCCAAACCTCTTTGTCGTTCAGCCAAGATACTGTTCCGTTTCCACTGAATCAGGCGGCGAGCTTGAGCCGCTCGCGTTCGCGCTTCACCACTTCCCGCGCCAGCCGCAGGTAGGCCTGGCTGCCCGCGCATTTCAGGTCGTAGATCAGCGCCGGCTTGCCGAAGGACGGCGCCTCGGCCACGCGGACATTGCGGGGGATGACGCTGTCATAGACCTTGTCGCCGAAGTGGGCGCGTACGTCGTTCGCCACCTGGCCTGACAGGGCGCTGCGACGGTCGAACATCGTGAGCACCAGACCCTGGATTTCCAGCGACGGGTTCAAACTGTGTCGCACCATGTCGATGGTCCGCATCAGCTGGCTGAGCCCTTCCAGGGCGAAGAACTCGCATTGCAGCGGCACCAGCACGGCGTCGGCGGCGGCCATGGCGTTCAGCGTCAGCAGGTTCAGCGACGGCGGGCAGTCGATCAGCACATAGTCATACCCGGTAGGACCCTCATCGTGTGCGCGCAGCGCATCACGGAGGCGATACGAGCGGCGATCCGCCTGGCTCAACTCGATCTCCACCCCGGACATGTCCGCATCCGCGGGCACGATCCACAGACCCGGCACCGTCGTCTGCACCGCCGCGTCGTCGATGGAGCGCTGATCGACCACCACATCGTAGATGGTGACGCGGCGTGTTTCACGTGGAACACCCAAGCCCGTGGAGGCATTGCCCTGTGGATCCATGTCGACGATCAGCACCCGCTCGCCGATCGCGGCCAGGGCCGTGCCCAGGTTGATCGCCGTCGTGGTCTTCCCCACGCCGCCCTTCTGGTTGGACACGGCGAGGACGCGGGCAGGCAGCTTCTTACGACCTTGAGCGGACACGTCGGGCACTCCGGATTCTCACGATACGGCCGCGCGGATCGCTTTGCGACGGGGCCAGCTCAGCTTCGAGATGCCAGGATTTGCGCGCCGCGATCAACTCGGATTCGGCCTTCTCCCCCTTGAGGAACAGGCCTTGTGCACCCCTTTGGAAGTACGGCTGTGCATAACCGAGCAACTTGTCCATGGGCGCGACGGCGCGGGCGGTGACGATGTCGCACGTCACCGCCTGATCCTCCGCCCGACCGTTGATGACGGTCGCCGGCAGCGCCAGCACGTCGACGATCTCCTGAAGGAAGCGGCATCGCTTGCCTAGGCTATCGATCAACCAGACATGGGCGCCTTCCCTTCCCTTCGACAGGATGGCCAGGACGACGCCAGGAAAGCCCGCACCCGCGCCGAGATCGGCCCAGGTTCGGGCGTCGGGGGCCTGCGCCAGCAGCTGGGCGCTGTCCCAGGCGTGCCGAGTCCAGAAATCCGGAAGACTGTCGGGCCCGACCAAGTTCATTACAGCGTTGGCTTCCGTCAACCGCACCCGGAACGCTTCCAAGTCGGCCATTTGAAAGCCGGTCGCCTGCGTCTTCGCCTGGAAGGCGGCTTGCTCGGCCTCCAGCATCAGGCCGCCGCCCATGCGCGGGAAGACCGCTTCACATGGGCGAGCAGAGCGGTGAGGGCGCCCGGCGTCACGCCCTCGATGCGTCCGGCCTGGCCGAGGGTGCGGGGTTGGACGCGAGCCAGCTTCTCCTTGACCTCGTTCGAAAGGCCGCCGATGGCGGCGTAGTCGAGGTCGGCCGGAAGCAGCATCCCCTCCTCCGTCCGCAAGGCCTCGGCGTCGATGACCTGCCGATCGAGGTAGGCGGCGTAGCCGGCGTCAATCTCGACCTGCTCTCGCACCTCCGCGCTCCACTCGGTGATCGAGGGCACGGCCGGAACGAAGTGATCCAACGTCACGCCCGGGAAGGCGAGAAGCTCTCGCATTGAGCGGCGACGTCCGTCGGCGTTGACTGGAATGGCCAAAGCCGCGGCCTCGCCGGGCGTGAAGCGCGTTTCACGTGAAACAGCACTCGCCAGCGCCAGCTCGTGCGCCTTCGCTTCAAACCGACGCTGGCGTTCCGCGCCCGCGATCCCCAGCAGGATCGCCAGAGGAGTCAGGCGTTGATCGGCGTTGTCCGCACGAAGGGTCAGACGATACTCCGCCCGGCTGGTGAACATGCGGTAGGGCTCGGTCACGCCGCGCGTGACGAGATCGTCGATCATCACGCCGATATAGGCCTGGTCACGCCCAAGGATGACCGGGTCCAGTCCGGAGGCGGCGCGCGCCGCGTTCAGTCCCGCCATCAGGCCTTGCGCCGCCGCCTCCTCATAGCCCGTCGTGCCGTTGATCTGGCCCGCCAGGTAAAGCCCGGGCCGCTTCTTGACTTCCAGCGCCGGGCTCAGTTCGCGCGGATCGACATAGTCGTATTCGATCGCATAGCCGTAGCGAAACACCTCCACGGTCTGCAGGCCGGGAATGGTCCGCAAGAAGGCAAGCTGGGTCGGCTCCGATACCGAGGTCGAGATACCGTTTGGATACACGGTGGGATCATCCAATCCCTCCGGCTCGAGGAAGATCTGGTGGCTGGCCTTGTCGGCGAAGCGGACGACCTTGTCCTCGATCGAGGGGCAATAGCGCGGCCCCCGTCCCGACAGCCTGCCGCCGTAGACGGCGCTCTCGCCCAGGTTCTCGGCGATGATCCGGTGCGTCTCTTCCGTGGTGTGGGTGACGCCGCAAGCGATCTGCGGCACGGTGATCCGGTCGGTGAGGAAGGAGAAGGCCGAAGGCGTGGCGTCGGCCTGCTGCATCTCCAGCCGGTCCCAGGCGATGGTGCGGCCGTCAAGTCGCGCCGGCGTGCCTGTCTTCAGCCGGCCCATGGCCAGGTTGGCCGCGTGCAGGTCGGCGGCCAAGCCGGTCGACGGCGCCTCTCCGTGACGTCCGGCGGCAATCCGCTCCTCCCCCCGATGGATAACACCGTTAAGGAAGGTGCCGGTCGTCAGTACGACGGCTTTGGCGCGGAGGGTTCGGCCGTCCCCCGTGATGACGCCCGTCACCCGATCGCCCTCGAGGACCAGGCGCTCGGCCGTTGCGGCCGTCAGGCTCAAGTTTGGAGTCTCTGCCAGTTCCGCCTGCATGGCCTCTCGATAGAGGCGGCGGTCAATCTGGCTGCGGGGCCCCCGAACCGCTGCGCCCTTGGAGCGGTTCAGCAGCCGGAACTGAATGCCAGACGCATCGGCGAGGCGGCCCATGATCCCGTCCAGGGCGTCGATCTCGCGTACGAGATGGCCCTTGCCCAGACCGCCGATGGCCGGGTTGCAGGACATCTCGCCGACGGTCTCGAGCTTCTGCGTCAGCAACAAGGTGGACGCCCCCGCGCGCGCCGACGCGGCCGCGGCTTCGCAGCCGGCATGGCCGCCGCCGATGACGATGACGTCGAAGAGAAGGTCGTGGGCGCTCATCCGCGCGACATAGTGCAAACGACGCGATTTCGCCAGTTGTTCCAGAGGCGAACCGCAGGGTGTTTCACGTGAAACACCCCGTCCTACTTGCCGATGCAAAAGGTGGAAAAGACCTGCCCCAGTATGTCCTCGACGCCGATCTCGCCGGTCACCCGGGAAAGCGCCGCCGCAGCCCGGCGGAGGTCGTCGCCGGCCATCTCAGGCGCGATGTCCAGGGCGAGGCGCGCCGCCTCCACGGCCTCCAACGCCTCGGTCAGCCGCAACCGATGACGCTCGCGCGTGATCGCGGGAAAATCCGCGCCGGACAGGTCGCGCGACAGCCGGGCGGCGATCCAGTCGTGCAAGGCCGAAAGCCCCTCACCGGTGCGGGTGCTGACCGAAAGAACGTCGAACCCCTCGGCGACACTGGCCGCGCCAAGGTCCGCCTTGTTGGCGATGACGAGGTCGCCGGGCCGAGCATAGTCGGCGGCGACACCCTCGGCGGCGATTGAACCAGCGTCCCCGGGCGCCCGCACCCAGAGGCGCAGGTCCGCCTGCTCGGCGCGAAGCCGCGCGCGGCGGACCCCCTCCGCCTCGACCGGGTCGTCGCTGTCGCGCAGGCCCGCCGTGTCGGAGAGGGTGACGGCGTAGCCGCCGATCACCAGATCGGCGTCCAGCACATCGCGGGTCGTACCCGCGATCGGGGTGACGATGGCGGCCTCTCGCGCCACCAGCGCATTGAACAGCGACGACTTGCCCGCGTTGGTCTCCCCGATCAGAACGATGCGATAACCGTCGCGAACCCTTTCGCCTCGGCGACCCGTTTCCACGGCGCGACGGAGGTCGTCGGCGAGGCGCTGCAAGACCGGTCCGGCCGCGCGAGCCAGATTGTCCGGGACTTCCTCGTCGGGAAAGTCGATCTCGGCCTCGACCAGGGCCAGGGCGTGCAGGAGATCACGGCGGAAACCGGCGTAGGTTTCGCTAAGCCGTCCATCCAGCTGCCCCAAGGCCTGCCTGGCCTGGGCCGCCGTCTCGGCGTCGATCAGGTCGGCGACCGCCTCGGCCTGCGCCAGGTCCAGGCGGCCGTTCTGGAAGGCGCGGCGAGTGAATTCTCCCGGTTCGGCGGGGCGGACCCCAAGATCGATCAGGGCGCGGCTGGCGGCCTCCACCACCGCCCGACCGCCGTGGAGGTGAAGCTCGGCCGAGTCCTCGCCGGTATAGCTGTTCGGGGCGGGGAAGCGCAGGACCAGGGCCTGATCGATGTGCTCGCCGTTGTGCTCCAGATCGCGGACCGAGGCTCGGCGCGGCTTAAGCCGGGCGGCGCTGAGCGCGGCCAAGGCCGGTTCCACGGCCGGGCCGGACAGGCGGATGACAGCGATGGCCCCGCGGCCTGGCGGGGTCGCGAGCGCGAAGATGGTGTCGTCTGCCATCAGGTCCTCTCCCGCGAGCGGATCGACACGGGGGAGCGTGACCGTGCGCGGCATGGTGGAGGGGGCGAAGTCCGACGCCGGCGCCTGGGGTCGCCCCCTCCACCGCCTCCGGCGGTCCCCCTCCCCCGCCGTCGCGGGGGAGGATCGATCGTCATTTCACCGCGGCGTCCATCATCCGGCGGAACTGGTCCTGGGCTTGAAGGCCGAAGCTGGTCCAGGTCTTCATCAGCTCGTCGGGCTGCATGGCGGCGACATTCGCCTTCATCCGCTCCTGCATTTCGGCGACCAGCGCCTCGTTCAGCGGGGTCACGTCCGGCAGGCCGAGGAAGGCGCGCGCCTCGGCCGGGGTGCAGTCGATGTCTACCGTGACCTTCATGCAGCCTCCGCTGTTTCACGTGAAACGCCGACGGAGCGTCAGGTGTTCATCGACTGGAAGAAATCGGAGTTGTTCTTGGATTGGCGCAACTTGTCCAGGAGGAACTCGATCGCGTCCTGAGGCCCCATCGGGTTGAGGATGCGGCGCAGCACATAGGTCTTGGCCAGCTGGTCCTTCGGCGTGATGAGGTCTTCCTTGCGGGTGCCGGACTTGAGCACGTCGATGGCCGGGAAGATGCGCTTGTCGGCGACCTTGCGGTCCAGGACGATTTCGCTGTTCCCGGTGCCCTTGAACTCTTCGAAGATCACCTCGTCCATCCGGCTGCCGGTGTCGATCAGGGCCGTGGCGATGATGGTCAGCGAGCCTCCCTGCTCCACATTGCGGGCGGCGCCGAAGAAGCGCTTGGGCCGTTGCAGGGCGTTGGCGTCGACGCCGCCGGTCAGCACCTTGCCGGACGAGGGTACAGTGGCGTTATAGGCGCGGCCCAGGCGGGTGATGGAGTCCAGCAGGATCACCACGTCCTTCTTGTGCTCGACCAGGCGCTTGGCCTTTTCGATCACCATTTCGGCGACGGCGACGTGGCGGGTGGCGGGCTCGTCGAAGGTCGAGGCCACGACCTCGCCCTTCACCGTGCGCTGCATGTCGGTGACTTCTTCGGGGCGCTCGTCGATCAGCAGGACGATCAGGATCACCTCGGGATGGTTCTTCTCGATCGACTTGGCGATGTTCTGCAGCATCACCGTTTTGCCGACCCGCGGCGGGGCGACGATCAGGCAGCGCTGGCCCTTGCCCAGCGGCGCGACGATGTCGATGACCCGGCCCGAGCGGTCCTTCAGCGTCGGATCCTGGATCTCCATGTGCAGCCGCTCCTCGGGATAGAGCGGGGTCAGGTTGTCGAACAGGACCTTGGTCTTGACCATCTCGGGGTCTTCGAGATTGATCGTGTCGACCTTCAGCAGGGCGAAGTAGCGTTCGCCTTCGCGCGGGGCGCGCACGGCGCCGTGGACCGTGTCGCCGGAACGCAGGCCGAAGCGGCGGATCTGCGAAGGCGAAACGTAGATATCGTCCGGACCCGGAAGATAGTTGGCGTCCGGGCTGCGCAGGAAGCCGAAGCCGTCGGGCAGTATCTCCAGCACGCCGTCGGCGATGATCTCGACCTCTTCCTCGGCCAGGGCCTTGAGGATCGCGAACAGCAGGTCCTGCTTGCGCAGGTTCGAGGCGTTCTCGACCTCCAGCTGCTCCGCGAAGGCCACAAGGTCGGCCGGGGTCTTCTCGTTCAGCTCGGCCAGGGTGATGCGGCCCGACGGCACGACGGGTTCGCCGTCCTCGTCATCCTCGACCGTGGTGTCGACGGTCTCGGCGTCGTTCTCCGCGCCGGCTGGGGTCAGATCCAGGGCCGAGTCGTCGGCCTCGGTCTCGGGAGAATCGGGATGGGTGTCGCGGACGTCGGTCATGGTGCAGGCTCGCGGTCGCGCGCGCCGAAAGGGGCGCGGCGTGGAAACTCAAGGTTCTGTGGCCCGGAGGCCGAGAGGGAGGTGCGGCGGGTTCCCGTCCGGTCGAGGGACGGGCGCCGCGAGAGAGAGGGACCGCCGGCGCGGCCGGACGGTTCACGGTCAGCGGAACCACAGGCGGCGGGGAAGGTCAAGCGGGGCGTCTCTCACTCCCTTTCCCAGGAGGGAGAACCGGAGATCACCCCAGCGTCCACTCCATCGTCACGGACAGGACCATGACGATGGCGATCACGAAGGGGATCTCATTGGTCATGCGCCAGAAACGCGCGGAGTACTTCGACGTCCCGGCGGCGATCTTCTTCCTCTGGCCGGCCAGGAAGCCGTGCCAGGCCGACAGCAGCAGGACGCCCGCCAGCTTGGCGACCATCCAGGGCTGGTGGGCGATACCCCAGTCCGCCCCCTCGCCGCTGCGCAGCCACAGCAGCCAGCCGCCGAAGACGAAGGCCAGGATCATGGCCGGATTGACGATGATGCGCAGCAGTCGCGTCTGCCACAGGCGCAGCAGGCCCTGCATCTCGCTCCTCAGCGGTTCAGGCTTGGCGTTCTGCTCGGCGTCATAGGCGTAGAGGCGGGGTAGGAACAGCATGCCGGCCATCCAGGCGATGACGGCGAGGATGTGCAGGCCCCGGGCGAGATCGTAGGCGTTCATGCGGCCTTGCAGGTCCTCTGATGCGGACAGGACGCCCAGTCGCCCCGGCAGCCGGGACCATAGGGGGCCACGCCCGCGCGCGGCAAGGCGTCGAGCACCGCGTCGGCCAGGGTCCCGATGAAGGCCGGCCGGTCGCCGACGGCGGGGGCGCGCAGATAGGGGGCGACGCCCAGCCGGTGCGCCAGTTCGCCGTATTCGATATCCAGCTCGACCAGGGTCTCGATATGTTCGGAAACGAAGGCGATGGGCGTGACGACCACGCCGACCCCATCGGCCGCGGCCCGCTCTATCGCCTCGGGCGTCGACGGGCCTAGCCACTTCAGCGGGCCGACGCGGCTCTGGTAGCAGAGCGCGTGGTCCAGAGGGCCGCGTTCCGCCTCAAGCCGAGCCATGACGGCGGCGACCGTCGTTTCCACCTGCTCCTGATAGGGATCGCCCTTGCCGGTCACCAGCTTCTCGGGAATGCCATGGGCGGAGAAGAGGATGCGGACCGGACGACCTCCCGCCTCGTCCAGCTTGCCGGCGATCGCGATGGCCTGGGCCTCGATCCAGCCGTCGCCGCGCGGATAGCAGCAGACGGCACGGCTGGCGCCGGGACCGACGTAGGTCTCGTTCCACAACTTCAGCGAGGATTGCGTCGTCGTCGTCGAATACTGCGGATAGAGCGGCAGAAGCACGATCTCGTCAGGGGAGAAGGCGGCGACGGCCGCGGCGGTCTCTTGCGTCAGCGGATACCAGTATCGCATGGCGACGAACGTCCGGACGTCATCGCCGGGCAGCCGTTCGGCGAGGGTGCGGGCCAGGGCCTCGGCCTGACGTCGGGTCCCGGGCAGCAGGGGCGAACCACCCCCCATGAGGGCGTAGTTGGCCTGGGCGCTCTTCTCCCGGCGGCTGGAGATCAGCCGGGCCAGCGGCGTGCGGACCAGACCAGGCAGGCCGATGATCGCCGGATCGTTGAACAGGTTGAACAGGAACGGCCTGACCGACGCCTGGTCGTCCGGCCCACCGAGATTGAACAGCACCACCGCGACGCGGCGGCCGCCCTGCCTCGTATCGTCGTCGCTCGCGTTCATTGCGCCCCGATCCGCCTCAGCACCTGCTCGACATGGGCGATGGGAACATCCGGCAGGATGCCGTGCCCCAGATTGAACAACCAGGGCCCCTGCCCCCAGGCCTCCATCAGTTGATCGACGCGGCGGTCCAGCATCTCGCCGCCGGCGCGCAGCAGCAGGGGGTCCAAAGCCCCCTGGATCGGCTTGATCGCCTGAACGCGGCGGCCGACCTCGAGCGGACAGGCGGTGTCCAGCGCCACGGCGTCGACCTCGACCTCGGCCGCATAGCGTTCGGCCAGGGCCGCCGAGCCGCGCGGGAAGCCGATCAACGGAACGGCGACCCCCAGAGCCCGGGTGCGCCGGACCAGCGCCTGATGCGGCCTCAGGACCAGGCGTTCGAACAGGTCGTCGGGCAGGCCCTCGGCCCAGCTCTCGAAGATCTTCAGCACCTGGGCGCCGCTGTCGGCCTGCATCTTCAGATAATGGGCGCTGGCCTCGACCAGCACCTCCAGCACCTCGTCCACCTTGCCCGGATCGGCGTAGGCGTAGGCCCGGGCCGTGGCGCGTTCGCCCTTGCCGATGGTCCGGTGCTCGCCGTCCAGCATATAGGTGGCGACGGTCCAGGGCGCGCCGCAGAAGCCGATCAGGGCCCGCTCCGGTTCCAGCTCCGCCCGGACCTTGGACAGGGTCTCGCCGACGGCCGACAGGTGCTCGCCGGCGGCGGGCGCCAGCTCCCGCATGCGGCGCACGGCGGGCAGCTCGCCGAGCCGGGGTCCCTCCCCCGTCTCGAACCAAACCTCCTGTCCCAGTGCACGGGGGATCAGCAGGATGTCGGCGAAGACGATGGCCGCGTCGAAGCCGAAGCGACGCATCGGCTGCAGCGTCGCCTCGGCCGCCATCTCGGGGTTCAGGCAGAAGGCGATGAAGTCGGGCGCCTCGGCCCGCAGGCGACGATACTCCGGCAGGTAGCGACCCGCCTGGCGCATGAACCAGACCGGCGGCCGGTCCATGGTCTCTCCCCGGAGAGCCTTGAGCATCAGGGGTTCTTGGGCGGGCGCGGTCATGCCGGACGATTAAGGTCACAGCCCCCCGCTCTCAATCCCTAATCAGAATTTGAATTAAGGATTCGTGGAAGCAGGTAGGGCCATGGAACGGCGGGGATGAACCGTCGGTCGTCCCCGGAACAAAAGCGGATATCCCCGACCGCCCAGCGCGCCGCACAGGCGGTCCCCAGACCTGTCGATGCGGTGGATAGTCCTTAACAAGACCTTAATCCGCAAGGCGTTTCGGGATGGATCGCCTGTGAGCGCGGTTTAGGGCCGTTAACCCCTCGTTAGGATTCTCCACAAGCGGGGACGGATCGGATTGCGCCCCGGGGACGACTCGGCCCGCGGCGCCGGCGCCGCTCCACCGTCATCCCCGCTCGCCCCCGCTTGGGCCAGGCGCTATGGAGAAGCGTCCTCGGCCGCCCACCGCGGTTTCCACAGGGAGCGAACCGATCGCATGAGCCCCTCGCGCGCCCATCGCCTGGCGACCTATTTCCACGTCCACCTGGTGTCGGACTCGACCGGCGAGACGCTGAACGCCATGGCCAAGGCCGTGACGGCGCGTTTCGACGGCGTCATCCCCATCGAGCACATCTACGCCCTGGTCCGCTCGCCCAAGCAGATGGCGCGCGTGCTGGAGGAGATCGAGGCGGCGCCGGGCGTGGTTCTCCACACGCTGGTGGATCGCGAACTGCGCGAGCAGCTGGAAGACGGCTGCCGACGACTGGACATGCCGCAGATCGGGGCGCTGGACCCGCTGGTGGGGGCCCTCTCGCGCTACCTGGGGGCGGCGCTGTCGACGCGGGTCGGGGCCCAGCACGCCCTGGACCACGATTACTTCAACCGGATCGCGGCGCTGGACTTCGCCATGGCCTATGACGACGGCCAGGGCACGCTCGACCAGCTGGAAGGCGCCGACGTCGTCCTGTGCGGAGTCAGCCGGACCTCGAAGACGCCGACGTGCATCTATCTGGCCCACAGAGGAATCCGGGCGGCGAACGTCCCGCTGGTGCCCGGCCAGGAGGACGGCGAGCGATTGACGAAGCTGAAGAATCCGCTGGTGATCGGCCTGACGGTGTCGCCGGACCGGCTGGTGCAGATCCGCCGGAACCGCATCGACGGTCTAAACGCCAACCAGTCGTCCAACTACACCGATCAGGACGCGGTCCGTGAGGAGACCATCAAGGCCCGGCGCGCCTTCGAGCGGCGAGGCTGGCCGACCATCGACGTGACCCGCCGCTCGGTCGAGGAGACGGCCGCGGCCATCGTCAACCTGTTAAGCGAGCGTCGCACGCACAAGGTAGGGGCGACATGGTGAAGACGGAACGCCTGGTGCTGGCGTCCCAGAGCGCGGCGCGCCGGACGATGCTGGAGAACGCCGGCGTGGCGTTCGAGGCGCGGGTCGCGGGCGTGGACGAAGAGTCGATCAAGGCCGCATCCGGCGACCTGGACGCGGCGGCCCTGGCCGTGCGCCTGGCCGAGGCGAAGGCGCTGGCGGTGTCGCGGAACGACGACGCGGCCTGGGTGCTGGGCTCCGACCAGACCCTGACCTTCGACGGGGGCCTGGTTTCCAAGGCGGTGTCGTTGGAGTCGGCGCGCGAGCGGCTGAAGGCGATGCGAGGACGGACGCACCAGCTGCATTCCGGCGCGGCCCTTGCCGTGAAGGGCGAGATCGTCTGGTCGGGCGTCGACACGGTCGAGATGCGGATGCGGGACTTCTCCGACGCCTTCCTGGAGGCCTATCTGGCGGCGGAAGGCGAGGCGCTGCTGTCGTGCGTCGGATCGTACAGGCTGGAAGGCCTGGGATCGCAGCTGTTCGAGGCGGTGGACGGCGACTATTTCACCGTCCTGGGCCTGCCGCTGTGGCCGGTCCTGGCCGAACTGCGGCGCGCGGGGGTGATCGCATCATGAGCCGGCATCGCATCACCGGCGCCGCACGGGTGGCGGGCATCGCCGGCAATCCGGTGGCCCATTCGCTGAGCCCCGTCATTCACAACGCCTGGCTGGCGGCCGGCGACATCGACGGCGCCTATGTCCCCTTCGCCCCGGCCGACGAGACCGGCTTCGAGGCGCTGGCGGCGGCGGGAAGGGCGGGCTTGATCATGGGGCTGAACGTCACGGCGCCTTTCAAGCAGCAGGCCTTCGCCCTCGCCGACGAGGCGACGGCGGCGGCTCGTCTGACCGGCTCGGCCAACATCCTGCAGTTCGTCGACGGCCGCGTGCTGGCCGACAGTTCGGACGGCGTCGGCCTGATGCGGGGGCTGAAGGAACAGGCGCCGGCGCTGGACCTGCGCGGCCGGCCGGTGGTGATCCTGGGCGCGGGCGGGGCGGCGCGGGCCGGCGCGGGCGCGCTGGTCGAGGCCGGCGCGGAGGTGCGGATCGTCAATCGGTCGCGCGACAGGGCCGAGGCGCTGGCCGCCGATCTGGGATCGTCGGTGCGGGTAATGGACGCGGCCGGGGCCCTGGAGGGCGCGGCGCTGGTGATCAATGCGCTGAGCGTGGCGCCGAGCCTGGATTTCGACCTCGTGGCTCGGGAAACGGTGGTGATGGACATGACCTACAAGCCGCTGGAGACCGCCTTCCTGAAGGCGGCGCGCGCGCGGGGTCTGGCCACGGTGGACGGCCTGTCGATGCTGGTCGGGCAGGCGGCGCCGTCGTTCGAGGCCCTGTTCCGTCTGCCGCCCCCGCCGCTGGACCTGCGCGCCCTCCTGACGGCGCATCTCCACGAGGCGGCATGATCGTCCTGGGCCTGACCGGCTCCATCGGCATGGGCAAGTCGACGACCACCGCCATGTTCGCCGACCTGGGCGCCCTGGTGTGGAACGCCGACGACGCGGTCCACCGCCTCTATGCCCGGGGCGGCGCGGCCGTCGGATCAGTGGGGGAAGCCTTTCCCGGGGTCGTGGTCGATGGGGCGGTGGACCGGACACGGCTGGCCGAGGCCCTCGGCCGGGACGAGGCGGCGTTCCGCCGGCTGGAGACGATCGTCCACCCGCTGGTGGCGCAGGGCCGGCTGGCGGACCTGGAGGCCGCCCGGGCGGCGGGCGTGAAGCTGGCGGTGCTGGACATCCCCCTGTTGTTCGAGACCGGCGGCGACCGCGCCGTGGACGCCGTGGTGGTGGTGACCGCCGATCCGGATATCCAGGCGACTCGCGTCCTGAGCCGCCCCGGCATGACGCGTGAGCGGTTCGAGACCATCCTGTCCCGGCAGATGCCGGACGCGGAGAAGCGCGCGCGCGCCGACTTCATCATCGACACCGGCCGGGGGCTGGAGGCGGCGCGGGCCGAGGTCGGGGCGGTGGTGAAGACCGTGCTGGATCCGGCGTGGATATCTCCCCGGCGGGGCGGCGCGACCCTTCCAGAACGCGGCGAAACGCCCCATTAAGGGCGCATGGCGCGCGAGATCGTTCTGGATACGGAAACCACGGGCTTCGACCCCAGGACGGGTGACCGGCTGATCGAGGTCGGCTGCATCGAGCTGGTCGACCTGCTGCCGACCGGTCGAACCTTCCATCGCTTCGTCAATCCCGAGCGGCTGATCCCGCCGGACGCGATCCGGGTCCACGGCATCACCGACGAGAAGGTCAAGGACGCGCCGAAATTCCACGAGGTGGTCGACGACCTGATGGCGTTCATCGGCGACGCCCAGATCATCGCCCACAACGCCGCCTTCGACCGGAACTTCATCGATTTCGAGTACGGCCGCTGCGGCCGCCCGATCACCGGCGAGGCGCGCTGGATCGACACGCTGCAGCTGGCGCAGAAGCGCTTTCCGGGCATGCCGAACTCGCTGGACGCCCTGTGCAAGCGGTTCAAGATCTCGCTTGTCGAGCGGACGCTGCACGGCGCCCTCATCGACGCCCGGCTGCTGGCCGAGGTCTATCTGGAGCTGAAGGGCGGCAAGGAGCGGGTTCTGGACCTGTCCGGGGTGCGCACCGGCGGTCCCGCCGTGGCCGTGGCGGTCACGACCTATGCGCCGCGGCCGCGCGCGTTGGCGCCGCGTTCGACGCTGGAAGAACAGGCGGCCCATCTCGCCTTCCTGCGGGCGAACCTGAAGGACCTTTCGCTGTGGGGGGGCTACGGCCTGGCGGTCCCGACGGATGAGGCGGCTTAGGCGTCTCACTCCCGGCCGGGCGGGGCGATCCGCGCGACCCGATATCCGACGCCAAAGAAAAAAAAGAGCGGCCGGATCGCCGAGCCGCCCCCCCCGTGCTATGGCCGCGACGACCCTCCCCCTTGCGGAGGAGGGAGGGTTTTCTCGATCAGGCCTGGCCCGTTTCCGCCGGCTGCTGGGCGATCTGCTGTTGACGGGCGACGTAGATGGCCGCGAAGTCGATCGGGTCCAGCATGAAGGGCGGATAGAAGCCGCCGTCCGCCGTGGCGCGCGAAATGACCTCGCGGGCATAGGGGAAGAGATAGCGGGGGCATTCGATCAGCAGCAGCGGCTCGACGTCGCGCTCCTGCACATTGGCCAGCTGGAACAGGCCGCCGTAGATCAGTTCGACGTGGAAGACCGGCTGGTTCTCGTGCGTCGCCTTGATCGACAGCTTCAGGTCCAGCTCGAACAGGCCGTCGGGACGGCCCTGCGCCGCCATCTCGACGCCCAGGTCAATGGCCGGCTTGCCGTCGATGCGCAGCGACTCCGGCGCGCGCGGGTTCTCGAACGACAGGTCCTTGATGTACTGGGCCAGGATACGGAAGCCGGGGCCGGCGGGTTGCCCCTGCTGGGGCGCGGCGCCGTTCTGGGTGTCGGTGGGCGGAGCGGCGTCGGTCATGAGACGGATTCTTGTCGGAGCGCCCGATTGGGCCGGGAATGAGGCGCGGCGGATACCATGCCGGGACGCTTCGCCGCAACGGCGGTCGGCGTCCAGGGGGCGCGCTTCGCCTTGCCTCGCCCTATATCAGTCCCTAATCGTGGCCCTCTAGGTTCACGCGCGGCCGCCTCGTCGCGCGACAGACAGGAAACTCCCTTGCCGGTTCAGTTCCAGATCGTGATCTTCGCCGTCATCGCGGCCGTCGTCCTGTTTCAGCTCTACAATGTGTTGGGCAAACGGGTCGGCCGCCAACCGCAGGAGGACGCCCGCGCCGCGCCCGCCATCGGACCGACGCCCGAGCCGGCCAAGCTGTCCCCCGTCGACGCCGCCGTCATGGCCTCGATCGCCGGGCTGAAGGCGCGCGACCCCGCCTTCGACCCCGCCCGCTTCATCGAGGGGGCGCGCCAGGCCTACGAGACCATTGTCCAGGCCTACGCCGCCGGCGACCGTGCTGCGCTGAAGCCGCTGCTGACGCCGACGGTGATGCAGTCGTTCGAGGCCGGCATCGCCGCCCGCGAGCAGCGGGGCGAGACCGAGGCGGTGGAGTTCCTGTTCCCGCCCCGCGCCGACCTGGAAGGCGCCACGGCCGAGGGCGACAAAGCCGTCGCCAAGGTGCGTTTTCTGGCCGAGTTGCGCAGCCGGGTGACCAAGGCCGACGGCAGTGCGGCCGACTCGGTCACCGGCGAGCCGATGATCGAAGAGCGCCGCACGGCCGAGCACTGGACTTTTGAGCGCAGCCTGAGCGCCTCGGACCCTAACTGGGTGCTGGCGCGGGTCGAGCCGGCGACCGCCTGAGCCGATGACGGTGTCGACCGCGTCGCCGCGCCTGGCGGCCGCCCGACCGGTGTTGGCGGCGGCGCTGGCGGCCCTGTCGCTGGCGGCTTGCGTCACCCGCCCCGCGCCTGCTCCGACGACGGACGAGGTCGTTCCCGGATCGGCGCCTGCGCCGTCCACCCCGACACAGCCTCAGCCGCTGCCGGTCGGGGCCAGCCCCGCCTCTTTGCCCGGTTGGAGCGAAGAGGATCATCTGGCGGCCTTCGAGGCCTATGTCGCCGGTTGCGGCGCGGCGCGGGATCAGGCGGCCCGCTCGACCTGCGCGCGGGCGCGGACGCTGGCCGAGCGGCGGATGACGCCAACGGACGCGCGCCTGTTCTTTGAGGCCAGCTTCTTCGTCTCTCCCGCCGAGACCAACGACGGCGAGCCTGGGCTGCTGACCTCCTATTTCGCGCCGGAGTATCCTGCGCGTCGTCGGCCGGACGGCGAGTTCGACGCGCCGGTGCTGCCGCCTCCGGCCAATCCGCGCGCGGCGGGCGACCGCGCCGAGATCGAGGCCGCCGCCCGCCCGGAGGACGCCCTGGCCTGGATGCGGGCCGAGGACCTCTTCTTCCTGCAGATCCAGGGTTCTGGCTATCTGACCTTCGAGGACGGACGAAAGGCGCGCGCGGCCTACGCCGCCGACAATGGGAAGACCTTCGTCGGCATCGCGCGGCCGATGGCCCAGCGCGGCCTTCTGCCGAGGGACGGCACGTCCGGCGACGCCATCCGGGGGTGGCTGGCCGAGCATCGCGGACGCGACGCGCGGGCGGTGATGGCGCTGAATCCGCGCTACATCTTCTTCCGCATGGATCCGGACGACGGCGGCGATCCGGCGGGGGCGGCGGGCGTGCCGCTGACGGCGCGTCGCTCGATCGCCGTCGATCCGGCCAACTGGCGGTACGGCGACCTCGTGTGGGTGGAGGCGGACGGGGGCAACCTGCGCGGCGCCCGCGGCAGCTATCGCGGCCTGGTCGTGGCGCTGGACACCGGGTCGGCGATCAAGGGGCCGGTGCGGGCGGACCTGTACATGGGCCGGGGAGATCTCGCCGGCGCCGAGGCCGGCACGGTGCGGCATCCGTTGCGCATGTGGCGGCTGGCGCCCAAGGGGTGACGCGTCAGGCCAGGTCCTCGATCTCGGCTTCGGTCAGCTCGCCAGGCACAATGGTCACCGGCAGCTTGCGACCGCCGACCTGGGCGCCTTGCTTGATGATGGCGGAGACCAGCGGCCCTGGCCCGCGTGAGCCGGAACCCGCCGCCAGCACCAGGATCTTGATCTCGGGGTCGTCGGCGACGACCTTGCGGATCGCGGCCTGAGCCTCGCCGAACTCGATCAGGAAGACCGGCGGGGCGCCGGAGCGTTCGGCGACGTCTTCAGCGACGCGGTTCAGCAGGCTTTCGGCCTCTTCCCGTTGCTGGCGTTCAATCTCCTCGCGGGCGCCGGACCAGTGAGCGTCTGTGTCCTGAGGGATGACTCGCAGCAGCACGACCCGGCCGCCGGTGGACCTGGCGCGGCGGCTGGCGAAGCGCAGCGCCGCGTCGACCTCGGGACTGTCGTCGACGACGACCAGGAACTTTCTCGGCATTCAGGCCTCCCTGCCCGATCCAGCCCCTGAAGAGGCGGTCGGACGCGGCCGACGTCAAGTCGTCCGCGTCCGGAACTCATCCTCAGCCCGCCGCGCTGGCCAGGTCGCGCAGGGTGGCGTTGGCGATGGTCAGCTTGGCGAAGGTCCAGCCGGAGCCGGACTGTTCGATCTCGTCGACGGAAGCGCGCACGCCCTCGACCGTCGCCTGGCGCGACCCGATCCAGGCGTCGACCGCCGTCTCGGCGGCTATCTCGCTCGCCCCAACGGCTGGGTCGGAGGCCTTCGCCACCGCGCGGGCCAGCGTCGCCTGCTCGGCCATCAGGTCCTCGATCAGTCGGCGCACGGCCAGGCGGTCGAAGTGGTCCGCCGACGGGATGGAGCCCGCCGCCGCGCGCAGCCGGTCGAAGTCGAAGGCCGCGCCGACCTGGTGATACAGCCGCGCCATCGCCGCCACCGGCCAGCCTGTCTCGACCGCCAGGTCTCCGATGTCGGCGGCGGCGACCAGCGGCCGCATGATCGAGATCGAGCGGGTCAGGTCCTGCGGGGCGCCGTGGTCGGTGAAGCGGCGAACGCGCGCCTCGAGGCCGGCCTGTTCGAAGCGGGAGAGCACGCCGGGTCCCTCGGCCTGCAGGGCGTCGGCGACCGGGCGATAGCGATCGATCAGCGCCTGCACCGACCCGCCTCCCTTGGCGCGGCGGGCCAGCCAGAAGGTCTGGCGGCGCAGCACCACCGCGATCTCCTGATAAAGGGCGATCTGGGCCTCGGCCGAGATCTTCAGGTCCAGCGCCGAGACCGCGTCCCAGGCCTCATCCAGGCGGAAGATGCGGCGGGCCGCCTCGAAGGCGATGGTCAAGGCGGTGGTGTCGCACTCCGCCGAGCCGCGCAGGCGGTCCGGGAAGGTCGGACCGCACATGTTGACGATCTCGTTGGCCATGACGGTGGCGATGATCTCCCGCCGCAGCCGGTGGCTCTTCATCTCCGACTCGAACCGCGCCAGGGCGTCGGGGAAGTAGCGGGCCAGGATCTGCTCGAAGACGGGATCCTCGGGCGCCTGCGAGGCGACGATGTCGTCAGACAGCTCCAGCTTGGCGTAGGCCATCAGCACCGCCAGCTCGGGCCGTGCCAGCGGGATCCCCGCCGCCGCCAGCTCCTTGACGCGCGCGTCGCTGGGCAGGCCCTCGACCTTGCGGTCCAGCTTCCCCTTGACCGACAGCGCCTGCATGAAGCGCTGCTGGGCGTCCAGCGCCTTGACGCCTTCCGCCTGCTGCAGCGTCAGGGCCAGGGTCTGGTCGTAGTTGTGGGCCAGGACCTTCCGCCCGACCTCCTCGGTCATGCTGGTCAGCAGCTCGGCGCGCCGGTCCACCGGCAGCGCGCTGTTGGTGACGGCCGAGCCGACCAGAATCTTGATGTTGACCTCATGGTCGGAGGTGTCGACTCCGGCGGAGTTGTCGATGGCGTCGGTGTTGATGCGGCCGCCCAACTGGCCGAAGGCGATGCGCCCGGCCTGGGTGAAGCCCAGGTTGGCCCCCTCGCCCACCACCTTGACCCGCAGCTCGTCGCCATTGATCCGAACCGCGTCGTTGGCCTTGTCGCCGACCTGGACATCGGTTTCTGACGCCGCCTTCACATAGGTGCCGATGCCGCCCAGGTAGAGCAGTTCCGCCGGCGCCTTCAGGATGGCGCGGATCAGGCTGATCGGGTCCAGCACGTCCTCCGCGACGTCGAGCAGCGCCTTGATCTGGGGCGTCAGCTGGATCGACTTGGCCGAGCGTGAGAAGACTCCGCCGCCTTCCGAGATCAGGGCCTTGTCATAGTCCTGCCAGGACGAGCGGGGCAGCTCGAACAGCCGCTTGCGCTCGGTCCAGCTGGTCGCCGGGTCCGGATTCGGATCGATGAAGATGTCGCGGTGGTCGAAGGCGGCCACCAGCTTCGTGGCCTTGGACAACAGGGCGCCGTTGCCGAAGACGTCGCCGGACATGTCGCCGACGCCGACCATTGTGAAGGGCTGGCTCTGGATGTCCTTGCCCATCTCGCGGAAGTGGCGCTTCACCGCCTCCCAGGCGCCGCGCGCGGTGATGCCCATGGCCTTGTGATCGTAGCCGACGGAGCCGCCGCTGGCGAAGGCGTCGCCCAGCCAGAAACCGTAGGCGGCCGAGACGCCGTTGGCGATGTCGGAGAAGGTCGCGGTGCCCTTGTCGGCGGCCACGACCAGGTAGGGATCGTCATCCTCCCAGGCGATGACGTGCGCGGGGCGGACCACTAGGCCGTCGGCGGCGATGTTGTCGGTGATGTCCAGAAGGCCCGACAGGAAGGTCTTGTAGGCGCGGATCGCCTCGCCCTGGACGGCCTCCCGGTCGCCCGTGCGCGGCAGCTGCTTGGGAAAGAAGCCGCCCTTGGAGCCGGCCGGCACGATGACGGCGTTCTTTACCTGCTGCGCCTTGACCAGGCCCAGCACCTCGGTGCGGAAGTCGTCGCGCCGGTCCGACCAGCGCAGGCCGCCCCGCGCCACCGGGCCGAAGCGCAGGTGCACGCCCTCCACGTGCGGGGCCCAGACGAACACTTCGCGATAGGGCTTGGGCAGCGGCAGGTTCTCGAGCTCGCGCGAGGCGATCTTGATGGCGATGTAGCTCTTGGGCCGGCCCTCGGCGTCGGTCTGGAAGTAGTTGGTGCGCTTGATCGCTCCGATCAGGGCGGCGATGCGGCGCAGCGCCCGGTCGTGGTCCAGGCTCTTCACGTCCTGCAGCAGGCCGTTGATCTTGTCGTTCAGCTCGGCGACCAGCGGCTCGCGCGTCTCGACCGCCAGCTCGCCCTCGAACTTGGCCTTGAAGAGCGAGACCAGCGCCCGAGAGACGTCGGGATATTCGCGCAGCGCCTCTTCCTGCACCGCCTGGGACGGGTCGAGGCCCGTCTGCTGGCGATAGCGCGCCAGGGTGCGGATCAGCGCCGCCTCACGCCAGGTGACGCCCAGCTCAATCACCAGGCGGTTGAAGCCGTCGCTCTCGGTGCGGCCGGTCCAGACGGCGGCGAAGGCGGCCTCGAACGGCGCCTTGACGTCGTCGAACACCAGGGCCTCGCCGCGCGGGTCCTCCATCAGGAACTCGTGGACGTGAATCTCCTCCTCGCCGAGCGGGCGGATCGGATAGCCGTATTCCTCGAGCGTCTTCAGCCCCATGTCGGCCAGGATCGGCAACACGTCGGACAGCGGCACGGTCGGGCCGCGACGATACAGCTTGAAGCGGAACTGCAGCGGGCTGTCCTCGGGGGTGCGGAAGGCGCGCACCGCAACGGCCTCGCCGTGGCCCGGCAGACCGTCCGTGTTCAGACGATCGACCTCCTGTAGGTCTCGCACGGCCTCGTCGGCGTCGTAGCGGTCGCGATAGGCGGCGCCGAAGGCGCGGGCCCAGCGAGCGCTGAGCGGGCCGACCTCGACCTCGTCCACTTCGGCGCGGCGCAGGGCGCTCTCGAACCGTTCCATCCAGCCGCGGCCGGCCTCGGCCACGTCGGCCTCCAGCTGGACCAGATCGGGCGTGGGATGCTCGCCCGGCTCCACCCCTATGATGAAGTGGACGCGCGTCAGGGGCGCGTCGGTCAGCTGCGGATACCAGGCGGAGATGCGGCCGCCCCAGGCGCGCGCCAGGATCTGTCCAATGCGCTCGCGCACCGACACGTCATACCGCTCGCGGGGTACGAACAGCAGCACCGAGACGAAACGGTCGAACGGGTCCTGACGGGTGAAGATGCGGATGCGGGGCCGATCGTAGAGATGCAGGATCCCGAGCGCGATCGACAGCAGCTCGTCCTCGCTGATCTGGAAGAGTTCGTCCCGGGGATAGTTCTCCAGGATGTTCTTCAGACGCTTCTCGTTGTGGCTGCCAGGCGCCTTGTCGGCGCGCGCCAGGGCGTTGGCGACCTTGCGGCGCACCAGCGGCACGTCGGAGGCGACGCGGTCATAGGCCTCGGCCGTGAACAGTCCGACGAAGCGGGTTTCGCCCGTCGCCCTGCCGTCGGGGCCGTACCGCTTGACGCCGACGTAGTCCATGTAGGCGCGGCGGTGGACGCGCGAGCGCAGATTGGCCTTGGCCACGGTCACCGGCTCGGACAGGTCCAGCTGGCGGCGCATCTGCTTGGTCAGGACCGCAGGCTCGGAGGCGCGGCGCAGCACCCGCTGCTCCGGATCGCGCAGCACGCCCAGGCCTTCGCCGGACTGGCTCAGCGGGGCCTCGGCTTCGTAGTCGCCGTCGGCCGAACGGGGATAGTCGTAGTCGCGCGCCCCCAGGAAAACGAAATGATCGCTCTTGAGCCAGCGCAGGAAGGCGAGATTCTCGGCCTGAACGTCTTCGGCCACGCCTGAGGGCGGCGCCGCCTCCAGCTGTTCGACCGAGCGGCGCATCAGGGCCAGCATCTCGCCGTGGTCGGCGACGGCGGCATGGACGTCGGCCAGGGTGGCGGCCAGGTTCTCGCCCAGGGCGTCGCGGCGCTCCTGCGGCACGCTGTCGATCACCAGCATGATGACCGACAGGCGACGCGATCCGCATTCGACCACCGGGTGATAGAGGGCGCGGACCGAGACGCCGGCCTCGGCCAGGGCGCCCATGACGCTGTCGACCAGGAAGGGCGCATCGGGTTGGATGATCCGCACGAGGTCGTAGCCGGACGTCTGACCGCTCGCGCCGTGCAGCGGGCCGACGGTAATCAACGGGGGCGAGTTTTCGGGATAGGCCTTGGCCGCCTGCCAGGCGGCGACCAGCAGGGCGGCCAGATCCTCGCCGTCCAACTCAGGCGTCTCGTCGGCCGCGTAGTCCTCGTGGGCCTGGGTCAGGAAGGACCGCTCGGCCTCGCCGGGGCCCGTTCCAGAGATCCGCGCGAAGGCCGCCTCCAGCGCGGCCGGGGTGATCGGCTGAACCGGGACGAGGCGCGGATCGGGGGCGGTCATGGAGATTCAGTCTCTGGCGACACGGCGCGTATGGGGCCGCAGTCGATTGACTAGGCCAGGTCCGGTCGTGCGGGAAGCCCCCTGAGGAAGAACATTGTCCTGAACGCCGATCAGCTTGGAAGAATTGTGCGGCGCCACATACGAGAAGGCCGCCGGGTGGGGGAACCCGGCGGCCTGCGCGGGCCGACGCTGGGGAGGGGAGGGTGCGCCGGTCTCGCTGCGCGCCGCGGAGGAGGGGGGAGATCCGCGGCGGTGAAGCGAAGATGGGATGCGGCGTTTTCCTTTCAAGGGGAGCCGCGGGCGAAACGCGCGGCAAGGCGCCGCAGCCGCTCAGTCCTCGGCGGCGGCCTTGGGCGACGCCTTCCGAGCGACCTTGGGCGCGGCCTCCTCGGCGTAGGGTTCGCCGTCGCCGGACAGCAGCACCGCCATCCAGCGCGAGCCCTTGAACTCGGCCAGGATGGCCATGGCCATGACCGCCAGCGGCGTCGACAGGAACATGCCCACCACGCCCCACAGCTTGCCCCAAAAGGCCAGGGACAGCAGCACCACGACCGGATCGATGTTCTGGTTGTCGCCCTGCATGCGCGGCTGGACCAGATTGCCGACGATGAACAGGATGGTCTGCAGCCCGGCCAGCAGGATCAGGGCGGGCCAGTAGCTGTCGAACTGCACCAGGGCGAACAGCGGCGGGGCCAGGCCCGCGACCGCGCCCCCCAGCACGGGAATGAAGCCCACGACGAAGATGACGAAGGTCCAGAACTCCGCGTTCTGCAGACCGACGGCCCGCATCAGGATCCAGGCGGCCAGGCAGATCATGACCCCGGTGACGGCCTGGACCCACAGATAGCCCTCGACCCCGCCGCGCACGCGCTGAAACACCGCCAGCGCCTCGTTGCGCTGGCCGCGGTCGGGGAACATGCCCACGATCTTGCGGCGGAATCCCGCCCGCGACGCCAGAAGGAAGCCCAGGTAGACCAGGACGAAGAAGGCGCCCGACGCCACGCCCTGAACCTGGAAGGCCAGGCTGGTCAGATAGCCGCGGATGTCGACGCCGCGGATCAGGTCCTGGGCGGTGGGCGGATTCGGTTGGCCGAAAAGGGTCCAGACGTCGCGGATGATCTGGTCGATGCGCGGACCCAGGTTCTGCGACACGCCCGACGCCTCGCCGAAGAAGCCGGCCGCGCCGTTCACGATGATGGCGATGGAGGCGAAGAAGCCCAGGATGACCAGGGCCAGGGCCGAGACTCCCGCCCAACGCTCGGTCATCGGCGTGTGCTCGGCGACCCAGCGCTTCAGACCGTCGATCATGATCAGCAGGAAGATAGCCATGGCCAGCGGCGTGAGGATGTCCCGCAGCCAGTAGACCGCCGCGCCGGCCGCAACGGCGGCGATCAAGGCCAGGGCGTTGCGTGAGACCGCCGAGGCGGGAAGGGCGACGGGAGATTTCATGGGGGTCTTGTCGACGGGGGCGGGGACGGCGTCAACTCGCCGGTACGGCGACGGTTCCGGCGTGAGCGGCTCTGCGCTAGACCTTTGTTCGACGCATCCGGAGACCGCCCATGTCCGACGCCAAGCCCGGCCTCTTCCTCGGCCAGTCCGACGAGGGCGCGCCGGTTATGCTGCTGTTGCATCGCGCCAACCGTCACGGCGTCGTCGCGGGCGCGACGGGTACGGGCAAGACGGTGACGCTGCAGATCATGGCGCAGGGCTTCTCAGACGCCGGGGCGGCGGTCTTCTGCGCTGACGTGAAGGGCGACCTGTCCGGCATATCCCAGGCCGGTTCGCCGAACGAGAAGCTGACCGCGCGGGCCGCCGACCTGGGCCTGACCCTGACGCCGCGCGCCGCGCCGACGGTGTTCTGGGACCTGTACGGCCAGAAGGGCCATCCGATCCGCACCACGGTAAGCGAGATCGGGCCGGTGCTGATGGCGCGGATTCTGAACCTGAGCGATGTGCAGGAGGGCGTGCTGACCGTCGCCTTCCACGTCGCCGACAAGGAAGGCCTGCTGCTTCTGGACCTGGACGACCTGAGAAGCCTGCTCGCCTATGTCGGCGAGGACGCCGAACGGATCGGGCGTGAGGTCGGCAATGTCGCGCCGGCCTCCGTCGCCGCCATCCAGCGGGCCATGCTGCAGCTGGAGCAGCAGGGCGGCGCCGCCTTCTTCGGCGAACCGGCGCTGCGGCTCGAGGACATGATGCGGACGGCCCTGGACGGGCGCGGCCAGGTCAATGTGCTGGATGCCGCCGGGTTGATGCACAGTCCGCGCCTGTACGCGGCCTTCCTGCTGTGGCTGCTGTCCGAGTTGTTCGAGCAACTGCCCGAGGTGGGCGACCTCGACAAGCCGCGCCTGGTCTTCTTCTTCGACGAGGCCCACCTGCTGTTCAACGACGCGCCCAAGGCCCTGTTGGAGAAGGTGGAGCAGGTGGTGCGGCTGATCCGCTCCAAGGGCGTCGGCGTCTATTTCGTCACCCAGAACCCGGCTGACATTCCCGACAGCGTCCTGGCCCAGCTGGGCAACCGCATCCAGCATGCGCTCCGAGCCTATACGCCGTCGGAGCAGAGGGGGCTGAAGGCGGCTTCGGACAGCTTCCGCCCCAATCCCGCCTTCGACACCGCGGAGGCCATCCAGGGACTGGGCGTGGGCGAGGCCCTGGTGTCTGTACTGGACGAAAAAGGCGCGCCCACGGTGGTGGCCCGCACCAAGGTCCGGCCGCCGGATTCTCGTCTGGGCCCCGCAAGCGACGTCGAGCGGGCCGCCGTCATGGCCGCCAGTCCGGTGCGTGGCCTGTACGATCAGTCCGTCAATCGCCAATCCGCCCAGGAGATACTCGCCGCCCGCCACGCCGCCGCCGATCAGGCCGAAGCCGAGGCGCGCGCCGAGACCGAGGCGGGCAAGGCGGCCGAAGCGCGGGCGAAGTCGGAGGAGAAGGCGGCGCGGGCGACCCGCGCTCCGGCCCGTCGGCCCTCCAACCGGCAGACACCGATGGAGGCCCTGACCAAATCGGTGCTGCGCACGGCGGGTTCGACCCTGACGCGCGAGTTGATGCGCGGACTGATGGGCGGGCTGAAGCGGCGCTAGGAGACCTTGAAAGCCGGCGCGCGGGGGCGCATTTCCCGATCATGTTCATCCAGACCGAGCCCACGCCCAATCCGAACGTGCTGAAGTTCCTGCCCGGCCGCGACGTGTCGCCGGGCCAGGCCCTGGAGTACCGCACCATCGACGCGGCGACGGCGTCCCCGCTGGCTGAGGCGCTGTTCGAGCTGGAGGGGGTGGAGAGCGTCTTCTTCGGCGCGGACTATATCTCGGTCACCCGTCAGGCCCAGGGCCCGGACTGGACGGAGATGAAGCCGACGATCCTGGCGGCGATCATGGACCACTTCGTCTCCGGCCAGCCGCTGACGCGCGGCGGCGCCGAGGCCGAGGGCCACGCCTCCCAGGCCCATGGGGACGACAGCGAGGTCGTCGCCGAGATCAAGGCCCTGCTGGACAGCCGCATTCGTCCCGCGGTGGCGCAGGACGGGGGCGACATCCTGTTCGACTCCTTCGACGAGGAAACCGGGGTGCTGTCCCTGCGCATGCGCGGCGCCTGTTCGGGCTGCCCGTCGTCCTCCGCGACGCTCAAGGCCGGTGTCGAGCAGATGATGCGCCACTACGTTCCCGAGGTGACGCGCGTCGAGCAGACGGTCTGACGGCCGCTGAAACGATTTCGTCTCGCCTTCGCGGGACGCCTGCGGCATTTTGCCGGCATGTCGCGCTTCGTTCCCGATCCCGACGCCCTGCGGCTAGGCGAGGCGCTGGCCGTCCTGCGCCGCGAGCGCGGCCTGTCCCAGGCCGAGGCCGGCGCGCGCGCGGCCATGACCAGCCAGGGTTGGGGTCTGTATGAGGCCGGTCGGCGGCCCGGCCTGTTTCGTCCGGACGTGCAGCGCCGCCTGACCGGCGCCCTGGACGCCTCGCCCGAGGACCTGGCCCTGTTGCTGGCCCGATCGGCGGCGCCGACGCCCGAACCGACGACGACCGGCGTCTCCAGCGGCGAAAGGGTCTGGCGTGACGCGTCGCCGGGGACGCGACGGTTTTCCCTTTCGACCGATGAGCTGGCCCCTTGGGCGGAGTCCGGCGTGGTGCTGGAGTATCGCCCCGGGCAGTGGCCCCGGCGCGGCCAGGGCTGCATCGTTGAGATGATCGACGGCTCGCTGCGGGCGCGTGTTTATGACGGCGCGGACGCCGACGTCCTGCGTCTGTTCGGAGCCGGCGCCTTGGATCGGCTGGAGAGGGTGGCGCGGGCCGAGATCGCATCCGTCTCGGCTGTCACGGCGCGCCTCGAACCCTGATGAAACGAAAAGGTTGTCTATCGCTCGCGCTTGTGAAACGATCCTGTTGTCTACAGGAGGTCCTCGATGACGCGCCCGCCCAAAGGAAGATCGCCTCGTTCAGCCGAACCGCTGGACGCCTTCGTGGGGCGTCGGATCGCGACACGGCGTTTGGCGTTGGGGCTTTCGCAGACGGCGCTGGGGCAGATGATCGGCGTGTCCTGTCAGCAGGTGCAGAAGTACGAGGGCGGGCAGAACCGCATCTCGGCCTCCCGGCTGCACGCCCTGGCGCTGGCGCTGGGCATGCCGGTCGAAGCCTTCTTCCCGGAACGTCCGGGCGAGGCGGACAGGCCCGAGATGACCGCCCTGCGCGCCGTGTCGGCGACGCCGGAAGGGCAGGCGCTGGCTGCCGGCTTCGCGCGGATCGAGGACGGCGCCGTGCGCCGGGCCCTGACGCGACTGGTGGAGGTTCTGGCCCGCGCCGCCTAGAAGGGCGCGCATGAGGCTTCTGGTGATCGATACGGCGCTCGGCGCCTGCACGGCGGCGGTGTTCGAGGACGGAAGGCCCCTGTCCGTGCGGTTCGAGCCGATGACCAAGGGACATCAGGAGCGGCTGGGCGGCCTGGTGCGTGATGCGATGGCCGAGGCCGGCGGCGGGTTCGACGCGCTGGACCGCATCGGCGTGACCGTCGGACCGGGATCCTTCACCGGCCTGCGCGTCGGCATGGCCTTCGCCCAGGGCCTAGGCGCCGCGCTGAATCGGCCGGTCCTGGGGCTGTCGACGCTGGACGCGCTGGCGGCCTCATTGTCCCAAGCGGACGCGTTCACCGTCGCCCTGATCGACGCCCGCAGAGGCCAGGTCTATGCGCGCCTGTTCGACGGCGGACGCCCGCTGGGTCCGGACGCGGCCCTGACGCTGGAGGACGCGGCCGGCCGGATCCGAGACCTGGGCCGCCCCGCGCGACTGGTCGGCGGCGGGGCGCCTGTGTTGGTCCAGGCGTTTCCCGACCTGGAGACCGCCCTGGTGGATCCGCGCGCGGCGCCCTCGCCCGAGGCGCTCGCCCTGCTGACCGCGCGGGCCGATCCCGCCGCCTCGTCTCCGCGCCCGCTCTACCTCCGCGCGCCGGACGCCACGCCGCCCAGCCGACTGCCGGGCCAGCCGCGTCCGACGGCCTCATGACGGAGACGCCTCAGGCGGTGGAACTAGCGGCGCTGCACGCCGCGGGTTTCGCGACGCCGTGGAGCACGACCGAGCTCGCCGAGCTTCTGGACCAGCCGGGCGTCTTCGCCGTCGCGGAGCCGCACGGCTTCATCCTGATCCGCGTGGTCGCCGACGAGGCGGAAATCCTGACGCTGGCGGTGCGGCCGGAGGCGCGCCGCGCCGGGGTGGGCGGACGACTGGTTGGGCAGGGCGCGGTTCGCGCGGCGCGGGCCGGCGCCCGCCGCCTGTTCCTCGAAGTGGCCGAGACCAACGCCGCCGCCCGGGCCCTCTACGCCCGCGCCGGCTTCGCGCCCATCGGCCGTCGCAAGGGCTATTACGACCAGGGCCGCACCGACGCCTTGGTGCTGGAACTCGACATCGGCGTCGATTGAACCACGGCGACGCTTCCCTGACGCGACGACAGCCCCTATTCTCTTCCGCCATGGACCGGATCGAGAAACTCTGCGCCGAGCGCGGCATGCGCATGACCGAACAGCGTCGCGTGATTGCGCGAGTGCTGTCCTCGGCCGAAGACCACCCCGATGTCGAGGAGCTGTACCGCCGCGCCTCGGCCATCGATCCGCACATCTCGATCGCCACCGTTTATCGTACGGTGCGGCTGTTCGAGGAGGCGGGGGTCGTGGAGAAGCACGACTTCGGCGACGGGCGCAGCCGGTACGAGGAGGCGGGCGACGATCACCACGACCACCTGATCGACACCCGGTCGGGCGAGGTGATCGAGTTCTTCGACGCCGAGATCGAGCGACTGAAGACCGAGATCGCCGAACGGCTGGGCTTCAAACTGATCGGCCACAAGCTGGAGCTCTACGGCGTGCCGATCGAAGGGGCCGAGCCCTCGACGCGAGAAGGCCTGATCTTCAAGCGCCACGCGGCCCGCGTCGACCCGGAGACGGCGTCCTGACGCCGCCTTGCGGTCGCCGATTTGCGGGGTCATATGCCCGCGATGACCGAGACCCTGGTTCCCCAAGCGGCCGAGGCGGGCACGGCGCCCACCAAGCGCCTGTTCATCAAGACCTACGGCTGCCAGATGAACGTCTACGACAGCGAGCGCATGGCCGACGTGCTGCGCCCGCTGGGCTATGCGCCGACCGAGACGGCGGACGACGCCGACTTCGTCATCCTGAACACCTGCCACATTCGCGAGAAGGCGGCCGAGAAGGTCTATTCCGAGCTCGGCAAGCTGAGAGAATTAAAAGAGGCGAAGGCGGCGACGACGAATACGACGATGACCATCGCCGTCGCCGGCTGCGTCGCCCAGGCCGAGGGCGAGGAGATCATGCGCCGCCAGCCGGCGGTCGATCTGGTCGTCGGTCCCCAGGCCTATCACCAGCTGCCGGAGCTGCTGACCCGCACCGCCCGCGCCCGCGGCGAGCGTATCGGCGCCGACTTCGCCCCCAACGACAAGTTCGACGCCCTGCCCACGACGCGCGGGGGCGACGGCGTGACCGCGTTCCTGACAGTGCAGGAGGGCTGCGACAAGTTCTGCACCTTCTGCGTGGTGCCCTATACGCGGGGGGCGGAATGGTCGCGGCCGCTGACGGCGGTGCTGGACGAGGCCCGCGCCCTGGCCGATCGCGGCGTGCGCGAGGTCACCCTGCTGGGTCAGAACGTCAACGCCTACGACGGCGAGCGGCCGGACGGAAGGAAGGCGACCCTGGCCGAACTGGCCTACGCCCTGGCCGGCATCCCCGGCATTGACCGCATCCGCTACACCACCAGCCATCCGAACGACATGTCCGACGACCTGATCGCGGCGCATGGCGATCTGGACGCCCTCATGCCCTATCTGCACCTGCCGGTGCAGTCGGGATCCGACCGCATCCTGCGGCTGATGAATCGCAAGCATGGGCGGCAGAAGTATTTCGACCTCATCGCCCGCATCCGCGACGCCAGGCCGGACATGGCCCTGTCCGGCGACTTCATCGTCGGCTTCCCGGGCGAGACGGAAAAGGACTTCGAGGACACGCTCGATCTGGTGCGGCGGGTCAACTACGCCTCGGCATTCAGCTTCATCTATTCGCCGCGCCCAGGCACGCCCGCCGCGGGCATGGGCAAGCAGATCGAGCCGGAGACGGCCAAGGCGCGGCTGCATCGACTTCAGGCCTTGCTGACCGAGCAGCAGGTGGCCTTCAACGCGGCGATGGGCGGACGTGTCCTGCCCGTGCTGTTCGAGAAAAAGGGCCGCCACGGCCGTCAGGCCATCGGCCGGTCCCCCTATCTGCAGTCTGTGTATGTCGAGGACGCGGATCATCTGATCGGTCAGATCGTTCCGGTGGAGATCCTGCGCGGCCAGCAGAACAGCCTGACCGGAAGACGCATTCCGGAAGGGCCAAAGCGGCCGAGCACCGCGCGCGAGACGATCGCGCAACCAGAAAAGGCCGCTTGATGGCGCGTGAATCCGAGTTCGCCCCCCTCAATGACGCGGAGCTGCGCGCCGTCGTCGGGCCGAACAGCCGTCACGTCGCCTTGATCGAGGACGCCTTCAAGGTGCTGGTCGAGGCGCCCGGCGGCGGGGTGTCGATCAACGGCGGCGCGCGCGACCGCGCCGACGCCCGACGGGTGATCGAGGACCTGGCCAAGCGCGCGGCCCTGGGCGCCGAGGTCACCGAGGCCGACGTGCGCGCGGCGCTGGGCCAGGCGCGTGG
>JAEXZS010000083.1 GCA_023451375.1 Pseudomonadota bacterium
CTAAAGACTTCGAGACCACCATAGCATCAGCCCGGAGCTGGCTCTTCACCGCGGCCGTGCAGATGCTCACTCGCAGACTGGCAAACCTATGAACTTACGCCAGATAGTTTCGAGTCAGACTCTTAGAGGAATTCCATTCCGCGAGGTGCCTCGGACCCGCTGGAGGTCGCCATTGAGTAGAAGACGCGAGGCGCCTCCTGACCCTGAAACTTGTCGACGGTCCCGATGTGGACGTCAGGCAGCCTGTCCCGAAGTTCGGCGACCTGAGCGTTGTAGGGTGTGATGACCATGATGTCCGCAGCAGTCAGGGGGCGAACGTTACCCTCGTCGTCAGTGAACTGCGCTCTGGTGGTCAGAAGCTCCGCTACAAGCTCAGCGATCACGGCCGCCTCCTCACGAGAGGCGTTCTGGTTGCCGACATGCGGGACGTTGACGAAGCGCAGTCCGCTACCCGTCCGACGGCCGCCCGCACGCTCTGAAGGTCAGCCTCTGACTAAGGCCGTGCAAAAACGTGTTGAGCTGCTGCGGTGCGCGAGCGGCATCTGCGTTCACCTTCCGGACGGATCACCTCGAGCGCCTCCGGATCAACCCGGAAAGCTCCCTGAACTTGGAGACGTCGAGCCTCGTGGTCGTCGCTCGCGGTGATGGTTTTGGTGCAGTATGACCGCGGCCAAATCGCGCCGAAGCGGATTGGGTAGTCGGGATTGCGCCCTCCCTGGCCGACCCACAACGACAGATCGCCTGCAAACCGCTTCCGTCGTCGGAACTGCGAAGGCGCCTAAAAGGCCGCTCTCCAATCCCGATCGTCTAACGGCATGTCCGGGACCGATCGCGGAGGAACCTCGTCCCGGCCACGCCATTGATCCAGTATGGCGAACTCGATGCAGTCTAAACACGATCACTGGCGCTCAAGGCCGAACGGCGCATCGCCTGTGTTCGACCCAGGGCTATCGCCGCCCGGCACCAACGCCGAGGCGGGCGGCGCACCCGCGACCGGCTCGACCTCCAACGAAGACGTCCCCCGTTCTCCGCTCCCTACCTCGCCAAAGCAGGGGCGCGTCGGCTTTCGGGCGCCGCCGGGGCTCTGGTACGCACTGGCCGCTGTAATGGCTGTCCTGCTTCTCGCCGCGGGCCTTCTGTCCCTCTAGTGGTCCGAGCTGTTGACGGGAGCGCGAGAGGCGCTTCAATCGAAGCTACTGGTATCCGCCTTCTTCCTCTCGCTGACGCGCCGCCTCTTCCTGGGCTTCGCCTGCATCATCCATCTTCTCCGGGTCTTCGGCGGATTCTTGGTCTTGCGGATCTGGGGTCATGGCGTCCTCCTGTGCCAACAACGGCCCATCAACCAAAGGGTTCTCCTAGTAGGCATTGCGGCATGAAGAGCTTCATCGGCGGCCGGTTGGCGGATCGCCGGAGACCGGTCGCTGCCCAGCGTCGGCCGCCTTGTCGGCCAGGATCGCCCTGACGAGGGGCCCGGCGCCCAGCAGCGGAAGGGGCTGTCCGAAGGCGACGCGCCATTGCGCGTCGAGCGCCGCATCCTCGGGAGAAAGCGCCGGCGTAACTGCCGAACTGGCTTCGGCTACCATCCGGTCGACCGAGGAGACGCCAGACTTAGTTGGCCCGCTCATGCCGCCAGCGACGAGAAGCCGGAGCCATCGCGCGGAGCGCCGTCCGGCTCAAGCTGGCGCAGCACCGCCTCCCACAGCCGAAGAACCTCGTCGCCCGCGACTGTCGCGCCGCCCTCGTCGGCCCCGAGCCCACTAACGAGCGACCGTTGAAAGGCGACGCGGGCGCAGAGTGTCCCGACGCAGGGCAGACCGACGAGGGCCAGCGCTTCGGTCGCCCTACTGACAGCGGCGCCCTCCGCGGCTCCGCGCGGAGGCGGCGCCTGGTTGATTGCGACGGCGCCCCGTCGCCCCAGCCGGCGAATCATCTCAGCGGATTGAACGACCGAGGCGATGTCGAGGAAGGTGGGACCGAGCCTTTCGGGATCGGTTTTCATTAACCTGATCAAGGATCGAGGAAAGAGGCGACTCCAGCGTGCTGTACTGGGAAATCGAGCTGGAACCCTAGGTTTCCCGGCGCCCCCTACTGCGCAGGCGCCTGTCGTGGCGATCAATGCCGCCGTGCGCGGCGAAGGCCGATGTCCGGCTGACCCTCGTGGCGCCGCTGCATGTCTGAGAACCGTCGCGGAGGAACCCTCGTCAAGGCGACGCCATTGATCCGGTATGGCGAACCCGATGCAGTCCAAAGATGATCACTGGCGCTCTCGGCCGAACGGCGCTTCGCCCGTCTTCGACCCAGGGCTTTCGCCGCCCGGCACGGACGCCGAGGCCGGCGGCGCCGCCGCGACAGGCTCGGCCTCTGGCGAAGACGCGCCCCGCTCTCCACTGCCCACGTCGCCGAAGCAGGGAGGTGTCGGATTCCGAGCGCCGCCGCGTTTCTGGTACGCGCTGGCCGCCGTGATCCTCGTCCTGCTCCTCGCGACGGGCCTTTTCTCCCTCTAGCGCTTTCGATCCCGAAGAGGGGGGCGAGGCGCTTGCCACCTCGGTGGACGCTATTGGTAGCCCCCTCTTCCTCTCGCTGACGCGCCGCCTCTTCTTGGGCCTCCTCTGCATCGTCCATCTTCTCGGGGTCCTCGGCGGGCTCTCGGTCGTGTGGATCCAGGGCCATGGCGTCCCCCTGTGGCGGCGAAACGGCCAGGAGGCGAAGGGTTCGCGTTATTGGCGTTCGCCGCCGCGCGTCGTCTCGTCCCTAGCTCCGCCCATGCCAAGCCCCCGGCGGAGGGCCGCCGGGGACTCGGTTTGGCTTTCGTGACGCTGGTCAGGCCGCGGTCTTCCAGGTCGGTTCCAGGGCGATGTGGGGCGGGCAGGGCGCCACCGCCTGGACGGGCAGGCCGCCGAGCTCGTTGGCATAGCCGTGGTTCACGTCGCGGTGATGGGCCTCGTCGGCCCGGACAACCAGCACCACGTCGCGCAGGGTGGCGTCCTCGGGCAGGCCCCAATAGGCCTTGGCTATCGCCGGCGCCGGCACATTCGGGCTGCGGCCCTCGTCGATCTCGGCCAGGTAGTGGGTGTAGCTGATCACCGCTTCTTCCTCGAAATAGCCGACCACGCGGTGCGCGGTCTTGGAAGAGACCAGATAGAGGGCGAAGAAGAAGAGGTAGAAGACCCACTGTACGGAGACGATGACGAAGCGCTCGAACAGGGTGGGCTTGGCGACCTCGATAAAGGTCATCAGGTGCATGCGCTCGTTCTCGGCCTCGTCCATCAGCGTCTTGATCCAGCCCTTGTCGTCGCACATGCGGCGCAGGCAGCTGAGGTGGTTGATGGTGGCGCCGACCATGCCCGGCACGGCCGCGACGGTCTCCAGCACCACGGCCCGGTGGCCGTACCGTTTGGCGAAGAAGGTGTCGGCGCACCAGCGCAGCAGCTTGGTGAAGCCGAAGGCGACGCGGTCCGACAGGCCCTTGGGCTGGTGATGGACGGAGAGGTCGACGAGGGGGGCGCTCATGGCCGTTTTCCTTGGATGTCCGCCGGTTCGGGCGGCGTTTGGCGATGACGACGGTGTAGAACCCCGGCCGTCCTCCCGGTATTTGGGTCTTGACCCTAAGGGGAATTCCGGAGGCGCGAAGCGGTGGCCACAGGCGGTAAGGAGAGATCGATGCGCGTCTTCCGATCGCCGATCACCTCGCCGTCGGCCCTGATCCGACCGCATTCGCCGTGGATCGCCGCGGGAGCCGCGCTCGTTGTCGCGGCCCTCGCGGCCCTGGTGCGTCTGTACCTGCCGGCCCGGCTCGACGCGCAGGCCTCCTTTCTGATCTTTGTGCCGGCGGTCGTGGTGGGCGCGGCGCTCGGGGGCGCCGGACCCGGTGTCTTTGCGACGCTGCTGGGGCTGGCGGGCGGCTTGGCGCTGGCGCGGACTGCGGAGCCGTCCTGGCTGGAGACCCTGCTGTTCCTCATCGTCGCCGGGGCCGTGACGCTGGGCGGGGAATGGTTCCAGCGAGCGCACCGTGAACTCTCCGGGCGCGAGACCCACCTGCGGCTGATCCTCAACACCGTCCCGGACGCCATGATCCTGATCGATGACAGAGGCGTCATGCGCGCGTTCAGCCCGGCTGCCGAACGGCTGTTTGGCTGGACGGCGGACGAGGCGGTCGGTCGGAACGTCAGCGTCCTGATGCCCTCGCCGCACCGCCAGGCGCACGACGCCTATCTGGAACGGTATTACCGGACGGGTGAGCGGCGGATCATCGGCCTGGGTCGGGTGGTGGTGGGCGAGCGTCGGGACGGGTCTACGTTTCCCATGGAGCTGGCGGTCGGCGAGATGCGTACGTCGGAGGGACGCTTTTTCACCGGCTTCGTGCGCGACCTGACGGAGCGGCAGCAGGCGGAGGCGCGCCTGCAGGAACTCCAGGCCGACCTGGTGCGCGTCTCGCGCCTGACCGCCCTCGGGGAAATGGCGTCGGCCCTGGCGCATGAGTTGAACCAGCCCCTAACGGCCATCGCCAACTATCTCAAGGGATCGCGGCGTCTGCTGGCCGCAGAGACGGTTTCGCCGGAGCGGGTTTCGGACGCCGTCGACCGCGCCGCGGATCAAGCGCTTCGCGCCGGCGTCATTATCCGCCGCCTCCGGGATTTCGTCGCCCGGGGAGAGACCGAGCGGCGTATCGAGGACCTGCCCAAGCTGGTCGAGGAAGCCTGCGCCCTCGCGCTGGTGGGCGCGCGCGAGCACGGGATTCGCGTGCGCTTCGACCTGGATCCCGCTGCCGACCGGGTCGTCGCAGACAAGGTGCAGGTCCAGCAGGTGCTGCTGAACCTGATCCGCAACGCCGTGGATGTGATGGAGGACGCGCCCGTCAAAGAGCTGGGGATCGCCGTCGCCATGATCGATGAAGACCACGTGCGCATCACGGTGTCCGACACGGGCGCTGGAATATCCTCGGAGGTGGCGGAGCAGCTGTTCCAGCCGTTCGTGACCACCAAGCGCAGCGGCATGGGCGTCGGCCTGTCGATCTCGCGAACCATCATCGAGGCCCACGGCGGCCGAATCTGGTTTGAAGCCAACGACGCGGGCGGGACCGACTTCCACTTCACCCTGCAGCGCGCCCATCTTGAAGAGGAGCCGGCCGATGAATGAGATCGTCGTCCATGTGATCGATGACGACGCGGCGGTGCGGGATTCCATCGCCTTCCTGCTTGAGACGGCAGACCTGGAGGTCCGCACCCATGAATCCGCCGTCGCCTTCCTCGACGCCCCGGACCGGGCGCCGGGCTGCATCGTCACGGATGTCCGCATGCCGGAGATGACCGGGATCGAACTGGCGCGGCGTCTCCGCGAGAGCGGATCGCGCGAGCCGGTGATCATCATCACCGGCCACGCCGACGTGCCCCTGGCGATCGAGGCGATGCACGCCGGGGTGGCCGATTTCATAGAGAAGCCGTTCGACGATGAACTGCTGCTGGCGGCGATACGGCGCGTGGTCAACCAAGCGGGGGAGGCGGCGTCGGCGGAGACCGAGCGCCGGGAACTCGCCGCCCGCTTCGACAGCTTGTCAGGACGTGAGCGCGACGTGCTGAAAGGCCTGGTCGAAGGCCACGCCAACAAGGTGATCGCCTACGACCTCGATATCAGCCCGCGCACCGTGGAGGTCTATCGGGCCAACCTGATGTCGAAGATGCAGGCGGGAAGCCTGTCGGAACTGGTGCGGATGGTCCTGACCCTGCAGCCGTTCACGCGTGAGCGCCAGCCCGACTAAGCGCCCGGTACTGGGGAGGCGGGACGCGATTCACGACGATTGGCGACCGCTCACCGGTCGTTGTCCGCCGGCGCCCGGACGGGGCGCCGGTCCTTGAACTGGAAGCTGTCGCCATGCGCGAGAACGTGCATGCGGACGTCGAACATCGACAAGGGGTTCTCCGACCTCGCCTCGGCGATGTTGGAGTGGGTCGCGGTCTCCCCATCAACCACATAGATGGCCCCCGCGCCGATCACTTCGCCGGTTCCGTCCTGCACCAGCAGCGCGGTGTCCTCGTCGATCCCGACGCCCAGAAGCCTGGGATTGTGCGCCACCGCGCCCAGCAGCCGCCCATAGCGGCCGCGTTCGGCGAAATGCTGGTCAATGATGACGTCCTGGATCAGCCCCAGCCCGGGCGCCATGTGGACCTCGCCGATGCGGTAGGACTCCGAACTGGGGCCCTTCACCAGCATGGTTTCGCTCATCACCGAGGCGCCGGCCGAGGTGCCCGCGATCACGCCTCCTTCTTGATGCAGGGCGCGGATGCGGCGTTCGAGCGCGGTGTCGCCGATCTGGCTGGATATCCGGAGCTGGTCCCCGCCGGTGAAGAAGACCCCCGCGGCCCCATCCAGTCGGGCGAGCACCTCGGGATCGCCGCTGTCGGCCCGCTCATCGACGTAGAGCTCGACCAGATCGGTGACGCCTAACGCGCCCATGGCCTCCTTGTAGGCGTCGAAATAGCCGTCCGGTTCATGAGAGGCCACTGTCGCCACCACCAGCCGGCCGCCGTCCAGGAGCCGGGCCAGGCGGTCCAGGATCAGGCGGTCGCCGGTCTTGTCCTCGTGGCCGCCGATGATCAGCAGGGGGCCGCAGCGATCAGCCATGGGGCGGCTCCAGGATGGGGGCGGGGTCGGAAAAGGGCGAGGGCGAGGGCGTCTCGCGCCGGAAGTTCTGGACCATCTCCCACACCCGGGTCACGTTCGTGGGCATCAGCACGACGATGTCGCCGGGGTCGGCCAGGCGCAGCGCCGCCTGAGCGGCCGCCTCTTCCTCGTAGATCGAGTGGATCCGCGCGGGATCGCAGCCCGCCTCGGTCGCGCCTTCGACCAGCAGGCGGATGACCTCGCCGGCGGGCCGCCCGCGTCCGTCCGGCGTCTCGCGGAACACCAGGCGGTCGAAGTACTCGGCGCCGATACGTCCCATGTCGCGGATTTCCGCGTCGCGTCGGTCTCCGGGGATGCTGACCATGCCGATGCTGGCGGCGCCGTCCGGCTTCAGCCTGGCGATCAGCTGGCCCAGGGCGCGCAGCGCTTCGGGATTGTGGGCGTAGTCGAGCACCACCCGGAAGCCGTGATCGTCATGAATGTTCATCCGCCCCGGGTTCTGGGAGAAGCTGGATCGGAAGCCCGCCAGGGCCGCGCCGATCGTTTCAGGATCGACCCCCGCGCCGTAGGCCATGGCCGCCGCCGCGAGCGCGTTCTGAACATTGAAGACGGCGTGCCCCGACAGGGTGGCGGGAATGTCGGCGGCGCGGCACAGCCGGCGGGACGTGCCCGAGTCGAAGATCGTGATCTCGTCCGTCGCCGGGTCGTGGACGCACGCCAGGCCGCCCTCGGCGATGTGCTGGAGCAGGAAACCCGGCGCCGCGTCTCCGCCGCGGAGGGAGAACCAGCAGAGGCGACCGCCCGCGTGACGCGCCATACGCAAGGTCAGCGGGTCGTCGGCGTTCAGGACGCTCACGCCGCGGCGCGACACGCTCTCGACCACGACGGATTTGACATCGGCCAGGTCCTGCAGGGAGTCGACGCCCTTCAGGCCCAGGTGATCGGGATGGACGTTCAGGACCGCGCCGACATCGCAGCGGTCGAACGCCAGGCCTTCGCGCAGGATGCCGCCCCGCGCGCATTCGAGGACGGCGACCTCCACCGTGGGATCGCGCAAGACCATGCGGGCGCTGCGCGGTCCGCTGGCATCGCCGGCGCTTATCTGCTCGTCATTGATGTAGACGCCGCTGGTGTTCGTCAGGCCGACGGTCTTGCCGGCATGCCGGAAGATGTGCGCCACCATGCGTCCCACCGTTGACTTGCCGTTGGTGCCGGTCACGGCCAGCACGGGGATCCGGCTGCGGACGCCGCGCGGGAACATCATGGCGATGATCGGCTGGGCCACGTCGCGGCCTTGGCCCTCGGAGGGTTCAAGGTGCATGCGCAAGCCGGGCGCGGCGTTGACCTCGACCACGCCGCCGCCGGTCTCCCGCACCGAACGGGCGATGTCCTGCGCGAGCAGATCGATTCCCGCGACGTCCAGGCCGAGCGCCAGGGCGGCGCGGCGGGCGATCGCCGCATTGTCGGGATGAATCTCGGCGGTCCGGTCGATCGCCGTTCCTCCGGTCGACAGGTTGGCGGCGGTCCGCAGCCAGACGACCTGCCCGGGCGCCGGGACCGCATCGGCCGAGAGGCCTTGGCGGGCCAGAATGTCGAGCGCCGCCTGGTCGTCCAGCCGGAGGCGCGTCATGACCGCCTCATGACCGACGCCGCGTCGCGGATCGGCGTTGACGCTCGCCACCAGCGCTTCGACGCTGTTCACGCCATCGCCGACGACATGGGCGGGCACCCGCTCCGCGACGGCGACGACCTGGCCGTCGACCACGAGAACGCGATGGTCTCGCCCCGGCAACTGTTCCTCCACGATCACCGGCCGCCCCTGCCGCGCCGCTTCGGCGAAGGCCGTTCGAAGGGCGTCCTCCGTCGTGAGACCGGTGGTGACGCCGCGGCCGTGATTGCCGTCGAGAGGCTTGACCACCAGAGGCTTCTTCAGTCGATCCGCCGCCGCGACGGCGGCGTCGACATCGCGGACGACGAGGCCGCGCGCCACGGGCACGCCGATCGCCTCCAAGAGGGCCTTGGCCTGGGCCTTGTCCCCGGCCAGTTCGGCCGCGATCAGGCCGGTGCGGTCCGTCACGCTGGCCCGCAACCGACGCTGGCGGGCGCCCCATCCCAGCTGGATCAGGCTCTGGCCGTTCAGCCGCTCGACCGGAATGCCGCGCCGCCGGGCCGCCTCCACCAGGGCTCGCGTCGTGGGGCCAAGGGCGGCGCGTCGACGCGCCTCGGCCAGCCGCGCCGCCACCGCGTCTACGTCGAGCGGGTCCAGCGCCGGGTCAGGATCCGAAGTCACCCGGTCCAGGTGTTTGACGGTTCTCAGCGTCTCCGGCAGCAGGGCGGCCACCAGGGCGATGGCCTGGCGCCCGGCCAGCAAGCCGACGGTCTCGTCCTCGTAGACGAAGAGGATGTTGTAGACGCCGGGGCGGCCCTTCACGGAGCGGGTCTTGCCCCGCGTCGTCCGGCACCCGGCGAGCGTCTGCAGCTCCAGGGCGACATGTTCGATCACATGGCCCAGCCACGTTCCCTCGGCCATGCGCTGCACCAGACCGCCGGGACGCTGGTAGGAGCAGCCGTGGGCGGCAAGGCCGGGCAGGCGCTCCAGCAGAGCCTCGGAAAAACCCGGAAGCCGGTCGGTGGGATGATCCTCCAGGGCGCCGAGGTCCAGCTGGATGCGGATCATCGGGCGGCTGCTGTAAAGGTGGGGGCCGCGATAGACGGCGCGCTCCGTGACTCGCATCGGCGCGGCCGCGACGGAAAGGTCGCTCATGCGGCGATCATCTCCTGACGCGCCGTGGCCAGGGAAACCGCCCGGGCCAGGCACAGAGCCGCCTCGGGGCGCGAGCGCGCCATGCCCTCGACCAGAAGCGCTCCGTCGTCGGCGCGAACCGCCCGCCAGCGCCAGCCGTCCTCATGTGGGACGATCGTCCAGTGATAACCCATATGCAGCGCGTCCTATCCTGCCTCGGTAGCGGGAACCCCCGGAGCCTCTCGGCGGTTCCTGAGTCCGAAATGGGACAGACATCTGAGCACAAGCGACTGTTTAGTGGGTGTTTTCCGAAGGAACCGAAGTCGGCCGAAAGCGTATTTCGAACCCAACCTGGAGCACACGATATGGGCCGATCCGACAGCCTGTACGCCCTTCGTCCCGAACGGGCGGAACCCGACGCCTTCCATCAACGGCTGGCGCGGTGGAACCATCGCCGGCTGGAGCCGCGCATTCCCTATGACGGCTGGCAGGAGGACGCCCGCGAAGACGCGGAGATGACGCTGGTGGAGGGCGCCTTCATCGAGCGCCTACGTCAGGACGCGGAGCCGTGGCTGGAAGATCTTCCCAACGACCCGGCCGCCTTCGTCGCCTGGTTCGAGGCCCTGAAGGGGTCGGGTCCGGGCGAGAACGATCCCCTGTTCCCCTGGCTGGCCGAGGAGGCGGACCTGGAGCAGATGCGCTGGTTCCTGCTGCAGGAGGTCGCCGGCGAGGCGGGGTTCGAGGACCTGGTGGCGCTGGCCCAGGTCAAGATGCCGGATCGCCCGAAGCTGGAGCTGGCTCGGAACTATTGGGACGAAATGGGGCGCGGCAACGCCGCCGGCATGCATGGTCCCCTCCTGGCCCGACTGGCGGAGCACCTGGACCTTCACCCCACGATCGAGGAGACGGTGTGGCCGTCGCTGGCCCTGGGCAACATCCTCGTCGCCTTCTCCACGACGCGCCGTTACGCCTTCCACGCCCTGGGCGCCCTGGGGGCGGTCGAGCTCACGGCGCCGTGGCGCGCCGAGGCGGTGGCCGCCGGCCTCAAGCGCCTCGGCGTGGGTCCGGCCCGTAAATACTACGCGCTGCACGCCACGCTCGACATCGAGCATTCGCGCACCTGGAACGCGGAGGTGCTGACGCCCCTCGCGGAGGCGCGGCCGGACTGCATGCGCAGCCTGGCCGAAGGGGCGGTCATGCGGCTGATGGCAGGCGCCGCCTGCTATGAGGCCTACAGGGACCGCCTGTGGGCGGCCCGCCCGGCGCTCAAGTCGGCGTGAGCGGGACGGCGCAGGCCTTCAAGGCGCCTGAAGACGACGCGGACGCGGCCCTGGGCCGGCTTCTGGCCGGGCTAGAGGGGGCGGGCTACGCCTTCATCTCGCCCACGCCCGCGACCCACGCGCTGGCGGCCTCACGCCGACCGTTCGCCCGACCCGGCGACCTGCGCGACGTGTTCGGCTGGGGCCGCGCCTTTGCAGCGGGGGACATCGACCGAAACCTGTTCGCGCACCTGGAGGCGGGCGGCGGCCTGGTCAGGGAGGGCGACCGCTTCCGATGCCGCCAACGCGTCAGCACGCTGGAAGGCCGGCTGCATCTGCACTCAGCCCGGGCGAGCGACCCGGACGCGGTCTTCCTGGGACCCGACAGCTACCGCTTCACGCGCTTCCTCCGTCACGCGCTGGACAGCGGGCCCACGTGGCGCCGCGCTGTCGATATCGGCGCGGGCGCGGGTGCGGGCGCGCTCGCCCTCGCGGCGCGCCCGGGCGCCGGAGCCGTCTTCGCCACCGACATCAATCCCAGCGCACTGCGATGTCTGTCGATCAACGCGCGCCACGCCGGCCTGGACGTCACGGCGCGTCTCGGCCCGGGGCTTACGGCGGTCCAGGGGGACTTCGACCTCATCATCGCCAATCCGCCCTACATCGCGGATCGGGCGGGGCGGACCTATCGTGACGGCGGCGGCATGTACGGCGCTCGGCTGGCGCTGGACTGGATGATGGAGAGCGTCCCCCGGCTGGCTCCGGGCGGACGCATCCTGCTCTACACCGGGGCGCCCATCGTCGACGGCCGGGATGTCGTCCGGTCGGCGCTGGAAGAACTGGCGACGGAAGCCGACCTTGAGCTGGGCTACGAAGAGATCGATCCGGACGTGTTCGGCGGAGTGCTGCGCGACCCGGCCTATGCCGAGGTCGAGCGCATCGCGGCGGTCGGCGCCGTCCTCAGCCGCTGAGACGCGGGTCTCAGCCCCAGGGCTTCTGGTATATCTCGGCCGGCTCAGGACGGTCGCGCTCGACGAGCCGCCGGATCGCGGCCAGCAGGTCGCTCGCCTCCGTGTCCGGCGTCGCGAGCAGCGCTCTAATCTTGGCGATCTTGGCGGCGTCATCCATCGAAGCCGCATCGCGGGTCGGGGTCGCAAGATCGGTCATGTCGAAACTCCTCCGGGTCTCCCTGTTGAACCGGCCGCCGGGTCGGAAGTTCCGCTCCAGTTGTCGGCCCTGGCGGGCGTCGGGAAGGCGCGGCCGGTGACCCCGAACACCGTCGTCACTGCCGCGGGGCGGTCACGAGAACCGGAGAAGGCGCATTACGGCTTCGTCTCCACACGAACCGTCTCCAGCCGCGGCGGACGGGCGAAGCCTCGGGCGCTGGCTTCCACATAGTCGGCGAAGGCCCGCGGCGTTTTCAGGACCTCTCCTTCGCTCCAGCCGGCGGCGAGCACGTAGCGATAGGTGCGGTCCGGCCGGGCGGGAATGCGGAAGACGTGGTTGCCGCCGCGCGCCTCGACGAACTGGTACGCCGCCCGATGGTCCTCCGGGACGATCAGCGCGGTGCCGGCGTAGAGGATCGGCGCCTGCTGCTGAAGGCCCTCGACGTCATCGGGATTGCGCAGCGCTTCCGGCGCCGTGGTCACGATCCAGTTGTCGCCGCGCCGTTCATAATCCTGACCCGGGCGCCGACGGATGCCGACGGCGAAGTCCGCCCCCTGGGGGCCGGGCTCCCACACCGGGAAGCGCACCTCGGCGGTCGAATAGTTCTGGCCTGCGTAGGCTGTGTAGATCTGCTCGGCCTCGTAACGCCCCTGGCCGGTGTTCCAGTTCATCGTGCGGATCCGCACCATGCTGCGCAGCGGCCCGTTGACCAGGACGTCGAAGCTGTACCGCGTATCGGACTGCTGGCCGGCGTTGAAACGGTTCTCAAGGTCGGCGGCCGGGGTGAAGCGCGGCCGCGCCAGGGTCTCGCCTTCGAACACGCCCAGGCCGCCGCCGCCGAAGCTGTCGTCCACCGACATGATGTCCGCCCCGTAGTCGGGATTTTCGGCGCTGACGCCGTAGCCGTCCAGGTTGCCCATGTAGAGGCGGGGCGACATCAGCACCGGCTTGCGCTTGGCGTAGAGGTCGATGTCGGTCGGAAACCACAGCTTCCAGCCGACATTCTCGCTTTCCCAGAAAGGCACGGCGTGGCGCATGTAACTGCCGACGGCGGCATGGGTGCGGTGCGGGTTCCAGCCGCGCTGCTGGAAGCCGCGATAGAGGTGCAGGGTCTTTCGCTCACCGGCTTCCAAGTCGACGGCGAAGAAGAGCTCGTCCCAAATCCCGTCGCGGTCGAGATCGTCGAACTGGTAGTCCAGCGCGCGGCCGTTGGCTTCGCCGCGCCGCTCGTGCGGCCCCTGCCGGGCCAGCAATGCGGGCGAAGGCTCGGGGCGCGGCTCGCCGGCCGGGTCGACCAGAGTGACGGTCAGTTCCTGGATGTCGGCCAGCATGGGCAGCTGGTCACGACGAATGACGACCGGCGCGTCGGACCTGTCCTCGTCCAGGTCGTTGGCGATGATGATCGCGATCCGCTCGCTGGGTTGGAAGTCGCCTTGGATGTACCAGGCGTCCTGCGCCGCCGCGGAGCTCGCGACCGCTGCCGCGGCGGCGATCGCTGTCGCCAAAAGTCTTCCAGCCATGAGTCCTCCTGCCCGATCTGCCGTCGGTATACGGGGCAGGTTCGGCCAGATCCGCAGCGATGTCCACCGGTGTCATCAAACGGGGGCGCCAAGGACGGGTCGTGGCGCGAGCAAATGCGGGAATGGTTCGTCTGAACCGCGCCCGCCCCGTCCGGCATGGACGTGAGGAGGGGGCAGGGCTAACGTTGTTCCATGCCGCCGCAGAACGATTTGGATCGCCCGTTGTCTCGGCTCCTAACCGATCGGGAGCGCGAGGTGATGGCCTATGTCGCCGCCCACTATCGCAGCAAGGCGATCGCGCGGCTGACCGGAAAGACGCCCAAGACCGTCGACGCCCAGGTGTCCAGCGCCTGCCGCAAGCTGGGCGTCAGCTCCCGCGTCGAGGCCGTGCGGCTGCTGCTGGAGGAAGGACTGCTGGAGCCCATAGGGGAAAATCCCCATAGGGCGCCGTCTCCAATGGCGCCGGGCGCCACGGCCGGAGCATCGTTTCCTCGTCACTCAGGGGAAACGCATGAACACCTCGCTACAGATCAGACGCGAAACCTCGCTGGACGAGACGCTGCCGACGATGACTTTCCGGGACTTCCAGGAGGCGCTGGAACTGGTGGCGTCGGGGCGGGAACATCGCCGCATGGTGCCTTTTCTGGTTTCGGCCTTGCAGCAGCAGGCGCCGTTCCTGAACGGGCGGATGCTGATGTTCGAAATCCTGTGTTCGGCGGCCTGCCTGGCCGACCTGCCCAAGAAACCTCTGAACGCCTAGGGCTTGCCGAAAGTCCGGCGCGCCGCCTGCTCGTCGCCCTTGGGATAGCGATGGCCCTCGCCATCGCGGTTCCCACGGCGCTTGGCGGAGCAGTCGCCTTGCAGAAGCTGGTCGAGACGCTTCAAGCGCGTCCCTGAACCGACTCAATCCAATCCATCAAGACCGCCGCTGGGGGCGGGGGAGCACCATCATGTCCGAACGCGACATCGCCGCCGCGCGCGTGGCCATCATCATCAACGAAGCCGAAAGGGCCATGGACGCGGCGATGTCGCGCGCCTCGCAGCTCTTGACCGAACTTCCGGCGCTACAGGGCCAAGCGGGGCTCAACGGCGCCTGGGCCCAACCGGCGGTGGCATCGGTTTGCGCCGCTTTGAACGACATGACCGGAGCACGGGCTTCGCTCATCTCGGCTCACCGCAGTCTATCGGCGGTGCAGAGGAAGCTGGGTGTGACCGTGGCGGAGGGCATGGGGAACGATAAGGAGGACGGAACGACGCGTCCGATGGGCGAGTTGACGGAAACCGTGGTGCGCCTGCGCGCTTGAGTTTCGGAGCGGCGACTCCAGGCTGAATGGTGTATCGGCACCGGCGATGCTCGACGCCTTCGACGACCTCCACAAGATACTTGGCTATATGGCGACGGCCCTCGGGGTCAGCCTGGCGCTTGCGATTGGGCGCGGCCCCGAAAGGGCTTGCGCCGCCATCGTACTGTTCGAGACCTTCGTGGACATCGGCGTACTGAGCCACTTCGATCAATCGTCCAGATGGTGGATGGTTCAGATCAAGGCCATCCTGATCCTGCTGGCCTACGCCGCCGCCGTATGGCGATGGCCGGATCGATGGTTGATTCTTCTGGCGGGGCTGCAAGGCTTCGCGGTCCTGCTGCATCTGTCGAGCTGGGTCGACGCCAGCATTCTCCTGCGCGTCAACAGTCTGCTGCTCAACGGCGTCGGCTGGTCGATGATGATCGTTCTGGTGTCGGCGACCATCGGCGGCGCCCTCAAGCGTCGTGACCTCTCGAAAGCGGCGCGGCCGGGCTGATCCCGACCGCGTGTTGACGAGGCGGGTCGCGGGCGGCCGGGCCGCCTAGAGGAGCTTGTCCCAGGCCAGCGCATGCACGCGGTCTCTCCCAAGGGCGGCGGCCATGGGCGGTTCCGCGAACAGCGCCTTGATGACCGGGTCGAGCACGTTCAATCCGCCGGTGAAGGCGCCGAAGGCGGGCAAAATCAGGCGAGAACCGTCGGTGACGAAACAGGCGCGTCGAACGCCTCGCCCATAGGCGACGACGCGGGCGCACGGATGCAGGTGGCCGGCGACCTCGCCCCGCCGGGCGTCGTCTGCCGTCGCGGGCAGGGGCTCATGAGTCAGGCGCAGGGCGCCGAGGGAGAGGTCGCCAACGACCCAGCCGGGCAGGCGTGACAGGGCCTCGGCGTCGCGGACCAGCGCCTCACGATCGTGGTTGCCTTCCAGCCAGAGCCAGTCGCGGCCGCTCGCCATTCGATCAAGGCGATCACGATCGTCCGCCGCCATGCGGGGGATGGCGCGGGAATCGTGGAAGCTGTCGCCCAGCAGGATCACGCGTGCGGGATCCAGTTCGTCGATCTCAGCGGCCAATCGCTCCAGCGTGGCGCGGCTGTCGTAGGGCGGCAGCATCTGGCCGCGCGTCGCGAAGGCGGAGCCCTTCTCCAGGTGCAGATCGGCCGCGACGAGCGTTCGATGGGCGGGCAGCCACAGGGCGCCCGAGCAGCGCAGCACGCAAGCCTCGCCGGCGACGAGGACGCTCAAAGATCCGCAGGCCCTTCGCGCCAGGGTCTGTCTCAGGGCGGCGTTCATGCGGCGTCCGACTCCACATCGTCCATCACCTCCGCGATGAGGGCCTCCGCGCTCTCGTCCAGGATCATCTCGGCGGCGTCGCCGCCGACCCTTTCGCGGCCGATCTGGACCAGCACCGGCACGCAGAAGGGCGAGGGCCGCGTCAGCGCGACGTGGCGGATACGCCCCTCGATCCGCGCCAGCATCTGCCCCAGCCGCGCCACGTCCAGCAGGCCGGAGGCCGCGTCGGCGCGGGCGGTCTTGAGCAGCAGGTGGTCGGGCTGGTGGCGGCGAAGCACGTCGTAGATCAGGTCGGTGGAGAAGGTCACCTGCCGGCCGGTCTTCTCGGCGCCCGGCTGGCGGCGCTCGATCAAGCCGGAGATGAGGGCGCAATTGCGGAAGGACCGCTTCATCATGAAGCTTTCCTCCAGCCAGGCCTCCAGGTCGTCGCCCAGCATGTCGGGCTGAAAAAGGGCGTCGAGGTCAAGCGCGTCCATCGGCTTGATGGACCAGACGGCCAGCGAATAGTCGGTGACCACGAAACCCAGCGGGCCGACGCCCAGCCGGTCCAGCCGCCGGGTCAGCAGCATGCACAGGGTCGTGTGCGCCAGCCGCCCCTCGAATGGATAGGCGACCAGGAAATGGCGGCTGCCGCGCGGGAAGGTCTCGACCAGCATCGACTCCGCGTCCGGGATGATCGATCGCTGCTCCTGAAGCTCCAGCCACTCCTGCACGTCAGGCGGCAGGACGCGCCAGTGGTCGCGGTCCTGCACCATGGCCCGCACCCGGTCGGCCAGGGAGGTGGACAGGGGGAACTTCGACCCGCCCCACGACGGAATCTTGGGCTCCTTGTCATTGGCGTGAGTGACCAGAGCGTCCGTGCCGGTGATGCCCTGGAAGGCCCAGACCTGGCCGGCGAACAGGAAGGTGTCGCCGGGCGTCAGCTGCTCGAAGTACCATTCCTCCGCCTCGCCCACCTTGCGACCGGCGACCCAGGCGCGGGTTCCGCCGCCGCCCCGGCGCGAGGCGACCCGCACGTTCAGCGTCCCGGCCGTGACGATGGCGCCGACGTTCATCCGATGGCGCTGGGCGATGTGCTGGTTGCGGACCTTCCACATGCCGTTCCGTGTACGGACGATGCGAGCGAAGCGGTCATAGGTGCGAAGCGCGTAGCCGCCGGTGGCGACGAAATCGACCACCTCCTCGAACAGCTCCCAGCCAAGATTGCGATAGGGGCCGCAGGCGACGACCTGATCGTAGAGTTGGGTCATGTCGAACGGCTCGGCGCAGGCGCAGCCCATGACGTGCTGGGCCAGGGTGTCCAGCGTGCCGATATGCACCGGCTCCCAATCGAAGGCGTTGGCGGCCACCGCCTCGCGCGCCGCCTGACACTCCAGCATTTCGAACCGGCTGGCGGGCACCAGCAGGGCGCGGCTGGGCTCGTCCAGGCGGTGGTTGGCGCGGCCGATGCGCTGGACCAGGCGGCTGGAGCCCTTGGGCGCCGCCATCTGGATCACCAGGTCCACGTCGCCCCAGTCGATGCCCAGGTCCAGCGTCGAGGTGCAGACTACGGCGCGCAGGTCGCCCCGCGCCATCGCCGCCTCCACCTTGCGGCGTTGCTCGGCCGCCAGGGAGCCGTGGTGCAGGGCGATCGGCAGGTTGTCGTCATTGATTGACCACAGCTGCTGAAAGACGAACTCGGCCTGCCAGCGGGTGTTGACGAAGATCAGCGACAGACCGGCGCGCTGGATGGCGGCGTAGACCTCCGGGATGGCGTGCTGCCCGGTGTGGCCCGCCCAGGGCACCTTGCCCTCGGAGATCAGGACGTCGATCTCAGCAGGCGCGCCGGGATCGCCCCTGACGAGGCGCACCTGCCCAGAGGCCGTTGTCCGGTCGACCTCGTCCGCTCCCGAGACGGGCGGACCCTGGGGCGCCAGCCAATCTCGGATCAGGTCGGGATCCTCGATCGTGGCGCTCAGCCCCACCCGCCGCATCTCGGGCGCGAAGCTCTGCAATCGACCCAGCCCCAGCGACAGCAGGTCGCCGCGCTTGCCGCTCCAGATCGCATGCACCTCGTCCAGGACCACGCACTTCAGGTCGGCGAAATAGCTGCGCCCGCCTTCCCAGGCGCAAAACAGGGCCAGCTGTTCGGGCGTCGTCAGCAGGATGTCGGGCGGAAAGTCGCGCTGCCGCTGGCGCTTGGACTGTTTGGTGTCGCCGGTGCGGCTCTCGACATGGATGTTCAGCCCGATCTCGCGGATGGGCGTCATCAGGTTGCGCTCCACGTCCACCGTCAGCGCCTTCAAGGGCGACAGATAGAGGGTGTGCACCCCCGATCCCGGCCCGGTCTCAGGCTTCGGGCCGCGCTCGGCCAGGTCGATCAGGGTCGGCAGGAAGCCCGCCAGCGTCTTGCCGCCGCCGGTCGGCGCGACCAGCAGGGCGTGCGCGCCCTCCCGCGCCGCCGCGACCATCTCCAGCTGGTGCCGCCGGGGCGACCAGCCGCGCCCGGCGAACCAATCGGCGAAGAGGGGCGGAAGCGTTGCAGGAGCGGCGGCGGGCGTCACGAAGCGGCATATAGCATGTTCCCGTTCCGTTTCATCCCGACGGACGCTATCTATCGGTCGTGTCCGACGAATCCGTCATCGCCCCGTCCGTCCAGAGCGCCGTCGGCCCGTGGGCCGACCTGCCGCCCGCCCTGGCCGTGCCGCCGGGCGCGGGGGCGGTGTGCGACGATCAGGGCGCGCGCAGGATCGGGCGCGGAGCGGCCGAAGGCGTGTTCACCGGCGGGCGGGTGATGGTTGCGCACGCTTCGCTGACGGCGCGGCGACTGGGCCTGCAGCCGCCGGCGCGCTCGTCCGAGGTCATGGATGTGCTGGAGCTGTTCGCCTTCGTGAAGCCCGCGCGGTTCTGCGCGCCCTCGCCGACGGGACTGGCGCTGGGCCTGGGGCTCAGGGAACCGGCGACCGTGGAGGCGCAGGCCGCCAGCCTGCACGAGACGGCGATCCTCCTGCTGAAGGAACTGGCGGCTCCCGCCTATTCGGGTCGGGAAGACGCCTACGCCCTGGCGCTGACGCTGCAACGCGCCGGTTGGGCCTGGGGCGCGCCGGTCGTGCGGGCGCTGGAGTTGGGCGGGGTGCGCCAGCGGCAGCATCGCGGCGCGGGGCTGGATGTCTGGAGCCGGCTCTCGGAGTGGGAGGACGAGGCGCCGCGCGGCGAGGCGGGGTCGGCTCCCGTCGACAGCGAGAGCGCGCGAATCCGGCTGGAGAAGTTGCTCCAGGCGTCCGGGCTGGACGAGGCGAGGCCGGCGCAATCCGACTACGCCGCTGAATCCGCCTTCGCCTTCTCGCCCAGGAACGAGGAGGGCCGGCCCCGCGTGCTGCTGGCCGAGGCGGGGACGGGGACGGGCAAGACCCTGGGCTATCTGGCGCCCGCCTCCCTATGGGCCGAGCGTAACCAGGGCGCGGCCTGGGTCTCGACCTACACCCGCGCCCTGCAACGCCAGATCGATCGCGAGAGCGGCGCCGTCTGGCCCGACCCCGCCGAGCGCCGGAGGAAGGCGGTGATCCGCAAGGGGCGGGAGAACTACCTTTGCGTCCTGAACCTGCAAGACATGGTTCAGGCGGCGCAGCTGGGGAACGGCGATCTGATCGGCCTGGCGCTGGCGGGCCGCTGGGCGCTGCACAGTCGCGATGGGGACATGACCGGCGGGGACTTTCCCGGCTGGCTGCCCAGCTTGTTCGCGGTCTCCCCGGCGCAGCAGGCCTCGGCCGCCAATCTGGTCGACCGGCGGGGCGAATGCGTCCACGCCGCCTGCCCGCACTACCGCGCCTGTTTCGTGGAGAAGACCATCCGCGCCAGCCGCAAGGCCGACCTGGTCATCGCCAACCACGCCCTGGTCCTGACCCAGGCCGCCTTCGACGGCGCGCGATCGGCCCGCGGCGTCCAGCAGGACGGCGAGACGGCGGCGCTGAAGCGCATCGTCTTCGACGAGGGCCACCATCTGTTCGACGCGGCCGACAGCGCCTTCTCCGCCTGCCTGTCGGGACAGGAGGCGGCGGAGCTGCGGCGCTGGATCCGGGGACCGGAGGGGCGCGGCCGACGCGGGCGCGGGCTCGAACAGCGGCTGGGCGATCTGGTCGGCGGTGACGAGGGCGCGCTGAAGGCGCTGCAGGACGCCGTTCGCGCCGCCGCCGCCCTGCCCGGAGAGGGCGTGTCCGGCCGCGTCGCCCCCGCCTCCGGCGAGATCAATCCCGTCGGCCCGATCGAGGCCTTCCTGGCCGCCGCCCTGGATCAGCTGCGCGCCCGCACCGCTGACACCCCCGGCGGATTCGAGTTCGGCATGGAGTGCGCCCTGAAGCCGGTGACCGAGCCCGTCGCCGAGACCGCCCGCGCCGCCGCTCGGGCGCTGGCGGCCATCGAGGCGCCGCTGCTGACGCTGTCGCGGGCGCTGGAAGACATCCTCGACGACGAGGCGGCGGAGCTGGACGGCTCGCAGCGGTCGCGGATCGAGGGCGCGCTGCGGGGCCTGGATCGCCGCGCCCGCATGACCTTGCCCGGTTGGCGCTCCATGCTGGCGGCCCTGGAGGACGGCGGGGATCAGCCGGATCCGGATTTCGTCGACTGGCTGTCGGCGGAGACCGCCTTCGGCCGTATCCACGACGTCGCCCTGCGCCGTCACTGGATCGACCCGACCGTGCCGCTGGAGGCCGCCGTGATCGCGCCGGCCCATGGGGTGCTGGTCACATCGGCCACCCTGTCCGATCCGCTGCAGGACGACCCGTTCGACCTGGCCCGGCTGCGCACCGGTTCGGCCCGCCTGATCGAGCCGCCGCGGACGCTGAAACTCGAAAGCCCGTTCGACTACGGCGCCAACAGCCGGGTCATCGTAGTCAACGATCTGATCAAAGATGATCCGCGCCAAACGGCGGCGGCGATGCGCGAACTGTTTCTGGCGGCCGGCGGCGGCGGTCTGGGCCTGTTCACGGCCATTCGCCGGCTGAAGGCGGTTTATGAACGTTTGGGGCCGGACCTGGCCCGGGCGGGCGTGCCGCTCTACGCCCAGCACGTCGATCCGCTGGAGGTCGGCGCCCTGGTCGACATGTTCCGGGTGGAGGAGAACTCCTGCCTGCTCGGCACCGACGCCGTCCGGGATGGCGTGGATGTGCCGGGCCGGTCGCTGCGCATCCTCGCCTTCGACCGCGTGCCCTGGCCGAGACCCGACCTGCTGCACAAGTCGCGGCGCGAGCGCTTGGGCGGGAAAGGTTATGACGACGCCTTGGCCCGGGCTCGCATCGCCCAAGCCTTCGGCCGGTTGATCCGGCGCGCGGACGATAAGGGCGTCTTCCTGATGCTGGACGCCGCCACCCCGACGCGTCTGTTCGCGAGCCTGCCGCCCGGAACGGAGGTGCAGCGCATGGGGCTGGCGGACGCGGTCGAGCAGGTGCGCGAGTTCCTGGGCTGAGCTCTTTCAGCTTTCGAAGGTGATCTCGACACTAACCGCCGACCGATCGGCCTCGCCGTGGAAGACGGCCTCGATGTTGTTGCCGTCCGGGTCCAGCAGGAAGGCGGCATAGTAGCCGGGATGATAGGACCGTTCGCCTGGCGGGCCGTTGTCCGTCCCGCCTGCCGCCAGCCCCGCCGTGTGAAAGGCGTCCACCGCCGCTCGGTCGCGGGCCTGAAACGCGAGGTGGTGCCGACCGGTCAGCCGGCCCAGCGCGGCCTCGCTTTCGGCCGATGAGACGAACAGTTCGTCGGCCCAAAAGTAGGTGTCGCCTTCGCCGCCGATCGGCACTCCGACCGCCTGCAGTACGGCGCCGTAGAAGCGACGGCTGGCCGCCAGGTCCTTCACCACCAGCTGCAGATGGTCGATCAGCCGGCCCCGCTGCAATCGCTGCGCGTCCAACGGCGCCTCCTATGAATGTACGCGAGGCTGAACGTGATGCCGCGACGGGACGTTCCCGGACAGGCGCGCCGACGCTCCCCTCGAGCGCCTGATCTGCTATGGGCCTGCCATGACCGAGACCTCGACCGCCCCGCGTCACAATCGCTGGGGCCTTTATGCGCCCTTCATCATCCTGCTGGTTCTACTGGCGGCCTGGACGGTCTGGTGGTTCGTCCTGGCGCGCCAGGTCGAGACACGGCTCGAGGGCCAAGCCGAGCGGCTGCGCCAGAGCGGCTGGGACGTGCGTTATGCCGACACGCGGGTGTCCGGTTGGCCCTTTCGCGCGCGCGTGGCCGCCAGCCACGTCACCCTAGGCGCGCCGTCGGGTCACGCCGTATCCGCGCCCGAACTCGTGGCCGAGGCCAACGCCTATCAGCCGACCAAATGGGTGGTGGTCGCGCCCAAGGGCCTGGTGCTGGACCGCGCCGGCAAGGGCAAGGTGGCCATCGACGGCGACGCCATCCGTATGAGCGCCAGCGGCCTGGGCCAGCGCTGGCCGAACCTGGCGCTGGAGCTGGTCAATCCTGTCTTCACCGCCCATCCCGACGGCGAACCCTTCCCGGTCGCGCGGGCGGCGCGGTTCGAGCTCTACGCCCGTCCGCACGTGGTCGACGACCAGGCGACCTCCGACGACGTGGACGTGATGGTCCGGCTGATCGACGCGCGGGGCCGACCGGACGGCGCGGTCGAAGGCTTCGCCCAGGAGGGCCAGTTGACCACGCAGATCGAGGCGGTGGTCGGTAAGGCCTCCACGCTGAGCGGCATGGATTCGGCGGGGATCTTCTCCGCTTGGACGGCGGCGGGCGGAAGCTTCCGCAACGTGCGCGGCGAACTGAAGGCCGGAGACAGCGAGGCGACGCTGAGCAGCGACCTGCTGCGGGCGGATGAGGACGGACGGCTTGTCGGCTCGGTCGACTTCCAGGCGCGTGAGCCCGGCCCGGCGATCGCCGGACTGGCCGGGTCGCAGGCGGGCGTGGCCAATCGGGTCGGGGCGGCGGGCGCCGCCGCCACCGCCGGCGTGGCTCAGGCGGCGGGGCGCGAATCGATGACGCTGACCGTGGTGTTCCGGGACGGCCGCGCCTGGCTCGGGCCCTTCCCGATCGCGCCTGCGCCGAAGCTGTTCTGACCATGCTGACAGAGCCGCAGATCGACGAAAGCCTGATCGCTCTCGATCGGGCGGTGATTGAGGCTGTACGGGCGCGGCTGGCGGCGGGCCCCTGGACGGGCGAGGACGCCGCGGCGATCGCTTTGCGTCCCCTTCTGGCGGGCTGCGGCCCGGCCGAGGCGGCGGCGGTGAAGGCGGTCATGGGTCGGCTGGAGGCGGCGCGGACTCCGCTGGCGACAGGCGGCGCCTTGGCGCAGGTGTTGGCTGCGGACCGTTTCGGCTTGAGCACGCGGCCGTCGGCTGATGCGGAGGCGGCGCTGAAGGCCGCCGACGGCGGCGCCCGGGCGGTGCTGGACCTGAGCGGACGTCCGTGGTGGGGGCGGCTCCTGGCGCGGCCGGACCTGAGGGTGATCGCGACCCTGCCGGACGACCCGCTGTCGCGGCCCCAGGCCTTCGTCGTCGCGCGCGCCACGACCGGGCCGACCGGCGACGACCGCAGCTTCTGGGTCACCGACAGCGGCTGGAGCGACGCCCGCATCATCGAGGCGCTGTCGGGCGCCGGGCTCGCGGCTGAAGCGCTGGCGGCGTCGGGCGGCTTGAAGCTGTTCATGCTGGCGGGCTATGTGCAGGCCGAGGACGGGCGGCTGGACGGCGCGCCCGGTTCGCTGAGCGGCGTGATCGGCGCCGCGCCCCTGTTCTGACTTCTCGAGGCCTTTCATGACCGACGCGACCGCTGGCGGCCCCACGCCCAAGCCCGGCATCCTGGACATCGCCCCCTACGTCGGCGGCAAGTCCGCCATCGCCGGCGTGGCCGAGCCGATGAAACTATCCTCCAACGAGAACATGCTGGGCGCGGGCGAGAAGGCGCGCGCGGCCTATGAGGCGGCGATCCGCAGCATCCATGTCTATCCCGACGGCCGCGCGACCAAGCTGCGCGGCGCCGTGGCCGAGACCCACGGCCTGGAACCCGAGCGGCTGATCTTCGGCAACGGCTCGGACGAGGTCTTCGCCCTGCTGAACCAGACTTATCTGACGGCGGGCGACAACATTGTCACCGGCCAGTACGGCTTCCTGGCTTACCGGATCAGCGCCAAGGCCTGCGAGGCCGAGGTCAAGCTGGCGCCCGAGCCGAACTACAAGGCCGAGGTCGACGCCCTGCTGGCCCAGGTCGATGCGCGGACCAAGATCGTCTACGTCTCCAATCCGTCGAACCCGACCGGCAGCTGGAACTCCGGCGAAGAGATCCGTCGTCTGCACGCCGCCCTGCCGCCCCAGGTCCTGCTGGTGGTGGACGAGGCCTATGCGGAATATGTCGCCGAGCCGGACTGGGAGACGGCCTTCCCCCTGGCCCGCGACGCCGAGAACATCGTCGTCACCCGCACCTTCTCCAAGATCCACGGCCTGGGGGGCCTGCGCATCGGCTTCGGCTATGCGCCGCTGAAGGTGGCCGAGGCCGTCGACCGCATCCGCCTGCCGTTCAACGTCTCGGCGCCCGGCCTGGAAGCGGCGACCGCGGCCCTGTCGGACCGGGCGCACCAGGAGGCGTCGCGGGCGTTGGTGGCGAACTGGAAGCCGCGCCTGACCCAGGCCCTGCGCGGCTTCGGACTACAGGTCCTGCCCAGCGCCGGCAACTTCGTGCTCGTGATCTTCGAGAACCCCGAACGCGCGACGGCGGCGAACGACTATCTCAACTCCAAGGGCATCATCGTGCGCCCGGTCGGCGGCTACGGCCTGCCGCAGGCATTGCGCATCACCATCGGCACGGAAGACCAGAATCGCGCCGTGATCGACGCCTTGAGCGAGTTCACCGCCGGCTGACGCTCAGCGGGCGAAACGGGCGAAGGTTTTTACGACCTGCTCATAGGCCGGCCGCTTGAAGGGCACGATCAGGTCGCACGCGTCCGATAGCGGCCCCCATCGCCAGGCGTCGAACTCGATCTCGGCGTCCTGACCCAGGTCGATCTCGCTTTCGTCGCCGGTGAAGCGGAAGGCGAACCACTGCTGCTTCTGGCCCTTGAAGCCGCGCCAGGCCTTGGCGTTGTTCATCGCCTCGGGTGGGAAGTCGTAGAGGATCCAGTCCTCGGTGCGGGCCAGCAGTTCGACCGAGGTCACACCGGTCTCCTCGCGCAGCTCGCGAAGGGCGGCGGCGAGCAGGTCCTCGCCGTCGTCCACGCCCCCTTGCGGGAATTGCCAGTTGTAGGGCCCTGGCGTGGCGTGGCGTTGACCGTACCAGACCAGACCGTCGCGGTTGAACAACACCACCCCGACGTTGGGGCGGTAGAGCTCCAGGTCAGCCATCAGCGGCCGGGCCGCATCGTCATGGCCGAGGCGGGCGCCAGTTGCAGGCCGCGCTGCTCCAGGCCGGCGGTCCAGCGGGCGGCGGTCTCGACCGTCACCGGATAGGCGAAGCCGCTGCCCAGCGCCGAGCCGCGGATCTTCGCCTGGGCTTCCAGGCTGTTCAGCGCGGCGATGACCGCTGCGGGCGACTGGGTCTGGTCGATGATCTTGTCGGCGCTGGCGCGCGCCCAGGCGCCCGGGCGGCGCTGGAAGGAGCCGTCGTCCAGGAAGGCGATCCCGTGCTGGCGCAGGGTGCTCAGGAAGGCCGCCATGCCCGCGTCCGAGCCGGCGAAACGGTCGCCCAGGTAGTTGGTCACGCCGAAGTAGCCTGTGGCCCGTCCCAGCAGCCAGTCCATCTTGGCCTTGACGTCGTCCGGGCCGCCGTTGGCCAGCAGGGTGTAGGGACCGGGATCATTGTCGGGATAGCCGCTGGGCTCCATCGGCATCTCCAGCATGACCTCGTGGCCCTGGGCGCGGGCCTGGTCGATCCAGCCCTGCAGGTTCTCGGCATAGGGCACGAAGCTGAGGGTGACCTCCGGAGGCAGCCGTTCGATGGCGGCGCGGGTGGTGACCGCGTTCAGTCCCAGCCCGCCGACGATCAGGGCCACCCGCGGCTTGCCGTTGGGGCGGAAAGGCCGGGCGTAGGCCTGGGCCGGGACGCGGCCGTCCGGCGCGATCATCGGCAAGGCGCCGTTCGGACCCTGCTGGAACAGGCCGGCGATCGGCGCCTTGGCCAGGGGGGACGGCGGATGGGTCGGCGCGCTGTAGTTCGCTCCGCCCGCGACGCTGGCGCCGTCCGGCAGGGTGATCAGCGCCTCGCCGCCGGCCGCGTCGCCGAAGCCGTCCGCTGCCGTGGCGGTCAGGTCCTGGTAGAGACCCAGGGCGCCGGCGGTGAAGGCGTCATAGCCGGTGGGCGCGGGCGCTTCGGGCGCGGATTGGCGTTCCAGGGCGATGCGGGCCGAGGGGGTTCCGGCGCGGGGATCGCCCAGCACCGTCAGGAACAGGGCGCTGGTCGCCAGAAGCAACAGGCCCGCCAGACCCGCGACCACGGGCGGCTTCTTGAGCGCGGAGAGGACAGGTTTCATCGACAGGCGCGCCCGCGCGCTCGGCGGGGCGCCGGCGGCGGCGGCTAGGGCGGACTGGCGTTTGGCGAACATGGGCAAGGGCGGGGGACCGAACGGAATCCTTCGACGGCATCCTGCGCCCGGGCCGGTTAAGAAACCCTAACGGCCGGTTCACCATGATCCCAGCTTAAGTCGGTTGTCACGGATCGTGCGTTGACGAGCATGGCCGGGACCCTTTCACATGGCGGCCTCCCTGACGCCTTTGGATACGCGCCCATGATGAGCCCCGCCGCCGACGACACCCTGCGCGATGAGGTCCGCCTGCTGGGGGGCATCCTGGGCGACGTCATCCGCGATGAAGGCGGCGAGGCGCTGTTCGACCATGTCGAGGCGGTGCGGCAGGCCTCGATCGCCTATCACCGGGACCCGGCCTCGCACCCCGCCAAGCGGCTGGAGAAGCTGCTCACGAGCATGTCCGCGGATCAGGCGGCCGGCCTGGCCCACGGCTTCGCCCTGTTCTCCCTGCTGGCCAACATCGCCGAGGACCGGGCGACGCGCCGCCGGGCCCAGGCCCAGGCGGACGCGGGTGCGCGACCGGACACGCCCGAAGGCATGATGAAGCGCTTGGCCGACCAGGGCGTCGAACGCGACGCCGTGCGCGATCTGCTGGAAGAGGCGCTGGTCTCGCCGGTGCTGACCGCGCACCCTTCGGAGGTCCGGCGCAAGAGCGTCATCGACCGCATCGCCGCCATCAGCGACATGCTGGACGCCTGCGACCGCGCCGGCGACGCCTGTTCGGCGGCGACGCTGCAGGAGCCGTTGCGACGCCAGATCGTGATCCTTTGGGCAACCCGGCTGGTGCGCTCGCAGGGCCTGGTCGTCCAGGACGAGATCGACACCGTGGTCTCCTTCCTGGAGCGCATCTTCCTGCGGGTCGCGCCGAAGCAGCTGGCGGCCTGGCGCAGGCTGCTGGACGCGCCGTCGCTCCAGCCCTTCCTGCGGGTCGGCACCTGGGTCGGGGGCGACCGCGACGGCAACCCCAACGTCGACGCCGGTGTGCTGAGCGCCGCCTTCCGCAGCCAGGCGCGCGCGGTGCTGGCCTTTTATCTGGACGAGGTGCACGCCCTCGGCGCCGAGCTGAGCCTGGCGGCCGAACTGGCCGACGTGTCGCCGGCGCTGGCGGCCTTGGCTGACGCGGCCCAGGATCCGTCGCCGCATCGGGCCGACGAACCCTATCGCCGCGCCTTGACCGGCGTCTACGCCCGCTTGGCGGCCACGCACGAGGCCTTGGCCGGCTCGCCGCCGCCGCGCCGAGCGTCGGTTCAGGCCCAGCCCTATCCGGGTCCCGACGCCTTCGCCGCCGACCTCAGAGTGCTGCACGAGAGCCTTGTCGAGCACCATGGCGGCGTCTTCTCCGATGATCGGCTCAGCGACCTGGTCGCGGCGGTGGAGGTGTTCGGTTTCCACATGGCGACGCTCGACCTGCGCCAGAACTCGGACGTCCATGAGCGGGTCGTGGCCGACCTGCTGCGCGGCGCCGGGGTGTGCGCGGACTACGGGGCGCTGGATGAGGAGGGGCGGCTGGCGGTGCTGGCGGGCGAACTGGCGTCCCCGCGCCTGCTGTTCAGTCCGTACACGGAGTATGACGCCGAAACCTTGAAGGAGCGAGCCATCCTACAGGCCGCCGCCGCGGCCCTGGAGTCGTTCGGGCCGCAGGCGATCCGCACCCATATCGTCTCCAAGACGGACGCCGCCTCGGACCTGCTGGAGGTCTATCTGCTGCTGAAGGAGGTCGGCCTGTTCCGCCCTGAGGCGCCCGGCGAATGTCCGATCCAGGCCGCGCCCCTGTTCGAGACCATCGAGGATCTGCGCGCCTCGCGACCCACGCTGGAGCGCTTGCTGAAGGAGCCGTCGGCCCTGGCGGTCGCCAGCGCGCGCGGCGTTCAGGAGGTGATGATCGGCTATTCCGACTCCAACAAGGACGGCTCCTATCTCACCTCGGGATGGGAACTGCACGAGGCGTCGCGGGCGCTGGTGGATGTGACCCAGGCGCACGGGCTGAAGCTGCAGCTGTTCCATGGGCGCGGCGGCACGGTGGGACGTGGCGGCGGCTCGGCCTTCGCCGGGGTCCTGGCTCAGCCGGAGGGGACGGTGCAGGGCCGCATCCGAACGACCGAACAGGGCGAGGTCATCGCCAACAAGTACGGCGAGCGGGAGATCGCGCTCAGGAACCTGGACGCCCTGACCTGCGGCGCGGTGCTCGCCTCGCTGGGCCATGGGCGCGATCAGGAATACACCGCCGAGCACGGGGCCCTGCTGTCCGAACTCTCATCGGCCTCGATGGGCGCCTACCGCAAGCTGGTCTATGAGACCGAAGGCTTCGTCGACTACTACCGCGCCGCGACCCCCATCGCCGAGATCGCGGACCTGAAGATTGGATCGCGCCCGTCGTCACGCACGTCTTCCACCCGCATCGAGGATCTGCGCGCTATCCCCTGGGTGTTCAGCTGGTCACAGAGCCGGGTCATGCTGCCGGGCTGGTACGGCTTCGGTTCGGCCGTGGAGGGCCGCGACATGGCCGAGCTGAGGGCGATGGCGGAGACTTGGCCCTTCTTCAAGACCCTGGTCCAGAACATGGAGATGGTCATGGCCAAGGCCGACATGACCGTGGCCCGGCGCTATTCGACCCTGGTGCCAGACGCGTCCCTGGCCGCCCGCATCTATGGCGAAATCCGCGCCGAATGGGACCGGACCCAGGCGGCGGTGCTGGCCATCACAGGCCAGGACAAGCTCTTGGGCGGTCATCCCGAACTGGACCGGCTGATCCGGCTGCGCATGCCCTACGTCGAGCCGCTGAACCACGTGCAGATCGAGCTGATCCGTCGCCGCCGCGCCGGCGATGAGGACCCGCGCGTTCGCGAAGGCATACTGCTGGCGATCAACGGCGTGGCGGCGGGCCTCAGGAACAGCGGCTGATCACAGCCACTTAGAGCGCTTGAAGGTCACATAGAGCCCAGCGCAGACCACGCCGATCAAGGTCATCACGTAGGCGTAACCGTATCGCCAGTGCAGCTCGGGCATGAAGTCGAAGTTCATGCCGTAGACGCCCGCGATGGCCGTCGGCGCCGCCAGGATCGCGGCCCACGAGGCCAGCTTGCGCGTGATCAGGCCTTGACGCTGCTGCTCCAGCAAGTTGGCGACCTCGAACACCGAGGACAGGATGTCGTTCAGGCCGCCCAGGCGGCTGTTGACGCGCCGGACGTGGTCGGACACGTCGCGGAAGTAGGGACGTACGTCCTGATCGATGCAGGGCAGATCCAGCGACTGGAGCCGATTGGCGACTTCCTCCATCGGCCCGAGGATGCGGCGGAACTTCAGCAGTTCGCGCCGCAGGGTGAACAGCCGTCGGATTTCGGCGCGGCTGAGGAAGGCGTCCAGCGTCTTCTGCTCCATCTCCAGCACGCTGTCCTCGGACGCATCGACGATCGGAACATAGGCGTCGACCACGAAGTCCAGGACCCCGTGGAGGACATAATCCGGGCCCGCGCGCAGTTGCCGGGGCGAGGCCTCGAGCAACTGTCGCAGCGCCGTATGGGCTCGCGTGGAGCCGTGCCGGATGGTGATGACGTGGTCGTCGCCGACGAAAATGTGGGTCTCGCCGTACTCGATATGGTCTCCGACCTTCTCGGCGGTGCGGGCCACGACGAACAGTTCGTGGCCGTAGACCTCCACCTTGGGCATCTGATGCGCGGAGAGGGCGTCCTCGACGGCCAAGGGGTGGAGCTGGAACCGGTCCACGAGCACGGCCAGCTCCGCCTGGGTGGGATCGACCAGCCCGGCCCAGAGGAACTCGTTTGGGCCCAGCGCCAGTCCGTCCGGCGTCAGCAGCGCTTCACGAACGCGCTTGCCGTCCTCATAGACGTAGGAGGCGACGACAGGCATGCGGGGGCTCCGGCTGCGACAGGCGAGACTTAGCCCGCGCAGGTTAAGACAAAACGGCCGGCGGATCGCTCCGCCGGCCGAAATGCTGATCAGTCGAACCAGGCCTCAAGTAGGCCGATAGGTCCGCTAGGACGTCGGGAAACCCCGCACGCGCAGCAGGGCCGCCACGTCCGGATCACGGCCGCGGAACTGGCGATAGGCCTCGGCGCGGTCGGTGGTGTTGCCCGGCGCCAGCATGATCGACTTGAAGCGGCGGGCGATGTCCGGATTGAACACGTCGCCCGACTCCTCGAAGTAGGCCCAGGTGTCCGCGTCCATCACTTCCGACCACAGATAGCTGTAGTAGCCGGCCGAATAGGCGTCGGAGGTGAACAGGTGATTGAACTGCGGCAGGCGGTGCCGCATCACGATCTCCTTGGGCATGCCGATGCGGGTCAGGCTGGCCTTCTCGAATGCGTCGATGTCGGTCGGCGGCGTGGCCTGGGTGTGCAGGTCCATGTCGACGATGGCCGAGGACAGGTAGCTGACGGTGGCGTAGCCCTGGTTGAAGGTGTTGGACGCCTCGATCTTGGCGACCAGCTCCTGCGGCATCGGCTGGCCGGTCTCGACGTGCTTCAGATACCCGTCCAGGACCGGGCGGCTCAGCACCCAGTGCTCATGCACCTGAGACGGGTATTCGACGAAGTCGCGGGGCGTGTTGCCCAGCCCCGGATAGACGACCTGCGACGAGAAGTAGTGCAGGGCGTGGCCGAACTCGTGGAACAGGGTCTCCGCGTCGTCCAGCGAGATCAGCACCGGATCGCCGTCGGGCGCCTTGACGAAGTTGTTGTTGTTCGAGCCCAGCACGTTCTCGGCGCCGTCATAGGTCGAGTGGGCGCGATAGGTGTTCATCCATGCGCCGGAGCGCTTGCCCGGGCGGGCGTAGTCGTCGGCGTAGAACAGGCCGACCGGCTTGCCGTGGTCCTTGACCTCATAGACCACCACGTCCTCGTGGAAGACCGGCACGGTCCCCGGCGCCAGGCGCTCGAAGGTGAAGCCGTACAGGCGCTCGGCCATGTAGAAGGAGCCGGCGCGGACGTTGTGCAGCTCGAAGTAGGGCTTCAGCTGGTTCTGATCCAGGTCGTACTTCTGCTTACGGACCTTCTCGGCATAGTAGAGATAGTCCCACGGCTCGATGTCGTGGCCGGCGATGGCCCGCATGTCCGCCACTTCTTCCGCCACGCGGGCCTTGGCCGGGGCCCAGACACGCTGCATCAGGTCCTCGGCCGCCGCCGGGGTCTTCGCCATGGTGTCCTGCATCCGCCATTCGGCGTGGTTCTTGAAGCCCAGCAGCTTGGCGCGCTGGTCCCGCAGCTTGACGATCTCGGCGATGGTCGCGTTGGTGTCGTTGGCGTCGCCGTTGTCGCCGCGGTTGACGAACTTCTTCCACACTTGCTCGCGCAGGGCCCGGTCGTCGCCGAAGGTCAGGAACGGATCGACGCTGGAGCGGGTGTTCAGGATCGCCCAGCCCTGCAGATTCCGCTGGCGCGCGGCGGCGGCGGCGGCGGTCTTGTTGGAGGCCGGCAGGCCCGCGACGCCCGCCTCGTTCGGGATCAGGGTCCAGCTGTTCTCGTCCGCGACCACCTTCTGGCCGAAGCCGGTGAAGGCGTTGGTCAGGGCGGTGTTGATGCGGCCGAGCTCGGCCTTGCCCGCGGCGTCGAGCGCCGCGCCGTTGCGGATGTAGGCGTCGCGGGCGCGCGTGGCGACGCGGGTCTGCTGCGCGTTCAGTCCGGCGGCCTCGGCGCCGTCGGCGACGGCCCGGATGCGCTGGAACAGCTTGTCATTGAAGGTGATCTCGTCGCCCGCGGCCGACAGGACCGGGGAGACTTCGGTCTCCAGCGCGTCCCATTCGGCGCCGCCGATGTTCGACGTCATGACCCCGAACAGGGTCAGGGCGCGGTCCAGCGGCTCGCCGGCCATCATCATGGCCACCGAGGTGTTGGCGAAGGTCGGCGCATCCGGATTGTCCGCGATGGCGGCGATCTCGGCGCGCTGCAGCTCAATGCCTTCCAGGATGGCCTCGCGCAGCTTGGCGGGCGTCACCTTGTCCCACGGGGGCACGCCGCCGTAGGGGCCGGTCCACTCCTGCAGCAGTTCGGCGCGCGGGGTCTGGGCGGGCAGGACGGCCCGGGCGGCCGCGGCGTCCCTGGCCAGTTCGGCCGGAGCCGGGGCGGCGCCGCCGGCCTGGCCCATGCCGGCGCTGGCGCATCCGGCGACCATCAGGAGGCCCGCGCCGCCGAGGAGAAGCTGTCGTCTTTGCATCGGTTGTTCCTTGCAGGGATCATGTGGCGCGGACCCTAGCGGTCGATGCGCCGCGCGTCACATGACAGGGCTGTAATGAATCGTCGCGGTCCCGCTTCCCCGCCATTGAGGGCCGCCCCCGGGCGGGCTAAAGCCGCTCCATGGCCATAGGCGTTTTCGACTCCGGCGTGGGCGGTCTGACCGTCCACCGCGAACTGACCCGGCGCTTCCCCACGCGGGACTTCGTCTATCTGGCCGACCAGGCCAACGCCCCATACGGCGGCAGGGGCGGCGAGGACATCGTCGAACTGACGAAGGCGGGCTGCGAACGCCTGTTCGACGCGGGTGGATCGGTCATCGTCCTGGCCTGCAACACCGCCAGCGCCATCGCCCTGCGCCGGCTGCAGCAGACCTGGGTTCCGTCCCTGCGCGAAAAGCTGGGTCGACCCGTCAACATCCTGGGCATCATCGTGCCGACCATCGAGGCGGCCACGGGCCTGCCCTGGTCGTTCGAGGCCGAACGGCCGCAGGAGGGCGAGAAGGTCGCAGCGATCGACATCACCGGCGTGTTCTGCACCGCCGCCACCGCCATGAGCCGCGTCTATGAGATCGAGATCGACAAGCGGCGCGAGGACCTGGCGGTCTTCTCCGAACCGTGTCCCGGCCTGGCCGGGCTGATCGAGCTGGGCGCGCCGGATGACGAGCTGAAGTCGGTGGTCGAGGATCATGTCGACGCCCTGCGCCGCAAGATCGGCCGGCATCCGGACAAGGCGATCCTGGGGTGCACCCACTATGAGATCGTCGCGCCGCTGTTCGCCGCCGCCCTGCCGCCCGGCACCGGCCTGATCCATCAGCCGACGGCGGTGGCGGACGCGTTGGATCGCTATTTCGCGCGGCATCCCGAGTACGACCTGGGGCAGGGCGCGCGCCGCGACTTCCTGACGACCGGCCAGGCCGGGCCGCAATCCGCCCTGGTGTCGCAGTTCTGGGGCGAGCCGCTGACCTTCGCGTCGGCCTGAGACGCTCGCACCTGGCGGCGCGTCAGCAGCCGGGGCAGTCGGGAAGGGCTTCGGTCTCCAACTGCAGCGTCGTGTGCTGGATGGAGAAGCGGCGGGCGACGGCCTGGGCCTCCACCAGCAGGGCGGTGGCGTCCGACCGGACGTGGACCAGGTGCGCGGTCAGCGCCGTGTCGGTGGTCGACAGGCCCCAGACATGCAGGTCGTGGACGGCCGCCACCCCGGGCAGGGCCGTCAGCGCCCGTTCCAGCGCCTGAACGTCCACCGCGGACGGAGCGCCGTCCATGGCCAGGTTGACCGAATCCTTCAGCAGGCCCCAGGTCGAGATCAGGATGACGGCGACGATCCCCAGGCTGACGAGGGGGTCGATCAGCGACCAGCCCGTCATCATGATCACGCCGCCGGCGATGACCACGCCCAGCGACACGCCCGCGTCCGCCATCATGTGCAGATAGGCCCCGCGCGCGTTCAGGTCGTGCTGCGACTTCATGAACAGCAGGGCGGTGCCCAGGTTGATGAAGAAGCCGATTCCGGCCACGACCATGATGGTGGTCGATCCGACGGGGGCCGGCTCGGCGAAGCGGCGGACGGCCTCGAAGGCGATGGCGCCGCAGGCGAAAATCAGCAGCAGGGCGTTGCCCAAGGCGGCCAGCACCGTGGCCTTGCCGTAGCCGTAGGTGCGCCGCCCGCCGGCGACGCCGTGGCCGCCGCGTCGCGCCAGCCAGGCCGCGCCGCCGGCCATGGCCAAACCCAGGACGTCGGATAGATTGTGACCGGCGTCGGCCAGCAGCGCCGTCGAGCCGGCGATCAGGCCGGCGGCGAACTCGCAGATCACGAAGGCCAGGTTGACGACCAGGCCCACCGCGTAGCGCCAGTCGCCGGTGTCGACCGGACCGTGGGCGTGGCCGTGATGATGTCCGTGATGATGTGCATGGCCATGACCGTGGTCGTGGTCGTGATCGGCATGATCGTGGGGGTGCGCGCTCATGCCTTCGCCCTAGCCTTTGCGACGCGTAGAGCCAAGCGGCTATATGATAACGCGTTGAATGTTATCATATATCCGTCAGTGTTGGTGCAGGGCGACCAGCAGGCCCAGCGTGATCAGAGCCAGGCCGAGGACCGCCCCCTCATAGCGCGCCCAGCGCTCCAGCCGCAGGATTGAGGCGCCGGCGTGGGCCAGGGCGGTGAAGACCGCCATGCCCAAGATCGTGCCGACGGCGAAGACCAGGCTCAACAGGCCCAATGCCGCCACGCCTTCGGCCGAGGCGGAGAGATAGATGGGCAGCAGCACCTCGCCGGGCGAAACGGCCATCATGGCCACCAGCCCCAGGAAGGCCGCGCGATCCGACACGGCCGGTTCCGCCTCGCTCATGACCGGTCCGCCGGCGGCGGCCGGCCGCTTCAGCGTGGCCCGCGCCAGGTAGAAGGCGCCGAAGAGGAACAGCAGAACCGCCGACAGGTGCGGCAGCAGGCCTTGGATCCATTGGTCCAGCGCCAGGCCCGCGGCGACGATCAGGCCGCCCAGCACGGCGGTGGTGAAGATGTGGGCCAGGCCGGCGATCGTGACCGCCAGCAGGGTGCGTGCCCCGCGCCAGCGCTGGGCTCGCCCGACCAGGACGAAGGGCAGCCAGTGCGTCGGCAGGGCCGCGTGCAGGAAGGCGGCGACGAAACCGCCGCCCAGCAGGGACAGGAGCACGGACTGTTCGGCGGGGAGAGCCATGGACGGCCCTATAGCTTGTTATCTTATAACAATCGAGCGTCTTGTTCGGCGACCAGGGCAAGCGCGGCCGTGCGAACCTCCGGCGGATAGGGCGCGGCGGGACCCCGCCCCCACACTGGATCGGGCCAGATCCCGTCGTCGCGGCGGCGACCGACGACATGAACGTGGAGCTGCGCCGTGACATTGCCGATGGCGGCGACATTCAGCTTGTCGACCGGCCGACCCGCGGCACGGCCCAGGCGCCGAACGATGTCCCCGGCGCGCACCGCCTCCTCCATCAGGCGGCGGCGCTCTTGGGCGTCGAGGTCGTCCAGCTCGACCGCGCCGGTTCGCTTGGGGATCAGGATCAGCCATGGGAAACGCGCGTCGTCCTGCAGCCGCACCTGGCACAGCGGCCAGTCGGCGGCGAAGACGGAGCCGGTTTCGAAGGCGGGATCCGCGGCGAAGTCGGGAGGCGTCATTCCAGACCGTAGATCACGCAGGCGCTGTCGGTCAGGGTCTGCAGCGGCGGCTGCAGCGCCAGCCGCGCCGCCTCGATCTGATCCTCGGTCGGACCCGCGCCGCCGGGTGGAGGGGGCGCGGGCGGCGGCGGGGGCGGCGGCGCGAAGGCGGCCTGCCGCGCCCGCGATCCGGTCACCACGATCTCGTCGACCGTGGTCGCCTGGCCGCCGCCCGAGCCGTAGGAGGGCCACCCCGCCAGCACGTCGGTCTGGCAGACCCGCCCGGTCGGATCGATCACCCGCACCCGGCCCAGCGTCGCCCCGGCGTTCTCGGCGGCGGACTGGGCGCGACGCCGCGCGTCCTTGACGGCTTCGGCCGCCAGGTTGGCCTTCCAGCTGTTCTCGGGCTCCAGGCCGAAGTCGACGCGGCTGATCGCGTTGGGACGCGCGGCGACCAGGGTGGCGTAGACCCGCTCGACCAGCGACACGTCGCGGATCGTCACGCTGACCGAAGCGTCGGCCTGATAGCGGGCGATGCGGTCGGCGCGCGTGTTGTCGCGCAGCACGCCGTTCTCGTCACGATATTGGTCGTACAGCGGTCTGGTGGTGACGGAGGTCTCGACCCGCACCTTGTCCGCGCCGTAGGCCGCCAGCGCCTGGCTGAGCGCCCGCACCTGATCGGCGGCGGCGCGCGAGGCGTCGGCGACGCTGCGATCGACGGCCTGGAAGTTCGCGCTGACCGAGGCGCGGTTGGCCTGTAGCTCGACCCGCACCTGGCCGATGGAGGCGATGACGGGTTCGCGCATCCACCACGGCGCCGGCACATAGCGGTCGCCGATCGTCGCCGGCGGCGTCTGGGCCGAGGCGGGGACCGCAGGGGCGGCGATGAGGGGGATCAGGGCCAGCAGCAGCGCGCGACGCATAGGACTTTCCTCTGTTGAGCCTGGACCTTCGCAGCCCCGACAACGGCCGTAAAGCGAGGTTCTTGCGACAGCCGCCGCAGGGGTCTAGACCGCCGACGCCAAATCCCTTTCGCACACGCAACAACCGGAGACTTCCATGGCTCGCGCGAAGATCGCCCTTATCGGCGCCGGCATGATCGGCGGCACCCTGGCCCACGTGGCCGCGCGCGAAGCGCTGGGCGACGTGATCCTGTTCGACATCGCCGAGGGGACCCCCCAGGGCAAGGCTCTGGATATCGCCGAGGCCTCGGCCGTCTTCGGCCAGGACGTGGCCCTGAAGGGCGCCAACGACTACGCCGACATCGCCGGCGCCGACGTCTGCATCGTCACCGCCGGCGTGCCGCGCAAGCCGGGCATGAGCCGCGACGATCTGATCGGCATCAACCTGAAGGTCATGAAGGCCGTCGGCGAGGGCATCAAGGCCCACGCCCCCAACGCCTTCGTCATCTGCATCACCAACCCGCTCGACGCCATGGTCTGGGCCCTGCAGAAGTTCTCGGGCCTGCCCAAGGAGAAGGTCGTCGGCATGGCCGGCGTGCTGGACAGCGCCCGTTTCGCCTACTTCCTGGCTGAAAAGACCGGCGTGTCGGTTCAAGACGTCCACGCCTGGACCCTGGGCGGTCACGGCGACGACATGGTGCCGATGGTGCGCCACTCGACCGTCGGCGGTTTGCCCCTGCCGGACGCCGTCGCCGCCGGTTTCCTGAGCGAAGCCGACCTGGACGGCATCGTCGAGCGCACCCGCAAGGGCGGCGGCGAGATCGTGGCCCTGCTCAAAACCGGCTCGGCCTTCTACGCCCCGGCTGAGTCCGCCATCGCCATGGCCAAGTCCTATCTTCTGGACCAGAAGCGCGTCCTGCCGTCGGCCGTCTATCTGAACGGCGAATACGGCCTGTCGGACCTCTACGTCGGCGTCCCGGCCCTGATCGGCGCCGCGGGCGTGGAGAAGGTGGTCGAGTTCACCACCAACGACGACGAAAAGGCCATGCTGGCGAAGTCGGTCGACTCGGTGAAGGGCCTGATCCAGGCCTGCAAGGACATCGACGGCTCGCTGGCCTAATGCCGGCCGCGAGGCTCCAGCGCTTTTGACCTTCGAGAAGGGCCGTGGAGCGATCCACGGCCCTTTCCTTTTTTCGTCAGTTGCCGCTGGAGAAGCGCACGACGCCGATCAGGCCGGCGCGCCACACGCCCTCATCGTCAATCAGAGGGCTATCTTTGGTGTCGCCCAGCCGCTGCTCGTAGTTGACGAAACCGCCCACGCCGAACCGCTCGCCGACCGGAATGGCCAGGAAGGCGACGGCCCCGGCGCCGGACAGGCCGCCCGACGCCGCGTACGGCTGATAGCCGCTGCCCGGCGCCTGTTCGGGCGTGACGCCGAAGTAGCGCTGGATGCGCTCGTCGTTCCCGCCCACGACATAGCCCGACACGCGGAGCAGACCCACCGGGGTCACGCGTTGATGGCCAATGGAGGCGAAATACTGCAGTCCCGCGTCGTCGCCCGACACGTCCTGGGCCACGCGGCCGCCCACGACCACTCCACCGAAACGCTTGTAGGCGTAGAGGGCCGCGTCGGCGCCGAAATCCGGCCGTTCCAGGCTAGAACCCTCGATGTCGCCAGCGGCGAAGCGGGGACGAAGCTGGACGCCGGCGCGGAAGTCGTCGGTCTTGACGGCGTTCCAGCCGAGGCCGTCCAGGCCGTTGGCGTAAACGATGTCGCGATAGTTGGCCGAGCCCCAGGCGGTGTAGTTCACGTCGTCGCCGGTGTTTCCTGTGGCGCTGAAGCCGTGAGTGATCCCGCCGCCGATGTCGACGCGCCAGGTCTTGGGCGCCTCCACCTGCTCATAGGGCTGGGATTGCGCCAGGGCCGAGCCGGCGACGGCGGCGAAGGCGGCGGACAGGAAAAGGGTGCGAAGCGACATGAAGCGGCCTTGGGCGATATACGGAACGCCCGGCCGGGAGGGTCAGGCCGGATCAGAATGCGCAAGCGCGGCCTTTGGCTCCAACAGGACGCTTGACGCCGTCTCGATGCGGCTTTCCAGCAACGCCATCATCGGTCCGCGCTTCAGACCGGCGGGAATGGGCTCCAGAAATTCGAAGGTCACCACGCCGGGATGGCGCATGACGCCATGCGCGGGCCAGCAGACGCCCGAGTTGGTCGCCACCGGCCAGCACGGGCCCTCCAGGTCGCGATAGATGGCCGCCACGCCGGGCTTGTAGTCGCCGGGAGCCCCCGGCTCGGTGCGAGTGCCTTCAGGAAAGATCACGATCTGGCGTCCTTCGGCCAGTCGCGCGCGGGCCTGGCGCGCCATGTCCTTCAGCGCCTTGGCGTGCCCCTGACGATCAACGGCGATCATCTTCGTCTTCCAGGCGAACCAGCCGAAGAAGGGCAGGGGCATCAGCTCCTTCTTCAGCACGAAACAGGCGTCGGGCAGGATGGCCAGCAGGGCCACCACGTCCAGCATTCCCTGGTGCTTGGACGCCACCAGGGCGGCGCCTGAGGGCAAGTGTTCCAGCCCCGTCACCTCGACCTTCACCCCCGTGATCCAGCGCAGGCCGAACAGGACCGTGCGCGCCCAGGCCTTGACCACCCCCATGGCGTAGCGGTGCGGCATCAGCAGCGCCGGCGACAGGCCGATGGCGAACAGCGGCATCGACAGATAGAGCCACAGGGTGAAGACGAGGGAGCGCAGCAGGGTCACTTAAGCCGAAGCCTTCTCATCAGCGGGCGCGCCCGCAGGTCGGTCGCGGGTCAAGCGCTCGACCCCCTCGCGGCCCAGGGCGACCAGATATTTCAGGTATTCCAGCGTCATCCGCCGGGCCGTGACCGCCGCGCGCCACCAGCGGGCGTTGTCCAGCGACGGGGTCGACACCGCATAGGGCGTCAGCCGAACGCCCGGCAGGGCGCCGCGGATCTCCACCAGCGATCGGGGCATGTGGTAGTCGGAAGTGACGACGATCAGATCGTCATAGCCCTTGGCGCGGGCCCAGGCGGCGATTTCCTGAGCGTTCCCGACTGTGTCCTCGGCCTCGAACCCCAGGTCGACGCAACAGTTGAACAGGCGGCTGGAGCCGGGCGTCAGCTCGCGCAGCTCGCGCCGGCGCACCTCGCGGTTCACGCCCGAGATCAGGACGCGCTGGCCCTTGCCCTGCTCCAGCAGACGGATGGCGGCGTTGACGCGCTCGGACGACGGGCCGGTCAGGGCCACGATGGCGTCAGCGCGCGCCGGCTCCTCGGCCGGCGTCAGGCCCCGCACCCGGTCGGCGAAGGCGAACAGCCCGACCAGCCAGATCAGGGCGACGATGGCGATGATGACCAGCAGCCTCATCCGTCCTGCCTGTCCGAACCCAGCACTTTCAAAGCGGCGAATCTGGCCGCGAGAACCGCCACAGTAGCGGCCAGCAGCGGGCAAGGCGAGAGCAGCAGCAGATCGCTCCACGCCAAGGGCAGCGCCTGGGTCAGGCCTTCGGATCCGCCGAGGAACCGCAGGAAGACCACCAGCACCCCCGCCAAGGCCGCACCGATCGCCCCGGCCGCCAGCGCCATCAGGCCGAACCGCCGCATGAACAGGCCGGCGATGCGCGCATCGGTAGCCCCGTTCAGGCTCAGGGTCTCGATCACCTCGCGCCCCGCCGCCAGGCCCGCGCGGGTGGCGTAGGCGATGGCGGCCCCGGCGGCCAGCGCGATCGCCAGGAAGGCGGCGCCGGCCAGAAGGGCGATCAGCCGCGCCGACCGCTCGACCTCGCCGCGCCACAGGCTGTGATCGTCCACGCTGGCGTCCAGTCCTGCCTCGGCGAGGGCGCGGCTGAGCGTCAGGGCGCCGGCGGGCGCCTCGGGGTCCAGGCGGACAGTGACCAGGAAGGGTAGGGGGAGATCGGGAAGCACCGCGTCTCCCAGCCAGGGTCTAAGCAGGTCTTCGGCCGCCTTGCGGTCCAGGGCGGCGGCCTCCTCGACCCCCTCCACGCCGGCCAGGGTCTCGGCGGCGCGGGCCGCGGCGGCGGCGCCCGATTCGCCGACGCGCGGGCGGACCTGGACGGTGGCTTCGGCGCCCAGCTGACGCGCCCAGCCTTGGGCGGCGCGGTCGGCGGCGGAGCCTGCGACGGCGGCCAGGCAGGCCAGGAAGCACAGCACGGCGATGACGGTCATCAGCCAGGGCTCGCCCGCCGCGGCGGGCGGCAGCAGGCCGGGGCGGCGTTCGGGGAACAGGCGGATCACGCGACCGCCTCGTAGAGACCGCCCTTGTGCAGGTGAAGCACGCGCGCGCCGGAGCGTTCGGCCAGGGCCTGGTCGTGGCTGGCGATCAGCACCGTCGCGCCCAGCCGGTTCAGCGATTGAAACAGACGCAGCAGCTTGTCGGCCATGGCGGCGTCGACGCTGCCGGTCGGTTCGTCCGCGACGATCAGGCCGGGACGGGCGATCACGGCCCGGGCGATGGCCAGTCGCTGCTTTTCGCCGCCGGACAGGGCCGGGGGGCGGGCGTCCATGCGCGCGCCCAGGCCGACCCATTTCAGCATCTCCTCGACATCGGCGGCATGGTCGGCCGCGCGTCCGCCGGCCAGGCGCAGCGGCAGGGCGGCGTTGTCGAAGGCCGACAGATGATCCAGCAGCCGAAAATCCTGGAACACGACGCCCATGCGGCGGCGGAAGATGGGAACGTCGCGGCGGGCGATGTCGGTCACGTCGGAGCCGAACAGGCTGATCCGGCCGGTCCGGGGCCGGGCGGCCAGGGTCAGCAGGCGCAGCAGCGACGACTTGCCGGCCCCCGAGGGCCCGGTAAGGAAGTGGAAAGAGCCGCGCGGCAGAATGAGGTTAACGTCCCGCAGAATCCCGGGCGCATCCGCATAGCCGAAGCCCACGCCCGACAGGCGGACGGTTTCGGACGCGGGAGCGGTTTCGGCGGCGCTGGCGGGCGAGGACGGCATCGGTTGGTTTCAGGGACGGGGCGCGGGTCGCGCCTCTCGGGAGGGGGCGCAAGCCTCGCAGTCAGACGACATGATACTGACCTGCCCCGCCTGCGCCACCAGCTATTTTGTTCCCGACGACGCAATGGGGCCGACCGGCCGCAAGGTGCGCTGCCAGTCGTGCGGCGAAGTGTGGCGCGCCAACGCGGACGAGCCGCTGGAACTGACCCTAACGCCCGACCGGGCCGCGAAATCCGAGCCTCGAGCCGAATTGGCGCCGGAGGCGAGCCTGGCCGAAACGCCGGCGCCGGAACTGCCCAGGGCCTTCCGAGCCCGCGCCGAGCAACAGCGCCGTCTGCGCCGCGCCGCCGCCCAAGGAGCCGTCTGGGCGTCCATGGCCTGCGTGCTCGTGGGCCTTCTCGCCTCTGCCTGGCTGTTCCGGGTGGAGGTGGTGGAGGCTTTCCCGCGCGCCGCCGGCGCCTATGACCTGGTCGGCATACCGGTGAACCCGGTCGGACTGGATTTCGAGGCCATCAGCGCGCGCGAGGCGCCGGACCAGCCGGGCATGGTCCTGGTCGCGGGCGCGCTGCGCAACGTGCGTGACGAGGAGATCGTCGCGCCGCCGGTGCGGGTGGCGCTGCTGGACGAGCACGGCGCCGAGGTCGGCTTCAAGGTGATCCCGATCGACGCGGCGCCGGTCCTGCCCGGCAAGGTGCACGGGTTCGCGGCCCTGATCCCTGATCCCGGCGGCCATGCGGCGGACATCGGCGTGAACTTCGCCGCCGGGCCGGACGCCGTGCCCAAGCCCGCTGCGCCCCAGCCCGCTGCGCCCCAGCCCGCCGCCACGAAGCCCCATACGCGCGAGGAGGATCACACGCGGACGGGCCATGGCGTCGCCCCGGCCGCTCCGACGCCGAGGGCGCTGCAGACCGCCGACGCGGCCTCGGATCGCGCGCCCGCCACCGCCGAGGCGCGCGGCCTGCGGCCGGCTTGGGCGCCCGGAGTGGGTGGTCATGGCGGCGCGCCGGTTGAGGCCCGGCCGATCCCGGTGGTGGACAGCGGACACGGGTAGGCGGTATCCGCCTCCATCATGGCTGACACTTCCCCGACGCCGACCGTCCTGCTGCCCGAGGCGGAGATCGCCCGCGTGGTCGCCGACCTGGCCCGGCGCATCGCCCCCGTCATCGACGACGAGACCGTGGCCGCCGTGCTTCTGACCGGGGGGCTGTGGTTCGCCGCCGACCTGACGCGGGCCCTGGCGCGCGAGGGCCGGAACGTCCGCTTCGACGCCCTGTGGCTGGCCTCCTACGGCGACGACAAGGCAAGTCGCGGTGCGATCGACATCTACGCGCCGTTCCAGCGGCCGATCGCCGGGCGGCGGGTGCTGATCCTGGACGACGTGTTCGACACGGGCCTGTCGTTGGCGGAGGCGGTGCGGATCGCCCGCGAGGCCGGCGCCTCGGAAGTGCTGACCTGCGTCTTCGCCCGCAAGCCCTGGCCTGAGCCGAGGGCGCCCGAGCCGAACTTCGTCGGCTGGGAAGCGCCGGATCGGTTCCTGGTCGGCTACGGGCTGGACCATGCTGGGGGCCTGCGCGGCCTGCCGGACGTCTGCGCGCTAGACTGAACGGAGCTCACCACCAGAACTACGCTAGTCGCCTCCCTAACCACCGGGGATCGCCTTGAGCGAAGATGATTTGAAGGCCGAGGCGGAGGTGTTGCACCTCCACGACCTTGCGCTCCACGTTCAGGCGCCGTGACGAGCGCGCCGTCGCCGGCAGACTTGCGGCGGCAAGGTTCGGTCGACTTCTTGGGCGCTTCACGGCTTCGAGGTTCACGACGGCCGCGGTTTGAAGGCGCTCGCTCCCATCCCTCTCGACTGAGTGAGCCTAAGCCTTAGCTCCGCCCAAAGGATTCGGAGGCAGGCGCTGCTCCCCTGCCTGGGTTCACGTCCCATACTCGCAAGAGCGGGAACCGGTTAACGGCCGAGACGTTCGCTCCGGCGCAGCACTGTTCGCAGTGTGCAGTGCGTCTCAGGCGGTTTTTCCGGAAGTCTAATCGCTTGGGCCGCAATGTCTCGCACAGAGATCGGGTGAAGCGGCGGCCTCCCACGGGACAGCGGGCCGTCGCTTCATCTGCCGAACACGCTTGCAGGCTTTTCCGATGTCCTGGTGACGGAGCGCATCTGATCCGGGTGAGCCGCGCAGAAGGGCGATGGCCCGCGATATCGCATGACGTCAGGAGCGGCGGGACGCCGTATCGCGAGAGACCTAAAGAACTGCCGCACGCCTCTTGCTGTCGAGACGCGGCCAGCGAGATGGACGGCGGCCACGAAGCCTTCGGGCGCTCCGACGAGTGGGCAGCTCAAGCTGGCACGGCAGCGATGCGGAGACCAGCGCCGCGCTGACGTAATCCGCGTCTATCCACTTGGCCGACTTCGAGTTGAATGGACGTCGCTCCACCCTACCCAGATCGTCGACATCGTCCGTTCGTCGCAGTGGGACCACCCTGGATGCTACGAAGGTCCCGTCGTTTGAACGCGGGCGCCAGACGGTGACAGGCTCACGCGCGGGGCCGATCGACCTGCGCCCACACCAGCGGCTGCCCGGGCAACTGGCGCTCGCGCCAGACGTAGTCAGCTTCGGTCCAGTGAAGAACTCGTGGCGTGAGATTGTCGAGGACGTACTCCCCCTTGTGTGTAGACAACAAGAGGACGGCGTGGCTCTCACCCCAACGCGTATCAACGAGGGCGATTGAGAGCTGCTCGGCGGGGACGCCGATCTCGATCAGGGCGGTGCGCTTTGCGAGGACATAGTCCTCGCAGTCGCCTCGGGGGAAGGCTCCGGTCGGAACCGTCCAGTAGTCGGAGACCCCGTAGGACCGCTCATCCGAGGCATGCTTGATGCGGCTGTTAACCGCACGGTTCAGGCGCTCGACGCCCGACCAGCTGAAGGCGCCAGGGAGTTCTTCGGGAGGCGGCGTGCGCGCGTCTCCGGCGCCGGACAGATGGTTCTCGGCTTGGTGAGGCGCCCTTCCGCTCGCCGCCGGCGCCCCAACTGACGGAAAGATCGACGACCAGTACTGGGTTAGGGCGCGAGACCTGATACTTGCGAGCTTGTCCGCATCGGCCGCTTCGCCGGAGACGCAAAACTGAGGCTCCCGACTGCACAGCTCTAAGAATCCAGCCGGCGGGCGGGCGGGCGCCCCCACCGGCATCGGCCTTGGGGGCGGCGCCTCTGAAGCCGAAACCGTCGTTGCGCCGCCGGAGCCTACACAGGCGCAGATCACAGCCAGTGCCTGTCTTGTAACCTTCGCCATCAGCCCGTCATCCGTGCGTTCAGCAAGATTTTGTAATCAAGGTCTCAAGATGATGCGCATGAAGAAGGTTGATGATTTGTTTCGGGTGGCGGTTAAGAATCGCTTAACTATGCCGTCCTGGTACAGGGGGCGGGTGGTCCTTTGCCACATCAAGCCCTCGCCATATCGCGGAGAACGCGGCAGTAGGCGCCTCACGACTTGCCAAGCGGGCGCGCAGCATTGATTTAGGCGCAATGATCGCCAGGTTGTTTAAGTCCCGAACGGTGAGGCCAATCCGTAGGCCAGCGCGGGCGCCCGAAGACGCCGCCGTATGGGTGATCGGCGACATCCATGGAACAGCCGACTTGCTGCGGCCGCTGCTTGAGGCGGTAGGTGAAGATCTGGAGCGAACGACGCAATCGCGGCGGGTTCTGGTTTGTCTCGGCGACTACATCGACCGCGGGCCGGATTCGCGCGGCGTGCTGGACAGCTTGGTCGCATTCGCCCGCAACCCATCGGTCGAGGCGTACTTCCTCCGGGGCAACCACGAGGACCGTATGGAGGCGTTCCTGGCTGATCCAGAGGTGGGCCCCGGCTGGTGCGACTACGGCGGACGAGAAACGCTCGGCTCATTCGGAATCGTTCCTCCCGCCCGCAATGCGGGCCGGGCGGTCTGGGCGGACGTTAGCGTGGCCCTGAACCAAGCGCTGTCACCGGATCACCGCTCGTTCCTGGCGGGACAGGTATACTGCCTCACGCTCGGGGACTTCTTCTTCGCCCATGCGGGCGCGGAACCTGGAGTGCCGCTAGGTCGCCAGGATCCGCAGCAGCTAATGTGGATCCGCCGCCGTTTCACTGACCATCCTGACGCATTCGAGAAGATGATCGTTCACGGCCACACGCCCGTCACCGACGTCCACATCGACCACCGGCGAATCGCCCTGGACACCGGGGCCTATGCGACGGGCGTGCTCAGCGCGCTCCGGCTCAGCGGCGAAGGCCGGAGCCTAATGCAGGCCGTGCGCACCGGGTCTGCGATCGACGTTCGCCGTCGCCCCCTGAGCGGAGCCTGACACCGACGAGCGGCTGCGTAGGCCGCTGCGTCCGGCGTCGATCAGGCGCCCTAGCGGGCGCTCTATCAAAAGATAGCTGACCGCGCCTGCGATTAGGCCGCCGAGGACAGCTAGGAGGACAACCGCCCACGGCGGAAGACTGAGCCGGGCGCCGAAGACCCCTGCGACCGATACGGCGACGCCGTGCCAGAGGTAGGTTGAATAGGATGCGTCACCGAGGAACTTGGGTAGCTTAAGGATTGGGGTCGCGCCTCGCAGATCGAGACTCACCACCCCTGCGATGCACAGAGCCGCGCCGGCGAGACAGGCTAGCCTCTCAGCCAGTCCGCCCCAGAAGGGGACAATCAGCAGGACTGCTGCGCCGGATGCCGCCGCCCACAGCGCGAAAGCCGGACACAGCACGCGCCGGCCACGCAGGAGCACGGCTAGCCATACGCCAGCAACGAACTCCAGAACCAGCGGGTTGGTGACGGTCAGAGCGATAGCGTCTTTTGGCCTCAGGACTGAACCAGCGACCACCAGTCCGATGAACAGACCAGTCAATAGGACGAGGCGCACGCGCGGCGCGAGCGCGAGCCCTGCCGCGAACACAAGATAGAAGATCATCTCGAACACCAACGTCCAGCCTGGGACGAGGACCGGCCAAATCTGGCCCGATCCGGGTGCGAAGTGCGGGATGAAGAACAGAGACTGGAGGACATGGGACCAGCTCAGTTCCTGCCTCAGGGTGGGGAAGAGGCCCGCGAAGGCCGCCGCGACCATGAAGAGAGTGGCCAGCCAGTACAGTGGGACAATACGTTCTATTCGGGCGCGGAGAAATTCGCTTGGGCTTCGGCGGCGCCGGGCGGAGATCGTCCACATGATGAAACCGCTGATGACGAAGAACAGATCAACGCCCCGTGCGCCCGCAGCGAAATCCACTCCGGCCCTCTGCGCGGCATGGAAGGCCAGCACTCCGAGCGCAGCCGCCGCTCGGGCATACTGCACGCCAGGATAGGTGTCCGGCGAGGCCGTCGTTGGCGACGAGAAGCGATTCGATTCGACCATGGTGATTCTCCGGCCCGTTAGCGGTCGGAATGGCCACTGCAAGAAACATGCGGCCCCATACGCTGGGCCGCTTCAGGCCGCCTGAACCACATCAAGGGGGCTCGTGACGCGTCAGAGCGGGATCGCTAAGATGACGATTCTGTACGCGCCAATAGCTGTCGAAGAAGCGGTTGGCCGGCGGGCGAGGCCTCAAAGCTGGGCCAGTGGACGTGCGGTGCGTGTGAGGGGGGGGCGGCGGCGTGGACGAGGAATCGTGCAATGCTTTCGCGCAGGTCGACAGGTGAATTGACGTCGTCATGGATGATGAACGACATCGCTGGATATGGCGCCTTATCGGCCTAGGGGGCGGCGCCCTGTTTTCCGCGGCCGTTTGGGCGAGTATTCTGTATCTCCTGTTCGGGCGCTAGGCCGCTCGGCCGCCCTCAGAACAGATCGCGGATCGCCGCCCGCGCGGCCTCGCCCAGGTCGGTCCGCTTCAGGGCCAGGGCGACGTTGGCGCGCAGCAAGCCGATCTTGTCGCCGCAGTCGTGGGTGACGCCTGCGTATTCCACGGCGGTGAAGCTCTGGTCGGCCATCAGCCGGGCCATGGCGTCGGTCAGCTGGATCTCGCCCCCCGCCCCCTTCTCCTGGGTCGCCAGCAGGTCAAAGATTTCCGGCTGCAGGATGTAGCGGCCCGAGATCGACAGGTTCGACGGCGCCGTCCCCTTGGCGGGCTTTTCGACCATGCCCTTCATGACGATGCGGTCGCCGTCGCGGCGGACCGGGTCGACGATGCCGTATTTGTGGGTCTGCTCCTCGGGCACGGACTCCACGCCGA
>JAEXZS010000086.1 GCA_023451375.1 Pseudomonadota bacterium
CCCCCCCCCCCCCCCCCCCCCCCGGCTCGCGCGCGGGTTTCATCGTCTCTTTCCTCATCAATAGCAAGGAGGGCGCCATGAGCGGCTTCAGCAACTACACCCAAAATGCGATCCTCAACTGGCTGAAGGGCTCGGCCATGCCGACCGCCCCGTCAGCTCTGTATGTCGCCCTGTTCAACGGCGACGCGACCGATGCAGGCTCCGGCGGGGACGATGTCACGACCGACACCCGCGCCGAGGGCCGCGTGGCCGCCACCTTCGGTGCAGTCACCGGCAATACGTCGATCGCCAACTCGGCCGAGGTTGACTTCGGCGCATCGGCCGGCACCGCAACCGTCTCCCACTTCGCCGTCTATGACGCGGCGTCTGGCGGCAATACGCTGGGCTCTGCCGCTCTGGCGTCGTCTCAGTCAGTCGCTGCGGACAACCTGGTCAAGTTCGCAGTCGGCGCGCTGACGATCACCGTCAGCTGATGCTGTGGGCGCCCAACCCAACTTGGAGCGCTGGACGGCCGGCCCTCGGCCATCTGGCGCGTCCCTTCACCCTCTACGTCGCCGGCATCTCGTCTGCCGTGGCCACGGTCGCGATCGTGTTCCGCGGAGCATCCCTGATTGAGGGCGCGGCATACATCACCGCGGCTTGGGGCGGCGTCGGCGTGCTCTATGGCGCAAAGGCGTTGGAAGAAGGTCGCAAGGCCAAAGCCACGGCCGAAGTCGAGATCGCTAAGGCGCAGACGCCCTCGGCCTGACCGAGGCCATCCCCCACAATCAGGAGACTGAACCATGGCTGTTATCAGCGATGACGCCTTCGTGGGCCTATTCCAGGAGAGGTTCGGCCTCACCGTGGACGGCTGGCCTGGCGCCGACACGCTCGCCAAGCTGGACGAGCTGGCCCCGCCGACACCGCAGCCTGACCTGCTTTCTGAGATCCCCGACGACTACTGGCCGATGCTGTCGAAGATCGAGAGCGGCGACCGCCCCTACGTTCAGGCTCCGACCTCCAGCGCGTCGGGCCTGTATCAGTTCATCCGGTCGACCCGGCTCGGCGAGGGTGGAGCATGACCGCCCGAACCCGGCCTGGTGATCAATGAGACGAACCTTGGCTGCAGTATAGGCTCGGTCGACTTCGGACCGTACGCCACTAAAGGCGGAGGGCTGGGCCCACTGCGCCTTCTCCTTCACGTGCCCCAAGCCTCTAAGCTTGAGTTGGATCAGCTTTGTTGCCGCCGTGTCGTAGATGAGCTCGGGGCTCTGCCCGGCCCGATCCATAGCTTCCGCATCCGCACATGCTTCATCGACGAGGCGATTGAGGGCTGTGCCGATGATGCGCGCTTTCAAGAAGGTGGCCGCCGGACTGCAGAGCCGACTTGGCAGCGGCCTGCGCGGTCGCGGCGCGAAAATCCACGAGCATCTGGTGCTCGATGTTCGCCAGCGAGTTCTCAAGACGGGTTTCGATAGCGGCGTCGTTCATGGCTCCTCCTGAGCGAAGGCTGACACGAGTCGCAAATGTCGCAGCGTGAACGCCTAGTGAACATCCTCTGGGACTATTCCGGGGATCGTTGTCCCGGATACCACCGGCGTTCCCCAAATTGACCCGTCCTCCGCGTCTCCCCAAAAATGGGAAGTGACGGAAAACTACTGAAAAGATTCGTGAATCTGGTGGCTGGGGGCGGGATCGAACCGCCGACCTGTGGGTTATGAATCCACCGCTCTAACCATCTGAGCTACCCAGCCGCTGGGCCCCGCGCGAGCGAACCGGCGCGCAAGGAGGCGTGCCTATATCGCCGCCGGGCCTTCGGTTCAAGTCGTCTCGGGCGATGGATGCGGCGATCCGGCGCGAGACGGCTGGACGCGCGGCCGGTAACGCTGGAAACAGTGTCAAGGCGCGTCGCCCGCGCCGTTCAGATGGAGATCGTCATGCGCCTGATCGTCGCCGCCGCCTCAACCTCCCTGCTTGTGCTCGCCGCCGCTTGCGGAGCGAATGGCGAGACCGGCGAACAGAACGCCCCCGCCGGCGCCGGCGCGCCGCTGGAGACGCGGCCGGCCCACGGCGCCAACCAGCAGCCGGCGTTCGCGGGCCAGACCCGCGCGCCGGGCGTCCGCACCGAACAGGCGATGAGCCACACGGTGGTCGCCGAGGGGCTGGAGCATCCGTGGGGCCTGGCGCAGCTGCCTGACGGGCGCTGGCTGGTGACGGAAAAGCCGGGCCGCATGCGCATCGTGACCGGCCAGGGCACGATCGGCGAACCGGTGCAGGGCCTGCCGGCGGTGGACGCGCGCGGCCAGGGCGGGCTGCTGGACGTGGTGATCGGACCCGACTTCGCGAACGACCGCATGATCTATTGGAGCTATTCGGAGCCGCGCGACGGGGGCAACGCGACCTCGGTGGCGCGCGGCAAGCTGTCGGGGGCGGGGAACCGGGTCGAGGACGTTCAGGTCATCTTCCGCGCCCTGCCGGTCTATGACGGCGACAAGCATTTCGGATCGTCGCTGGCCTTCGCGCCGGACGGAAAGCTGTTCATCACCCTGGGCGACCGATCGGATCGTCCGATGCGGCCGCAGGCGCAGGATCTGAGCTCGCACATGGGCAAGACGATCCGCATCAACGCGGACGGCTCCGTGCCCCAGGACAATCCCTTCGTCGGCCGCGAGGGCGCCCGGCCGGAGATCTGGAGCCTAGGACATCGCAACGTACAGGGGATCGCGGTCCAGCCGGGCACGGGGGCGGTCTGGACGATTGAGCACGGCACGCGCGGCGGCGACGAGGTCAATCTGGACAAGGCGGGCCTGAACTACGGGTGGCCCGATGCGGCGTACGGTGTCGAATACGCTGGCGGGGCGATCAACGCCGGCGCTACGCAAAAGGAAGGGACGGAGCAGCCGGTCTACTACTGGGATCCGGTCATCGCGCCGGGCGGGGCGACCTTCTACCAGGGGGCGATGTTCCCGAGGTGGGAAGGAAACCTGCTGGTCGCCGGTCTGGCCGGTCAGCACATCGCGCGCCTGGTGATCGAGAACGATCGGGTGGTGGGCGAGGAGCGGCTGCTGACCGATCTCGGCGCCCGGGTGCGCGACGTCGCGGTCAGTCCGGACGGAGCGGTGTGGGCGATCACCGACGAAGAGGACGGCAAGCTGGTCAGACTGGCGGCGACGCCCTAAGTTGCCGTCCGGGGGCTTTCAGGGAGTACGCTCATGCGCGTTATGCTTTCTTTCGCCTTGCTCACCCTGCCGCTGGTCGCGGCGTGCGCCAGCACAGACGGGGTCAACCGCTACCAGGCCGACATGGATCGGCTGGAGGCCCAATGCCGGGATCGGGACGGCATACTGACGCCGACCGGCTCGCAGACCGGCGAACCCGCCCGCGACTACGCCTGCAAGATCACAGGCGGGGCCAGCCGCCTGAATTGACGGCCGGCCGGGCGCGCTGAGGCCTCAGCGCAGCGCGCCCAGGTCGTCCGCCGGGCGCGACGGCGTGATCGGCTGGTCCGTCAGGGCGCTTTCAACATCGTCGCCGTGGAAGGTGCGGGTCTCGGCGGGGATGTCGGGACGGCCCTTCAGCTCGGCCATGGCGGTCTTCTTGCGGGCGCGCATCTGGTCGGCCAGGGCGTCCATGTCCAGACCGGCCGCGCGGGCCTGGCTGAACATGCCCTCGGAGCGCTTTTCCTCCTCCTCGACGTGATGCTCGATCATCTCGGACAGCACCTTGACCTTGGCGTCGTAGAAGGCCTCGTCGGGCCCGCCGGCCTCGATGTCGTTGATCAGCACCTTGGCGGCGTCGTGTTCGACATAGGCCTCGTTGACCAGGTCGTCCTCGATCTGGCCGCGGCAGGCCGGATAGAAGATCTCCTCCTCGATGATGGTGTGAACCTTCAGCTCCAGGCACGCCTGTTCGGCCAGCTTCTGCTTGCGGTCCTTGCCGCTCGCCTTCTCGAACTTGGCGAAGATCTCCTCCACCTCGCGGTGGTCGGCCTTCAGCAGGGCGATGGCGTCCATCTCTTCATAGGTCTTGGGCATGGGAGTCCTCCTCGGCTTCGCAGCGGAGAAGCCGCCGGAAGCTGGAGCGTTCCCACGGCTCAGCTAGCTGAGAGTCGTTCGCTTGGGCGGCGACGCTCGCGACCGATCCCGGCTTCGTGCGTTGGGTTGGTCATCGACGGAGAGCTTCCATGCTGGACCATGTCGGCCTGGCCGTGCGCGACGTCGCGCGGTCACGCGCCTTCTATAAACAGGCCCTGGCGCCGCTGGGGTATCGGGTGCTGGGCGCCGTCCCGCCCGAGGAGACGGCGAGCGGCGGCGCGGCGGTCCTGTTCGGCGTGGATGAGCCGGACTTCGTCATCGCCGACAACGAAAGGCCGGGGGAGGGCAATCACGTCGCCTTCCGCGCCGAGAGCCGAGCGCAGGTCGACGCCTTCCATGCGGCCGCGTTGGCCGCCGGCGGTCGGGATAACGGCGGGCCGGGGCTCCGGCCCCAATACGGGCCGACCTACTACGCCGGCTTCGTCCTCGATCCCGAAGGCTTCAACGTGGAGGCGGTGTGCCGTCGCGACGCCTAGCCGCGCGATGTCCTGGCGCCGCATCACGCGGCTTATTACTTGACGTTGACGTAAACGTAGGGTTCTTGGCGGCAAGCAAGGAATCCGTCCTCAAAGGAGACGCACCATGGCTGACGCCTACATCTTCGACGCCGTCAGGACCCCGCGCGGCAAGGGCAAGAAGGACGGCTCGCTGCACGAGATCACCGGCCTCAGCCTGGCGACCCAGGTGCTGGAGGCGCTGCGCGACCGCAACGGCCTGGACACCTCCAAGGTGGACGACGTGGTGCTGGGCTGCGTGACGCCGGTGGGCGAGCTGGGCGCCGACATCGCGCGCACCGCCGTGCTGTCCGCCGGCTGGTCGCAGGAGACGGCGGGCGTGCAGATCAACCGCTTCTGCGCCTCGGGCCTGGAAGCCGTGAACATGGCGGCGGCCAAGGTGAAGTCCGGCGAGGCCGACTTCGCCGTCGGCGGCGGCGTCGAGGTCATGAGCCGCGTGCCGATGGGTTCGGACATGGGCGCCTGGCCGACCGACCCTTCCTCGGCCTTCCCGACCTACTTCGTGCCGCAGGGCGTCTCGGCCGACATGATCGCCACCAAGTACGGCTTCAGCCGCGACGACGTGGACGCCTATTCGGTCGAAAGCCACAAGCGCGCGGCCAAGAGCTGGGCCGAGAACCGGTTCTCCAAGTCGGTGATCGCGGTCAAGGACCAGCTGGGCCTGACCATCCTGGACCGCGACGAGACCATTCGTCCGAACACGGACATGCAGACCCTGGGCGGGCTGAACCCGTCCTTCACCATGATGGGCGAGATGGCCTTCGACAGCGTGATCAACCAGCGCTACCCCGAGGTCGAGCGGGTCAACCACGTGCACACGCCGGGCAACAGCTCGGGCATCGTCGACGGATCGGCCGGCGTGCTGATCGGCTCGCTGGAGGCCGGCCAGGCCCTGGGCCTGAAGCCGCGGGCGAAGATCCGGGGCGGCGCCTCGATCGGCTCGGAGCCGTCGATCATGCTGACGGGGCCGGAGTATGTGTCGAAGAAGCTGCTCAACAAGCTGGGCATGTCCAAGGACGACATCGACCTGTGGGAGCTGAACGAGGCCTTCGCCGCCGTGGTGCTGCGCTACATGCAGGCGATGGACATTCCGCATGACCGGATGAACGTCTGCGGCGGCGCGATCGCCATGGGCCACCCGCTGGGCGCCACCGGCGCCATGATCCTGGGCACGGTGCTGGACGAGCTGGAACGCTCGGACAAGTCGACCGCCCTGGTCACCCTCTGCATCGGCGGCGGCATGGGCACCGCCACCGTCATCGAACGCGTCTGATCCGGGAGCGAATGAACATGGAAAACTTCAAGATCGACGTCGACGCCGACGGAATCGCCCTGATCACGTTCGACGTGCCGAGCCGGTCGATGAACACCCTGACCTCTTCGGTGATGAAGGAAATTCCCGAACTGGTCGAACGCATCAAGACCGACGACGCCATCAAGGGCGCCGTCATCACCTCGGGCAAGGCGTCTGGCTTCTGCGCCGGCGCGGACCTCGGCGACATGGCCGGGGGCGTGCTGTCGGGCGGCGGCGACCTCCAGAAGGCGTTCGACGCCGGCTGGGCGCTGAACGGCGCCTTCCGCGCGCTGGAGACCTCGGGCAAGCCGGTCGCGGCCGCGATCAACGGCCTGGCCCTGGGCGGCGGACTGGAGTTCACCCTGGCCTGCCACTACCGCGTGGTCGAGAACGACAACAAGATCCAGCTGGGCCTGCCCGAGATCAAGGTCGGCCTGTTCCCCGGCGGCGGCGGCACCCAGCGCCTGACGCGGCTGGTCGGCGTGCAGGCGGCCATGATGGCCATGAGCGAAGGCAAGTCCTTCCGCCCCAACGACGCCAAGGGCGCCGGCATCGTTCATGAGGTGGTCGAGAAGGGTCAGGCGGTCGAGGCGGCCAAGGCCTGGATCAAGAACGGCGGCAAGGCCGTCCAGCCGTGGGACGACAAGTCGTTCAAACTGCCCGGCGGCGGACCCTACCACCCGGCCGGCATCCAGAACTTCATGGTCGGCAACGCCATGCTGAGGAAGCAGTCCTACGGCAACTATCCGGCCGTGCTGAACCTGATGAAGGCCGTCTATGAAGGGACGCAGGTCCCGATGGACGCGGCCCTGCGGATCGAGACGCGCTACTTCATCAAGACCCTGATGACGCCTCAGGCCCAGGCCATGATCCGGTCTCTGTTCCTGTCCAAGCAGGAGTTGGACAAGGGCGCCGTGCGTCCGGCGGGTATTCCGAAGTCCGACCCGAAGAAGGTCACGGTCCTGGGCGCCGGCATGATGGGCGCGGGCGTCGCCTATGTGCAGGCCATGGCCGGCATCGAAACGGTGCTGATCGATCGCGACCAGGAGGCGGCCGACAAGGGCAAGGCCCACGTCGAGGAACTGCTGAAGAAGCGCCTGTCGCGCGGCCAGATGACCCAGGAGAAGTACGACGCCACCCTGGCCCTGGTGACCGCCACGACCGACTACGACCTGATCAAGGGCTCGGACCTGGTGATCGAAGCGGTGTTCGAGAACCGCGAGATCAAGGCCGATGTCACCAAGCGCGCCGAGGCCCAGCTGGCCGAGGGCGCGGTGTTCGGCTCCAACACCTCCACCCTGCCGATCACCAGCCTGGCGCAGGCTTCGGTCCGACCCGAGGACTTCATCGGCATCCACTTCTTCTCGCCCGTCGACAAGATGATGCTGGTCGAGATCATCCTGGGCGAGAAGACCGGCGAGGCGGCGATCGCCAAGGCGCTGGACTATGTCCTGAAGATCAAGAAGACCCCGATCGTCGTCAACGACAGCCGCGGCTTCTACACCTCCCGCTGCTTCTCCACCTTCCTGATGGAAGGCATGGCGATGCTGGAGGAGGGCTGGGCGCCGGCCCTGATCGACAACGTCGGCCGCATGACCGGCATGCCGCGCGGCCCGCTGGAGATGCACGACGACGTCGCGCTGGACCTGTCCTACAAGATCGCCAAACAGACCCGCGAGGACCTGGGCGACAAGTACGTGCCGACCGAAGGCGAGGACATCGTCGCCAAGATGGTCGAGGGCGGACGCTTCGGCCGCAAGAACGGCAAGGGCTTCTACGACTACGACACCAAGCCCAAGACCCTGTGGAAGGGGCTGTCGGACCTGGCGCCTGTCACCAAGGCGATCGAGGGACCGGAAGAGCCCGGCGCCTTCGCCCAGATCGACGAGCTGAAGACCCGCCTGCTGTATCGCCAGGCTGTGGAGGTGGCGCGGTGCTGGGAAGAGGGCGTGATCGACGACCCGCGCGAGGCCGACCTGGGCGCCATCCTGGGCTGGGGCTTCGCGCCCTGGACCGGCGGACCCATCAGCTTCATCGACGGCATCGGCCTGGCGAAGTTCGTCGAGACGGCCGACCGGCTGGCAAAGACCTACGGCGACCGGTTCAAGGCGCCGCAGCTGCTGCGCGACATGGCGGCGAACGGCGAGACCTTCTACGGCAGGTTCGCGCCGGAAAAGAAGGCGGCGTGACCAGCGGCCGGAACTGAGCTGAGAGGGCCGGGAGCGATCCCGGCCCTTTCTTCTTGAGCGCCGGGTGTGAGGGACTGCGGGAGCGGCGACCTCCCTCGACCGCTAAATGATGTCCAGCGGCGTTTCGTGCGTCGGCGGCGGAAAGGCGTGGTCGAGCCGTTCCAGGTCCTCGGGGTCGAACTGGATCTCCAGGGCCTCGGCGTTGGCCTCGACATGCTCGACCGAGGACGCCTTGGGGATGGCGATGACCCCGTCGTGGCACAGTACGGCGGCCAGGGCGACTTGGGCCGGCGAGGCGTCGTGGCGGTTGGCGATGTCCACGATCAACGGGTGCTCCAGCAGCCCGCCGCGCCCTAGCGGCGAATAGGCCATCATCGGCATGTCCCGCGCCTGCATCCACGGCAGCAGGTCGAACTCGATCCCGCGCGAACCCAGGTTGTAGAGCAGCTGGTTGGCGGCGCAGTCGTTCCCGCCGGCGATATCGACCAGCCGCTCCATGGTGCGCAGGTCCAGGTTGGACACGCCCCAGCGGGCGATCATGCCTTCGTCGACCAACTCCTGGAAGGCGTCGACGGTCTCCTCCAGCGGGACGCGGCCTTCCCAATGCAGCAGGTAGAGGTCGAGCCGGTCGACGCCCAGCCGCTCCAGCGATTTCTCGCAGGACAGCATCATCTTCATCTCCGAGGCGTTCTCGGGCTTCACCTTGGAAACCAGGAAGACCTCGTCGCGGCGCCCGGCGATGACCTCGCCCACCAGCCGTTCCGAGCGGCCGTCGCCGTAGAGCTCGGCCGTGTCGATCAGCGTCATGCCCAGGTCGATCCCGCGCGCCAAGGCCTGCTGCTCCGCGTCGCGGCGGGACGGATCGTCACCGATCTCCCAGGTCCCTTGGCCCAGGGCGGGGACGGTCGTACCGTCGGCGAAGGTGACGAGGCGGGTCATGGTGGTCCCAATGCACGGCGAGGGGTGAAGGATGCAGTCGCGCCTTATCAGGACCGACGGATTGGCCCAACAGGTGCTGGAGGCCGGAGAGGGGCCGCTGGTGCTGCTGATCCACGGCTTTCCCGAACTGAGCCTCAGCTGGCGCGCGCAGATCGAGGCGCTCGCGGCGGCGGGATATCGGGCGGTCGCGCCCGACATGCGCGGCTATGGCGGCACGGACAGGCCGAAGGGGCCGGAGAACCATACGATCCTGCATCTGGTCGGGGACATGGTCGACCTGGCCCGGGCGCTGGGCGTCGACACCTGCGTCGTCGCCGGCCACGACTGGGGCGCGCCGGTCGCCTGGCACTGCGCGCTGCTGAGACCGGACGTCTTCACCGCCGTCGCCGGACTGTCCGTGCCGTTCCAGCCGCGCCGGCCCAAGGGGCCTCCGACCGCCGCCATGGCGGCGATCACGCGACGCGCGGGCCTGGGCGACCTCTACATCAGCCGGTTCCAGGCGCCCGACGCGCACGAGGCCCTGGACATCGATCCGGCGACGACGCTGAGGAAGCTGTTCTGGGCCTATGACGGCGCGACGCCGGCGGAACAGCGGTCGACCGGCTTCCTGCCGTCAGGCGTCGATCTGCTCGACACGATCGACGACGCCGCGACCCTGCCGCCGTGGCTGGAGCCCGCGCATTTCGAGGCCTATGTCGCCGCCTTCGCGGCCGCAGGCTTCGCGGGACCGCTGGACTGGTACCGGGCGCTGGACTTGAATTGGACCCAGACGCGGTTCCTGCAGGACCAGAAGATTCTCCAGCCGGCCCTGTTCGTCGTCGGCGAGAACGATCCCGTCCGTCTCTACGCGGGCGCGCACGAGGCGGGGCTGAAGGACTGGGCTCCCGGGCTCACCCGCACGGTGGTCGTGCCGGGCGCCGGCCACTGGATTCAGCAGGAGCGGCCGGAGGTGATCAACGCCCTCTTGCTGGACTTCCTGGCTGAGCTCGGGACGCTGGGGCCGGTGCTCTAGGCGAGCGCCGTCCGGGCCTCCGCCACGATCTCGAGGCTGCGGATGCGCGCGGCGTTGTCGAACATCATGCCGGTGATCATCAGTTCGTCGACCTGGGTAAGGGCGATGAAGTCGGCGATCTGCTTGCGCACCGTCTCCGGGCCGCCGACCGCGGAGTAGATCAGGCGGCTCTTGGCGCCGGCGATCTGCTGGGGCGTCAGGACGGCTTCGATGTCGTCCACGGGCGGGGGCAGTTTGCCGGGCCTGCCGGTGGAAAGGCGGGCGAAGCTCTGCTGCATGGAGGTGGACAGGCGACGGCCCTCCTCGTCCGTATCGGCGGCGAAGACGTTGATCGCCGCCATGGCGTGGGGTCTGGCCAGGCGGCCCGACGGGGTGAACTCGCGACGGTAGAGGGCCAGGGCCTCAAGCAGCAGCTCGGGCGCGAAATGGCTGGCGAAGGCGTAGGGCAGGCCCAGCTGGCCGGCGAGCTGGGCGCTGAACAGGCTGGAGCCCAGCAGCCAGATGGGCACGCGCAGGCCTTCGCCGGGAACGGCGCGCACCGGCTGGGATTCTGCGGCCGGCTCGAACCAGTTGATCAGTTCGACCACGTCGCGCGGGAAATGGTCCGCGCCCTCGAAATAACGCCGGAGCGCGCGGGCCGTGGCGCCGTCCGTCCCGGGCGCCCGTCCGAGCCCCAGGTCGATGCGGCCAGGATAGAGCGTCTCCAGCGTGCCGAACTGTTCAGCCACCACCAGCGGGGCGTGGTTGGGCAGCATCACGCCGCCAGAGCCGACGCGAATGCGCTGCGTTCCCGCCGCCACGTGGCCGATGACGATGGCGGTGGCGGCGCTGGCGATGCCGGGCATGTTGTGATGTTCGGCCAGCCAGAAGCGCTCGTAGCCGAGGCGATCGGCGGCCTGCGCCAGGGCGAGGGTCTCGTCGAGGGCGCGGCGGGCGTCGCCGCCTTCGACGATGGGCGACAGGTCAAGCACGGAGAAGGGGATCATCCAGCCTAGATCGGAAGCGCGGCGCGAGGATCAAGGGGAACCGCAACCGATCCGGAGGCTTGAGTCGATCTGAACTCGAGGAGCGCGCCATGACCGATCAGCCCCCGCAGACCGAACCTGAATGCGAAGACGCCCGTGAGGCCGCCGACATGGGCGAAAAGCCCGATCTGGGTCACAAGGCCGACGCCCTGATCAACGCTCTGGAAGGCACGGACACCGGGTCGGACACCCGCGCCGGGTCGCTGCGCGGCGGCTCGGCCTCTGGGTCGGAGGTCGATCCGGATTCCGCGGAGATCAACCGCACCCTGGCGGAGGAAGGGGAGGCGCTGGCCGACCCCGAGTCTCCCTCCAACGCGGAACCCGGCGGAATCGAGGGATCGGGCCGTCGTTTTTCAGGCGAAGCCGGCGATCCGGTGGAGGGCGCGCGCGGCGCCGACTGAGCGCCGCCTTGCCGTCGCCGCATCGAGGCGCCACGGTGGCGCTTCGCCTATAGAGGTCCAGATACCCAATGATACGCCGTCCGGCGGCCGCGGCCGTCTTTGTTCTGTTCACGCTCTGCGCCTGCGACCGGACCCCGTCCCCTTCAGAGACGGCGCATCCCGCGGACGCGGCTACGACCGCGGCGCCCGCGCCGGAGGCGGCTCCGGACGCGCCGATCGCCGGCGGCGCGCTCGCGACGACGGGAGAGGCCGCTCCGGCGGCCCCAGGCGCGCCGGAGTTCGCCGCTCTCTATCCCGGAGCCGAGCTGGACGCGGCGCCGACCACCGCGAGCGGCGACTCGGGCGAAGGCGGGCTCGTGACCTTCCGCACCGACGCGACGCCGGACGAGGTCGTGGCCTTCTACGAGCGCCGCGCCGTCGCCGCCGGGATGCGACCGGTGATGGGCATGAGCCAGGGCGACGCGCGGGCGTTCGGCGCCTCGGCGGGAGAGACCGAAGGAGCCAAGCTCCAGGTCGTGGCCGCCCCTGACGAGGCCGGCGCGACCTCGGTCCAGCTGAGCTGGAGCTCGGGAGGGTGATCGCGCGCGCGGCGTTGGCGGGCGCCGCCGCGCTGACGCTGGCGGCCTGCGCCTCGACGGCGCCGCGTGCGCCGGCGGTCGCCACCGTGTCCTCCGGCTATCTGTCGGATGAAGCTCTGACACTGCTGGCCGCCGCCGTTCCGCCGCCGCCCGGGCCGGGATCATCCCGCGACCGAGAGGACATGGCGGCGTCGGCGCGTCTGGCGGCGCTGGAGGACACCGATCGCTGGCTTCTGGCGACCTCGCACGCGGAGCTGAGGCCGCCGCTGGCGCTGCAGCATTTCGATTGCGTGCTGAGCGTTCGACTGGGCTCGGCGGAGACCCCCCGCCTGGACGCGTTGATGGCCAAGGTGTTCCACGATGCGGACTCCGTGGCCGAGCAGGTGAAGGCGCGCGCGCGTCGGCCTCGGCCCGTCGGTGATGATGCCGACCGAAATCCCTGCCAGAGGGTCAACGCAGCCGCGCGGGCCAGCGCCTCCTACCCCTCCGGCAGCGCGGCGGTCGCCGCCGCCTACGCCGAGGCCTTCGCACGGCTGGAGCCGGAACGGGCCGAGGCGGTGCGGCGGATCGGGCGCGAGATCGGGATCAGCCGCCTGATCTGCGCCATGCACTATCCGAGCGACGTGGAGGCGGGCGACGCGATCGGCCGCGCCGTCGTGGCGGAGGCGTCCATGACGCCCTCGTTCCGATCAGATGCAGAGGCGGCGCGCGCGGAACTGGCGGCGGCGCGTGCGACCGGGCGAACCAATCCGGGTTGCGCGGCCGAACGGGCGGCGTTGGCGACGCCGCTGCCCTGATGCTGGGTCTCGCGGCCGCCCTGGTGATCCAGACCGGCCTGCCGGCCGCGCGACCCTGCACGGCGGAGGAGATCGAGGGGCTGACCGTCCGATCGGACACCCCTTATCGCCTGCGCTGCCGCGCCGAAATGAACGGCCATCCGGTGCGGCGCCGAGTGCTGATCGAGGGGGCGGAGGCGTCCGGCGCGGGTCTGGACTGCGGCGGCGGACGGGTAGAAGCGCCGGGAACTCCATCCACCCGCAGGCCCACGATCGCTGTCTGGTCACGACTGGACGATGCGGGATGGAGCCGACCGACGGACGTGACCGTCCGCGACTGCACCGTGATCGGCAATGTCCGCATCTGGGGCATGGGCGCGGGCGGCTCTATGCGCGACCTGCAGGCGTCCTCGCGCACCGCGGGCCACACGCTGGCAGCCCAGAACGCCGCGCCGACGCGGGTGACGCTGGATCAAATCCGCTTCGAGGCGGTCGGAACCATTCCGCTGTACGTCGGGCCGGGCGTGACGCGGACGACGGTAACGGGTTCTCGATTCGCGGGCCGATCCACCTCCACGGCGATCTATCTGGACGCCGAGAGCGCCGGAGCCGTTATCCACGACAGCGACTTCGACCTCCGGACGGCGCGCGAACACATCGCGGTGGATGGCTCAGGCGCCAATCGGATCATCGGCAATCGCTTCGCCCTGAACGGCCGCGGCGGGATCTTCCTCTACCGCAACTGCGGCGAGGACGGCGTGATCCGGCACCAGACCCCGTCCTATAACCAGATCACGGACAATGTCTTCTCGGGTGCGGCGTGGCTGAGGCCGCGCACCGTCGTCGTGGGCGCGCGCGAGGGCGACCGGCGCTACTGCGGCGACGACGCGGGTTGGCCGTTCGGCTCCAGCGCCGACGATGGCGACAATCCAGTGGGCAATCGCGTCGAGCGGAACCGGACGGTCCGTTAGCGGACGGGCCGAGACGAAGATGGTCCGGGTTGGCTGAGCTTTGCTCAGCTTGCCTGAGAATCTTCCGTCGGAGGGTGGCGGCCGGCGCGGATCGACCGATCATTCTGTTCGCGGTTAGACGGTCTGAAGAGGTCGGCGCGGATGTTGGTGTGGCAGGCGATCAATACGCGCCTCAGCAGCGGGAATGACAACGACGGCTTGGACGTCGAGCTTCCGCGCGGACTGAAGACGGATAGGTTGAGCACCAGAGTCACGCTCCTCCGGCGAATCCGCATGCACCGCGCGCGGGCGACCGGCGGACGCGACGACGGCCACAAAGGCCGGACGGGCGCCGATCGTCTCGTATCCACCAGCGCGCCCAGGCAGCGGGTGATCGTGAGGGGGCTTGCCTCAGCCCACGCGGGACAGGGGTCACGACGTCTGGACGCCTTGAAGAACCACATCCGATACCTTGGCCGAAGCGGAGCTCGTTATGAGGGAGAGCGGCCCATCTTCTTCGACCGCGTCGATGACAACGCGGCCGCCCTGCAGAGGGTCGAGGAATGGCGGGAGGATCCTCGCCACTTCAGATTCATGATTTCCCCCGAGCACGGCGATCGCATCACCGATATGCGAGACTATGTCCGAACCCTATTCGCGCGCGTGGCGGGCGACCTCGGGGAACCCGAGTTGGATTGGTTCGCGATCTGCCATTTCGACACGTCGCATCCGCATTCGCACGTTGTTCTCCGCGGGTTGAAAACGAACGGTCGCGATCTGATGATCCCGAAAGCGTACTACACGACGGGCATGCGGACGACGGCCGAGGCGCTTGCTCAAGAGAGACTTGGCGCCCTACGCCGGGGCGACCCGGAGTTGCGAATCTGGCGCGACACCAAGGCGGAGCATTTCACCGAACTCGATCGTCGACTTATCGCTGAGGCCGGCAGTGTCGGCCGGGTGAGCGACGGCGTCGGAGGAACCGATACTTGGTCGGCTTTGAAGCGGAGCCGGTTGCAGACACTGCAGCGTCTCGGTCTCGCCGTACGGGAACGGGATCAATTCAGGCTCGACCAAAACCTTGAGGAGCGAGTGCGGCTGTTGCAGCCGCGCCAGGATCTCGTGCGGACACTCAATCAGCGGCGATTGGCCAGTGCGCGAGAGATCAGGCCTCTCACAGCAGGCAGGGTCCGCGGTCACGTGGTCGAGACCGGCGTTCACGATGAAAGAGGCCTCCGAGCGTTCGTGATCGTCCGCGACGCTGCGGGTGTCGAGCACTACGCCAGTGTGCCGCCTGGCGCCCCTGCGATGCGCCTAGGAGCGCGCCTCGAGGTTGCGGCCGGACCCCCAGGAATTGCGCATGTCGTAGCCCGCCAGGAACGCGGATTCAGCCTCTGATCAGTCGCCTAGCGCTGTCGATGGTAAGCTGGTCGGACGTGCTGCCGGCGCGGGCGCTTCTCTCGCGATCATTCCGAAGCATATGCACCGCTGAGCAGCCGGACCGGATCCTCACCGAGAGCGGCGGACACGCGCTCTACGACCAGCAGTGTCGGATTTCGCCTACCCCGCTCAATTTCCCCGACATAGCTGTACGAAAGCCCTACCTCGTGAGCCAGCGCTTCAAGTGTCATCCGCTTCCGTAGGCGCGCCTGCCGGACGTTCTTGCCGAATGTAACCGTGAGTCCCATCGGCGAGAATGCGCGCGATAACCGCCACTCCCGGCCAGTCACTATAGTGACCAAGCGGTGCGGCCGGCCGAAAGCTGGCCAAGCGGTGGTTACTATAGTAACTTCAACTTGGGTTGTGTCCTCTTCGCGCTTGAGGACGTGGCGTGAAGTTAGTCGGGAGGTATCTCCGTGGCTCGAATGAAAGCGAAGATCGCCGTGCGCGAGAGCACAGCGCGAGCTCCCTGTTCCGGGGAAGCCAGCGAAGCGGACGCCGGCATTTCTCAGAAGCTAATCGTCCGACTCGGCCAACGATTGGGCGCTGAAGCTGAGGACTATGTCCAAGAAGGGTGCCTCAGGTTCTACAAGCAAAAGCACGCAGCCGTGCGCGACGCGCCCGCTTTGATCGCGCGGATAGCGTTGAATCTCGCTGTTGATGCTCATCGTCGTCGTGAGCGTCAGAAGCGGTATATTGAAGACCTTCTCGCCACCCACGCTCACGTCGGAGAAGGTGGTCAGCAGTTCCATACCGTCCTGCTCAAGCAGGTCATTGCCTCCATGCCGGAGAAACAGCGGCACGTCTTCTTGTTGAATCGCTTCAGTGGTCTAAGAGTCTGACTCGAAACTATCTGGCGTAAGTTCATAGGTTTGCCAGTCTGCGAGTGAGCATCTGCACGGCCGCGGTGAAGAGCCAGCTCCGGGCTGATGCTATGGTGGTCTCGAAGTCTTTAG
>JAEXZS010000001.1 GCA_023451375.1 Pseudomonadota bacterium
GCCGTCCGCTTCCTCTTCCCCGTCCCCGTCGGCGGCGCCCGTCTCGCCCACGCCCGCCTGGGCCCGCGCCCTGGCCCGCCGGCAAGCGATCGCGCGGGGCGTCTCCACCGCCGTCCACGCCGTCCGCTCCGGAGATCACGGCGGCGGCGGCGCATCCGTTTCCCTATCGGAGGATCCTCGATGAGCCCCTTCAAACGGCCAGCCGCCCACTACGGCGAGACCCCGGCGCCGACCACCCCCTACCAACGCGCCGCCCAGGCCTGGGACGATCGCATCGGCTCGGCGCGCGTCCAGGCGCGAAACTGGCGCCTCGCCGCCCTGCTCTCCATCGCCGCCACGAGCGGCTTGGCGGGGGCTCTGGTTGTCCAGTCCGCCCGAGGAACGGTCACGCCCTGGATCGTCGAGGTGGACCGCGAGGGCGAAGCGGTCGCCGTCGGTCCCGCCGCTGCGGGCGCGCGGCCGGACGACGCCCAGATCGCCTGGCATCTGGGGCGGTTCATCGAACAGGTGCGCAGCATCTCCGCCGATCCGGTCGTGGTCCGCGACAACTGGCTGCGCGCCTATGCCTACGCCACGGACGCCGGGGCCCAGGCGCTGTCGGACCACGCGCGCCGCAACGATCCCTTCGCCGAGATCGGCCGCGTCCAAGTCGGCATCGAGATCTCCAGCGTCATCCGGGCCTCGCCCGACTCCTTCCGGGTCGCCTGGACGGAGCGGCGCTACGTCGACGGACAGTTGGCCGACACCAGCCGCTGGACGGCCATCCTTACCGTCGCGATCCACCCTCCGACTACGGCGGAGACGCTGCGGCGCAATCCGCTCGGCGTCCATGTCAAAGCCCTCAACTGGTCCAAGGAATTGTCCTGATGAACCGTCCCGTTCCGGCGGCGCTCGCCGCCCTCGTCCTCATCGGCGGCTGCGGCGTAAAACCGTCCGCCGCCCTCGTAGCCGGACGCCTTGCGCCGGCGCCGAGCAGCCCCCTCGCGACGCTCGCGCTCCCAATCCCAATCCAGACCACAGCCCCGGACCGGGCTCTGGACCCGGCCCAGGACGCCGAGCCTATCGCCGGGCCGACTGTGAGCGCGGTTTCGCCGCTCGCGGACGAGCGCGGGACGCCGGAGACGCGCGTCGACGCCGCCAATCGCGCGGCGCGGATCGAGCCCGCCCGTGCGGACTACGACCTGTCGGCCCAGCTTTACGCCTATGCGCCGCACGCCCTCTATCAGGTCTACGCCACGCCCGGCCGCGTCACCGACATCGCCTTGCAGCCCGGCGAACGCCTCGCGGGCGAGGGAGCGATCGCCGCGGGCGATACGGCTCGCTGGATCATCGGCGAAAGCATCAGCGGGGCTGGCGATCAGGCGCGCACCCATATCCTGCTGAAACCCACCCGCCCCGATCTGGCGACCAACCTCGTCCTGCATACGGATCGCCGGACCTATCTGATCGAACTCCAGGCGCGTCCGGACGTCTATATGGCCTCCGTCGCCTGGCGCTATCCGCACGACGAGGCGCTGGCCGTAGCGCGGGCAGCGAGGCAGGAGGCCGCGCGACAGGCCGAACCGATGGTGGACCTTTCTCGCCTCGACTTCGGCTATCGGATCGAGGGCGACGCCGCGCCCTGGCGACCTTTGCGCGCCTTCGACGACGGGGCGCGCGTCTACATCGAGTTCGCCCAAACCCTAGATGCGGCCCTCCTTCCCCCCCTGTTCCTGCGTCCGGACGGCAGCGACGCCGCCGCCCTCGTGAACTACCGGATCGAGGGTCGGCGCCTGATCGTCGATCGCCTGTTCGACGCCGCCGAACTGCGTCTGGTCGAGGGTCGACGCGACCGCAGCGTCCGCATCTTGCGCACGAGCGACCGCCCATGACCGCTTCCCCCGTCCCAAAAGACGACGAGGCCGTCGCGCGCGCCATGCGTCTGCGACCGGCGCCGCCCCAGGTGATGCGGCTGTCGCGCAAGGCCCTATGGCTGGGCGGCGGCCTTCTCGGCTGCGCCGGCGTCGGCCTGTTGATCTTCGCCCTGCGCGACGTCGATGGCGGCCCGCCGCCGGAACTCTATCGGGCCGCCGCCGCACCGCCGGATGCGGTCAACGCCCTGCCCGCCGACTACACCGGCCCCCGCCTGGGCGCCCCCCTGCCCGGCGACCTGGGCCGGCCGATCCTTCAGGCCCGTCTCGCCGAGGAGGCGGCGGAGTATGCACCGGGCGCACCGACCGCTTCAGAGGGACCCGAAGCCGCGGAAGCCGCCCGCGCCGAAGCGGCGGAACAGCGCCGTCGCGAGCGGGACGCCGCCCGGACCAGCGGTCTGTTCCTGCAAGGGGCGGGGATGCGGGCGACGCGGGCGGATCCGACAGCGACAGGCGACGAACCGGCTGCGCCCGTCTCGGCCACTCCGTCGATCCCGTCGGCCCCCTCCGCACGCTCCACGCCGGGGGCCCTGTGGGCCGGCTCGATCATCTCCGGCGCCTTGACGACGGGTCTGCGCTCCGATCTGCCGGGCGCCGTGCTCGGGCAGGTGACCGAGGACGTTTTCGATAGCCGCACCGGGCAGGTTCTGGTCATCCCCAAGGGCAGCCGGCTCGTCGGAACATCCGACGCTCAGATCGCCCAGGGTCAGTCGCGCGTGCGCATCCTGTGGTCGCGCCTGATCCTTCCGGATGGGCGCGCGGCGGCCCTGGGCGGCGCCACGGCCAGCGACCCTCAGGGCTTCGCCGGCCTTGAGGACCGGGTCGACAATCGCTGGCCTGAACGCTGGCGCGCCGCCGGCCTGACCACCCTTCTGGCCATCAGCGCCGCCGCGGCCGACGGCGACGAGACCGATCGTCTCGCTCGGGCGATCCATGACGGCGTCGGCTCCGGCGTCGATCAGACCGGCCGGGACGTGCTGGCCCAGGGAATGGCGATCCCGCCCCGGCTGACCGTCCGTCCCGGCTTCGCCTTTCGCATCATCCTCACCGAGGACCTGATCCTCGGCGACCTCTCTGGAGACTAGGCCCCATGTCCAAACTCAAGCTCGCCGGCCTGCAGGACGACACGCCGGTGAAACTGACGATCGAACTCCCCGCCGAGGTCCACCGGGACCTTCTGCGTTATGCCGAAATCCTCTCGGCCGAAAGCGAAGCGGTGTTCGCCGCGCCGCAATTGGTTGCCCCCATGCTGAGGCGGTTCATGGCCACCGATCGCCGGTTCGTGGCGGCCCGGTCGGCGGACTGAAGACCATCGGCGGCGCAGCGCTGCACGCCCGTCGTCTTGTCCCGCCCTCTCCCAGCCTCTAGGTGTCGCCTCATGCCTCTCAGACCCGATCAAGGAAGCCCGCTGTGGGGCCCGGCGCCGACCGTCCGCAGACGCGGCCGTCGCGCGCGGGCCTCGCGGCTGTCGCTCGGGTTCGGCTTCGCCGTGGCCACGGCGATCGGCCTGGCCGCCTTTGTCATCGCGCGCACGATCTAACGCCCGCCGCGCTGCTCAACGGGCGTGCGACGGGCGGCGCCGGGTCGCACTGACGAAACGGCGAAGCGCCGGATTGTCGTTGGTCGCCGACCAGGCGGCGGCGATCGCCAGCGCGGCTTCCTCGCCCGTCGTCGCCAAGGGACGAAAGACGAGGTCGGAATAGGCGCGCAGACTCGCAAGCGCGCCAGAACTGAGCAGGGTCAGGCCAAACCCCATGCGGCTCTGCTCCAGCAGGAGGGGGACGCCGGCCTGCTGCACCTCGATCTCCAGCGCACCGCTCCGCCCGCTCCCCAGGCGGACCACGCCGTCGGCGCCGAGGTCGCCTTCGCTGGCGAACAGCCGCACCGGTCCCAGGGCGTCGAGGCGGATCGACGACGCCTCGGCCAACGGGTGGTGAGCCGGGAGGGCGATCAGCACCCGTTCGCGCCACAACACCGACATGTCGAGACCGGCGACGGTCATTCCGCCCGGCAGCACCGCCACATCCAGGCGCCGATCGGCCACCGCCTCCAAATGCGCGGTCGCTCGGCCCTCGATCATTTCGATGCCCACCCGCGGATGAGCTGCGTGGAACCGCTTGATCAGTTCGAACAGACTGTCGCTGACCAAGGAGAAGGACACGCCGATCCGCAACCGGCCCGCCTGTCCAGCGCCGGCGTCGCGGGCCTCAGCCACGGCTGCGGCGAGCCCGCCCATCAGCGCGTCCACCCGCTTAAGAAAGGCGCGCCCCGCATGGGTCGCCACCGCCCCTCCGGGGCTTCTTTGAAACAACGAGACGCCGAGACCGTCTTCGAGATCCCTCACCCGTCGGCTCACCGCCGACTGCTCGACGCCCAGGGCGTGCGCCGCCCGCCGGAAGCCCCCGAGCCGCGCCACGACCAAGGACCATTGCAGCGACCGCAGATCCAGGTCCGGCGCCGGGGGCGGTCCCATCACATCGGCCCTGGCTCTGCGCACCGCCGTTCAAGCGCCGCCGCCAGAAGGGGCGCGGCGTCGATCCTGAGCCTGTGGTGGCGGAGCAGGGCGTCCTTGAGCTTGGCGGCGTCGCTGAGGGCGTCGGCGATCTCCCCCAGGCCCGCGTCGTCTTGGCCTAGAATCTCTGGCTCGAGCGCGATCAGAGGCGCCAGTTGATCCTGCATGCGCCGATAGACCACGGTCAGGATCGGGTCGCTGCTGGCGGCGACGATGTCGTCCAGAAGATTTCCCGCATGGGTGGTGAGGAGCGACGCGACGACGGGGGGCGTCTCATCGACGGCGGCGAGAAGACAGCGCAACCGCATGCGATAGCGCGCCGCGACCAGGGAGGGCTCCGCGCGCAGTCCGACATAGCCCCCGGCCGCCCCGCGTTCGACGAGGCCTTCTCCCCCGAGCCAGGAGAGGGCTTCACGCACGGGCGTGGTGGAAAGCCCGATGGCTTGCGCCTCATCCAGGATCACGATCGGGCGGCCGGGCGTAAACGCCGCCCCGACAGCCCGCGCCCGAAGACGCCGGAGCGCCGACATGAAGGGATCGCGGTTGCGCGCCATCAGGGTTGCTCCGTTCACGGCCGAATCGGAGCCTTGGCCAAGCCGCGTCTCGTGGGAAGGCGGCGGGTCCGCAACGCGCGATTTCTACACTCTGCACGTAAAAATCTCGCGGGTTTGCGCGGATTTGCCGCGCGATGACCAGTTTTGTGCAGTGCAGTGCACCGAAGGCGTTGATCCCGACCGCGCAATGAATCCACCTTGCGTCGTCAAGTTGTAACGGCGAGGCGTCGAAGTGAGCGAAAGGCAGACAGATGCAGCAGTCCTTTCAGCGGCCGTGCGCGGCATCCGACGCCTCAAGGGCTACACCTCTCAACAGACCGCGAGCGGAATGAATCTCTCTCTGCGGACCTATCAGGATTTCGAAGCCGGCAAGGTCCGGCTCAACATGGACTATGTCTACCGCTTCTGCCGGTTCGTCGACGCCGATCCGGAAGCCCTGCTCATCGCTCTCGCGATCGGCTCGCCCGAATTCGCCATCCGGTGCGCCAACAACAAGCTGATGCGCCTGATCGTGATCGGCCTGAAGCAGTTGAACGACCTTCTCGGCGATCGGCTCGCCACCCTGGACGTCCGCGCCATCGTGAGGGTGGTGCGCTCCGCCGGCCAGAGCTTCGTGGCCCGCACAGGTCGGGACGACGCCGCCGCTTGGCTGAAGGCGGGCGAAGACGATCTCAAGCGCTCCCGGCCCCGGCCGGGCCGCTGAGAATATATGGCAATATGCTTTGCCAAGATCCGCGGGCGAGCGCCCCCTGACGAGGCCGCAATCCTGCGGCCTATCGAAGGAGGTTGCCATGCAACCCGACAAACGCGTCCGCCTGGTCCACATGGGCGAAGCCCGCACGCTCACGCGCGGCGGTCTGCCCAACGGCGCACCTGAACTGGACGGCACGTTCATCCGCGTCGGCGGCTGAACGTCATGCGGGCGTCGGGCGGCCGACGCCCGCATTGCCTTTCCCGCACGGACTTGGCGTCGCCGGATTTTGCGCGCTGACGCCCGACAGAGTTTGACGTCAGTTGACCGTCTCTGTGCTGGCCGCCGTCGCGGCCATCTCCATGGATACGCCGGACATCATTCGATCCAGCGCATCATCGACGACCGCAGGATCGACGTCGGGATAGGCGTCTGGGGCGGCCTGCATCACGGCCGAAGCAAACAGGCGCGCCACCGCAACGTCGTCCAGGTCCTCCCAGCTCAAACGCTTCTCGCTCATCCGGGTCGCCATGATTTCCCCAGCCCGCCGCAGCAGCCTCCCCATCGGCCCCTTCAGCTGTCGAGCAAAGGCTTCCAGATCTTCGACGGTCGGCGGCTTGCGCATGGCGCTCCTTCGGGATTCAACCTGTCACGCCGAGGGGTTATTGAGAAGGGGCGCCCGCGCGACCTCCGCCTGCGCCTGCGCGATCCGGCGTGGTCACGAAGACGGCGCCGGCGGGGAAGCGCATCTGTAGCGAACGCAACGCGCCGAACGGCCCCCAAATATACGGCAATATAGCTTGGCCTCCGCGACCTCCGCGCGCCTCCTGTAGACGCCGCGCTTTTGCGGCGATGATCGAGGAGAAGAGACATGCACGCCCCTCTGCAACTCCGGCTCATCCGACTGGGCCAAGCCTGCACCCTGACCCGCGGAGGCTGGGACGTCGGCCCGCCGGAGCTGGACATGACCCACATCAGGCCGCTGGGCTGATCGGCGGGGTCGCCGACGACGTCGGCGGCCCTTTGCCTGCGCCATGGCCCGTCCCGCGCCGAACATCCACGTCGCCGTCGTCGAAGAAGATGTCGTCTTCCTGGACCTCAACACCGACAGCTATCTGTGCCTGCCTGGACTGGGCCGCCATCTCCGATCGACAGCCGCTGGACATTGGACCAGCGCGGACCCGGCCGTCCTCAACGAGCTTGTCGATCTCGGCCTGTTCGAAGCGGGCGAACCGCCGCCCCCGCGCCCCTGGGCCAAGCCCGTTCGATCCAGCCGTAGCGAAGGCGCCGCCGTCCGAGGATGGCGATCGCCCTTCGCGCTGATCCTGACCTATGCCCGGCACGGCGCCCGCATCAAAGGCCGGACCGTCCGCCGCCTGATCGAGCGGTCGCCGAACCTGCCACTGCCTTCCACGCTCCAGGCCTTGGCGGCGGTGTCGCGCCATGCCCGACTGTTCGAACACTGGGCGCCCTTCGCCCCCGGCCAGGGCGAATGTCTCTACCGGGCCTATTTGTTGCGCGCCTATCTGGCGACCCAGGGGCTGGGGGCCTCATGGGTCTTCGGCGTCCGCACCTGGCCGTTCGCGGCCCATTGCTGGCTGCAGTGCGGGGATCTCGTGCTCGACGACGATCCCGACCGGGTCGGCCTCTACACCCCCATTCTCGTGATCTCCGCATGAACGGCTTCGTGCTCGCGCAACTCGCCTTCGGACCGGCGGGCGCGGCCCTCGGCGATCGTCTCCTCCGCACCGGCTGGCGCCTTGAGACGGTCGGTGCGACCCGGATCGGCGTGCGCGGGTGGCCGATGCGCCGCATCGACACGACCGCCGGCCCGATCATCCTGATCGGCGACGCCTATGGCGACCGGGCGCCGGCGGGCGAAGGGTCGCCGGCGGAGCGGGTCCGCGCCCTCCTCTCCGCCTGCTGGGGCGGCTTCGTCGCCGTCCTGTTTGATCCCCAGGAGCGATTGGTCGGTGTGGTGCGAGACCCCACAGGCGCGATCGACTGCGTCGTCCGCCGTCGCCCCGACCGGTTCATCGCCGCCGATGATCCGCAGGCGCTGGACCTCGCCGCCGACGGGGGCTTGACGCCGGATTGGAAGGGCGTCGCCGGCGTCCTGCGGGACTGGAGCACCCTCACCTCCGCCGCCTTGCTGGAAACGACCTCCACCTTGGCGCCGGGCGCCTGGATGGATCCGGACGGACGTCAACAGCAGGTCTGGCGGCCGACCGATCTGGTGCGCAGGGGGCGCGCGGTCGATGCCCAAGGCCTCAGGGCGACGATCGACGAGACGGTCGCCGCGCTCACCCGAGGCCGTGGCCCGCTTCTCGTCGAAATCTCCGGCGGCCTGGACTCCGCCATCATGGCGTCCAGCTACCGGGCCACCGGTCAGGGCGAGGGATCGGTCTGGCTCAACCTTTTTGGACCCTTCGCTGAGGCCGATGAACGCGCCTACGCCCAGGCGGTCGCCGATCGCCTGGGCGTCCCCCTCACCTTCGTCGAGCGACGCCGCGACACGCTGGCGTCTGGCCTCGACCTCGCCCATCCCAGGATGCTTCGCCCCTCCCCCAACCGAATGGACGCCGCCTATGATCGCCTCCAGCGTGATCTGTGTGAAACCCACGGCCTCGCCGCCATTCTCACCGGCAAGGGCGGAGACGTGGCCTTCTTCCAGACCCCGACCTCGGCCATCGTCGCCGACGAGATCGCTCTGCGCGGGATGGCCGGCCTGATGTCTCCCACGGCGGCCGTGCTCGCCAGCCGGCTGAGGCGGTCGGTCTGGCGAGTGATGCGGGCGGGTGTCCGGCAAGCGCTGCGGTCCGCCGCCCCGCGCCCGCTCGTCAATCCGCTGCTTCATCCCGATGTCCAGGCGATGACCCCGCCCCCGCATCCGTGGCTGGCGGACCTGCAAGGGGCGCCGCCGGCCAAACGCCAGCAGATCGCCGGCTTCCTCAGCAATCTGAACCTGTCCAGCCCTGCGCGGCGCTCGGAACACGCCCGGCTCCTCCACCCGGCCCTGGCGACGCCGGTCGTCGAGGCGACGCTGGCGACGCCCATCCCTCGGCTGACCGGCGGGGGACACGACCGTCTCCTTGCGCGACAGGCCTTCGCCGACCGTCTGCCGGCCCGATTGCTGGCCCGACGGTCGAAGGGTGAACTGGGCGCCTACTATGGCCAGGTCGTCGCCGCCAACCTGGAGGTCTTGCGGCCCCATCTGCTGGAAGGGCGGCTCGCAAGCCAGGGCCTGATCGACCGCGAGCAGGTGGAGGCCGCCCTGCAGATCGAACGGCTGATCTGGCAGGGCGGCTATGTCGAGCTCATGATGCTGGCGCTGATGGAGAGTTGGGCGCAGGCGTGGGACCCGGCGCCTTCACCGTCGCCATGACCCGGTCCAGCCAGGCCCAGATCATCGCATAATAGTCGCGAATATTGCCCGGACTGGCGAGAACGTGCCCTTCCCCCCGATAGGTCAGCAAGACGGCGTCCTTGCCTTGGCGATAAAGGGCGGAGAACATCTCTTCCGCCTGCCCCGGCGCCACATAGTCGCGATCGGCGGTAACGAGCAGCACCGGCGCCTGGATCCGGTCCGCGGCGAACAAGGGGCTGTTGGCCACATAGGCCTGCGGCCTCGACCACGGCGGGCCGCCGAGACCGAATTGTCCCGTTTCCACAAGCCCGGCGGTGGATCGGATGGACAGACCGAGCTCCGGAGCGACGGCCCGGGCCAAGGAGAAGCTTCCCCAGGCGCTCGGCAGATCATAGGCGCCGTTGGCGGCGATGACGGCCGAGAAACGGTCGGACTGGCTCGCCGCGGCCATGACGCTGAATCCGCCGAAGCTGTGTCCCCAGAGGATAAGACGGGAGCGGTCGAACCCGCCGGTCAGCGCGGCCGCATCGACGGCGGCGAGGATCGCCGTCGCGATCCCGGACGCCGGATCAGGCGGTCGGCCGATGTCGGAGAGATCGGGCAACAACACGGCATAGCCGCGCCCCGTCATCAGTTGGACGCTCGCGGCCGCATTCAGTCGATCACGCGGTTCCGGAGAGACCGAGGCGCCCGGATAGGGCACGACGATGAGGGGCGCATGCGGATTGTCGACTGGCCGATAGAGCCAACTGGTGAGCCTGCGGCCTGTGCGGCTGACATGGGCGACGGGTATGGGATGCGACAGCGACCGCTGCGCCAGGACGGCGTTGACGACTGCGATCGTGGTTCCGCCCGGACCGACAAGCCGCCGGGACGCTGAAGGGTCTTCGGCCAGGGTGAGCGCCTTGGTTTCCCCCATCGCCCGGACGTCGCCCTCCAAGGGAGACGCCGGACCGATCGACGCGCCCGTCTCGATGTCGACCCGCTGAAGCGCCGCCCCGCGCCTGACCGCCACCCAGTTGCGGCGCGGCGCGCCGGTGAAGGCGAACCTCTGTCCCCGGTTGAAGACAACCTCATGATCAGCCGCTTTCGTTTCGACCACGTCGCCGAGATCCTGCGGCGCTGCGGAGGGCCCGACGCTCCAGGCGCGTCCGTCGGAAGACACTACGATCCGCGATCGTGTCACCGCCAGCAGTCGGGAGCCCGGGTTCGACAGGGCTGAGGTCAGGACCTCGGCGCCCGCCTCCCCCAGCGCCACCCAATCCTTGCGGCCCGCTCGGGTCTGGGCGAAGAGCACCGGCGTCTCGCCGAGCCAGTCGGCGCTGACCACCGGGGTGCGCAGTCCGCTTTCCGAAATCGCCGGCCCATAGCCGTGGAGCGGAACGACCGTCGCCTGCCCGTCGGCCGGCCTGAACCGCATCAAACGCCCGTCGACCGCGGCGCGCTTCGCCGGGCGCAGGAAGGCGAGCAGGGTCTCGCCATCGGCCGACCAGCTCAACAGATGCGGCGACAGGCTTTCCTCCGGCGCGGGACGCCAGATCGCGCCGGTCTGAAGATCGAGGATGGTGAGCGCCCGGCGCTGGCTGAAATCCCCCTGCAGGAAGGGCTGTTGCGGATCGAAGCCGACATCCTCTGCATAGGCCGCCAAGGCGAGGTAGCGACCGTTCGGCGACAACTCCATGTCGTAGAACCGCCCCGTCGCCAGAACCTCTTCTCTCCCCGTGGCGACATCGACCCTCATGAGCCGCCCGCTCGCCGCCTGCGGCGTGAGATCCGCGAAACGGCCAGAGCCGATGACGGTCCGCGCCGCCTCATCGCCTCGACGCGCGCGTTCCCATAGCTTGGGCAGGCGGTCGGCTGCGGTCCATCCCGCGCGCAACAGCCAGGGCGCCGGCTCGTCGTCCGTGGCCAGCACCAGCAGTTGTTCGGGCGACCGCCAGATCGCGGCGCGCCCCCAAAAGGCGAGCTCCGGCGTGAAGTTCGCCCAGCGCACGGCGCCGGTCCGAGGTTCGGCGATCCCCAGGGAGAAGCGCCGGTCCTTCAGCCGGTAGAGCACCACCCGGTCCCCTTCCGACGACCAGGGCCCCAGGGCATGGCCGTTCCCCTCCTCTGGAGCGAGCATCCGTCGGACCTCGCCGGTCTCGAGATCGGGGACGACGAACAGTTCGGAGCGCAGCAGACGGTCCCAGTAGTCGTGCTCGTGGCTGGGAATGCCGTCGACCGGGCCTAGCCGTTCGAAGACGGCTGAATCCTCACGAGGCGAGAGCGCCGTCTGGCCGAACTCTTCGAGGTGCAACAGGTCCTCGACGGTGAAGGGCGTCGGCGAGGTCGGATCGGCGTGGACCGAGAACGGGGCGAGCGCCAGGGCGGCGCCGAACAGCGCAGGCAGGATCATCCGCATGACGATCACCAGCGCTTGGTCAGTTGCAGCGAAACCTGCCGGCCGAACGGATCGGCCTGGCCCGCGTCAAAACCCGCCCCGTTGGCGCCATCGTAGAAGGGCGGATCCTCGTCCGTCAGATTGCGGACCGAGGCGACCAGAGACACCCCCTGCCCCCAGGGGCCGGACGGCCGCCAGCCGACCTGGACGTCCGCCGTCGTCCAGGGCGCAATGCGCGCGCCGGCGAAGTCGCGATAGCCTGACACCCGATTGACGGCGACCCGGACATCGACGTCGTCGCGCCGCCACACTGCGGCGGCCGTGCCGCGGAAGTCGACGGGAAACCCGAGGGTGTCGACCAGATCCTCTTCCGGCGCGGTCGGGGTGATCTTGCGCTGATATTGATCCATGTAGGATCCCGTCGCCTCCAGCGTCACGGCGCCGGCGGCGCCGAGATCGAGGTCATAGGCGACGGAGCCGTCGACGCCGCGAACATGCACCTCGGCGGCGTTGAGCCAGCGGCCGTCGACGATCACGCCATAGGCTTCGACCGGCAGAACGCCGGGCAGCAGGAAGTCGGGGCTGGTGATGAGCGCCTCGACCGCCGCGCGGTCCTCCGCCGAGTTCGGGTCCACCCGCCGTACGAACGGCGCCAGGGCCGGGTCGAGCAGAACCTGGCTGAGATTGTCGAGCGCAGGGCGGGCGATCTGATCCGAAAACCGGATGTCGAACCAGGTGGCGCTGATCCGATAGGGCCGATCGTCCGGCGCATAGTCGAACCCGACGGTGAGCGTCTCGGCCTCCTCCGGCTCGAGGTCGGGGTTGCCGCCGGCCTCGAAAACCGCGACCAGTTGTTCGGTCCCATCCGAGACATAGGTCGCGGAAATATAGCGACGCTCCGCCAGCTCGGTCATCGCCGGCGCCCGAAACGACGTGCCCCAGTTGGTCCGCAGATTGAGGTCCTGGACCGGGCTCCACAGGAGGCCGACCTTGGGATTGGCGGTCGATCCGATGTCGTCATAATGCTCGACCCGGCCGGCCGCCGACAGCTCCAGCCGCTGAAACCCCGGCCGAGCATTGGTTGAGCCGAACAACGGCAGACGGACCTCCGCGAAGGCGGCGGCGACCTCTCGCGTCTTGCGGGGCGATTGACTGAAGGTCGGCGTCAGGCCGGAGACGAAGGTCTCGCCGCTGTTCTCGAGCGCTTCGGTGCGGAACTGGGCGCCGATCGCCAGCCGCGCCGTCCCGCCCGGCAGTCGCACCGCAGGTCCTTGGACAATGACATTGGCCGAGGCCACCTCGCTCTCATCCTCATAGACTGCATAGCCGCTCGACACGAAATCGACCACGGCGGCGGTGTTGCCGCCCGCCGTTCCGAACAGGTTGAAATAGCCGTCGGTCGCCGCCGAATAGGCCGTCGCCGGATTGTCGGCGGTGTTGCCCAGCGCCTCCTGGAAATAGGTCGACTGAAGCATGCCGACCTGGCCGTCGCGGGTCTTCTCACGCCCATAGGTGAGGAAGGTCTCAGCCTCCCACGCCGCCGGCAGACGGATCAGGGCGCCCAGGCTGGCGCCGAGGCTTTCGACCTCGCCCGTCCGCTCCGTCCGGCCGAAGTCGTCAGTGAAGGAATAGGCGACCTGGTGCGAGGCGGCGCCGGTCGGCGAATAGAAGAAGGGATTGGCGGTGGTGACCGTGGCGATCGTCGTCGGGATCAGGCTCTGGGTCTGATAGTCCCGTCGGCTCAGGCGAAGATCGCCGGACAGTTCGACGGGCGTCCCGAGCGCCTGACGGCCATACAGATAGGCGGTGTGACGCTCTTGCCGCGGGGCCAGCACGCCGCCGATGGCGGTATCGCCGTAGTTCTGCTCGCCCGCCGCGAACTCGCCCGGCGAGTCCGCCTGTCCGTCCGAACCGGGCCGGATGGCGAAGCGCGAGACATAGCTGCCGCCCGAGAGCTCGACGATGTTGCCGGGCGCCGAATAGATCGACCGATGGTCCGTACCGCCGAACGGACGCAGGTCGCCCGTCGCCGAATAAGGCCGGTCCGTCCGAGACAGGGCGTTTTGATGCTCGTACTCATAGGAGACGAGCGCCTGGCCGCTCGACCACCGACGTCCGATCGTATGGGCGGCGATGATCGATTCCGCGCCGCCTTCGGCCGCCCCTAGCCTCAGACGGCTCTCCTGGCCGTCGAAGTCGCGGCGCAGGATGATGTTGACCACGCCGCCGACCGCGTCGCTGCCGTAAAGGGCCGAGGCGCCGTCGAGCAGCACGTCCACACGCTCCACCGCCGCGGTCGGAACGCCCGAGACATCCGCGAAATCTCCGCGGCCTCCGGCGCCAGCCATGCGGCGTCCATTGACCAGAACCAGGGTCGAGTCCGCCCCAAGACCTCGCAGGTTCACGCCCGTGGCGAGCCCCGAATTGCTCTGCATCGGGTCCGTACCGACGAGGGCGGCGGCCGGCGTGGCGCTGCCCGCATAGTTCTGCGGCAGGGCCGCGAGCGCCTCAGCCACTGTCGCTCGGCCCGTGCGATCGAGGTCGTCGCGGCGGATCACTGTGACGGGCGACGGTGTGTCGCCCGGTCCGCGCAACAGGGTGCCGGTGACGACGATGTCCTCCACCTGGGTCGCCGCGGCGACGCCCTGGTGACGCTGCAGCACATAGACGCCAGGCTGGGACGAACTGGCGACGAGGCCGGTGTTCGCGAGCAGCCGCTCCAGGGCCGCGTCGGCCGACAGTTGGCCCGAAACGCCGGCGGTCTTCAGGCCGGCGACCTGTTCGGAAGTGAACATCAGCTGGCGGTCGGCTTGGTCGGCGTAGGCGTTCAACGCCGCCCCGAGCGGTCCGGCGGGAATGTCGAAGGCGATCAGCGGCGCCCGGCTCTGCGCCTGGGCGGTCGTTGTCATCGCGAGAACGGAAACGGCGCCGAACAGTGCGTGTCGGAAGGTGGTCATTGGTCTTGCCCCGGCGACGCAGAAGCGCGTCGGGTCAGAGACGGTTGGGGAGAGGTCCAACCCTCACCCAAGATGACATTATCTCCGTGGACCGATCAGATGGACGCCGCCGTCCGCCCCTTCTGCCACCCGCAGGTCGAGCAGATCGGCGGTGGCGGCGACGAAGGCCGCCCGGTCGCCGCTGCGGAAGACGCCGTTCACGGGTGTCGACGCCGCAGAGGGCGCATCCAACACGATGGGCTTATCGAGATACCGGTTCACCTCGGCCACGGCCTCCTTCAGGGGCATGTCCTGGAACGTCAGCTTGCCTTCGGTCCAACTCGTCGAGGCCTTGGCGTTCACGGGCTGCAAACGGGTCGCGTCGTGCGACACCGTCGCCTCCTGGTTCGGCGTCATCCGTTGAGGCGCCTTGGCTGGACCGTTTTGACGGGCCACGTCGACGAGCCCCTGGACAAGGACCACGCGGGTCGCCCCCCCGATGCGGCGCACCTCGAACACCGTGCCGACCGCCGTTACGGCGGCGTCGTCGGTGACCACAACGAAAGGACGGGCCGGATCGTGCGCCACTTCGAACAGCGCTTGGCCGGATTCGAGCTCGACCCTTCGCCGATCACCGGACAGCCTCACCCGGACCTTGGAGCCCGTGTCCAGCCGGACGGTCGAGCCGTCCGCCAGTTCGACCACACGCGTCTCGCCAACGCCCGTCGCATAGACGCCCCGCCCCTGCCAGACGAAGACGCCGCCCAACGCCAGGACGCAGGTCGCACCCACGGCGATCGCCGCCTCGACGACGTGCCGACGGCGGCGACGCTTCGGGCCGCGTTGCTGCGCCGCCTGGAGCGCAGCGAGGATGTCCGGGTCGGCGGCGAGCGTGTTCGCATCGTCCCAGTGTTTCTCGATCCGGCGATAGGCCGCATCGTTCGCCGGCGCCGCGCGCCAGGTATGGAATTCCTGCACGGCGTCCAGCGAGATGCTGCGCGTGCCCAGGCGGGCATGCCAAGCGGCGGCCTCGCGGTCGGCCGCGGTCTGTGTCGTCTGGCGAGCGCCCATGGCGAAACCCTGCATTAGCGCCGGAGTTGAGCGTCGATCTGCTTCAAGGCCCGCGTCATGCGGCGTTCGACGGTCTTCACCGAGACCTCTAGTCGCCCAGCGATCTGCTCATTGGTCAAGCCTTCGAACCGGCTGAACAGGAAAATGTCTCGCTCGGGCTGCGGGAGTTGGAGCACCAGTTGCTTCAGAAGAAGGGTCTCCGTCTGCGTCGGCGCGTCCACCCAGGCGGACCATTCCGAGGCGTGGCGGCTGCGGCGTTGAGCGCGCCGCCCCTCCTCGGCCACCAGGCTCGATGCGATGCGAAGCAGCAGAGACTTGGGGTGCCGGATCTCGCCGCGCGCCTGATAGGGCGCAATGCGAAGATAGGTTTCCTGGACGACGTCGTCTGCCGCTTCGACCCCGAAGGCGCGGAGTCGACGGGTCAGCCAGGCGGCGTGCTGATCATACAGCCGCGAAAGGCCATTCCTTTCGCCCTCACCGAGACGTTCAAATCCAAATGTCACGAGATTGTCTCCAGTCCACGACACCGGAAAGAACTTATCAGGCCTGCCGATTGGTTACTATAGTGACTGGTTCAGTTGGGGTGTTTTGCTGCCGCTGGATCAATGGATCTGCGGCAGATTTTCGGGCGGAATGTCCGACTTGCGCGACAAGAACAGGGTCTCACTATCGAGACACTGTCGGACGCGGCTGGCCTGTCCTACAGCTATGTCGGCGAACTTGAGCGCGGTCGGCGCAACCCAACGCTGGGTGTCGTAGAAGCCTTGGCAATGGCCTTGAACATCAGCCCGCATTTGCTTCTCAGACCGCTGGATCAATAAGGCCAGCATTCAGTGCAGCCCGGCAATATGAAGACCAGTTATTTTTGGTTACTATAGTAACTGGCCCAATTCGCCGAGATTGGCGCGCTAAGCTGATGGGCTTAGCTTCCACCTTTGGCGAAAATGTCAGGAAGGCCAGGCGCGCAAAGGGCGTGACCTTGGAGGCGTTGGCCCACGACGTCGGTTTAGCTTACAGCTACGTTGGTGAACTGGAGCGTGGTCGACGCAATCCAACGCTTAATGTCGTGGAACGGATTGCAAAGGCTCTCGGTCAAAATCCGACAGACCTTCTAACTTAGCCGCAGCGCTCGGCGCGATCGGATCGCGGCACCGTAGCGCATCACGTACGACCAAATTTGGCACAAGCGTAGGACAAAGTCGCTCGGCTCGGCCTTTAGCCGCGCGCCCTTGCTGCCATCACATCGTTTACGGGTAGGAGCGGCTTGCTCTAGGGTTTTGCAATACCTCGGATTCGGAGAACGAAAGCCTGATGGGCGCGAAACTGAAACTCGTTGCTCCGACGGCGGCGCCCGTCATCGATCCGGAATCCGCGCGCTACGAGTTGGCCCGCATTCGCGGCTTGGCGAAGGTCTGGATCACCGCGACCCCCGAACCCCAACGCCGGGATATGTCAGCGCTGCTGGTGCGGCGCGCCTTCGACCGTCTCACCGAACGGGTTGCGCCGGATCTGAGGCCGAACCCAGCGCCCGCCACGCCCTTCGGCAAGCTCGACGCCACGGCGCGCGGCATGGCCGACGCTCTGGGTGAAGCCGCCGCCGCCTTGCCGCTCGCCGAGGCCGCATACAACCTGTCTTCGCTCTACACAGTCTTGCTGTGTACGCATGATCGCGGCGTCCTCGGCGCCTTTTACACTCCGCCAGCCCTCGTTGGCCGTCTGGTCGCCCTGGCCGAGGAAGCCGGGGTGGATTGGGCCAAGGCGCGCGTGCTGGATCCGGCGGCCGGCGGCGGCGCCTTCCTGATGCCGGTGGCGGCGCGAATGGTCGCCGCCCTGGAGGGCTCGGAACCGCGTGTGATCCTGACCCAGATCGAGCGCCGCCTGAAAGGGCTGGAGCTCGATCCCCACGCGGCAGGCTTCGCCCAGACGGCGCTCGACCTTCTCCTGGCGCCGCTGTCGCGGGATGCCGGGCGCGCGGCGCCGCGCCTCGTCGATGTGGTCGATACGCTCGAGCACGCGCCTAAGGCCGAATATGACCTGGTCATCGGCAACCCGCCCTACGGCCGGGTTCGCCTCACCCCTGAGCAGAGACTGCGATTTGCCCGCGGCCTCTATGGCCACGCCAATCTCTATGGGGTCTTCACCGACATCGCCTTGCGGTGGACAAAGCCCAAAGGCGTCGTCGCCTATCTGACCCCCACCAGCGTTCTGGGCGGACAGTATTTCGCGGCCCTGCGCCGCCTGTTGGCCGAGGACGCGCCGCCTGAGGCGATCGACTTCGTTCACAGTCGCAAGGGCGTGTTCGAAGACGCGTTGCAGGAGACCATGCTCGCGGTCTTCCGAAAGGGCTCCAAGCCGGGCGCGGCCCAGGTCCATTATGTGACCCTTGAGAACGAGCGCGACGCGGTGCTTGTCCGCAATGGAACGATCAACCTGCCTAAGGCGGGGGATGCGCCCTGGCTTGCTCCGCGTTCTCCCGACCAGTCGACCCTGGCGGCGGCGGCTTCGCGGATGACGACCCGCCTATCGGACTGGGGCTACAGGGTCTCGACGGGTCCCCTCGTCTGGAACCGGTTCAAGGATCAGCTGTGCGAACGCGGCGGGCGCAATCGCCACCCCCTCATCTGGGCCGAGGCGGTCAGCGCCGATGGCCGTTTCGGCTTCCGCGCCGAGAAGCGCAATCACGCCCCATGGTTCGAGATCCGCACCGGGGACCAATGGATGCTCACGCGCGAGCCATGCGTGCTGGTGCAGCGCACGACCTCAAAGGAGCAGGAGCGCCGACTGATTGCGGCGGAACTGCCCGGGGCCTTCCTCAGAACCCACAAGGCGGTCGTCGTAGAGAACCATCTGAACATGGTTCGTCCCGTTGGGCGCTCCAAGGTGTCGCCGGCCCTGCTGGCGGCGGTGCTGAACAGCACAGTCGTCGATCAGGTCTTCCGCTGCATCAGCGGCAGCGTCGCGGTCTCGGCTTTCGAGCTGGAAGCCGTGCCGCTTCCGACCGCCGCAGAGATGACAGCGCTTGAGCCCTTGGTGAAGGACGGCGCCGACCGGACGGCCTTTGAGGCGGCCTTGCGCGCCCTCTATGTCGAGGCGATCACATGAGGCCGCTTCCCAGCCGCGACGAGGTGCATGCCCGTCTTCAGGCGATCTTCCCTGAAGGGACGCCGCACCGGACGTATTGCACCCGCATGCTGGCCGCCAGCACAGTATTCGCGGCCCTCTACATCGGAGCGGTCGAGGGCGAGGACGGCTGGCTCGGCCCCAAGCACGTCTATCGTATGACCGACCTCGCTGCGTCGCCGGACGCGTCGGACGCGGATCGCCAGGCCTATGCCGCAAATATCCTCAAGCCGGGCGGCTTCGCCGAGGGCGCCCGCTGGTATCAGGACAACACGCGCGAACCGATCCGTGACGAGACTCTGCGCGAGGGCCTTGTCGCCATGGGCGCGGTGATCGAGCGCACCGATCTGCCGACGACCTCCAGCAAGCCGCGCTATGCGCTTCGTCAGGATTTCGCCGATCTGTTTGATCCGAGGCTTGAGGGCGAGGCCCTGACATCGGCCATTACAGCTTGGAGCCGGGCGCATCTGAACGCCGGCGCCTTGGCGCGGATCGCCATCGTTCGCGGCGGCGCCAGTCAGGCGGAGGACCAGGTCCTGGTCAACTTCCCCAATGGCGAGACCCAGCGCATGAAGCCTGGGCCAAGCTCGATCATCACCAAGGCGGTGATAGAGGAGTTTGCGCCCCGGTTCCTGGCCAACCCCACTGTGCTGTTCGTCTCTGAAAGCGGCGCCAAGGTCGTAGCCCGGTACGACGATATGGCGCGAAAGATCGGGCTGAACATCCAGGCCGACAAGAACCTGCCCGATGTGATCCTCGCCGATATCGACGGAGATCACCCGCTTTTGGTGTTCGTGGAGGTGGTCGCCACGGATGGTCCCATCAACGAGCGCCGCAAGACCGCCCTGGCGGCGCTGGCCGCCGACGCGGGATTTCCGGTCGAACATGTGGCCTATGTCACCGCTTTCCTCGACCGCAGCCGCAGCCCGTTCAAGAAGGCGGTCGATGGCCTCGCTTGGGGAAGCTACGCCTGGTTCGCGGCGGAGCCGGAACAGCTGGTGGCGTTTGAAGCGCGGGCGCGGGGCCTGCGATGAGCAGTAGCTGACCTTCACAAGTCGATCGATTGCAGACGACCGCAGGGGACTCAACGCGGCGGTTGGCGACCTCCGCGTTCAGCCATGGCGTCGACCAACCGCGAACGCCCAGGTTTGACTCATAGCTGACATTCGCAATGCCCGCTTATGGCGGGGCCCATGCATTCGTTGGGGACATCAGGCATTTGATCGGCTCTGTCATGCCGCCTCCGAAGATACAGCGCTGACAAGTGCCTCGCCGATGTCGAAGGCATGCGTGAACCCGGAACTGCCGTTCTGATCGTATAGGCGCATGGCGGCGTCGGCCTTGGGCATCCACACGCGGCCGGTCTCGACTGCTAGAGAAGCTGGCAGCGCCGGGAAGACGTGAATGACGGTTGATTGGCCGTGGACGGCTTTGATGCGGTTAAAAATCCAGCGAAGCCAGCGGCGATATTCCGCCTGGTCCTCTGACCGCCTCAGGATGTCGTTGTGCGCATCTATCGCGGTAATCGACCAGATCGCCGCATCGTCCCCCAGAACTTGGTAGATTCGGCCGTCGTCGATCTCGGCGCTGACCGCCAGCTTGAGGGCGACCGAACCGCTATGATGCGCCGGTTCGCCAACGTTTAGACCGAGAGCCCGCTGATTCTCCTGCCAGCGCCAGGTCGCAGGTTCACGATGGCGCTGGTGGATCATGGCCGGGACGATGTCGCCGAGCAGGCGGCCCAGCTCGATCAGCAGCGGCTGAGGCGCAAGGGCAAAGACGCTGAGATGGCGGATGTCCTGGCGTTCGATGCGGCTGCGGATGGCGGTTTCAAACTGGCGGCCGAGGTTCAGCCTCTGGATGTTCCAATAGGCCGGCTCCTTGTCTTGGAAGGTGGCGCCGATCAGCTCCAGATCGATGGTCTCTCCCGAGGCCGGATGCCGATGGGGCAGCATCGCATCAAAGATCTCCCGAGTGGAGACCAGAGCGGGGTTCTCGCCAATCTTTGCGGAGAACCGGACCACATGGGACGCCATATCCGGGCCGATGGCGACATTGCGCGCAATGCGGCGCTCGTGCTCGGCCTTCATCGCCAAGAGCAGGGACTCGGGGTGGTCGTCGGGCGCATCGACATCAATGAGCTTGTGATGCCGAGCGCACATCAACATCAGGTTTTCGAGCTTCTTCGCCAGGCGCGCTGACCGAAGCTCGTCGCCTCGGGGACCGCCCGGGCTATCTGCGACGATATGCGCCAGAAATCCGAACGTCCCGTCCTCGCGGCCCGCGATCAGGTCTCCAACGAGATAGTCGGGACAGCCTCGGTACTGACAGCAGCCCCCCGCCCGGGCCCACAGAGCGTTGGCGACCTTGTTCGGGATGGTGGTCTTCGCCATCACGCGGCCTCCATATGTCGACCGCTCGCGGTCCATTGACCAGTGGCGCGCCAGCCCTCGTACGCGGCCAGCCACTCGATGATCCAGGGCACCGTCGTCTCGGCCAAGCTGTCCGCAGGGGACCAGTCGTCGGACTCAGGATCGAGCATGCACAGCACCACCGAACCGTTGGCCCGGTAGTACACGTGGGGCAGCGCGCCCTCGGGATCACCCGGCCGGCGGCGCAGCGGCGGCGTCAGGACGCTGACCTCGGGCTGGGTGTTACGAACGTCGGGACGTTCGATGATGAGCGGAGCCCGGTAGGCGATCCGGATGTAAAACGTCTGCAGCAGGGGCTTGAGCGGCCCCTGCCACACGGCGCTGTTACCAGCCTTGGCCGCGAGTCTCATCTGGGGCCAGAGACGCGCCATGTCGTCGATTTGCTTATCGATGTTGCGGGTCATCACGGTCGGCGCTCCCCCATGTTCGTGTGGGCCACCGCGCGGATCGGCGCCAAGCCCGCCGCCGTCCCAATGATCGCCGGCGCGGCGGGAACGAAGAGACCGCCATTGCGGGTGTAGCCGTGCTGCTGGCTTTTTACTTGGCGACCGAGGCGCTCGTTGAAGGCTAGGACGGAGCGAGTCACCACGCGTTCACCGAACTGCTGGCGCAGCCAAGCCTGCAGATCCTCCAGTTCGACATTGCGTCGCGCGGCCTCGAGGCCATCGGCCAAGTCGTTGAGCAGGGCCGCGTAGGTGCGCTGCTGCGCGTGGGTCTCGGGCCAGCGGTCCGTGAACTTCTCGAGCTCGAAAACCGGGTTCGGAACCGTGATCAAGCGATGGGCGCGCTCCGCCTCCTCGATGGCTCGAGCGGTCCAGCGCGCCTGGCGGATCAGCATCTCGGAGAGGCTAAAGCCGGGGGCGGCGGCCTTGCCGGCGTGGCAGGAGATCACCACCGACGGCGGGATGCGGCCATCGGTGTTGGCGTAGGCGATGTTGCGGTGGCGTTTGAGCAGCTGCTGGGCCACCGTCGCCGAGTTCTTGATGACGAGGGGCGTCTGCGCGGGGACCTCGTCCACCTCGGCTGCCGCAAAGGCGATGCCGGCGTCCTCGTAGAACCGTTTGTTCAGGGCGAGAGCGAAGCGGTCCTCCGTCGGCGTGCGCGCCCTGTACCAATCGACGAAGCCCCAGGCGTTCATCAAGACGTAGCGGCCGGCGTCACCGCTGTCGGACTTGTGGTGGACGATCTCGCTCACCTTCTCGACCGGCGCCGCCCGTCGCGACGGGGTGACGTCCAGGTGCATGCCATCGGCGTAGTAGAGCGTCATGCAGCGCGTCTGACGCTTGATTTTCACCTGGGGGTAGCCGTCGAGGGCGGCCTCGAGCAGGTCCATTAGCTCGGCAGCAGTCTCGCCGGCCCCATCGATCTCGCAGATGATGTCGATGTCGTACTCATCGTCAGTCCCACGCGTGGAGATCGTGGCGTCGATAGCCATCGAACCCTGCGGGTAGAAGGCCATGACCCGCCCATGGAGCGCGCTGCCCGGTCGTTCGATGAAGGTCCGCACAGACGCGTAGCGGTCGCCCGCCTTGGCGTGCAGGCCGGGCGGCAGCTGAATGTTGATCGCGATCTCCGCAAGGAGCGCGTCAAGCGGATTGGCAAAGGGGTCCGCAGTGCGGAAATCCCGGTTGGGCGTCGGGGCGTTCATCGATGCGCATCTTTCTGGTGGGAGCGCCGCCTTGCGGCGCCAGGGTGTGATCAGCCCTTCGGGGGGAAGGGATCGGAGCCGTAGGAGTTGGCGTCGCGGATTCGTCCGTCGGGACGGTGGATGATGACCTCGCCGCGTTCGCGGATGGCAGTGGAGCGGGCGGCGGCCTCGGCCTGTGCTTGGGTGGAATGCACCGAGCCGACGCGGCTGGCGCCTTCGCGGCGCGCCGCCCATTCCGATCCGTGCGGGACGACGTGAATGCGTTTCGACATTTGAAACTCCATGGATTGAACCCGGCAAGGTCAGTCCCAACCGGTCGAGCCATTGATTCCCGAGAATCGATATGGTGTCAAATAAGCACATCCTTATGTTTATAATAAACACATCTGTGCTCGACGTTGACAACGTGCGGGAACACATCGCAAACATGCGCGGATGTCAGATGATGGAATCTACAAGGCCTTCGGCCGTTCGGTCGCCGCGAGGCGGCGCGAGTTGGACTTGACCCAGGCGAAGCTTGCCGCGCGGGTTGGTATGTCGCGCGCCTCGATCGCCAACATCGAGAGCGGTCGCCAGAACGTTCTGCTGCACCACGTCTACGCACTGTCCTCAGCGCTTGCCGTGGCCAAGCTGTCCGACATTCTTCCAGCCCCCGCCCGGCCGGTTAGGTTCGACGACCTGGAGGTGACCAGCTGGGATGGGTCCGCGCCGGTGACAGCTCAAACGCACGCCCAGATCACGGACATGATCACGAGCGCGATGGTACAACGCGGCCTTAAGGCCGGAGCATGACTGCCGGCGTCGAGCAAGCTCGCGAAAGAGCGCGCGCGATCCTGGCCGAGGCCGGGGTGAAGGCCGCGCCCGTCCCGATCGAGCGGATCATAAAGGCCCGGAACATCGCCTTGCAGTACGCCCCGTTGGAGGAGGCGCTGTCCGGCATGGCCTACATTAAGGACGGCGTGGGGATAATCGGGGTCAACGCCCTGCACCACCCAAACCGGCAGCGGTTCTCCGCCGCCCACGAGCTCGCCCACCACATGCTGCATCCCGAGGAACTGGAGAAGGCGGTCCACATCGACAGCGGCCTGAGGGTGCTGTTCCGAGACGAGCTCTCCGCGCAGGGGACAGACGCCCTTGAGGTCCAGGCCAACGCGTTCGCCGCAGAGCTACTGATGCCGCGCGATCTGGTGGTGGCCGCGCTTGATGGCGGGGGGATCGACATGGACGATGACGCCGCCGTCGAGGCCCTCGCTCGCAAGTTCCGGGTCAGTGCGTCGGCAATGCGATATCGCTTGGCCAACGGTTTGTAGGCTGGAGCGCGGATGAGCTTCGTCTTCTTCGATACCGAGACGACGGGGCTCCAAAAGGGATTCGACCAGATCGTCCATTTTGCGGCGATCCGAACGGACAACGATCTGAACGAGACCGATCGGTTTGAGGCCCGTTGCCGCCTCATGCCGCATGTCGTTCCACACCCTTCGGCGCTAACGACCAATGGGCTTTCGATCTCTCGGCTGACCGATCCCCAGCTTCCGACCCACTACGAGATGATGCGGTCGGTCCGTGCCAAGCTCTTGGAATGGACGCCCTCGATCGTTGTCGGCTTCAACTCGATCCGGTTCGACGAGGAGATGGTCCGGCACGCGCTGTTTCAGACCCTGCATGATCCATACCTCACGAGCAGGAACAATAACTGCCGTGGTGACGTACTCGGGCTTGTAATGGCGGCCGTGGCCGACACCCCCGACTGTCTCGTGGTGCCGACTGGCCCGGAGGGCCGCCCCACCTTCCGGCTTGAGGCGTTGGCGGCGGCGAACCGTCTTGATCATTCGATGGCGCACAATGCCCTAGGCGATGTCGGCGTAACGCTGGAGCTGGCCCGATTGGTCAGGGACGGCGCACCGGACGTCTGGCAGCGCTTCGTCCGATTTTCCAACAAGGCCTCGGTTTCCCAGTTCGTCGCGGCGGAAGACGGGTTCCTGTTGACCGAGTTCTACGGCAACGAGCCCTATCCTGCGGTCGTCGTCTTGATTGGGGCGGATCCTGAGCAGCCTGCCAACGGTCGGCTGTGTCTCCGGTTGGATGCCGATCTGGACGTGTTGCTGGCTCTGCCGGACGACGCTCTGCGCGCGGCGTTGTCTGAGAAGGGTGGTCCGGTCCGTAGGCTGCGCACAAATGCCGGGCCCGTACTTACGCCGCTGTATGACGTGTCAGACTCACTTCTGGATGGACGTTCGATCGACGATCTCGAAGCGCTTGCAAGGCGCATCAAAGAGGATGTCGATCTGTGCGCCCGCGTCGTTGCGGCATGGTCGGCCGGCAGGACGCCCTACGAACGCTCGCCCCATCCTGAGGGCCGCACCCATGATGGGTTCCCGGGGCCGGCAGACGAACTTCGCCGCGATGATTTCCATGATGCGGGGTGGGGTGAAGTGGTCAGAATTGTCGAACACTTCGACGACGATCGGCTCAGGGCTTTCGGCCTGCGTCTCATCTATTTTGGCAACCGGACTTGCCTACCAGAGACACTGGCGGTCGAAGCGGAAAGCGCGCTCACCGACCGACTCATCTGTGAGGACGCGGGCGGGCTGACCTTGGCGATGGCCTTGGCCGAGACAGACAGACTTCTTGCCGCAGATGTTGCGGTTGATCACCGAGAACTGCTCTCTGATTTCAGGAGTTGGCTCGGCAGTCGGATCGAGAAGGTCACTGCGTTTCGCGCAAGACGGCCGACGCCGCACATTTGAAGAGAAGACTCCGCGCGAATGTCTCGTTTGCGGCGTGATCGACATGGCCGCTCGTGGCGCGAGGCGGTCCGAACCCTGCGCTTCAAGCTGCTTCGTCTACCGGAAGCCCCGGAAGAGAGCGCCGATCCCCTGCCAGATCGTCGCTCGCACGGCAGTCTCGACAACCATATTTGCGATCGGCGCAGAGCCCGGCAAGGGCGAGGTGACACCCAACCGGGCCTTCAGAGCTTCGCGATCGCTCTTCGCGAGCGCCATATACTCGGCGTTACGCAGCACAACGCGCGTCATGATCCCGTCCTGCTCGGGCTTCGGAAGGTGATCAATCTGGAATTGCAGGTGCGCGATGAACTGTTCCCAACGGAACTGGAACCGTTTCGGGTCAGGAACTCCGTTCGCGAGCAAATCCCGGAAGAATGCGTCCTGCTAATCCTTAAGATCCACGCTGGCCGGCGTCTCGAGGTTGGCTAGCCATGCCGTGGCCGTGCCGTTTGCGCCGCCTGTAATCCGCAAGCTCTGACGTAGTCCGTCTGGGTCGGTCAATTCGCGCTCTGCGTACTCGGCGCGGAGGGCCTTTAGGGCATTGCGAAAATTCGTCACTGCTGAAGGCGGATATCCCGCGGCCATCTGCTCGATGAGGGCTTCGAACCGGAACACTTCCTCGCCTGCCATCTGAGGATTGACGCCTGCGAGCCGAATGAGGCTGCGCCAGTGGTCCTCGACCATGTGGCGTAGCTCTTGGGGTCCCAATTCAATGCTCTCAGACATCCGCTTCGCCCCGCACTCGCGCCACGGTGGCATGTGGACTTGCCGCGTTCAATGCTTGACGGCGGCGAGAGCCGCAGGATCCACCGGCGGTGCCTCGCCGATGTCCGCTCACCGCCCAGGCTCCTCCTGGCGCGCAGGAGCCGTTCACCCTGCTTAGCGACTGTCTGGAAACGTCCGCACTCTATCGTAGCTAAATGGCGCGGTATGCACGCAGATGGTCGACACGTCCCAAGCCACAGCCGATGCCGATCTGGCTGGCCGGAACGGGGGCGTTTGTCATCACCTTCGCTGGAGCGACCTACGTCCTCACGCCCGACGCTCCAGGAAAGGCGGAGTTGCGTCGAGAATGGAGCAAGCGGACGACGGATCAGCACTATTCCGGGTGCGGCGAAGCGCGCGCCAATAATCACGAGGATATATCTTCGTGGGAGCCAAGTTACCGAGACCATATGGACGGGGATGGCGATGGCCTAGCCTGCGAGCCTTACCGTTAGATGTCCTTCAAGGTGAGGCGGACCTAGCGCACTAGCTCAGCGGAGATGCAGTTTCGGAGCGGGGTCAAAATTTGTTCCTGGCCCTCTGCGGCCACCCGTTTGCATCCGCAACGGCCTCCCGCGGCAGTTCGGACTAACCACTTCGAGCGTCGGGAAAATCTGTTCATCCGCGGCGTGAAGTGGATGTCGGAAGGATTGGACCCTGGTTGGCGCCATCGCTCGGGGCCTCCGCTCGCCACCTGACCGAGACGGGAAGCATGAAATCGGCTCTCTCCGGCCACGGCTTGGAGTTGTCCCAACCTTTCACCGGCCATGCCCGCGCCACGTCGACAGACTCGATCACGACGCCCTCCAAAATCGTCTCACCGGCCGGATAGGCGGCCGTGACGATGTCGCGAAGCGCCTCAACCCAGGGCTCTGTCTGAGCGTAGCACTGAATGTGCGCTTGCCCCTTCGCGACGCCTTGGAAGGTGCGCGATGCGTGATGCGAGAAGCGAACGTAGCAGGGCGGCTGAGGACTCTTGATAAACTGATCGTTGTTCTGACCCTGCCACCAAATCGGGAAGTTTCCGTCAGCGTAGGCCGAATGGCCGAGGAACGCTTCAGTCACAACCGTTCGGAGTTTGGGGCGCAGATTGTGAAGGATGGCCGACGTGGCGCTGAACGCGGCCTCGTCAAGTCTCACCCAGGTCATGGCCTACTGATCGCGTCCCGCGAGGGCGCTGACGCACTCGCCCCACTGGCTGGCCTGTTCATCTGTCAGCACGACCGGGAAGGTGGTCGGCATAGAGCCGCCCTCCATGGTGTAGGCGATGTCGACCTGGCCGTCGGAAGACATGCGCGTGAGGGCCTTCATCGTCTCGGCGCCGGTGAAGTCGTAGACGAAGAGGCGGAAGTTCGGGTCTTCCGCGTCGATGTTCGCCTGTTGCTCCGACAGGTTGGTCTTGTAGCCGTTTACCAGATAGGCGTTGGCTGGAGGACGCCAGCCACCGTTTTCGACGGCCAGAACGCCGAGCTTCATCCCAATGAAGACGCGGCTTTGATCAGGCCAATTGTAGAAGGTGACGCTTCCCGACACGGCGACCGGCTGACCTCGGAAATAGGCCGTGTCCTGAACGTAAGCGTCGAAGCTGGCCTCGCAGGCGAAGTGAACGCCGTCCCTGAACTTCGGGCTGACGACGACCGTCTCGGTGTGGGCCTGAGACTGGAGCGTGAGGATCGCGAGTGCGGTGGCCAGCATGGCTTTATCCTGGTCAGTGCGGCGTGACGGCGGCTTCGCCTTTGAATTCTTCGATCTGGTCGCATTGGAGAAGGTAGCTCCCTTCTCGCATCGGCCGACAACCCTTCATACATTCGAACCATGGCGGATTGTCCGAAGGGATCTTCATCGGACCGTTCGGGGTGGCCATGTTTGCCAGACCGCCGAGCGCTGCGATCGTTTTACCCGCGCCGGCGCGGCGACACATCTCCAGCGAGGCGAAACCGGGTGTGAGATCGCCGTAGTCCGTGTCGGTGCGAGGATACCACTGAAGCATCCACCTTCCAGCCTGCCCACATGATGTCAGGATGAAAATGGCAGCGAGAGCGAGAAGTGACTTTCCCATGACGACGATCTCTAGAGCACGGTGAAGCTGTTGTCCTCATGTCCGCTTCCGAGATGCCAAATTCCGTTACTGGGGCAGCGCCGACGCTGATCAACATTACATGCTGAAGTCCCCAGAGGGGTGTAAGCTGACCTCGGCCCTAATCAGACGCTGAACTTGCCAATGGCAAAGAGGAAGCGCGAGACCATCGATCTTCTGAAACGCTGGACACTCGCGTTCTGAACAGCGCGACTTCGCGAGCGAAACGTTATCGAAATGGCGATCATGCGCTAACCAAGCTTGACTATAACGCATTCATTTTTTCGGGCCCATCTGGTCCGCATGCTTCAGTCAGTACACGACCAACCGATAACCGAACTATACGATCAGGTTCGAACGCCGCCTCTAAGAGCCTGACCCGAAACTAAGTTGGGTGATATCAGCGAGTTAGCTTGACGGCCAAATCCAGGGCTGATTCAGGAGTTTTGCGAAGAACTTCTGGAGATCAGTGATGTGGACCGATACCACCCGT
>JAEXZS010000041.1 GCA_023451375.1 Pseudomonadota bacterium
GCCACGGACGACCCGAGGCGTCCTTGCGCCGCGCCAGCCAGGCGACGGGGCTCTCGCCCAGATTGGCCGGCTGGGCGACCAGTCGCCCGTCGGCCTGGACCAGGGTTCGACAGCCCTCGATGACGCCCGGCCGACCCGGCGCGGGGCCGTCTTTGTCCGGCGCCGCCGGCCGCATCGTCCAGCCGCCCTCCGCCCGCCCGCGCAGGCGCGGCCGCTCCACGAGCGCGCGGAACTCGGCCTCGGAGAGGGTCAGGTTGACCCGCGCCCGCCGGTCCGGACCCAGCCGCAGCGCGTATCCGCCGCCCTCCGTCGCCAGCCAGGCGCCGGGCCGCTCCAGCAGCCGGCGCGCCCGCTCCACGGTCCGGCTCATCGCGCCAACTCGCAGCGCGGGGCCTGGTAGAGAGCCTGGATGCAGGCCTCCAGCTCCGTCATCAGGTCGTCGATGGCCAGGATGTCGCGCGCCTCCTCGGCCCAGCGGCAGGCGGCGCCCGCCGTTGCTCGGTTCAGGCCGAAGACGTGGCCGACCCGCTCCAACGTCCATCCGAAGGCCACGTGCGAAAGATACATGGCCAACCACCGCGCCTTGGATGTGCGCGGGTCCAATCGTCCGCCTCGTGTCATGCGGTCCGGCTGCGTCCCTGTGCGCGCCGCCACCAGGTGGATGGCCACGCCCGCCTTGATCCGGTCGTCCTCTCCGACCGGCACCCTGTAGTCCTCCATGTGAAACGCCTCCCGTCACGAAATTCGATGCAAGGAGCATAAGCCCCTCTGAACCTGTGATAGGAAAATCGTCCTATGTCGCGTCAGGATCGGACGTGGAGCCAGGCCCGCCTTAGGGTTGCGCTCGCCGTGGAAGGCGAGTTGGCGGGGTGGCAGGGACACCGCACGGCTTCAACATGGTTAATAAATTTCGAATGGCGGACGCCCGACTCTCGACGGCGATTCGCAAATCAGCCTACGATTCGACTCAATCGGATGGCGTTAACCCTTCTTAAGGTTTTGCTATCTTAATCTGCTAACAAGGTTACCCGGCGGTGTGCGCGGGTGGTTACCGTCAAGCTTTGCCTGGAGGGGCACGAATGCGCGTCCTGCTGATTGAAGACGATCATGCGACCGCCCAAAGCATCGAGCTGATGCTGAAGTCGGAAGGCTTCAATGTCTACACGACCGACCTGGGCGAAGAAGGCATCGATCTGGGCAAGATCTATGACTACGACCTGATCCTGCTGGACCTGAACCTGCCTGACATGAGCGGCCTCGAGGTCCTGCGCCAGCTCCGCGTCGGCAAGATCAACACGCCGGTCATGATCCTGTCGGGCAGCCATGAGATCGAGACCAAGGTCAAGACCTTCGGCGGCGGCGCCGACGACTATCTGACCAAGCCCTTCCATAAGGACGAGCTGATCGCGCGCACCCACGCCGTGGTTCGCCGTTCCAAGGGCCACGCCCAGGCGATCATCCACACCGGCGACATCGCGGTGAACCTGGACGCCAAGACGGTTGAGGTGAACGGGCACCGCGTGCACCTGACCGGTAAGGAATACCAGATGCTGGAGCTGCTCTCGCTGCGCAAGGGCACGACGCTGACCAAGGAAATGTTCCTGAACCACCTCTATGGCGGCATGGACGAGCCAGAGCTGAAGATCATCGACGTCTTCATCTGCAAGCTGCGCAAGAAGCTGGCGACCGCCGCCCACGGCAAGCACTACATCGAGACCGTCTGGGGCCGCGGCTACGTCCTGCGCGACCCGGCCGAAGGCGCCAACAGCGCTGCGGCCTGATACGCGTCGGATCGAAGTTCTGAACGCCCGCCGGGAAGCCGGCGGGCGTTCTGCTTTTCGTGGCCGGGGTTTAGGGTAGGCTACGACCAATGGAGGCGACCATGACCGACCCCGCCGAACCCGACCGGGATGCGCAGGAGCTGAATCCCGAGAACCTCGACGAACTGCTGGACGAGGCCTTGGAAGAGACCTTTCCTGCCAGTGATCCGCCGGCGGTGACCCAGCCCCGCGACCCCGACGGCGACGACTGAGGCTCCCCATCCTCCCGTCCCCGCAAGGAGGGGGAGGGTTTGCGAGGTTTCGGCCTAGCCTCCGAACCCCTCGACCAGCGCCGCCGCCATCGCGTTCGGGCGCCCGAAACTGTCGAACGGCAAGGGCCTGTCCCGGCCGTCGTCCTTGTCGTTCTGGCGATACCAGCTGTCGGTGTCGCGCAGACCCCAGACGGTGAAGGCGTAGCGCTGGGCCTCGGGCAGGGCGGCGAAGGCCTCGGCCAGCTCCGTCACGCGCGCGTTCTGCAGCGCGACGCGCTCGGCCTGCCCGCGCAGATCCAGCCGCTTTTCGGTACGCAGGGTGCAGTCCAGTTCCGACACATGGATCGGCAGGCGGAACCCCGCAACCTCGCCCATGAAGCGGGCGATGGCCCCTTCCTCGACGTCGATCCACAGGTGCGACTGCAGCCCCAGACCCTGGAGCGGACACCCCGCCTTCAGCAGCCGCTCCACCAGTCGCAGGAACTGTGCGCCCTTCGCCGGGATGCTTTCCTGATTGTATTCGTTCAGGAACAGCATGGCCTCGGGAGCCGCCTCCCGCGCCTTTTCGAACGCGCGGAGGATGTAGCCGTCGTGGCCGTAGCGGGCTGACCAATGACAGTCGCGCATGCCGGAGCCATCATCCAGGATCGGCTCGTTGACCACATCCCAGCCGCGCGCCTTGCCGCGATACCGGCCGGCGACCGTGGCGATATAGCCGTCGAAGGCAAGGTCGAAGGCGGCGTCGTCCAGGCCGGAAAAGGCCTCTTCGCCTTGCGCATACCAGATCAGCGCATGTCCATGCAGCGCCATGCCGTTGGCGGCGGCGAAGGCGGCGATGCGGTCGGATCGGTCGAAGTTGGGCCGCGCCAGGCCGTCGGCCAGGATGTACTCCATCTTCATCTCCCACTCCGGCGTCAGCTGGGAGACGTGCGTCCGCGCCAGCGCGACCCAGTCGGGATCGTCCAGCAGATAGGCCTTCACCGCCGCCCCAAACGGCGCGGGACAGGCGGACTTCAGCGGCGGGATGGAGACGGGCGCGGGCTCGGCGACGGCGAACCGATCGCAGGCGGCGAGGGCGAAGGGCGCAGCGAGAAGGGAGCGGCGGTTCATCGCAGGGAACCTCCGTTCCCCTGCGAGGATGGGAAGATGACGGTGCTAGACCGCACGCCTTCTCAGGCCCATTTCGTCGAACGCCGCCGTCTCGCGCTTGGCCAGTTCGACGAGCCGGGTAAGGCGCGTGGTCTCGGCCACATGCTCGAACTTCTTCAGCTCTTCGAACGCCCCGGTCAGGGCGTCGCGGGCGCCGGCCTCTTCGGCCTCCAGCGTCTCCAGCGCGCCCTCGGCGGCGGCCTTGCGGTTCTTCCAGCCGGCCAGATAGGCCTGCAGCATCATGCCGGCTTCGGCGTCCGAGCGGGCGCGGGCGCGCTCGCCCTCGGCCTCGGCGTCCAGCACGGCCAGCTTCATCTCGGCGCCGCTGCGGCGCTCGGCGATCTCGGCCAGGCGCTTCTGCAGCGTCTCGACCTCGTAGTTGGAGATGCGGATCAGGGATTGGGCCCAGGCGGTCATGTCTACTTACTCCCTGATCATGCCTTGGTTGAGGATTTGCTCGAGCCGGGTAAAGGAATCGACAAGACGCGTGGCGTCGTCCTTGTCCTGTCCCAGGAAATCCTCCAGCGCCGGGTTCAGCGCGATGGCGCGGTCGACGATCGGATCGGCGCCCTGGCGATAGGCGCCGATCTTGATCAGCTCCTCCATGTTCGCATAGGCGCTCAGGCACTGGCGCGCGCGCTTGTTCAACTCGCGCTCGGGCGGCGTCTGACAGCCGGGCAGAGTGCGGCTGACCGACTTCAGCACGTCGATGGCGGGGAAACGCCCGCGCTCGGCGATCTTGCGATCCATGACGATATGGCCGTCAAGGATGCCTCGCACCGCGTCGGCGATCGGCTCGTCATGGTCGCCGCCGTCGACCAGCACGGTGAACAGGGCGGTGATCGGCCCCGCCGTCGTTCCGTCCGGCCGCACCGGCCCCGGCCCCGCGCGCTCCAGCAGCTTGGGCAGTTCGGTGAAGACGGTCGGCGTATAGCCCTTGGTGGTTGGAGGCTCGCCAGCGGCAAGGCCGATCTCGCGCTGTGCCATGGCGAAGCGGGTGACCGAGTCCATCAGGCACAGGACCTCCAGGTCCTGGTCGCGGAAATACTCGGCGATGGCCATGGTCATATAGGCGGACTGGCGCCGCTTCAGCGCCGGCTCGTCCGAGGTGGCCACCACGACGACGGCGCGACGCAGACCCTCTTCGCCCAGCGTCTCCTCGACGAACTCGCGCACCTCCCGGCCGCGCTCGCCGATCAGGCCGACCACCACGACATCGCAGGTCGCCTGCTTGGCCAGCATCGACAGCAGCACCGACTTGCCGACGCCCGAACCGGCGAAGATGCCCAGGCGCTGGCCACGGCAGGTGGTGGTGAAGACGTCCATCGAACGGACGCCCAGGTCCAGCCGCTCGCCCACCCGGCCGCGCGAATGGGCCGGCGGCGGCGGCGCCTTCAGCGGATAGGGGGCGGGGCCCTGCGGGAGCGGCCCCTTGCCGTCGATCGGCTGCCCGAAGGCGTCGATGATCCGGCCCAGCCAGGCCGTGGTCGGCCGCACGCTCGCGGCGGCGTCGATGATCTTGATGTCCGCGCCCGGCGCCACGCCCTCGACCGGGCCGAACGGCATCAGCAGCGCCTTGGAGTCGCGGAAGCCCACGACCTCGGCGGGCAGGGGCTGGTGGCCGCGCCGCACGATCTCGGCGCGGGCGCCCACCGCCAGGCGCGACAGGCCGCCGCGCGATTCGATCAGCAGGCCGTTCACGCCCGCGACCTTGCCGGTCACGACCAGCGGGTCGATCGCTTCGACGGCGGCGACGAGATTGCGCAAACGGGACCCCAGAACAGCCGTTAACCCTTTGCGCCACCATGGTTAACGAGCGGTGAAGGCCCGTCCCGCGCAGGATCGAGCGGCAACCCTAGGTGGGAAAACTACGGGGTTGTGCGTAAGCTCTGCAACCAAAGCGGGAAACGCTTTGGCAACCATTCAGGCGGAAGGTCCGAAGACTGACGTCAGGGAAGGGGAGCGCAGGATGTTCGCCAAGCGCCGCACGCCGAACACGGGGGCCGGCCGATTAGCCGATCTCGACGCCAAGATGGCCGCCATCAGCCGATCGCAGGCGGTGATCGAGTTCTCCCTCGACGGGATCATCCTCGACGCCAATCCGAACCTGCTGTCGACCATGGGCTACAGCCTGGATGAGATCAAAGGCGTCCATCACCGCCAATTCATGGAGCCGGCCGAGGCGGCCTCGCCGGACTACGCCGCCTTCTGGCGCGAGCTGAACGAGGGCCGTTTCCTGGCGCGCAAGTTCCGTCGCCTGGCCAAGGGTGGTCGCGAGGTCTGGCTGCAGGCCTCCTACAATCCGGTCTTCGGCGCCGACGGCCGGCCTGTGAAGGTCGTCAAGCTGGCCGTCGACATCACCGAATCCGAGCACCATTTCGCTCGGCGCGAGGGCGATCGCCTTGCCGCCGAGCAGGCCCAGAACGCTCTCGTCCAGGCGCTGGGCGCCAGCCTGGCCCGCCTGTCCGCCGGCGACCTGACCGTCCGCATCGACCAGCCGATGGAGGGCGCACACCAGCGGGTCAAGGACGACTACAACACCGCTGTCGACAGTCTGCGCCAGACGCTGGGCCAGGTGCTGGAGGCCGTCTCCGGCCTGCGGGGCGGCGCGGACGAAATCTCCGGCGCCTCCGACGACCTGTCGCGGCGCACAGAGCAGCAGGCCGCCAGCCTGGAAGAGACGGCCGCCGCGCTGGACCAGATCACCGCCACCGTGAACCGTAGCGCCGAGGGCGCGCGCCAGGCCGCCGCCGCCGCCGCCGCCGCCCGGACCGAGGCGGACCTTTCGGACGAAGTGGTGCGCCAGGCGGTCTCCGCCATGGACGGCATTCGCAAGAGCTCGGGCCAGATCGGCGAGATCATCGGCGTGATCGACGAGATCGCCTTCCAGACCAACCTCCTGGCGCTGAACGCCGGGGTCGAGGCGGCCCGCGCGGGCGAGGCCGGTCGCGGCTTCGCCGTGGTGGCGTCGGAAGTGCGGGCCCTGGCCCAGCGCTCGGCCCAGGCTGCCAAGGAGATCAAGGGGTTGATCTCCACCTCCACCGCCGCCGTGGCCGAGGGCGTCCGCCTGGTCGACCAGACCGGCGTGGCGCTTCAGGCCATCGTCGCCAAGGTGGCCGAGATGGACGCCCTGGTCGGCGAGATCGCCTCGTCCGCCCAGGAGCAGGCGACGGGCCTCAGTCAGGTGAACTCGGCCGTCAACCAGATGGACCAGGTGACTCAGCAGAATGCCGCGATGGTCGAGGAAACCACCGCCGCCGCCGCCCATCTGAAGACCGAGGCGAACCATTTGGCCGAACTGGTCGAACGGTTCGAGACCGGCGAGGCGCACGCGCGCGCCGCGCCCGCGAACGCGCCCATTCCGCTGACCCGCGAACGCGCCCGCATTCGCGCCTTCGCCGGCGGCGGGAGCGCGGCGGCGGGAGGAGAGTGGGAGGAGTTCTGAAACCCCACTGATCCCCTCATCCCGGCTTTCGCCGGGATGAGGGGAAGACGGTTCAACCTCCCGGCGTCTCCGGCAGAGGCCTCACCTCGCGCGTTGTCGCGATCGCTCCGATCGAGGCCGCCACGATCGCCAGGATGGCCAACCACTGCTGGCCCGTCAGCCGCTCGTGCAGGATGACCAGTCCGGCCAGCGCGCCCACCGCCGGCTCGGCGCTGAGAACCACGCCGAAGGTGCGCTTGGGGATGCTTCGCAAGGCGACCATCTCCAGAGAATAGGGCAGGGCGCTGGAGAACAGCGCCACCGCCACGCCCGCCAGCAGGATGGCCGGGTTCAGCAGCGCGGCCCCCGCATGCGCCACGCCGAAGGGCACGACCACCATCGCCGCCACGCTCATGCCCAAGGCCACCGACTGGCCGGCGTGCAGATGGTTCAGCCGCTTGCCGAAGACGATGTACAGCGCCCAGCACAGGCCGGCGAAGGCCGCCAGTCCCATGCCGACGGGGTCCAGCGCCCCCGCGCCCGGCTTCAGCGGCAGCAGAAGGGCCAGGCCGGCGACGGCGAAGCCGATGCAGACGAAATGCACCGGCCGGCGCGAATGGATCAGCGCCAGGAACAGCGGCCCCATGAATTCGATCGCGAGGGCGAGGCCCAGCGGAATGGTCCGCAGCGAGAGATAGAAGCTCAGGTTCATCGCGCCCAGCACCACGCCGTACAGCGCCACCGCGCCCAGGTCGCGCCGCGTCAGCCGGAACCGCCACGGCCGGAACACCGCCACCAGGATCAGCGCCGACAGGCCCACCCGATAGGCCGAGGTGCCTTCCGCTCCGATCACGGGGTACAGGGTCTTGGCGAACGAGGTGCCGCTGGCCAGCGTCACCATGCCGGCGAACAGCGCCGCATAGGGAATAAGCCGCGCCGCCAACGGCGAGGTCAGATGCTGTTTCAGGGCCGCGGCGGTCATGCCTGAGGGGTAGCCGAAACCGGCTTGCGCTTCCCGGCGATTTCCGCCCTGATCGCGCCGGAAATCGCCACAGGAGTCTCTCCCATGACGAAATTCGTCACACTCGATGAGTTTGACCATCGCCTGCTGGCGCGCGTCCGCCGCAATAATCTGGAGCCCGCCCGCGTCACTGCGGAGGCGGTGGGCCTGTCGGAATCAGCCGTGCTGCGCCGCTTGCGCCGCCTCCGCGCCGAGGGCGTCATCGCCGCCGACGTGTCGGTCATCGACCCGGCGCGGGTGGAGCCGCGCATCGTCCTGCACGTTCAGGTCGAGATGAGCACCCAGGACCGCAAGGTGGTCGAGGCCTTCCAGCGCGCGCTGAAGGCCAGCCCGGAGGTGCAGGGCGCATGGGACGTGACCGGCGAGACCGACTATCTGCTGACCGTCGCCGTTCGTTCCATGGCAGAATACGAAGCGTTCGGCATCCGCGAACTGGCGCCCGAGAAGGGCGTGCGAGGCTTCAAGAGCATGATCGTCATCCGCGAGGTCGTCGGCTTCGACCCCGCGCGCGCCGTCCTGGGGCGCTGAGGTCCCAGCCTTGGGGTCTAGGCGGCCGTTGGCAGCGGCGCTATCCACATCGTCAGAAATCCTCGCCGCCGCCCTCTTGCGATCGCGCGGGGCGACCTGTCTTTGTGCTGGCCTGATCCGATCCGATGGAGACCCCCATGTCCGACGCCGCTTACGACGCCTCGCGCCATCTGAAGAAGGGACGGGGGAAGGTCTATGACTCCATCGTCGACACCATCGGCGATACGCCCATCGTCGGCCTGCCGAACCTGACGGCGGAATATCAGCCCAAGGCGCGGGTGCTGGCCAAGCTGGAGTTCTTCAACCCGATCGCCTCGGTCAAGGACCGCATCGGCGTCGCCATGGTCGAGGCGCTGGAGCAGGCGGGCAAGATCAACAAGGACACGGTCCTGATCGAGCCGACCAGCGGCAACACCGGCATCGCCCTGGCCTTCGTGGCGGCGGCCAAGGGGCTGAAGCTGATCCTGTGCATGCCCGAGAGCATGTCGATCGAGCGCCGCAAGATGCTGGCCCTCCTGGGCGCGCGGCTGGAGTTGACCCCGGCCGAGAAGGGGATGAAGGGCGCCATCGCCCGCGCCCAGGAGCTGCTGGACGCCACGCCCAACGCCATCAGCCCGGCCCAGTTCGAGAACCAGGCCAATCCGACCATCCACCGCGTCACCACCGCCGAGGAGATCTGGAACGACACCGACGGCGCGGTCGACATCGTCGTCTCGGGCGTCGGCACCGGCGGCACCATCACCGGAGTGGGCCAGGCGCTGAAGGCGAAGAAGCCTTCGGTGCGGATGATCGCGGTCGAGCCCGACGCGTCTCCGGTCCTGTCGGGCGGCCAGCCCGGCCCGCACAAGATCCAGGGCATCGGCGCCGGCTTCATCCCCGCCATCGTCGACCGCGAGGTGATCGACGGCGTCGAGCAGGTGTCCAACGACGAGAGCTTCGAGATGGCGCGCAAGGTCGCCCGCGTCGAGGGCATCCCCGTCGGCATCAGCTCGGGCGCCGCCCTGGTGGCCGCCTTCCGCCTGGCCGCGCTGGAGGAGAACGCCGGCAAGACCATCGTCGCCATCATCCCCTCCTTCGCCGAACGCTACCTGTCGACGGCGCTGTTCGAGGGGTTGTAAGGGCAGGGGAGGAAGATCGGTCGCGCGTCTTCCTCGCCCATGCTATCTTCCTGCTGAGGAGCAGGCAGACATGGCGCTGAACATCAAGGACCCCCGTACCGACGAACTGGCGCGTCGCGCGGCCGAACTGCGCCAGACCGGCATCACCGAGGCCGTGCGCGCCGCGCTGGAACGCGACGTGGTTGAACTGGAGAAGGCGCGGGAAGCTCGCCTGAAGAAAGTGGGCGCCCTCGTGCAGGAAATCCAGGCCGAGGCCCGGGCGATCCCTGATCGGGATACCCGCCCGATGAAGGAATACACCGACTGGCTCTGGAGCGATGACGAGTGATCGTCGTCGACACCTCCGCCCTGGTGGCGATCATCCTCGGAGAGCCGGAGGCTGAACAATACAATGCCGTCTTCGATAGGGCGCCCGCCGCCGTGATATCGGCCGTGAGCGTGTTCGAGGCCGAGACCGTCCTCGCCGGGCGAAAGGACGGTCGTGTGGCGAGACGCGTGCGACAGCTGATCGACGCCTGGTCCATCCGCATCCAGCCTTTCGACGACGCACAGGCTCGCATGGCCTCGGCCGCATACGCCCGGTTCGGCAAGGGGTATCATCCGGCGCGACTGAACCTCGCGGACTGCGCGGCCTACGCCCTGGCCCGGTCGCTGGATGCGCCGCTGCTCTACAAGGGCGACGGCTTTTCTAGGACCGACGTGCGATCCGCTCTCATCCCCGGTTAACCGTTCGCCCCTAGGCTGGGCGGATGAACGACGCCTCGGCCCTGTTCGGCGAAGAGGCGACGGAGGCTCCGTCGCTGAAGGCGCGTCATGCGCTGCTGAAGAGACTCGCCGATGTGGTCTCGCTGCCCGCCAGCCGGATCAACGCCTTCGAGCGGGCCGTCACCGGCGACCTGCTGGTCGAGATGCTGCGGCTGGCCACGGTCGAGGAGCGGCGTCGGGTGGCGTCGCGCCTGGCGCCCCTGGCCGAACTGCCCAACAGCGTCGCGCGGCTGCTGCTGCGCGACGAGGCGGCCATAGCGGGCCTGCTGATCGAACAGTGCGCCTCGCTCAGCGACGCCGACCTGATCGGCTGCGCCCGCGACGCGGGGCCTGAGCATCGGCTGTTGATGGCGCGGCGGCGCGGCCTGACCGAGATCGTCACCGAGACCCTCTTCAGCTTCGGCGAGATGGAGGTCATCGACGCCGTTCTGCGCAATCCGACCGCCCGCCTGTCGCAGATCGGCCTGGAGGCGGTGGTGTCCCTGACCCGGCAACACCCGGACCTGTGCGCGCCGCTGCTGAAGCGGCCGGAGCTGCGGCCCGCCGGCGCCTATGTCATGTTCTGGTGGTGCGGACCCGAGGATCGACGGACCATTCTCCAGCGCTTCGCCGTCTCGCGCGAGGTGATGCAGGAGGTGGCCGAAGACGTCTTCGCCATGGCCGCCAAGGAGAACTGGAGCGACCCCGTCGCGCGCAAGGCGCTGCAGTTCATCGAGCGCCGCCAGCGCAACCGTGCGGCGATCGCCAAGAGCCCCTTCGACGACCTGGAGCAGGCGGTCAGCGTCGCCGCGCGCGACGGCCTGTCACCCCAGACCGCGACCGAGATCGCTTACCTGGCCGGGATCAAGCCGCTGACCGGCGCCAAGATCCTGGGCGACCGAGGCGGCGAGCCCCTGGCCATCCTGTGCAAGGCCACGGGCCTGTCGCGCAACGATCTGCATCATTTGTGGCGCTCGATGCGGCGGCCGGAAAGACTGACAGACGGAACGCCGCATCCCGACTGGGAACGGGTGCAGATCACCTATGAAATGCTGGCCGTCGATCGGGCCCAGACCGTGCTGCGTTACTGGAATTGGTCTCTCTCATCGGCGCTGACGCCCACCCTGATGCGCGCCATACGCGAGGGCGAGGAGGACGCGGTCGATGAATATTCCGCGCCCGAATGGGCGGCGATGATGATCCTGGGCGAAGACTTGGGCCGACAAGGTTAGCGTCGAAGAGGCCGCCTTACATCAATACCGCGCGACAGAACGACACCTTTGTGCCGCGGTTCGATTGCTTTTGCGGCCGAACAACCCTATTCAGCGCAAAGAAGTTCGGCGGGGGCGGCCGGTCGGACAGGTAACAGCACGCAAGAGACTGGAAGTATGGAAGACAAGCCCGAGCTTCTCGAAATGACGGCTGACATCGTTTCGGCCTACGTCGGCAACAACTCCGTTTCGGCGGAGGCCCTGCCGACGCTGATCGCCAGCATCCACGCCGCGCTGTCGGGTGTTTCGGCCGGTCCGGTCGAGCCGGAGCCCGAGCCGAAGGAGCCGGCGGTGCCGATCCGCAAGTCGATCAATCCCGACTTCCTGATCTGCCTGGAAGACGGCCGCAAGTTCAAGTCGCTGAAGCGTCACCTGCGCACCAAGTACGACATGAGCCCCGAGGAATACCGCGCCAAGTGGGGCCTGCCGAAGGACTATCCGATGGTCGCTCCGAACTACGCCAAGGCGCGTTCGGAACTGGCCAAGCAGATGGGCCTGGGCCAGGGCGGCCGCAAACCGGCCCGCACGCCCCGTCCCAAGAAGTAAGCTCCGAGTTTTCCGGCAAGACGCCCGCTTCCGCGAGGAGGCGGGCGTTCTTGTTTTCAGATCAGGTCTGCTCTCCTCCCCGCGGGCGGGGAGGAGAGGGGCCTATGCCGCCTGCGCACCGCGGCGCATGCGCCAGAAGCGCAGCGTCCTCAGCGCGGCCTCGCGGCTGAGTTCGCCGTACAGGCGGCCGTAGGCGCCGGCCTTGCCCATCGGATTGTCCTCTGAACCCAGCAGGACGACGGCGTACGTCAGGAAGATGGCTCGGTCCATGTCGGCCGCCTTGCAGATGACCGCCAGGGCGTCCAGCTCGCGCCGCTCGACGATGCGGCGGGCGGTGTGGAAGTCCACGTCGGCCAGCTGCGACAGGGCGACCAGGAACGGCGTGCGGCCGTTGGACCGAAGGAAGCGGGCCAGCACCTGCGGGGTCAGCTGTCCGGCGGCCCGCAGCTCGTTCACATAGGCGACGCTCTCGGCGTAGTCGGACGGCAGGGCGCCGTCGTCGGTCGCGACCCGCGTGCGGCCCGCGGCCAGCGCCGCCTCCAGCAGGTCGGGATCCATGCGGGCGTTCTGTTCCAGGATGTGCTGGCGCAGCCGGGCCTCCACGACGAAGTACATCTCGTTCAGCAGGTCGGCGGGCAGGCTCTTGCGCTCCACCGCCGCGGCGTGCAGCGCCGGATTGCCCTTCGCCCGCTCGACGGCGGTTTCCGACGCCGCGCGGGACAGGCGGGCGCCGTCGTTGCGCAGCAGGGTTCCTAGGGTCTCGTCGTCACCATGCTCGACGATGGCGTCGGACAGGGCCTCCGACACCAGGGCGCGGCTCGAGACGGCGCGCATGTGCGCCTGGCCCCGGTTGCGGATCACGCCGATCAGGTCGGTGTCGGTCAGGACGGGCGAGGCGCGCAGAACCTTGTCCGCCACCTCGGCCTCGTCATTGGCCAGGCGCTGGATCAGCCGGTGCGGGGCGTTGGGCGCGTCGGCGAAGCGGGCGGCCAGTTCGGCGCGCACGGCGACTTCCATCTCGTCCGACAACTTCGCCAGGACGCTGCCGTAGAGCTCCGTCTCGGTCGCGGTGTGGACCGGCGGCTCGCCGAAGAAGTGGTCGGTCAACTCGCGCAGCAGCAGCCGGCGCTTCTCGCTCGAGGATTCCTCGGCGAGGGCGATCAGCTGGGGCAGGCGAGAAGTGTCGATCGTCGCGGATTCGACGACGGTCTGGTCGCTCATGGCAGCTCGTCGGCCTCGGTCTGGGGCAGGGCGCGGACCTTGCCGTTGGCGCCGCGCAGCAGGGTCGGCGGGCCGTCGGGCTGGGCCAGGTCGGTGGAGTTCGGCGTCTGGGCCAGCTGCACCGGCAGGGCGTCCAGATAGACGGTGGCCGGCCGCGCGATGGCGTCGGGCTCATGCCCCGCCTGACGATGGACCGAATAATACCGGGCCGAGGAGGCGGTCCCGGCCTGGGGCGCAGCGGCGACCGATCCGTCCGGGCGCTGCAGGCGGAAGATGGGCGCGTCTCGCCGGGGGGCCATGGGGTCGGCGGGGGTCTCGGCCGGCTGCGGCGCGGGAGCCGGAGCGGTCGGCTGGGGCGCGGCCTCGACGATCTGCGCGGGCTGGGAAATGGGCCGGGG
>JAEXZS010000076.1 GCA_023451375.1 Pseudomonadota bacterium
ATGGTGAACGCATCCTGCCCGGTCGGTTCGACAATGACGTCGAAGGTCTCGGCGGTGGCGATGCGGAATTCGTCGACCGTGACCGGATGCACGTACTGGCCATCGGCTGCGACCACGGTCATCTTCAGGCCCGGGATGCGCACGTCGAAGTAGGTCATCGCGGACCCGTTGATGAAGCGCAGGCGTACCTTCTCGCCGGACCGGAACAGTCCGGTCCAGTTGCCGAGCGAGGTCGTGCCGTTCAACAGGTAGGTGTAGGTGTTGCCGTTGACGTCCGACAGGTCGGTCGGTGTCATCCGCATCTGGCCCCACATCTTGCGGTCTTCGACCGTGGCGGCCAGGCCGTGCTGCTTCACGTCGTCGAAGAAATCGCCGACCGTCTGCTTGGAGAAGTTGTCGAAGTCCGACCGCTTCTTGAGCCGGGCGAACAGGCGCTTCGGATCGAGGTCGGTCCAATCGGTGAGCATGACCACGTAGTCGCGGTCATAGGCGAAGGGCTCGGGTTCCAGCGGCTCGATCACCAGCGGCCCGTAAAGACCGGCCTGCTCCTGGAAACCGGAATGGCTGTGGTACCAGTAGGTGCCGCCTTGCACGACGTTGAAGCGGTACTGGTAGGTCTCGCCACGGTTGATGCCGTTGAAGCTCAGCCCGGGCACGCCGTCCATGTCGGCCGGCAGCAGGATGCCGTGCCAATGGATCGACGCCTGGTCGCCATGGATGGAACCGGGGGGCAGGGCATTGCGGACCCGCAGGTTGACAGTCGTGCCCTCGCGCCAACGCAGCAGGGGCGCCGGAACGGATCCGTTGACCGTGATCGCGGGGCGCGTGGCGCCGGTGAAGTTCATCGGCGTCTCGCCGATGGTCAGGTCGAATTCGGTGCCCGAGAGCACGTTGGGCAGGCCCTCGGCCTTGACGGCCCAGCTGGAACGGGGCCACAGGCCCAAGGTTGCGACGGCCCCGCCAACAGCAAGGCCCTGGACGAAGCGGCGGCGCGACGGGGCAGACAGCCCCTCGGCACGGCCGAAAGAATCGGATGACATGGGAACTCCGGGAAAGGTCGAAGGCTCGCGGGACGAGCGTTACCCTGTCAGTGCGGAGCAGCGGACAGGATCCATCAGCGCCTCGGAAGGCGCGCAGGGACACTTAGCCGATCGGAGGTCGGAAGAGATTGGTCAGGGCCGCGGACGCGTGCACCGACAGGAACGGTTCGGCGGTGTGCCGGTACCGGACGGTGAAGTCGGCGAGTGCCGACCCGGCCAGTGCCGCGGAGCAATGGTGCATGCACGCATCGCAATCGCCTGACTGACAGCAGTCGTCCAACGGCGATGCTGCACCGGCATGGTCAGCGGCCTTGGGGTAATGGTGATCATCGGCCCCCGGAGCAGCCGCTGAGGCCCCGTGGCAGGCAGCCATGGCCTCGGCTGCTGTCGACGCCGTGGTCGCGTAGGTCGCGTCGCCCAGGGAGTCGCGCACGTGCTCCATGTGCATGGACGCGCCAGCGATGCCCGGACCGTTCGCCAGCAAGGCAACGATCAGGAACAACCGCATCATGAGCGCGCGGAAAGGCATGCGCCCTAGTATACGTGCGGATATAAACGCCGGATGAACGCAGCGACAACCGCACGGGACGCAGCTCGAATATCGAGCCCCCAGCCCTTCGTCGCCTGCCTAGCCCAACGCGCCTGCAGCAGTTTTCGGCTACAGGGCCATGTCTTCGTAGCTGCGGGGATCAGAGACCGGCTCCAGGTGCCCGGTCACGCGCATGGCCGGGAACTCCGCCACGATCTTCTCCACCAGGTCTTCCATGGCGTCATGCCCGCGCAGCACCGTCCAGTCGCCGGGCACCAGCATGTGCATCTCCATGAACTGGCGGGCCCCGGACTCGCGCGTGCGCACGGCGTGGAATTCGATCCGGCCCGGTTCGGCGTGCGCGTCCAGGATGGCCTGGATCCGGGCGTTGTCCTCGGGGGACAGGGTCGCGTCCATCAGGCCGGAGGCGGATTCGGACATCAGCCGGTAGCCGACAACCAGGATGTTCACGCCCACCAGGATCGCGATCACCGGATCCAGCCAGTTCCAGCCTGTCAGCCACGCCAACCCCAGGCCCACCACGACCCCGACCGAGGTGTACACGTCGGCCATCAGGTGCTTGCCGTCGGCGCGCAGGGTGATGGAGCGGTGGCGCGTGCCGACCTTGATCAGGATCCGCCCGACGATGCCGTTGAGGACGGCGGCCATGATCGAAACGGCGAGGCCGATGCCGAGCGATCCCAGCGGCCGGGGGTTGAGCAGGCGATCGATGCCCAGGTAGATGATCGAGGCCGCGGCGACGAAGATCATGATCCCTTCCAGCGCGGCGGAGAAATACTCCGCCTTGCTGTGGCCGAAGTGGTGGTCGTCGTCGGCCGGCCGGGCGGCGATGGTCAGCGAGACCAGGGCCACGATGGCGGCCACGAGGTTGACCATCGATTCGGCGGCGTCCGACAGCAGGCCCACCGAGCCGGTGATCGCCCAGGCACTGCCCTTGAGCAGCACCGTCAGCACCGCGGTCACGATGGCCAGCCAGGCGTATTTCCTCAGGTCCGGCGTGGCTTCGGCCGGTCTGTCGCGGGGTTTCATGGCGACCATTGTCTGCTGTGCGCGCGGGTCCGGCCAGCCGAAGCCTGTCGCCTCACGATCACCAGGGTCGCCCGGAATCTCCACGTGGCCCGTACGTACACGTTGTCATTGCGGCGCGCGCCGGGCGATTTCCTCGCGCGGCGGAGGATGCCCCCGTTGGTCATGGTCTACCACACCCACCGCATCCCGAGCAGTTCGTCGCTGACCTGAAATCGCTCAGCAACAGCTAGCCGTTGGGGCGCCGAGTAAACGATACCGGCGCCGTGATCGT
>JAEXZS010000019.1 GCA_023451375.1 Pseudomonadota bacterium
CCCCCGTGCGCCGAGTGCGGCCTGACGTGGTTGTAGTCGATGCGCCAGCGCTCGATGACGGCGCGGGCCTCGGCCAGGGTGGCGAAGACCTCCTCGTTCAAGCACTCGTCGCGGAGCCTGCCGTTGAAGCTTTCGACGAAGCCGTTCTGCTGCGGCTTGCCTGGCGCGATGTAATGCCAGGCCACACCGGTGCGGTTGGTCCATTCGAGGATCGCCCTGCTGGTCATCTCGGTCCCGTTGTGGCTTCGCCGACCTTCGGTTCGCTGACGATCATGGCCGGGCGTCCGCGTCGGGCGATCAGCCGATCCAGTTCCCGGGCCATGCGCTGGCTACCGATCGAGGTGTCGACCACCAGAGCCAGGGCCTCGCGCGTGAAGTCGTCCACGATGCACAGGATGCGGAAGCGTCGGCCCACGACAGACTGTCGGCCACGAAGTCGGGGCTCCAGCGCTGGTTGGGCCCATCCGGCAGGGCCATGGGCGCACGGGTCCCGGCGGCGCGCTTGCGGCCCCGTCGTCTCCGCACCGCCAGGCCTTCCTCCCGATAGAGCCGGAATAGCCGTTTCTTGTTCATGCTGACGCCCTCCCGTTGCAGCAGGATGCCCAAGCGCCGATAGCCGAAGGGGGCACGTCAGCTTCCCTGCCGTTGCGGCTCTCGACGCAGGTTGAGCGCTAACGGTCTAGTTCAGGCGCAGGTCGACTGGACCGTCTTCGCCTGCCGACCATGGGAAGCTATCCACGTGTGAGCTCGCCGAGCTTGCACGCCATGCGGACGCCGGCTGAGCTGTGCACTGGCGAACCTGCTGGCATGAGTGCTAATTGCGACAACGCATTGGCCAGCGGGGAGAGACCTGTGACGTCCAAATCAGCTGTGGTCATCATAACAGATGATGGTTTTCTGCTTCCTTCTGTTGTGCTCGCTGCGAGCATCGCCCGGGAGCCGAAGTATCAGCATCTATGCGATGTGCTCGTGTTCGTGCTGGATGTGCCTGGTGAGCGGCTCGACGATCTGCGGCGTCACTTTTCGACGGAAGCCTTAAGCTTCCATGCGGTGTCGTCACAGGCGCTACGGCTTCCATTGGGATCTGCAAACTTCTCCGGTCACGTTCCGGTTGCAGCGCTTGCACGGCTAGTGATGAGTGAGTTCGTCCCTACGCAGTACGAGAATCTGATCTATCTCGATGGGGATGTCAGCCTTGCGGGAGACATCTCACCCCTGCTGGCGGCTCGTCTGCCGCGCGGGGCAGTGGCGGCCGCAGCCGAGAACTTCATTTTGCACGAGGATGCAGACGGGCATTTGCCAGGATGGCTGCGCACAATCCTTGATGAGGTGGGGCTCACTCGCGCCCGAGATTACTTCAATTCGGGCGTCATGGCCTTTCGAGCAGACACCTGGCGTGATGTCGGCCCCCAAGCGATGGACTACTATAGAGAGAACGAGGCGAGATGCCGCCATCACGATCAGTCAGCACTGAATGCGGTGCTCGGCGGGGAGTGGCTGCGGCTAGGACTGAGCTACAACTTCCAATCTTTTTTTGTACCGGTTGTGACAGCCGACACGATCAGCAAGAGACTGCTGCATTTCTCGAGCAGCCCTAAGCCTTGGACGTCTGCCGCATCGCCTTGGGACCCTCGACTTGGGGCGCCGTATCGACGTCTAGCATCGGAACATGCCGCGCTGTTCCCAAAAGAAGCGGCCGCCTATGGGGGTGCGCTGCTTCACGATCGCGTTCCGGGCCTGAGAAGGTTGAAACGTTGGGCTCGGCACCTCGTGGATGGCAGGCACAAAGGAGCGAATCTCCGTCGATACTTGCAGCAGGAGGAGTTCTTCCTCAACTAGCATCTTGAGACGGCAGAGCCAGATTGCCGCCGTCGCGTCGAACGTCACTGGACTGCCCGCGACGGGTGTAACATCAGCCGCGGGAGTATCTGATTGAGCATAGGCGTGGGCGCCGCGGACTGGTAAACTGCCAGTAGGCGCTGCTTGAGCGGTGCGTCCTCATTTGATCTGTCGGAGGAGCCTATGCAGTCCCGACCTTGGCGGTTGATCGCCGCGACCATCCTTCTATCGGCGACCCCGTCATTCAGCATTGATGAGCTTGCGCGCGCCGAAGTTCCCATGAGGGGCGTTTCCGAACAGCTTTTCACCAGAACCTATGCGTTGATCACGCGAGACGGTTCTTCGTCCGCCATCAACCCCGTGGACGCTTGCGCTACGACCGATCGCGTCTTGGCTAGTGATCGGCCCGCGCTCCCGAGGATCCAAGGCCCGCTTACTCTTCATGGGTGGGATAATCCTTGGTCGCTTAACACCTTCAAAAAGGACCTTTATTGGTTCCTGCCCGGAAACGTGAACCTTCTCCATGGCGCTCTGGTCTTCACCGTAACCGAGGGGGCATCCGGGCAAGCCCAAACTCATGAGAACCAAAAGTCCGCCGGGGCGCTTTTCGAGATCGACGCCACCACGGCCCGCGGGGTCGCTGGGCTGGTGCAATCGCCGCTTTATCTCTTCGGTGACGATGCCCACGAGGTCGATTTCGAGATTCTGGGAGACAAGGGCCTTCAGCTCGCCATTCACACGAAGGAGCGCTTCAACGCGTACCAGAAGCTGATTCCAGGCGACTTCTCGGGGCGCCGCCGATACGCCATAGAATACCGAGCAAACACGTCTGTGATCTGGTTCGTGGATGGACGTCAGGTCGGCTGCGCCACCCCTCAGGACACAGGCGGCATTTTCCCTCGCAACCCCCTCAAGCCGTTCGTGGAAACCTGGCCGACGGCGAACGCCAGTTGGGCGGGCACCTGGACCTTCACCCCGTCCACCATGATTGTGCACGGCTATCGGCGCACGCTTCTCTGAGGGCTTAGTTCAGACCCAGACTTCGGCAGCAGTAGGTGCGGAGAAGATGTATGCCGAAGCGTGACGCTCCCGGCGGCCTTCCCATCGCACTTCACCTCGTCACAACTGTCCACGCCCTCTGGCACGGCGAAGGTAGGGCAGTAGGCGCTGCGCGTAGAACTTCACCGAACCCGCGACCACGAGGATCGCAGGCCGCCGGAGCAGGAACAACTAGGCGGTTTCGGAACAGAACCGCACTGGCGCTCGCCGTGATCGCCTGCGGTGAGCGAACACGCGCAGGCGCGTCGATGCGAAGCCGGCGGCAGCTTTGCATCAGCGAGGCCCTGCCGCGCCGATTGTCTCACCTGGAGAGTACGCCTAGCATCGTCGGCCGTCAGGGCTGCTCACCTATCTGGCGCCGAGCGCATACAGGAACGCCGAACAAGCAGGTCGCGAATGATCCTCGCGATGAGCATCAAAGGCCATGAGCGGCAGTGTCTGGTTCCGCGAGTACGTGAAGAGAGCGGGCACTTCGACTTAGCCTGTCGCCGGCGAAGCGATGAGCGTCAGACCGGCTATAGCGTAGCTTCCATTGTGCAGTCTCGCTCCGGTTGCGGACTCCCCGTGGCGGAAAACCGCCTGCCTGAGCTGCCTTGGCAGGTGCGTGGGGCGATGCGCGTCTATTGGCGGATCAGAAAGCGCTTAGCGGCGGGTCGAATGAACCAATCCCGCCAACCGTCGCTTCCATCAGACTTCTGCTGGAGGGACGATTGCCGCGTTATTTCTTCCACACTCAGAATGGAGATCGCATTCGCGACGATCAGGGCGAGGAGTTAGCCGGCCTGGACGCCGCGCGTAATGAGGCGCTGACGGTTCTGGGGGAAATCCTCCGCTACCGCGGCAGGGCGTTCTGGACGACGGGTTCGTTCAGCGTCATCGTCACCGACGCCGAGGGCGGCGTAGCCTTCAGCATCACGGCCCAAGCGTCCGATGCCGCGCCGAAGGGCTGGTCCCTTTCGAAGGCCGGCGGATAAAACGCCGTCACCGAGGATTGGGGTCGCCCGGCGAAACTGGCCGAGTTCGACGCTCACCTAGCCGCGCCTTCAGCGGCAACCCGCCTGACCCCTAATGCATGTTATCGCATGCCGTCTCGAATGCGGGACAGCAGGGGGCATGACGTCTTCCAACCTCGCGCAAGCCCTGCTGTCGCAACTGGCCGTTCGCGGCTTCGATCCCGAGGAGGGCGTCGCGATCCCACCGGGACGCGCCGTCGAGCCTACTCGTGACGCCGAGACCGTCGTGACGCTGGTCTTCGACGGCGTGGTGGCGCGCCGCTATGGAGCCGAGGGCGTGTCCATGGGGTTGGCCGGGCCGGGCGAGGCGATCTGCTTGGACATCGGCGGCATCGGTCCGGTCGAGAACGGGCTTTGGCTGACGGCGGGTCGCCAGATCCAGATCCCGCTACGACATCTAGTTGAGCGACTGGACGCGACGGCGTTGAATGAATTCCAGATCGCGGACCTTCATCTGAAGACGGCGGCCCTGCGGACGGAGGTTCTGCGTCGCGCCCGTCTGAACCTGAGCCAGCGGGTCGCCGCCCTGCTTCTGGACGTTCACGACCGCAGCCGCGCAAGGTCCGTCGGCCTGCGCCAGAGCGACCTGGCGGAACTGCTTTCCGTTCGTCGCGCGGGCGTCTCCACCGCCTGCGGCGAACTTCAGGCGGCGGGCGCGCTGCGCGTAAGGCGGGGCGCGATTGAGCTGGTCGACATCGCCGCTCTGCGGGCGGCGGCGGCGCCTCACTCCACTGTGACGGACTTGGCCAGGTTGCGCGGCTGATCGACGTCGGTGCCCTTCTGGACGGCGGTATAGTAGGCAAGAAGCTGCACCGGCACGGCGTAGATCAGAGGGGCGATCAGCGGATGACAGTCCGGCGCGTCGATCCGCCGGATGCCCGCGCCGTGCGGCGTCGGCGCCGCTGACGGCGCGACCATGATCACCGGTCCGCCCCGCGCGGCCACCTCCTGCAGGTTAGAGGCGGTCTTCTCGAACACATCGTCGAGCGGCGCCAGGGCGATGGTCGGCGTCTCCTCGTCGATCAGGGCGATGGGGCCGTGTTTCAGCTCGCCGGCGGCGTAGCCTTCGGCGTGGATGTAGCTGATCTCCTTAAGCTTCAGCGCGCCTTCCATCGCCAGCGGGAACATGGAGCCGCGGCCGAGGAACAGCACGTCGTCGGCCTTGGCCAGGTCGTGGGCGACGGCCCGGATGCTCTCGTCCATGCGCAGGGCCTCGGCGATCAGGCGGGGCGATTCGAACAGCGCCCGGACCAGCTCCGCCTCTGTCGCCGGCTCGATCCGGCCACGCGCCACGCCGGCGGCGACCGCCAGGGCCAGAAGGGCCGCGACCTGTGCGGTGAAGGCCTTGGTGGAGGCCACCCCGATCTCGGGCCCGGCGTGGGTCGGCCATAGCAGCTCGGCCTCGCGCGCCATCGAGGAGGAGTGAACGTTGACGATCGCGGCCGTCTTCAGCCCCTGCGCCTTGCACCAGGTCAGGCTGGCCAGGGTGTCGGCGGTCTCGCCGGACTGGCTGACCGCGACGGCGAGGGTCTTGGGGGATACGGCCGGCGAGCGGTAGCGGAACTCCGAGGCGATCTCGACGTCGCACGGGAGACCGGCCAGCTTCTCGAAGGCGTAGCGGCCGATCTGACCGGCGTAGAAGGCTGTGCCGCAGGCGACGATCTGCAGCCGGTCGATGGCGGCGAAATCCACGTCCTGCGTCTTCGCCCGCCCGGTCACCAGATCCAGGTATTCCGACAGGGTGTGCTGCACGCTGTCGGGCTGCTCATGGATCTCCTTCTCCATGAAGTGCCGGTATTCGCCCTTTTCGACCATGGCGGAGGAGGCGGACACCTGCACCACCGCGCGCGTCACCGGCTGTCCGGCGGCGTCGTACATGGCCGCCCCTTCACGGGTGAGGGCGACGTAGTCGCCCTCCTCCAGATAACTGATCTTCTGGGTGAACGGGCCGACCGCGAGGGCGTCGGAGCCCAGGTACATTTCGTCCTCGCCCCAGCCGACGACCAGCGGACTGCCGCGCCGGGCGCCCAGGATCAGATCGTTCTCGCCCTCCACCAGAACAGCGAGCGCATAGGCGCCGGTCAGCCGATCCAGGGTCAACTTGAAGCCCTCCAGCGGCGCACGTCCGTTCGCCAGTTCCGCATCCAGGAGATGGGCGATCACCTCGGTGTCGGTCTGGCTTTCGAACACCCTCCCCTCGGCGGCGAGCTCGGCCTTCAGCTCAGCGAAGTTCTCGATGATGCCGTTGTGGACCAGGGTCACGCGCCCGGCCTTGTGCGGGTGGGCGTTGGCGGTCGTCGGCGCACCGTGGGTGGCCCAGCGGGTGTGGCCGATGCCCACTGTCGCCTTCATCGGCTGGTCGATCAGCACGGCTTCCAGGTTGCGGATCTTGCCTTCGGCGCGGCGACGCTCGATCGCGCCGTCGACGATCGCGGCTACTCCGGCGGAGTCGTAGCCGCGGTACTCCAACCGCTTCAGGCTGTCGATCAGGCGGGGGACGACGGGGCCGTTGCCGGTGACGCCGATGATGCCGCACATGGGCAAGCTCCAAAAATGGGATCAAGGGACCGCTTTGCACTGGCGGCGATCTGGGACTAAGCCAAGCATCAAGCCCCGACGGCCGTCTAAGCAATCTTAAGACGGATCGCATCTGAATTGGGGTTTCGGATGATTTCCCGAACGAGGACAGCGCCGTGGGCGACAGAAAATATTTCGGCACCGACGGCATCCGCGGCCGCGCCAACATCCATCCCATGACCGCCGAGGTCGCCCTGCGCGTCGGCCTGGCCGCCGGCAAGCTGTTTCGCACGGACGACGATCGGCGCCACCTGGTGGTGATCGGCAAGGACACCCGCCTGTCGGGCTACACCATCGAGCCCGCGCTGGTGGCCGGCTTCGCCTCCGTCGGCATGGACGTGCGCACCTTCGGTCCTGTGCCTACGCCGGGCGTCGCCATGCTGACCCGCTCGATGCGGGCCGATCTGGGGGTGATGATTTCCGCGTCGCACAACGACTACGCGGACAACGGCATCAAGCTGTTCGGCCCCGACGGCTATAAGCTCTCGGACGAGATCGAGCTGAAGATCGAAGCCATGATGGACGAGGGCCTGGATCAGGACCTCGCCCAGTCGCACAAGCTGGGCCGCGTGAAGCGGATCGACGACGCCCAGGCCCGCTACATCGAGATCGCCAAACAGGCCTTCCCCAAGCGCCTTAGCCTGCAGGGCCTCCGCATCGCCGTCGATTGCGCCAACGGCGCCGGCTACAAGGTCGCCCCGACGACGCTCTACGAATTGGGGGCGGAGGTCTGCTCGGTCGGCGTGTCGCCCGACGGCCTGAATATCAACGCCGACTGCGGTTCAACCCACCCTGAGACGCTTGCCGAAGCGGTCAAACGCTATCGCGCCGACATCGGCATCGCCCTGGACGGCGACGCAGACCGGGTCATCATCTGCGACGAGAAGGGCCAGGTGGTGGACGGAGACCAGATCATGGCCTTGGTGGGCCTGGACTGGGCTCGACGCGGTCGACTCGCCGGCGGCGGCGTGGTCGCCACGGTCATGTCCAACCTCGGCCTCGAGCGGCGGCTCAAGGCCGAGGGCCTGAGCCTGGAGCGCACCAAGGTCGGCGATCGATACGTCATGGAACGGATGCGCGAAGGCGGCTTCAACATCGGCGGCGAGCAGTCCGGCCACATCATCCTGCACGACCATGCCACCACGGGCGACGGTCTGATGGCGGCGCTGCAGGTGCTGGCGGTGCTGGTGGAATCCGGCAAGCCGATGAGCGAACTGGCCCGCCAGTTCGAGCCTGTGCCGCAAAAGCTGGAGAACGTCCGCTACGCCGCCGGCCGTCCGCTGGAGAGCGAAACGGTCAAGGCCGCCATCGCCGACGGAGAGGCGGCGCTGAACGGAACCGGCCGCCTGCTGGTTCGCCCTTCCGGCACCGAGAAGCTGATCCGGGTCATGGCTGAGGGCGACGACGAGGGTCTGGTGCGGCGCGTGGTCTCGGATGTGTCGGCCGCGGTGCGCGCGGCCGGCTAGCGGCCAGCTAGCGTCGTTCAACGCTCTCGGTCATCGGCGCGGTCGGGCCTGAGCGGCCGCGGGCGCGGCGGTTCTGACATCTCCGATCTGGCGTCGCGCCCATTCGAGGAGACGCTGGCGGGGATAGTGGGGCCGAGAACGCACATGCCGGCACGGCGGCCCGTCGCCGCCAGCCGACCACAACCGGGCCAGAGTCGCCGGACGCATGGGAAGACCGAGTTGCGCCAGCAGGGCTGAGGCTTCCGCCCGAGTGAGAAGATCGTCCTCCTCCTCAAGCCCCAAGGCGCGAACCTGATCGCGGCGGATCACAGAGACGCCTCGAGCGGCAGGCAGTCCCTCGTGCTGCGGACCTTGCGCCCGGCGGTCAGGGCCAGATAGCAGTTCAGCACCGCCTCAACGTACGACTCAGTTTCGGGAATGCGTGGGATGCGTCCCAGCTTGGCTACGCGAGCCGGGCCGGCGTTATATGCAGCCAAGGCTAGCCTAACGTCTTGAAAGCGTACAAGTTGTCGGGCGAGATAGTCAGCGCCGCCGAGGATGTTCTGCGCCGGATCAAAGCGGTCCCGAACACCGAGCTCCGCAGCCGTCAGCGGCATGAGCTGCATCAGGCCCGCCGCGCCCGCCGGAGAAACCGAGGCGGGTAAATAGCGGGATTCCACGACGATTACGGCATGCAGCAGCTTAGCGTCGACGCCATAGCGGTCAGCCGCCTGTGCGACCGCAGCATCGAACGGCTGATCGAGATTCGGCAGGCGAGCATCCGCTATAGAGACCTCCGCCTCGGCCGGCGGCCGGCCGAGGAGATCGCCGCCCGCTCCGCTCCAGTCGACGTTCTGTCCTTGCGCGGCCCCGCTGACCGACCCGGCCAGAAGTCCGACAAGAGCTCGCACCCACCTCACCATCTCACCCCCTCCTGATAAACAGCCTCGATGTCGCTCATCCGAACGGGCCCGAAATAGCGGCTGTCGAAGCTGCTCGACGACGTCCCGAGCAGGAACACCTCGTCCTGTGAAAGCTCTCGGCAGCCCGACCAACGGGGGAGCGGCCGACCTCTTCGATCGTGATGGAGGACGGGCGTCTTTCCTTGCGGGGTGAGGACCGCGCCCGTTTCGGCGCACACCCGCTCGCCGCCGACCGCGGCCACGCGCTTCAGGAGCGGCAGGCCGTCGGGCCAACCCAGGTCGGCGAGGTAGGCGCGTCCAGCGCCGGGCGGCAAGACCGCGACCACAGCGCCTGCACGCACTGTCTGGTCGACGGATCGCACATAGAGGCCGCGCGGCAGGCTTGGGCTCTCATTGATGAGAAAGGGGTGCGGGACGGCGTGAGCCGCAACGGCGAGGATGATCAGCGGCCCCGCTATGAGCATCGTCCTGCGCGTCAGGGTCATGGCGCGAACGGCTCCAGCACCAGATCGCGGGTGATCAGCACCCGCACAGGCGCTCCGGCGGAGAGTTGGATGGAGGGGCGGACCTGGAGCTCCCGGTCGATCACTCGTCCGCCCACCTGGGCCGCCTCGATGGAGGCGGCGTCTCCCGCGTCGCCGATCCAGCCGCCGGGATCATTGTCTCGTGCGGCCTGCCCCAGCGCCGTCACAGCGCCGCCCAGCACGGCGGCGAGCAACATCGATCCCGTACGGCGCCGCACTCGACCTTCAACGCCGACGGCGCCGTAGGCGTCTACGCCAGGCTCGCCCTCCAGCATGAGGCTCTTGCCGTTCGGCAGGACAATCCGGTCCCAGATGAGATAGGCTCTACCCTCGCCATGACGCCCGTCTCCCTCATGGCGTCCGATCAGGCGCGCTCCGGCTGGGACGAGAAGATGGCGTCCGCTGACGGTGTCGAACACGGGCTGGGAGACGACGGCCACCACCGGCCCCGGCCGCGCGGTGTCGACTGCGGTCAGCATCAGCGCCGGCAGGACCGTACCCGCCTTGACCTCATAGGGCGAACGCGGCGCCTGCAACCGGTTCTCGTTCCACCCGGATGCGGATCGGTCGGCGGCGACAACCTGGGACGCTGCGGCGGGCGCGTGGTCTTCGAAGAAGAGCCCAGATCGGAGCGCCAATGCGCGAGCGTCGATCCGGGCCGGGGCCTCACGACGCGGGGGCCGCCGCGCGTCCGGCGGCGTTCGACGCGTCGCGGGCGCTTCTGAGGTCTCGGCGGCGGACCCAGGCTCCGGCGGCTGAATGGAGCGAGGCTCGGGGAGACGATCGTAGGTCGTCGGCTGACCGGTAACCGATTCGCTCGGCCGCACCTCGGTCGAGACCGCGGCGTCTGGATCATGGCCTTGCTGACGTCGATCGCGCAACTCCGGCTCGACGACGAAGGTCCAGGCCAAGGCTCCGGCCAGCAGAAGACCTGCCGCGACCGCCCCTCCGCGCACGACGCCAGCGCGCATGCGCAAGGCGTCGGGCGGTTTCGCCTTGGCATTCAGCGGCTCGACCGGCTCGTGCGTGGAGGGGGCGTCGCTCATCGCGAAACTTCCGCGGGGCGGGTTAGGCGCACGATCTGGGGCCGCTCGCCGCCCAGGCGCAGCTCCGCCTCGTCGAGCACCTGGTCGGCGGACAGGACGTCGCCCTGTTGGCGGTAGTTGATGAGACGGTCCTCACCCTCCGGAGTCTTGGCGATGAGCACTGGCGTCGTTCCTGCATTTGGCGGAAGGACGATGTGGGTGGCCCTGCCATCGGAGAAGGCGGCGAGCGGCATCCATCGCGGCGCCCGTCCCACCGCCTTGAGGACATAGGTCTGCACAGGTCCAGACGCCGCGGGCGGCGTTTCGGGTTCGGAGAGCGGCGGCTGGACATCCCATGTCACCGCCGCGTTGAATCCGTTGGCCGAACCGCTGCGCAAGGCGATCAGGATCACCCGTCGACTGGTGGTGAGCACCATATTGGTCTCGAGATCCCGCTCGAGCGGCTTGATCAGGATGTGCGTCTGCTGAGCTGCGTCGTCGCCGGAGGTGGTTTCGGCGAGTTGCCAGCGCACTGTATCGCCCGCGGCCTTTGAAACGATGGTCTCGCCCGGAGCAAGGGTCAGGGTGGTCACTCGCATGGGCGCGGCCCAAACTTCGTAGATCCGACCGGGTCGCCATTCGAACACCTGGACGCCGCCAACGAAACGGTCAGCGCGCGACGTCTGCCGCGCCTCAGCATTCGCGGTTTCGATGGCGGAGCGGCCGAGCGCGACGGGTCCTTCGTGCGGCTCCGGCACGAGGCGGATGTCATCGGATCCCGGCGAGGGGGTGACCGCTATGGCGGCCGTTGACGGAATGACCGGTGCTTCCGGGCTGAGGCTGGCGGCTGTCGGCGCGCTGGCGCAGCCGCTCATATGGCCACTGGCTGCAATGATCGTCAGGAGGCGTCGGGGGTCCATGAGACGGTCTCGATTTTCAGGCCAAGGGGGTTCTTCATCAGCGCGGCCTCGGTCCGGGGCGGATCCAGGCGTGTGGTGATCAGCGCGCGCCAGCGCTCGGCCTGCAGCCGTTGTCCATTCAAGAACCGCGTCTCGCGCCACTGCAGGTCATAGGTTCTAGGACTGCGGCGAACGACATTGAGGATTTCGACCTGGATCGCCTCGCGCCCGACATCGGCGAAGGGATCGTGTTCGGAGGCCCAATCATTGAGGAAGGCGGCGGCTGGCGGCGTGACGAAGTCATAGGCGGCCAGCCAATTCTGTCTGATCACGATCGGATCGATGGACTTGGATCGCACCGCCCGTATCCACGTCGCCAGGGAATGCGCGACCTGCGCCTCCGTCGGTTCGTAGCGGCCGTCGAGCGCCGTAATCTTCTGGGTCTCTCCCAGGGAAGAGATCTCGACGATGAAGGGCTTCACACTGGCCCGACCCGCCTCGACCCACCAACCGGCGCCGAGAAAGGCGGCTAGGCCTACAGATGCGAAAGCCATACGACGCCAGTTCCGGGCGTGGGCGAGGGCGAGCCCCATCCGATCATCCCAGACCTGGCCGGCGCGCTGATAGGGTGTTGCGGCCGGTGCGGAGGACAGCCGGCGACGGAAGCGGGAGAAAGGGGACGTCATTGGGACTCCTCCGGATTGAGGCGCGGCGACAGCGAGCCGCTGGTCTCGCTTCCCGGCGCGAGGCTCCGGGCGGCGTTGGCGGCGAAGAAGGCGCGCAAGGCGACGGACCGACCGTCGGACGGCTCGCCAGCAGCCGCCTTCGACGCGACGCCGTCGTCACGCGCCTTGCCCCTAGGGGTTCTGTCTCCGCTTGATGCGAATGACGCCGATCCGCTTCCGCCAGATCCTGGCGAAGGTCCGCGCGCTCCTGCGCCCGCCCCGTCAGGCCCCTGGGGCGGCCTGCGCTCCGCCGAAACGCCTGCGGCGCTCCGCGCGGGAGCGGCGATGCGGGCCGCGCCGCCCGCCAGCGCAGCGCCGCCCCTCGTCAGGCCAAGAGCGGCGACAGCGCCGCCGCCGGCGACGACCAGACCTCCGGAGACCGCCGCGCCAGCGCCGAGCGCCGGGCCGCCGGTGACCAGGGCGGCGGCCAGGTTGGGAATGAACACCGCGAGCATCGCCAGGAGCATGGCGGCGACAAGGATGGTCAGCGCCTCATAGACATCCGGATTGTCCGTGGGCTGGAGCTGATCGAAGACGGCGCGGGCGCCGGACACCACAATGGCCAAGGCCAGAACTTTCAGTCCGGCGGACACGACATACCCCAGTGGTCGTTCCGCCAGAAAGGCTGACCGGCCCCAGATGCCGAAGGGCAAGAGGATGAAGCCTCCAAGCGTGACGATCTTGAACTCGAGCAGCGAGACGATGATCTGCAGGGCGAGCACGGCGAAGGCGACGAGAATGCCGATCATGGCGAGGCCGAGGATCAAGGCGTCCGCCATGTTGCCGACTACATCGAGGGGATTGGCGACGGGGGCGGGCGTCTCCCCCAGCGCTTTCACAATGCTCCAGCCCTGTGCGAGGATGGCGCCCGGATTAAGAAAGTCCTCTCGGCTGAGGCCGCCGCCGCCGGCTGTAAGGCCCAGTTCGATGAAGCCGGCGTAGATCGTTTCCGACAGCCGCTGCCAGTCGTTGATCAGATAGGCGAAGGCGCCGATCAGAAGCACCTTCCCGAAACCGGCGGCCAGCACCTCCCGTTGAGCCGAGAGCGCCCACTGGATGCCGGTAAGGGCGACGACCAGGGCGATCATCAGGCCAAAGACGCCGTTGACCTCGCTCTGCAGGGCCGCAAACCCCGCCGAGACAGTGTCGGAGAAGGCGACCATGAGCGCATTGGGGGTCTCCACGCCAACGCCCTGAACCATGCGCTCAGCTCCCTGCCCGCCCCATCGGATCAAACCGCGGCGGTTGAGGCGGGGTCACCTCTCTCCCCCAGCGCCGGCTCCGCGCGGCGTCGCCCGCGGTTTCTTCTGCGACGCCGCGCGCCCTTTCCTCGGCCATCAGTCGCGACTGGGCGAGCAGAACCGTGCGGAGCCCAGCCAAGTCTTCGGCGAGGACAGCCAGAAGCTGGTTGGTGGATTGGACGGCCGCGGTCTGGCCCTCAGCGGCGTCACTTGCGGCGAGGGCGCCTTCCACGCGCATAGCTCTAGCGCCTCCCGCGCGCTGAAGCTGGGCGGCCGTGCGAGCCAGATCCTCCGCTGTTCGGCGAGCGGCCGCGCTTCGCGCTTGACCCTGCTGGATCATGCGCAGGAGGTCCGAGCCATTGGCGGCTTCGGGATAGAGGTCCTGAAACTGCCGTTCGACCTCTTCCAAGGTGCTGGACAGACCTCGAACAGAGCGGGCGAGCTCCGCCATGTCTTGAAGAGACTGTCGGCTGTCCGCCAAGTGGCTGTAGGGCGAGGCCGCCAAGCTCCGCGCCTCATTCGCCAGGCTCTCGAGCTGGCGCGCAGCCTGTAGCGCGTTCTCGAGGTGGTTTTTGGGATCAAATACGACGTGTTGCGCCGTTGCGGCTCCCGGCGCGGCCAGTGAGATGAACAGGGCGACGGCAGCGCCGGGGCCAGCCAGATCAGCTAGCGTCAAACGCATCGAACACGGCGTCGACATGAGAGACTCCTTTGGCTTTGAGAAAGGCGCGGGCGAAGCCGGCGCCGTCGCCATGCTCCAGAATCTGGTCGATGAGAGCGTGATCCTCCGGGGCGCCGGCCCCGCAGAGCGCCAGCGCGGCGCCCTCAAGACGAAGGTCGAACAGCCGCCGCCCATGGGGTTGGCGCCAATAGTAGGCTCGCTTCGGCGGCGCATAGGCGATCAGCTCAAGCTGACGCCGATTCAGACCGAACCGACTGTAAAGCTCGGCCGACCCGGGCTCGAGCGCCCTCGGATTGGGTAAGAAGACCTGAGTGGGGCAGCTCTCAATGAGACTGGCTGCAATCGATGAGGCGGCGACGTCGTCCAAGCTTTGGGTGGCGAAGACGACCGCCACGCGCTTCTTGCGCAGTGTCTTGAGCCATTCGCGGATACGAGCCGCAAAGGCGGTGGAATCGAGGAACAGCCAGGCTTCATCGAGAACCAGCAGGGTAGGACGGCCGTCAAACGTGGTCTCGAGATGACGAAACAGCGCGCCCAGGACCGGGGCGACCGCGCTGGGCGTCCCCATGACTGTCTCCAGTTCGAAAGCCTCGAACCGCGTGGCGCCGGGCGTCTCGCCGTCGCTGTCCAAAAGTGCGCCGTATGGACCGTCCAGGGTGAAGGGCTGAAGTGCTGCGGCCACCGGCCGATCCTGTAGAAGGCCGCAGAAGAGGCTGAGCGTTCGCTGGGCGGACGGCGAGCCCGCCAGCGCCTGCAGGGCCTCCCAGATTTCGGCGCGGCGCTGCGGCGAAGGCTCGAGGCCGGCGGATGCGGCGATATCGGCGATCCATTCCGCCGCCCAGGCCCTTTCACCGTGATCGTCGATGCGCGCGAGCGGCTTCAGCGACAATCCGCCCCCGGGCTCCAGCGCCCTCCAGCTTCCCTCGGCTGCGAGAGCGGCGGCGCGAATGGATCGTCCCTTGTCCAGGAAGACGACGCGGCTGCCCGGATAGCGAAGCCATTGAAGCGCTAGGAAGGCGAGCAGCGCGCTCTTGCCTGATCCGGTCGGCCCTACCACCATGGCGTGCCCGACGTCACCGACGTGGAGGCATAGGCGAAAGGGCGTGGAGCCCGAGGTTCGCGCCACCGAAAGCGGCGGCCCCTGCAGACAGGAATCCTCCGTCGCCCCCGCCCACACTGCGGAGACCGGCAGAAGGTCCGCCAGATTCAAGGTGGAGACCATCGGGCGGCGGACGTCGGCATAAGGCTCCCCAGGAAGAGAGCCCAGCCAGGCGTCGACCGCGTTGATGTCCTCGATCCGCGCGACAAGTCCCTGGGCGTTCAGGGCCGCCACGATCGCTCGCGCCTTGGCAACGGCGACGGCTTCATCCACGTCCAGCACCGAGACGGTGAGCGTCAGATATCCGAAGGCGCAGCTTTCAGCGCCGAGGGCCGCCAGCGCGCCGTCACACTCCTCAACCTTTGAGATTGAATCGGTGTCGAGGAGAGGGACTTCCTCGCGAGTGATCGCTTCGCGCAGAAGAACGCCGATACCCTTGCGCTTGGCGAACCATCGCTTGCGTAGACGAATGATCTCGTTCTCCGCCTCCACCTTGTCCATGGCGATCCATCGGGCGCTCCAACGATAGGGGAAGGGCAGATCGCTCAGCGCATCGAGCAGACCGGGGCGGGTGGCGGATGGCAGTGCGCGGATTGAGACGACCTTAAGCGCATGATCGTCGAGGCGGGGCGAAACGCCGCCCAGCAGCGGCGCGTCCGCGAGCCACGCATCCAGGAACATCGGCGTCTCGGGCGCGGCGAGGGTGAAGACCCTGGGTGAGATGCAGCCATGCAGCCAGGTGAGAAGGCCCTGATCGTCGAGCCGCGCGACCTCGGGAAGGGCGTCTTCAAGGAGATCGACCACGGCGCCGACCTCCCGCTCGTAGACGGCGAGAAGCGTTCGCCAATCCGCGCCCTCGCGCCTGTCAGCGCCGGTGAAGAGCCAGCCTTCCAGGCGTCGCCTTTCATCGGCGGGCGGCAGCCATGTCAGGCTCAGTCGATACTCGGTTTCGAAGGCGGGAGCCGCAGCCTCGAACGCGTGACGCCTCTCCTCCTCCACCAACCAGGCCGCCGCGACCTCGAAGCGGCTTTCAGGCCCGGCGTCCGCCCGCCGTCGGCAAGCTTCGACATGCAGGCACCAGCCGCTTCCAAGCCGCTTCAGCGCATTGTTCATGCGCGCCCGAACAGCCATCAACTCGTCCTCGGTGGAGGATTCCAGGTCGGGCCCGCGGAAGCGGATCCCGCTCAGGAAGGAGCCGTCCTTGTTCAGGATCACGCCGGGTGCGACGAGGGCGGCCCACGCCAGATGGTCGGCCAGCTGCGCCGGCCGCCTGCGATGTTCATCCAGGAATCGCATGGCGGGCCTAGGCGTCGAAAAAGGCGGGGCGCGTGAGGTGGCGCCGGAGAACGGCGAAGAAGAGCCGATCGACGCGCGCAGCCCAAACGCCGCAGGCATGCGCCGCCATCCACCAGATCACGCCGAGCCACCACAAGCGCATGCCCAGGCCGATGGCTAAGGCGACGGTCCCCATGAGGATGGCGTAATTGCGCGGCATGCCCATGAGCAGCACGGGCTCGGCGAGGGCCTGTGCGACAGGAAGCTCATAACCCTCGCGCCTATGCGTCATCAGCCGACCTCCACCCCGCCGGCGAAGCCGAAGAAGTCCAGGAAGAAGGTCGAAGCCGCAAAGGCGATAGACAGGCCCAGTAGAATCCCGAGGCCGCGCCGCATCGACGATCCGTTCTCGCTCATTGCCACGCCGACGCCGAACAGAACCACCGCGATGATGGCGGCCGCCTGAACGACCGGACCGGTGATGGAGTCCACGATCTGCTGAAGCGGCCCCTCCCACGGCATGCCGGATCCTCCGGCGAACGCTGGCGCAGACAACATAGCCATCGCGGAACCAAACGCGCCGCCCACCCAATGCTTGAGACTACTCCACATCTGATCAATCCCCCCTACCAGAAGAACCCAACCTCAGTGAGCAACATTGATCAGCGCGTTCGTTTATCGTCAATAGGCATCGCAGGGGCTTTGAATATATTCACTCGCAATCGCCCAACACCTGCGCGTTATCCGACTATCATCTAAGTCTTCACGACTAGCATCTGACTTGCCCTAACTTAGATCTAACCCTCCGATCTCGATCAACTCGACCCGAAGAAGGCATCCGCTCTAAGTGATTTCTTCCGCCCTCCATCGGCCGCGTCGGTCCTCGTTCACGGTGAGAACGGCCTCTACGCGTCGGCCCTGGGGAGTTCGGCGGATGTGCACGACATGGTCGATCGATTGGCCGATCAGCCCCTCCGGCATGCGCACGCAGACTTCCGCGATCAGCGCCTCCACGCGGCGAAAAGCGTCCCGCGCCGTGTTCGCGTGCAGGGTCGATAGACCGCCTGGGTGTCCGGTGTTCCAGCTCTTCAGGGTTTCCAGCGCAGCAGCGCCGTCCCGCATTTCACCCACGACAATACGGTCCGGCCGCATTCGCAGCGCGTCGCGCACGAGATCGACGATCCCGATCGGGGTTGGTCTGCGACGAGTGACGACCGACACCAAATCCCAGGCTGAGCATTGCAGCTCCGGCGTGTCCTCGATGAGGAAGACGCGGTCCGATGCGAACTCGGGCTCGGCGAGGAGCGCATTGGCCAGGGTCGTCTTGCCCGATCCAGTCCCCCCGGAGATGAGAATATTCTTGCGTTCGCGAATGGCGGCGCGGAGCGCCTCCGCGTGGGACGCGGAGATCGCGCCGTCGCGTAAGTAGTCAGTCAGCCGGAAGATCGTAGAGGGGCGCTTGCGAATGGAAAAAGCGGGCCGCGCGCAGACGGGCGGCAGCAATCCATGGAAGCGCTCGCCTGTCTCCGGGAGCACACCGGACAGCCGAGGATCATCGACTGTCACGCTTTCTCCCATATAGTCCGCGACCAGGCGGATGGCTCGCGTGCGCGCATCATCAGAAAGCCGCTCCCCACTGTCCCTGCGCCCCACGCCGCCGCGGTCCAGCACGACACGACCGTCCGCATTGGCGAGAATTTCAACAACGTCAGCGTCAGCCAGCGCGGCCAGAATCGTCGGCCCAAGGGCGTGCCGCAGCGCATCAAGACGCCGCTCACGAATGATCGGATGCTCGAACATTCAGACGGGATCTGTCGCAGCGACCTCGTCGATCGGCCGGCTGCGACGGGGTCGGCTCGCCATGATGCGCTGCGCCGTTGCATCGAGCAGACGATCGATGCGGCGATCCACGGCCGCCTGCACAGTAGGATCCTCGTCAACGAAAGCGTCAGGCAGCCTCAGGAAGAAGGCCCGCGCCAACTCGACGACAAGCTCCTGGATGATCTGTAGATCGCCTGTGGTCAGCCGCATGTGGTCGCGCATGGCCGCCTCGAGCCTCAGCAACCTCTCCTCGGTTTCGCTCCGGGCGCTGTTCTCGAGACCCCGGGCGATCGCTCGCGCGGCGGCCTGGCTGAGAGTGATCCTGGCCGAACGCGCTTCTCGGTTGAGCGCGTTGGCGACGTCAGCATCGGAGATATAGGCCTGCACGCGGCAGGCCGTTCGACGTTCGCTAGCCATGTCTGGATCCTTGCAGATGATTGAGCGTGGCGTGCTCGGCGGCCAGGTCTTGTGCGACCCGGCTCGCAACTTCCGCCGCCCGCGCCGCTATGGCTTCAGCGGCTGTCTCGACGCCGGATCGGCCGACAGCGAGCCCATCCGAAGCCGGGCGTTCGCCCAGACTGCTACGGCCCGCCCACGGGTGGACCGCGCGGCTGGGGGCATCCACCCCCTCGCGCTGATCAGGCGCAGGATGGCGCGCGCGACTGCGGAAGGGTTCGGTGCGATCGTACTTCAGCTTTCTCGTCAGCAGAGGAAGCCGCCCTGCAGCGAAGGTCACCTGGAGGTCGTCCGGCAAAGCCCGCACATCTCCAGGGTCCAGAAGGGGGCGCTCGATCTCGCTGGCCGACACCGTGGCCCGGCCTGTGGAATGCCACGCCGGTCCGGAGCGGCTGCGCCGTGTCTCCTTCACCACGCCGCTCAACCTGGAGATCTTCTCCTGCGTCAGCGGATCCAGAGCAGAGAAGGCGGTGTAAACGGCGCAGTTATCGAGGATGGTGTTGTTGGCGCCGTACGTCTCAACGATATCGTTGAGGGACTGGCAGATGAACATCGCCTTCACGCCATAGCCGCTCAGCAACCGGAGCCCCTTTTCGAAAAAGGAGAGGCGTCCAAGAAGCGGAAACTCGTCCATGAGCATGAGGAGCTTGCGTCTCTTGGGTCTTCCCGCCTGGTCGCAGTCGACATCCGCCGTCAGCGCCTGAGCGGCGGCGTAGAAGATCAGCCGCACCAGCGGCCTCAGCGCGGCGGCGTCAGCGGGCGCGAACTGAACATAGAGCGAGACGGGCGCGGAGGCGCTCATCAGATCGCCCATCGAGAAGTCCGAGCCGGATAAGACGCGCTCCACATCCTCGCCCGCCAGCCACTTCAGATAGGCTCTCGCCGTCCCCTGGACCGAGGTGCGGAACCGCTCATGCATGACGGCGAAGCTCGCTGCGGCGTTGCGAATGAAGGGATGGCCCTCCGGTTCCCCGGCAGCGCCATGTCGGTGCAGCGTTCGCGACATCAACTCGACCGTTCCATCAACGTCGGCAAGAAGATCGCGAACCTTCACCAGGGTCTTGTCCTCGTCGGATGCGGCGTAGAGGACATGGAGGACGACGGCTTCGAGCAGCTCGCAGGCGGCCTTGTCCCAGATGGTGTCCTCGTCCTTTGATCCTGACGGATCCGCCAGGATGGCGACCAGACGCTGCACCTGCGCCAACTCGCCAGGGCCAGGATGGATGGCGGCCAGCGGGTTCCAGCGAGCGGATGCGAGATCCCGGGGATCGAGGTAAAGGGTGTGCGAGAAGCGCGATCGCCAACCGGCCGTCGCCGCCCAGAGCTCACGCTTCGGATCATGGATCATCACGCTCTCCGGCCATGACAGGAGCGTGGGCGTCACATGCCCCCTCCCCTTCCCTGTCCTGGTTCCCCCCGTCACCAGGGTCGGGCGCATATCCATCGAAGCGAGCGTGCGACCGCCCAAACGGCCGAGGATGACGCCTTCCCTGGAGTCTAGCCCCGCGCGGCGCGCTTCTCTCCAGCCGCCCCATCCGCGGCGGCGGCGTGACGCCGGTCGGCCCCACCCTCCCCCGCAGCCGAACCCGGCCGCAGCGCCGATCACCACCAGGACTGCGTATCTCCGGATCACCTCGCCGGCTTCCTCGTCGAACCGGATCGCCCACGACAAGACGGACCAGGGCGGGTACAACGTGAGATTATCATCGATCCGCAGACCCGCACCAAGCGGCGGCGCCCACGCATAGGTCCACGCAGTCAGTTGCGTCGCGACCTGGGCGCCGATCATCATCCCAATACCCAAGCACACCAATCGCGCCGACATGCTGATGCACCTCCACGATGAGTATCGACATCGCGCCGCCGAGAATATTCCGATAAGTCGAGCTCTGGCTACGCGCCTGAGTATGCGCCACGGTTCTTAGCGCCTGTGCGAAACGTCGTTCGCAAGCGCCTATATCCTGTCGAAGGCCCAGACCGCGGGGTTTTCATGGCGACGGCGACCCAGCGTGGAGGACGTGCGTATATTCGTCATCGCCTCGCGAGTTAAGTTCTCCGCCCGACTACTCGGCGCCCTCTGGCCGAGCCGCTCCGCGATCGAGATGCTCCCTGAGCGCCGCAAACGCCTGGTTCATGACGCTCAGGATCACGGCGCCCTCAAGGGCGGCGATCCGATCTCCCACGTCGTCATTGAAATCTTTCAGGGCCGTCAGGACCAGCTCCATCAGCTTGTTGTCCATAGTCCGGACAGCGAAGGCCGGCGCCTCGATGAGGAGCGAGGATATGATGCTGGCGACGTCTGCGTCGGTGGCGCGCGCGAAGGCTTGGACCTTCGTCAGATCGAACTGGGTGTCGCCCGCTTCGAAGTGCTCATAGGTGCGAAGCGGCATCCCCATTCTCCCCGCAACATCGTGCGTCCGCATCCGTCGCGCCTGCCGGACCGACCGTAGAGTCGCCCTTAGGGCCTGCGCCGCCTTCGCCTTCTCAGCTGCGTGAGCTGACATCGTCGCTCCTGGTCGCGCCGGGGCGCTGCTCCACCATCTCAATGAGATTCCGCCAAATACTGGCGGCCTATGCCGCCATTATTGGACGCGAATCGAAAACACTTCCTCTGTGTGATTTTTTAGTCCAGCCTCGCGAGCGACCACAAGCCTGCGATTGGAAACCCACGAAAGGCGGTGAGCGCGCCGAAACGCTCGCAGAGCGCGAATTCGATCATGCTGCATGAACCCCGCGATCCTTACGGCGCCGCCTTGTTCGCCCTCCGGCGCATGATGCGCCAGGGCCGCTTCGTCTGGGGAGAGCCTCTGGTCATCAAGACGCTGTCGGCGGAGCTAAGGCTAAGCGCGACACCCGTTCGAGAGGCCATGGCGTGCCTCGCCGGCGAAGGCCTGATCGAGCGGCGTAAGGGTCAGGGTTATGTGTGCCCCGCCTTAACTGCGGCCGATGTCATCGACCTCTATGACCTGGAGTGGACCTATGTCCACTCCGCCCTGACGGTGCATGCTCGCGGAACCACCAGCCTGCAGAAGACGATCGCCGCGGCGGGTGGGGTTTCGGAGGTGCGCTCGCTGTTCGGCGCGATCGTGGACCATACCGGCAACGCGCTCCTGAGCGCCGCCCATTCTCGCGCGGCTGCGCGCCTTGATCCCGCATATCGCATCCTGGAGCGCCTGGACATCACCCCAGCCCCCGGGGCTTCGGAGATGCTGGAGGTCGTCAAGAAGGGAAACCTTGATGAACTCGCCCGACTTGTCGCCGCCCACCATCGCCAAAGAAGCAGCCACGCTGGAGACATCGCACGAATGCTCCGCCGGGAAGCAGAGGAGCGAATATAGACAAATATAGTTTGAATATACGGTCTACGTGGCGCGACCCTCTATTCCTGGCGATTCCGCCAGAACCAGAAGGAGAAGATGATGACCACGCCTCAAACCAAGCTGATCCCGCTCGGCGAAGCTCGCCGTCGCACGCAAGCCAACCAGGAGATTGGCGTTCTGGAAGGCAATCCGGTGAACAAGTTCCGGACGGGCATGTGATCGCACCCTAGCGCCGGGCCTCGGCCCGGCGCACCTTTCCGGGAGAAACCGGTGAACTGGATGCTACGCGATGACGTCCACGCCGCTGCTGTGGGCAGAGACCTTGTCATTCTCGACCTTGCGTCCGACTCCTACGCCTGTCTTCGTGACGCGGGCGCCGAGGGTGATGATTTCGCCAGGCGTGTCGATCGGCTGAGCGCGGCCGCGCAGAGGACGCTCATCGAAGCCGGCCTGCTCGTGCCAGGCATGTCGGCTGGAGCTCCACCCCCGCCGACGATCGCCAAGCGCCCGCTTCCGGCCATCTCGTCCTCTTCATCTGATCTTCGGCTCCTTCTCGACGCCGCTTTCGCACAGCTCGACCTCCGCAGCGCTGGTCCGGACCCGTCTGTTGCTGTGTTGGTGGGGCGGGCGACAGCGGGCGTGAAGACCGGCGAAGCGGATCCCGCGCTCGTGCTTCGTACCGCTGACCAGTTCCGTCGCCTTGCACCTTGGCTTCCGGGACGGCGGGCGTGTCTCCAGCGCGCGGCGCTCCTCCGACGTCTGCTCCAATGCCGTGGCCTCAACGCATTCTGGATGTTCGGGGTGAGGACGTGGCCCTTTCGCGCGCACTGCTGGCTCCAGATCGCGGATGTTTGCCTGACGGATGATCCGGATCATCTGCGTCCCTACACGCCCATCCTGGTCTGCTGATGATGCTGACCGGCCTGACCCGAAACCTCTTTGTCTTTCTGCACGCCAGACCCGAGTTCGCGCAGATCCGATCCGCGCTGGAGGATCTGCTGGCGAAGGATGGGTGGACGCTGGCGGAGCGAACACGAAACGGCGTCCTCCTTCTCGCTCCCGGCTCTGCGCCGCCTATCCAACGGCTCGACCCAGACGGGCTGCTGATCGGCCGATACCTGGGCCACGCGGATACTCATCGGCCGTCGTCCGCTCACACTCTCGTCCGCTCCGGCTGGGGCATGTATCTCGCCTTGTGGGATCTTGACGAGGACCTGACCGTGTTTCGGGATCCGTCCGGCGGTGTGGACGCCGCTGTCTGGTCGTACGGGCCCGTAACCATCGTCGCGCCGGACGTTCCTCCAGCCCTTGACCGACTTCTGCCAAGGCATGCGGAGCTGAACTGGACGTCGATCGCAGCGCTGATCCGTGCGCCGGCCGTTTCTCACCATCTTGGCCTCTCTGGCTTTGACAGCATTGCGCCGGGGCGCCTGATGAAAGCCGCCGCCCCGGGTCGGCCGACGGAGCCTGTTTGGACGCCGGCGACCTTCGCCAGGCAGGTTCGCCCCGCCGATCCCGCAGTCGTGCGACGCGTGGTGAAAGGCGCCGTCCGGTATTTGCTGGAGCCGCACAGCGAAGTGGCGGGCGAACTCTCCGGCGGCCTGGACTCCTCCATCGTGGCTACCGCCGCCCAGCAGGCCGGCGCCCGGCGGATCCAATGGATCAACTTCCATGCAATAGAACTCGAGAGCGATGAGCGTCGCTATGTCGAAGCTATGGCGTCGTGGCTGGGAACGCCGGTCGTATCGCGAGCAAAGAGGGTTCAGCCTTTGCGCATGGAGCAACTGCGCCGGCTTTGCGAGGGCATAAGACCGGGCCTCTTCGGGCTCGACGTCGAGTACGACGACGAGGTCGCTCAGTTCATGCAGTCCGCCAACGCAACGGCCGTCGTCACCGGTCAAGGCGGCGATGCGGTGTTCTTTCAGACAGCAACACCGGCCGTGGCCATAGACCGGCTCAGACGGTGCGGGCTTCGCACGATGACGCCTCGCTTTCTGCATCAGGTCGCCCTTTGGACGGATCGCTCCGTCTGGTCGATCGCCGGCATGGCGCTACGCGACCGAACTGGACGACCTTGGTCCGACACTGTGGACGACCCGGCCGCTAGGCCGGAGGATCATCCGTGGTTGGCGGACCTGGAGGGGCTGCCGCCAGGCAAGGTCGAGCAGATACGGCAGCTGGTGAACAGCCAGGTGTTCCTCACGCCCAGCCTCCGGGGACGAGCGGGCGAGGTTCTGCACCCGCTGCTCAGCCAGCCGGTCATGGAGCACCTGTTGCGCATTCCGACTGACGAACTCACGCGGGGCGGCGAAGGGCGCGCCTTGGCGCGGGAGGCGTTTCGACACCAGCTGCCCGATTGCGTGCGGCGCCGGGGCAGCAAGGGGGAGTTGACCACCTATTATGGCCACGTGGTGCGCGAGAGCCTGCCGCTCCTGCGTGAGCTTCTCCTCGACGGGGTTCTGGTCCGCGAAGGTTTGCTCGACAGGAACGAGACCGAGCGGCTCCTGGATCCGGACCTGCTCATCTCAAGCGGCGACTACAATGTGGCGCTAGTGCGCACCCTGATCGAGGTCTGGTGCCGCGCCTGGCTCGAGCGCCTGGCCGGCGTGAGGACCAGCAAGTCGCTCATCTAGGAACTGCAGGACGCGGCGATGCAGGTCGACGATGTTGGCCGGACTGGCCAGATTGTGGCCTTCGCCCCAATAGGTCAGCAGTCCCGCCTCATGATTGAGCCGGTAGAGCGCAGCGAACATCGCTTCCGCACCGACGGGATCAAGATCGCCATGAATGAGCAGAATCGGCGCCTCGAAGCGATCGGCGTGGTAGATCGGACTGCCGGAGACATAGGCAGGCGCGTCCATCCAAGGTGGAACGCCTAGACCGCCCTGCCCGCTCTCCAGCCAACCCGCAGCGCCGATGATCCACAAACCATCCTGCGGATGCACGGCGGCGTGGCGCGTATCTTTCAGCGAAGTGGCGAGGTCGGCGAGCGCGGCGGACGCCACCACCGCCTGATAGCGTCCCCCCTGCGCGGCCGCCATCAAGGCGGCGTAGCCGCCGTAGCTGTGTCCGACGAGCGCGACGCGATGCGCATTGATCGGCGTCGCAGCCGCTGCTGCCGAGACGACGGCGTCGATCCGGCTCGCGAGATCCTGCAGCGGCTCCTTCCGCCCGGCGCGTGATGGAAGCGACGGCGCGAGCACGGCGTAGCCGCCTGCCGCGATGACCTGTGCGTTCAGCTGAGTGCTCAGAACCCCAGGCATAAGGAAGGCAGGCGGTTGTTCGTAGGCCTCGCCGGGATAGAGCCGCACGACCAGCGGCCAACCTCCCTCTGGCGGCGGTCCGGGCGGAAGCAGCAGCCAGCTGCTCAGCGCCTGACCATCGTCGCCGGCGTGCGGGACTCGTCGGATCTCAGGCCAGGTCACCTGGTCCAGCCCCGCATTCAACGTGATCCTGCGGACCTCGCGATTGGCCGCCCTGCCGATGATCACCTCGGTGCGGCCGTTCGGGCTGCGTCGCCGGAAGACGACGGTTTGCCCATTGGAGCTGGCGATCGCCAGCGCGCCCTGCTCATCCTGGGACAGGCAGTATGGCGACGAGGCTGGGGACGAACCCGCAAGGCATCCGTCGGAACTCAGCACGGCCGCCCGTCCGAGCTCATGGTCGGTCGGGTTGGCGAAGGCTCTTTCGCCAGCGTCCATCGAGGCGCCGTCGCTGACGATCCGGCCGCCGACCCCAACTGTTTGCCCGGGGGCGTACAGGCGTCCCTTATCCTCAACCCACACGACGCCCCCGCGGCGGGCAAATCGCGCGTGAGGGCTGAAGTCGCGACCGGCTGCGTCAGCCGCCGGCCTCTGTCGCCACTTGGCGCTTCCATCCGGATCGCGAACGAGGAAGATTGGGGCGTCGCCAATCCACCCGGCTCGCGCGACGGGCGTTCCAGCATCGTCCCAGGCCATGACGGCGGGCCGAAAGGCGGGATCCGTCAGTGGTTCCAGCTGGCCGTTCTCGCGATCAGCGAAAAGGAAGGCCGCATCGTCCCAGGCAGAGCCGCTCTTGCGCCCGACCACCAGCACGGTGCGGCTATTCGGCGACCAGGCCAACAGTCCCCCGAGCACATCCCATGCCGGATCGGGATCTTTGATACGGCCGCTCTGGACCTCAACCAGAGTGAGCCGCCGGCGTCGCGTGGGCGCTCCGATCGCTGCGGGCCGGTCTGCGTCGAACTGGACATCATCGCCGTTGGAGACCACCGCGACCATGGCGGCGTCCGGCGAGAGCTCAAAGTCTCGAAGATCGCCCGTGAGCAGCGTGCGGACTGCGCCCGACTTCAGGTCGAGGTCGAGGAGACGCAGAGGCGCCGCCTGAGGTCTCGCATCGCGGGTCGCGCCTGACGGTACGAACGTCGCTGTCGGCGCTTGTCCCCCCTGAGCCCTGCGCCACAGGGCCTGCGTCGTCGCCTGAGTTTCCCACCCCAGCCGATAGAAGTGCGGAAGCGCCGTTGTGGCCATGACCACAAGCGAGTCCGAACCGCGCCAGGCTACGGTGCGCCCCTGCACGGCGAGCTGCGGGCTAATGTCGAACCAACGGACCTTGCGGTCGTCAAAGGACAGCACGCCCAGAGCTCGGCCGTGCTTGGAGAGACGATAGATCACCATGCGGCGACCGTCCGGCGCGATCGGTCCGGCCTGGTAACCTTGGTCGTCATCGGCTCCGATCACCAGGTCGGCGGTCCTGCCCGAGGCGTCGATGACCATCAGATCGGTGATCAGGGCGCCGGTCAGGGGGCCAAAGCGATAGGTGCTGGCGCTGTCGTAGGGGCCTTGTCGCTCGATGACGACCCAGCGGCCGTCTGGCGTGACACGCATGCCGCCCAGCGTCTCCAGCCCGACCAGCCGTTCCGCCGCAAACACCTCTTCCGACCGGGCCGGCGCGGACGCCACGCCGAGCGCCAGGAGCGCCCCGAGGAGAAGACGACCTACCACCGACGGGTGACCTGCAGCGCCACGAACCGGCCGAGCACGTCGGCGTTCGCGGCGTCGTAGGCGATGCCTTGGGGCGCATCGTAGAAGGGCGGATCTTCATTCAGGAGATTGCGGACGCTGAGCGAAACAGCCGCGCCGGCAAGCGGGCCCTGGTCGGGCTCATACCCGATCCTCAAGTCTGCGGTTCTGAAAGAGTCGATCGCATCTCCCTCGAAGCTGCGATATCCATCGACATAGTTCACCGCCGCTCCTGCGCTCCAAGCCCCGCGCGTCCAGTCCAGAGCGAGCCGTCCGCGGAAATCGATCGGATTGTTCGGCGTATTCAGCCGCTCAGCGAAGGCTGACGACGGCGTCGCCCGTGTGTCGTACCGCAGCAGCCACGATCCCGCGGCGGTGACGCTGAAGGTGTTGTCGCCTCGGGTGAGGCGGTAGGACCCGTTAAGATCAACGCCTTCGACTGCGAGCGCGCTGGTGTTGACGTAGCGCGCGTCGAGAACAGCGCCGTAAGCCTCGACCGGGAACAGGCCGCCGTCCAGGGTGATGGGGTCGTTGACCAGCCCCTCAATCAGGGCTCGATCGTCGCCGTTTTGCCCCGGCGCAACGCGTTGAACGAATGCGGACAGCGTCGGATCATTGAGGGCGTTGAAGACACTGTCGAGCGCAGGTCTGCCGATCCTTCCGTCGTAGCTGACCCGAAACCAGTCCGCCGCCAGCCGCAGACCAGGCAGACGGGCCGGCCGGTACTCCAGACCCGCGGTCCAGGAGACGGCCTCTTCCGGACGAAGGTCGGGGTTGCCGCCGTACTGAATCATGGTCACGGTTTGGCCGGCCCCATCCGGCAACACGGTCGGGGCGTTGATCGCACCCTCTGTAAGCTCCACCAGGGCGGGCGCCCGGAATGACGTTCCATAGCTGACGCGGGCGAGCAGATCCGGTGCAGGCGACCAGAGGAGCCCGATCTTGGGATTGGTGGTGGAGCCTATGTCGTCATAGTCTTCGAGCCTGACCGCGAAGGACACTTCCAGCCGTTCGAAACCTGGACGGCGGAACGCGGCGCCGAAGACGGGCGCGCGCATCTCCAGGAAGGCTGCGGCTACATCGCGCTCGCTGGATCGCGAAGCGCGGGGCAAGGGCGAACTGGAGTAGGTGAAGATCTCGCCGCCCTGACCTTGGGATTCCCGGCGGGCGGCCACGCCTGTCGCGAGCCGAAGAGGGCCCGCAGGCAGAAGGATCAGGTCTCCGTCCAACTGCAGATTGGCTGTGGCGACCTCCGCCTCGAGGTCAACGCGGGTACGACCCGAGCCGATGATACCAGTGACGCTCTGCGGATTGTCGCCGGAGCCGAACGGATTGAAGTAGCCGTCCGCGGCGGCGCTGTAAGCCGTTTGCGGATCGTCGGCGCTGCGACCGAGCGCCTCGCTGAGAAAGAGCGAGTTGATCTGATTGGAGGTATGGTTCTCCGAAGCGTCGCTGGCGTAGGCGAGATAGCCGCTGGCGCGCCACCCCTGACCGATCTCCGCCTCAGCCCCGAGCGAAGCGCCTATGGCCTCAACCCGCCCGGAGCTTCGCGTGTTGCCGATATCGTTGCGGAACGAGTAGGCGATCTCATGCTGCGCGGCGCCGATTGGCGACACGAAGTAGGGGTTGCGGCTGTCTACGGTGAGGATGGCGGTCGCCGCGCCGCTTCGGGTGTCGAAGTCTCGGCGCCCGTACCGAAGGTCGCCGCTGACAGTCACCCCGCCGAAGGTCTGGTTCGCAGCGGCGAACAGGCTGTGACGGGTTTGGCGGCCGAGAACGTTCGTGCCGGCGAGATGGTTCTCCAGATTGGCCTCGCCAGGCCGAAAATCGCCCGGTGCGAGCGGCCCCTCCGTCTGCGGAATGGCGAACAGGGGCGCGTAGGCGCCCAGGGCGGGATCGTAGCCGACGATAGTGCCGGGCGAGCTGTAGTAGGTCCGCCGGTCGGTCCCGCCGAAGGGTCTGAGATCTGCGTTCCCTGCCCGCGGGCGTTCCGAGGCGGGCAGTGCTTCGCGATCGAGATACTCATAGCTGATCAGGCCGCTTCCTGACGACCAACGGCCTCCCAGGGTTTGACCGAACCCGTACTCGCCCGCGGGCCCGTCGGCGACGCCGCCGACCCGCAGTCGGGTTTCAGCGCCCTCGAAGTCGGTTTTCAGGATGATGTTGACCACGCCGCCGACGGCGTCTGAGCCGTAAATGGCAGAGGCGCCGTCGAGGAGCACCTCCACCCGCTCCACGGCGGCTGTGGGTATGGTGGAGATGTCAGCGAAGTCAGCCTTCGCGCCCGAGCCAGCCAGGCGTCGTCCGTTGACCAGCACAAGGGTCGCGTCGCTGCCAAGCCCCCGGAGGTTCAGTCCGGAGGCATAGCTTGCGTTCACACCGCTGAGATCCGTGCCGCTTGGCAGCGTCGCTTCGTTCGCGGTTCCGGCGAAGTTCTGAGGCAGGGCCGCCAAGGCCTCCGCGACACTGGCGAAGCCTCTCTGATCGATCGCCTCTCTTGTCACCACCACAACGGGGGATGGCCCGTCGCCAGCGCCGCGGAGGAGCGTCCCGGTTACGATGACGTCGTCAAGCTGGCTCAGCACCGTGGCGGGCCGCCTCAGGATCAGGACGTCCCGCGCGGTTCGCTCCGCCACGAGTCCTGAGCCGTCAAGGAGGCGTGAGAGCGCAGCCTCGACAGACATCTGGCCCTCAACCGCCGGAGCCGAAATCCCGTTCACCAGACCGGCGTCGTACAGGATCCGCTCGCCCGACTGCTGCGCGAGCAACCGAAGGCTGACCGGCAGCGGCCCGGCCGGAAGCGCGAACATCTTAACTGCGGATTCCGCAGCCCCAGCCCCGGTCGCCAGAACCATGACCGACGGCGCCGCCGCCAACAGTGAACGCATCATGCTCATTTCCCCCTCAACGTCGGACGCAGAATGCGTCCATGCCAAGGAGACGACTGGCAGTGCTCTGCACCCTGAAGGGTGGTCACGATTATTTTGCGATCAGGGCGAGCGGAGCGCCAGGGCCTTGTCGTCACGCTCGACGAGGCGAAGCCCATAGATTCTGGCGACGGCCTCTGCAAAGGCCGCGGGGTCTCCTGTCTCAAAGGCTCCGCTTAGGGGACGTCCGCGATAGGCGTCCGCCTCCAGCACGATCGGCTGGACCGCGTATCGGTTGATCTCAGCAATCGCCTCGGCGAGCGGCGTCGCCTCAAACAGGAGACGGCCGTTCGTCCAGCTTGTCTCGGCCTGGAGGTCCACCACAGCTGGCTCTGCTGCTCGACTTCCTCGCCGATCCGCCAACTGCTCTCCAGGTGAGAGTCGCCAGGAACGATCGGTCTCGTCATCGTCCACCCTGACCCGACCCTCAACCAAGGTGACGACGGAGCCCTCGCCGTCAGTCCGAACCACAAAGCGGGTTCCCAGCGCCGTTATGGATTGCGTGCCCGCGTGCACGACGAAAGGCCGGGAGACGTCATGCGCCACGGCGAACTCCGCCTGTCCGCCAGAGAGCACGAGGTCGCGTCGTGCACGGCCCATCCTCACCTCCACTCGGCTATCGGTGTCGAGGCGCACCGTGGATCCATCGGCGAGGCGGACCAGACGGTTTTCCCCAACTCCGGTGGCGTAAATATCAGGCCTCGTAAGAACCACGCCGGTCGCGATAGCCCCGAGCAGCACCAGGGCGGTCGCGCCCGCAGCCCAACGGGCGACTGCGGCGGGCCGCGGCGACTTTTTGCTTCGATCTGGGATTTCGGCCAGCTGGGCGCGCACGTCGGGATCCCACTGCAGTGTCGCGGTCTTGCGCCAGACAGATTCAACCGCCTCGTAAGCAGCCTTACAGTCCGGGTCAGCGCGCCAAGCTTTGAACCTATCCAAGTCGGAAAGCGGGATCGTCTGGGTGTTGAGGCGCGCGAACCAGTCCGCCGCCTCCTTCTCCCGTCGCGCCTGATCGGGCGTACTCGCCATATCCTGTCGCCTCAGTCGCGCAGCAAGGCCACGCAGTGCGCCAGCGCCTTTGACATCCGAGATTCGACCGTCTTGACCGAGATGCCCAAGCGCGCCGCTATTTCGGGGTAGCTTAGAGCCTGACCCGAAACTAAGTTGGGTGATATCAGCGAGTTAGCTTGACGGCCAAATCCAGGGCTGATTCAGGAGTTTTGCGAAGAACTTCTGGAGATCAGTGATGTGGACCGATACCACCCGT